>CAZWAK010000159.1:0-18998 GCA_964631865.1 uncultured Heliobacteriaceae bacterium | reverse complement strand
GTCGCCGTCCATAATTTGCGCGTGGTAGATGTCGTAGAGAATCTTGACGCGCGGATGATTGACGCGCTTCACGACTTCGACGCCCCACGCCATGTGATCGAAGTGGTAATCGGGGTGATTCACTTTCGAGTTGAGCAGTTCCATACAAATCGTGACATTGAATTCATCTGCGATGCTCTTGATGCGATTGAGTCCGATGACGCAATTGTCAATCGCTTCGCCGTCCGGCTTGCCCACGCGATTGCCGGAAAACGTGATGACGTTTTTCCAACCGGCTTCGGACGCGGCTTGTGCATTGCCGCGAAAATCCTGCACGAGTTTGTCGTGATGTTCGAGCCGATTGAAGCCGACGGGAATCGTCCCTGCGCCCGGCACCATCGTGGCGACAAGGCCATATTGCTTGAGCGTCGCCCAATCTTTGCGGTCGTTAACGAGATCAATCCCGACCAAGCCCATTGCCTTCGCCGCTTTGCATAAATCTTCAAACTTGACCGTGCGATAACACCAACGACAGGCCGATTGTTTGAGGCGACCTTTGAGCTTGAGCGGTTGCAGATGTTTCGGGTCGAGCTTGTATTCGGCTTGTGGCTGCGCGGCAAAGGCGCTTGGCCCTAGTAACGCTAAGCTTGCCAATCCGCTCGCCGTTTGACACAGCATCGTACGCCGCGAAGTGGTTTTCTCTGGCAACATAATCATTGTCCTCACAGTTTTCAGGAAAGAAATTGAAGCGCGCGCAAAATACCACTGATTCGAGTTTCGCGCTACAGCACAAGGACAGCTATAATTCAGCCTCTACTTTTGAGGAATCGTTATGACTAAACAAATCATCCGCGCCGCTTGTCCCCACGATTGCCCCGACACCTGTGCGATGCTCGTCACCATTGAAGACGGCAAAGCCATCAAAATCGCCGGAGCCAAAGATCATCCGACGACGAACGGCTTTCTCTGCACGAAAGTCAATCGCTATCTCGAACGAACCTATTCCAATCAACGTGTGCTCTATCCGATGAAGCGCGTCGGCGACAAAGGCCAAGGCTTGTTCGCGCGCATCACGTGGGACGAAGCGTTGGATACGATTGCGGAAAAGTTCAAAGCGATTGCTGCCGAAAATCCGCAGGCGATTTTGCCCTACAGCTACGCCGGCACGATGGGCCTGGTGCAATCGCAATCTATGGATCGGCGCTTTTTTCATAGGCTCGGCGCGTCGCTGCTGGATCGCACGATTTGCGCGAGCGCGGGCGCGGCAGGCTATAAAGTCACGATTGGCGCAAGCATCGGCACGGATATGGAACGCTTTGACGAAGCGAAATTGATTGTGATTTGGGGCAGCAATCCGCAAACGTCGAACGTGCATTTGATGCCCAAAATACTGGAAGCCAAACGGCGCGGCGCGAAGCTGATTGCGATTGATCCGTATCGCTCATTGACGGCGGAAAAATGTCAGCAGCACATCGCGCTGCTGCCCGGCACGGACGGCGCATTGGCATTGGCGATGATGCACGTCATCATCAACGAGAACCTGATTGACGCCGATTACATTCAAAATTACACACTCGGTTATGAATTGCTGAAAGAGCGAGTGCTGGACTATCCGCCGTCGCGCGTCGCAGCGATCACGGGACTCGATGAAGCGACAATCATCAATTTCGCCCGCGAATACGCGACGACGAAACCTGCGGTGATTCGCTTGAACTATGGAATGCAACGGCACGCAGGCGGCGGAATGGCCGTGCGCACTATCGCGTGCTTACCCGCACTGATTGGCGCGTGGCGCGATCCTGCCGGAGGCGTTTTGCTTTCGTCTTCGGGCACGTTTGCGCTCAATACGCAGGCGCTCGAACGCCCCGATTTTATTCCGCCCGGTACGCGCACGATCAATATGTCGGCGATTGGCGACGCGCTGCTGGGGCATTGGCGCTTGCCCGACAATTCGGTCGTGCCGCTTGATCCGCCTGTCAAAGCGATTTACGTCTACAACTCGAACCCTGTTGCCGTCGCGCCCGATTCGGGCAAAGTCAAAGCCGGGTTCGCGCGCGAAGATTTGTTCACGGTCGTGCATGAAATCTTTCAGACCGACACGGCAGATTATGCCGACATCGTGCTGCCCGCGACGACACAGCTTGAGCAATTCGATGTGCATAAAGCCTATGGGCATCTCTATGTGTTGGCGAACAATCCCGCGATTGCGCCGATTGGCGAAGCGAAGCCGAACAGCGAAGTCTTTCGTTTGTTGGCGCAACGAATGGGCTTTGACGATCCGTGCTTTGCGGACAGCGATGAAGCGATTGGCGCGCAGGCCTTCAACTACGACCACGAACGGATGAAGACGATTGATTTTGCGACACTGAAGGAAAACGGTTGGCAGCGATTGAACGTGCCGGAACGTTACGCGCCCTTCGCCGAAGGCAATTTCCCCACGCCATCGGGCAAGTGCGAATTCTTCAGCGAGACATTAGCGAAGCAAGGCATTGACCCATTGCCCACCTACATTCCGCCGCGCGAATCCGTACAGACTGCGCCGGAGATTGCCAAGCGATTTCCGTTAGCGATTATCTCGCCGCCCGCGCACAATTTTCTGAATTCGAGCTTTGCGAATCTGCCGTCGTTCGTGCAGGCGGAGAAAGAACCGTTTCTGGAAATTCATCCCGACGATGCGGGCGTGCGCGGCATTCACGACGGCGACCGCGTGAAAATTTTCAATGATCGCGGCGCATTCACCGCCAAAGCGCGTGTGTCGGACAAAGCTCGGAGTGGCGTCATTGTTGCATTGTCGGTGTGGTGGAAGAAGTTGACGGATGGCACGAATGCGAATGACGTGACGTCGCAAGGGCTAACGGATTTGGGCGCGGCGGCGACGTTTTATGATGTGTTGGTGGAAATAGAGAAAAACTGAATAGTTTATTTATGCCAATACCCCCTTGGCTCAGAGAGATTTTTACCTATCTGCTTTCGGCTGTTTCAGTGCCTGTTTTGTTATGGCCGTTGGTGTCTGGATTAGTCTATTGGTGGCGTCCACTCTGGTTGCTAAAAGTCCACTTTTTTCTGAGACGGAATGAGGCGGAAAAGCTTGGACTGAAAGATATTTTCATCAGAATAAATGGCCTGTTTGCGTATCGCCAGAGGGTACTTGATGCTTGGGTGAAGGAACATATAACAAAAGCAAGGGAAAATTATTCAAAGAAACCAACGGTTAATGCGCATAAGGTTTACGTAGGCATTCAATCGAAGCTCAATGATGACAACCCCGAAATACTAACTGCGCAAAAACTACAACCCCTCTTCTCATCTAAAACTGTTCGCCTTCTAATTTGTGGTGAAGGTGGCTCAGGAAAAACAAACCTTGCGGGTCAACTCGGAAAGTGGGCACTTTCAGAAGTGGAATCTTCAAGGCTTTGTACAAGTCATCCACTATTACCTATATTGATTGAGCAAAATTTTCCTGAAGGCCCAACAGCGATAGTTGATGTCGTACGAGGCGAGTTAAGAGAGTTGATCGGCGATCCCGATCCTCTACCGAAAGATTGGGTTGAGGAGCTTTTGAGGAAAAAGCGTCTTTTAGTCATTGTAGATGGGCTATCGGAATTGAGCGATACAACACGCAAACAGTTGCAGCCTGAACAGCCTGAATTTCCTATTGCAGCTTTGGTTATTACCTCCCGCAGCGAACAGTTCTTACGAACAACGATTAAGAACACGATTCAGACTCAGCTTTTGAGGACTGTCAGCTTGGTTAAATTCTTAGTGGATTATTTTTCACATCTTCAAAAGAGCGAATTGTTTGAAGACCGTGATTTGTTTAGAGCCTGTGAAAAGCTTGATCTAATGAGAGCTGTCGGAGATCGTGAAATAACCGTTTTGATTGCCAAGATGTATGCTGATCTGATGATTGCATCAAAAGAGAAACTTTCTCATGCTGAGTTACCTGGGAATATTCCTGATTTGATGTTGAGCTATGTGAATGAAATAAACAGTAGCGGTGAGAGTGTCAACCTAGATGCTTCGACTGCCCAGCGAATTGCAAAAGCTATCGGTTGGCAGTGCTTAAAACGGCACTTCTATCCTGCCTCGGCAAAGAAATCTGAGATTGTTGCAGTATTGAATCCAGATGATGCGCCTCGACTTAAAGACCTCGAAGGACGCCTTCGGTTGATACAGACTGTCGGTGTTGGGCGTGATGAATTCCGCATTATTCTAGACCCGCTCGCGGAGTATCTGGCGGGGATGTACTTGGTAGAAGAAAGTAAAAATAAAGAAGCCCACTGGCGGACGTTTTTAGAGCAAGTGAGATCAGGAAACTACGATTCAGAAAAGAGCCGAAGCTTTCTGCGTGCCTTGCATGATTGTTGTCTGGCAAGAGTTATAGATTACGGTATCCCTGAAAAAGTCATTGACGAAATTGCAGTTTTGGCCGGGGTATCAAATGGAAATGTGAATGAGATGCAACTTGAGCGACGGATTCAAAGGTTGATAGGAATGCTTGAATACCCGGACGATGAAGATCGCTTGTATGCAATTTCATCCCTCAGCAGTAGGCGAATAAACCCAAAGTCCAAACTCAGGGTTGCTATTCCTGCATTATGCAAATCGCTCAGTGATCCGATTCCCAAAATTAGGTTAGGCGCTGTACGGACAATCGGTAGCTTGGGAAATGATGCACGGAGTGCTGCAAACAATTTGAAGGCGGCGATTAATGATGACAATGCTGAGGTAAGTGGGTTAGCGATTTCTGCATTAGCAAGAGTCATTAAAGGGGACGAAGACGAAGAGACTGAGCTAATCCAGATTATTACGAGGGCGCTAGAAGATAGGAGCACAGCAGTAAAGCAGTATGCGTTAAGTGGAGTAGCAACGGTTGGCATTCAGGCGCGAGAGTGTGTTCCTTTAGTGATGGAGGCTTTGGAAAGCTCTGATGAAGCCGTTCGATTGAATGCAAAATTCGCCTTGAAATCTCTTGAGCCTGATCCCATAGAAACGATCCCCTTACTGATTGATAAGCTCAAGAGACCAAAGGCTCAATTCTTATTGACCAAGGAAATGAAAAGGAAGATAGAGGTTTCTATTGAAGGGGCGATTACTGACTTTGGCGAGGTGTCTATTCCTTATATTCGGCAATTGATCAAGGAAAAAGATCAGGAACTTTGCCAAATTGGGATTTCACTTGCTTGGTTGAATGACAGCATATTCCAAGCATTCATTCCGGATCTAATCGAGATTATTCAAAACAAAGAGGCCGATGAATGGTTACGATGGCATGCGATATGGGGTGTTAAGTAGGGAGGCAGAAATAATCCGGTGTAAAGCGATTTGGCAAATCGCTGGTTCAGGCTGCAAACCGCCGCGATTTGCCAAATCGCGTTACGACGCAAGACCTGATTATTTTTGCCCAGGTGCTTATTTATACTGCCCCCGATTCTGAACAGGTTATTGATACTTTGATTGAGGTTACCCAAGATCAGGACAACCCCGATTTTCTGCGAAAACTTTCGGTAGAAAAGCTAGGTGAGTGCGGTGTTCACGCGCAAAAAGCACTCCCTTTTCTCGAAGAATTAGCACAGAAACAAGAGGAACGGCCACACCCGTTCTCACGAGGACTTTTTAGCGCACGAATTTTCGAGGAACAGCGGTCAGAGCGGCCAAAGTCAATGAACCAGACGGCTGAAGAGGCGATAAAGAAAATTTCTGGAGTTCCGCAATTACCTGAGGTATTTCCCGTACGGAAAATTAAAGAGGCAGGCCAAAAGACAAACGAATAACTCGGCGTACTTCCTTGCAATCCTTGATCGCGGTTTTCGCGCTGAGTTTTGTCGCGGAGCTTCCTGGATAACGAAATGCCACAGAGTATCCGTTCAATCCGATCAGTCTGATTTGCAATGAAGCCCAGTTAGGTTCAATCGGCAACACCAATTGCATTAGCGTAACAAGATCGTGAGTACGTGGAAAGTTGACGCCTGCTTCAACCAACCGGGCTTTCAGGAGTTTTTCGGCGCACTGCTGACAATGGAAGCAGGCGGCATCGTAATTGGGGAATTTGCGGGCGCGATAGCACTGTAATGCGACAACCCAATCGCCCTCGGCTTTTTCGACCCATTCAACTGTGAGCAGTTTCATAAAGCACCTTTCCCTTTTCCAGCATTTCACGCACAAAAAAATCCCCCATTTCTAATCGTCGTTTGATCTGCTCCGGCGTGTAGGCCAACAGGTCAATCGGGATGAGCAGGTTCAGCTTTTTTAGTATCTCGACAGATTTTTCCAGCGGGTTTCCTTCAAATGGTAGGATGACGAGCAAATCAATGTCCGAATACCATTTCGGTTGGCCGTAGGCTTGCGAGCCAAACAGAATGATTTTTTCGGGCTGAAACTCTTGCACAATGCGGTGACCGATTTGCTTGATAAAAGCCAAGCGCCGTCGCGGACTGGGGAAACATGCGCGCCAGGCAATATGGCTGAGCACAATCTTCTCATTCGTTAGATTGACGGCAATAGCGTTGCTCATAGATTGAATCTTACTGTATTTCGCTAGTTTGGAATAGAAGACAATGCCTGAGCTTGGGGGAGGCGGCATTTTACACTGAGTTGGTGGAAGTGGAACGAGCGTAGGATGAACGATTCGCCAGTTACCACGCGCGCAAGCCTAACAATTTTTCTCCCAACTCGGTCAGCCGCGCCCGTTCGTATTTGGTCTGTTCCCAGTTACGCGGATCGCCGGGGAACGCATAGCCTTCGGGGGCAACGCGGTCGCGCCACGATTTTATACGCCATTCCCGTAGCTCGGCATTGTGTTCCTGCGTCGGCATCATCGAAATGTATTGCGCCAAGCGTGGTTGGTCGGAACGATTCGGGCGAATGCCGTGTGGCAAGAGGCTGTTCCAAATCAACAAGTCTCCGGCGCGTGCGGGAACTTTGACGATCTCAAAACCACTGATGTCCGGCTGATACGGATCGCGGTTGGCAGGTTGTGTGTTTACCCAATCGGCAAAGGTTCGATACAGTTCGGGCACGCATTGAAACCCGCCCATTTCGACCGTTGTATCATTGAGCGCGAGCACGCCTTGCACGTTGGCGGGAATGGGTTCGAGGCTCGTATCAATATCCCAATGAATGAAGCCGGGGAACTCGTCGGGCGTACGATTCGGCGGATTCAAATTCGCGCGGTCAATGCTGACCCAAAGTCGTTCCGTGCCCCAAATGTCTACAAACGCTTCATACACATGCGGATGCTGGCGATTATTCCAGAGCGCCTGATGATTGTAGACCTCAACCATTCCGCCGCCACGCAACTCAACCATTTCCATCGGGCGCGCCGGATTGTTGTACCACGTCGCGGGATCATCGGGGTTCATTTCTTGAAACTCCCACAACAAAGCAATCACCGCGTCGAGGTTTTCCGGCGGCACGGCGTGCGGCACAATCACGTAACCATTCGTTTGCCAGCCTTGCCAATCCTCTTCGCTCAGCACACGTAACGGTTGGTTCTCAAGGCGTGGATTGAAGCGCAGTTCATCATTGGGCGTGACTTTGATGGCGCTGTTTTTGACGTACTGATGAAACATCGTTGAGGGTTATTTCTTCAGCAATGCCGTCCAGTTTTGGACGAGCGTCAAGGGGCGCAGGGAAGCGTCTTCCAATGGGCGAATCACTAAAAACTTTTGCCCGTCGGGGCTGACGTCATACATATACCGATCTGTGCGGCGGCCATAACTCCCCAGGTTGAACAGCGGAATCGGCGTCCCTGCCGTAAAGCCTGCGCCCGTCTGCACCGGAACCGCCATCAGGTTGTCATCGGCACCGACGTAGTACAATTCCTTCCCATCCCGCCGCCAACGCGCCAATTGCCCGCCGCTTTGCGACACTCGCACCTTCCGCCCCGGCTCCGGGAAGGATTGCACATAGATTTCCAAACGGTTGTCCGACGCATCGGACTGATACGCCAGCCAACGTCCATCCGGCGAAATGCTTCCGTAGGTTTCCGTGAATTCCGTTGCCAGATAGCTGCGCGGCTCGCGGTCGCCGACCAGGGGCAGCAACTCAATATCTACTCTGGTTTTTCCTTTGTGCTTGCGGTAGACCAGCAACTTTCCATCGCGTGACCAGTCGCTCGTGAACAAGAGTTGCTGGTCTCCCTTGAGCAACAGTTGCTCGTGGTCGTCACCGTTCGCGCTTTTTTCGTAAATGCCCCAGACCCCGTCTCGATTGGAGACAAAGACAATGCGACTAGCGTCCGGCGACCAGATGGGATAGGTGTCAACGCCTGGATTGGCCGTCAAACGTGTGCCGGTCTGGAGCGACAAATCGAACTTCCAGATGTCAGACGTTTCGACCTGCGGATCGTTGCGATCCAGAATCACTTGCCTGCCGTCGGGAGAGAGTTGCATCGAACGATATTGTCCCGGATCGCAAACCGCTGCGAGTGGTCGGCCACTGCGATCAAACCAGGTCAGTTGTGTATTCGGATTTCCTCCGCTGCGGTACAGCAGCCACTGATCGCCCACGACCGAGAGATCGGCGTAGCGAAACGGTGGTTCGTAATAGATTGGCTCAGCGGTTATCGGGATCGGCTCACCACTCAGCGCTAGTTTTGTCAGGTCGAACGACTGCGCCAATATCTTCCGCCCACGCACAAAGAGCAAATAGCCCGCCGCAGAATATTCCGCCTTCGCATCGGCAGGCAGCAGAAAACGAGTCTGCGCGTCATCGAGCGAACCGAGTCGGATGCCGCGATACTCCGGTTGTCCCGCCTGCACAAAGAAGATGAAATGGCGACCATCGCGCAGGAAATGCGGGCTGTTGTGTCCGGTCTCAAACCGGGTCGCATCCAGATTGGTGATCGAGGTAGCTGCGCCGCCTACGGCAGAGACTCGATACAACCCCGCGCCATTGATGAGCGTGGCAAAAATAATCTCGCCCCGTTCATTCCACGTGCCGCCCGTCCCAATCGGTGCGGGGCAGAGCGTGGTGAGCAGACCGCCTGCCAATTCCATTCGTTTGAGGTTGCGGTAGTCGAAAAACCCAATGCTCTGGCTGTCGGGCGACCAGAAGGGTAAATGCCCGCCTTCGGTGCCCGGTAACAATCGGGGTGTGGGCGCATCGAACGAGTACAACCAGAGCCGATTGACCCCATTCGTGACGGCGGTTGTGACCAAATGTCGCCCATCCGGGGAAAGCACGGCTCCGCTCACATCCGTCGCGGTGGTGTTTTCAGGCACGGGCAGATATGTGAACGTGAGATCACGGGCAGCGGGCGCGCGGCGAAAGTACGCGAATGCGAAGCCCAACATCCCCAGCAGGAAGGCTGCCGCCACCAACCACCCCCATCGTTGTGTATTTCCCACCACATTCGCCGTTGCCCGTCGCGCCGTCTGCAACGATGTTTCTAACCGCGCGCCCGATGGCGTGGACAAGGCTTCGAGCGCGAAGCCCAAATCGCGCGCCGACTGAAAGCGCAGTTCAGGTTGTTTCTCCAAACAATGTTGCACGATCCGGGCGAGCTGCGGGCTGATCGTGGGGTTCGTTTCGCTTAGCTCGGGCGGGTCGTCGCGCAAGATGGCGGCAATGGTCTCGCTCGGCGTGGCCCCTGCGAAAGGCGCGCGCCCGGTGAGCATCTCGTAGAGCACGACGCCGAGGCTGAAGATGTCTGTCCTTGCCTCCACTTTCTCGCCGCGCGCCTGCTCCGGCGACATATAACGCGGCGTCCCCAGCACCATGCCAGACACCGTATGTTCGTGATCTGAAGTGGAAACCGGAACCTCCGCGACCGTTGCTTCGGCCAGCTTGGCCAGACCGAAATCCAAGACTTTGACAATGCCGTCCCGCCGTACCATCACGTTCTCCGGTTTGATGTCCCGATGAATGATGCCGGCTTGATGCGCGGCGTCGAGCGCGGCGGCAATCTGGATGGCGTACGCGACGGCTTCAGCGGGTTTCAGGCAGGGTGTCAGGGCGGGTTCGGACACGGGTTTCATCCGCTGGCGCAGCGTCTCGCCTTCCACGAATTCCATCACCATGAAATGGGTGTTCTCGACCTCGCTGATTTCGTGAATGGTGATAATGTTCGGATGATTGAGCGCCGACACCGCATGGGCTTCGCGCGCAAAGCGCCGCAAGCGTTCGGCATCGGTCGTGAACGCGGCGGGCAACAACTTGAGCGCTACTTTGCGCTCCATCCGCGTGTCGAACGCGAGATGCACTTCGCCCATTCCGCCGCGCCCCAGCGGCGCAAGGATTTGGTAATGGCCGATGTGCGACGGCGCGGGCGGACGTTCCAACGCCTGGCCCGGTTCCTGCGCCAATGCACGAGCCGCGACTTCGAGGGCGGGTTTTTCGATGAAATGAGCGGCGCGGTCATCGCAGGCGAGTAACGCCACGACGGCGCGGCGCAGTTCCTCATCACCCGCACAGGCAGTGTCGAGGAAGCTGCCGCGCGCCGCCGGTTCGCGTTCCAGCGCGGCGTGGTAAATTGGCTCAAGGCGTTGCCACAGTTCAGGCTTCATCGCTCGTTGCTCCGCTGAGTTGGTGCAGCAGCCAGGATTTCGCCAGTCGCCAATCGCGGCGCACGGTTTCCGGCGAGACGTGCAACGCGGTGGCAATCTCGCTTTCAGTCAGCCCGCCGAAGAAGCGCATCTCCACGACCTGCGCCTTGCGCTCATCAAAAGCCGCGAGCGCCCGGAGTGCTTCATCCAACGCCACCAAATCTTCGTCCTGCCCTTCGTCAATCACGCTGACCTTGTCGAGCGAGATTTGCCGTGTGCCGCCGCCGCGCTTCTGATAGCCACGCTCGCGCGCCAAAGCGACCAGAATCTGCCGCATGACGCGCGCCGCGACCCCAAAGAAATGCGCGCGGTTCTGCCACTGCACCTGCCGCACATCAATCAACCGCAAATACGCCTCGTGAATCAACGCCGTCGTTTGCAACGAATGTCCTGCGCGTTCCCGCCGCATGTAACTCTGCGCCAGCCGATGCAATTCGTCATAGACCAGCGGCACGAGCCGATCCAACGCCGCTCTATCGCCCGAACCCCAGGCGACTAACAGGTGGGTGACTTCGTGTGTTGGCGGCGTCATACGCTTCTTGCCCCAAGTGCGAGCCTGGCTACAACCAGAAGCGCCAGTTCGCTGACCATTTAGCAACGGATTAGTTCGGATAATTGCCGCCATTATACACAGACCTCAAGCGTCTCGTTAGTCGTGCGGACGTCGGGCGAAAAAAAAACTTTCCTTGATGTTACCGCTTTGGGTCGCCTTTCGCACATGAAGAGGTGAGGACGAAATCTAAGCAGCGGCAGAGCAAATATAACCGCCGAATTTAATCGGTTCTTAGCTGAAATTTGGCCCAACCTTAAAGTTTGTCAAGGAAGCGATGTTCGTAACGAAGCTGCGCGCATTTTTTCAGCGGGGAAACCGCCAAGCTTACGGCTGCCATTGGGAATTTCAGCAGTCGTCCTCAGCCTCAACTCAGGGTGGTTCCGGTCGGAAGTGCGGTTTTGGAAGTCTCCTTTTCCGCGTTCCATCGGAGCTGTCCTGCCCAACCCAAAAGGAGACGACAAATGAAACGATTCTTCCTACTCGTGTTATTCGCGCTGGCCGTCATTGGCTGGCAGACATCGTCATCAAGCAGTGCGCAAACGGCGGCGAAGAAGCAGTTGTACAACGTTAGCATCCTGCGGTTTAAGACCGAGACCGAATATGAGTATTTCGATTTCGTCAAAAACGTGATGAATCCGCTGTACGTCAAGGCCGGGCTGAAAGAGCGCGCGGCGTGGCGGGCTGATCGTGGCACGCGCAACGAAATCATTTACTTCGTCCCGTTTGAGAGCTTCGCCGCCAACCGCGATTACATCCGCGAGGCGCTGGGGAACGAAGAATCCTTTCGCCTCTTCTGGCAAAAGCACAGTCGGTTTATCGAGAGCAACACCCTTCTCACCGTCGAAGCTTTGCCCGACATCAGTTGGACAAATCCGAAGTTTTCGGGGCAACCGCAATTCGCCTTGATGCGCTGGCAAACGGTGGCGTATGGGCGCAGGACGGAATACGAAGACTTCTTCAAAACCCTGGAGATTCCCGCGCGGCGCAAGACTGCCGAGCAAAGCAATATGCTCGGTCAATGGCGCTTTCATTTGCTCTCCGGTGGCAATGTGTATCGCTATTTGATGTTGAGGCCGATGGCGAGCTTCACCGAACTGGATGCGGGCGGGACGAAAGGGCTGGGGCAAATCCTGGGCGCTGCTGAGTATCAGAAGATGCAGGACAAGCTACCCAAAGGCGTGATCTTGCAGGACGAAGCGTATCTGCTCCGCTATCGCCCCGACCTGAGCATCGTGCCGCCAACCAACACCGCCGAGAAGAAATAGCTTTTCAGCACGGTAGCGCGAACTGTCCGTTTGCGCTACCGCTACCAACAGGAGAATCAGTTATGAAAAACATTTCGCAAAAACTATGTGTCGCACTGTTAACACTCATCGTGTTAGCGCCCTTCAGCTTCGCCCAGACTGCATCGCCCGCCAGCACGCCCGCTGTCGAGAAGCCGCAGTTGTATTCCGTTTTCGTGGCGCACGTGAAGCCCGATATGCTGCTTGAATTTGAGAGCTTCGTCAAAAACGAACGGAATCCGTTGTTGATGAAAGGCGGCGTCAAAACTACCACTGTTTGGCGACCGGATTTAGGCGACCGCTTTGAATATATCCTGATACGACCGCTTGAAAATTTTGCGGCGCTGGAAGAAGACCCGATCCGCAGAGCTTTACCCAGAGAGGGCAATGCCTTTTCAGAGCATTACAAAAAACTACGAATGTATTTGGTCGGGGCGGAAAACTTTGTCATCTCTTCACGGCCTGGCCTCAGCTATGCGAGTCCGAAGCAGCCAGGAACGCTGCAACTAATGACGCTCACCAAACGTTGGATCGCACCGTTCCGCACGGATTACGCCAACTACCTGCGGAACGAGGTGATGCCCGCCTATAAAAAAGCTGACCACTCATTTCTGGTCAGCACCGTTGTGTACGGCGGAGACATCAACGTCTATTACATTCTCAGCCCGTTGGAAAGCTATACCGCGCGGGATGGGCAAAGTCCATTGGTGAAAGCGATGGGTAGCGAAGCGGCACAATTGCTCAATCGCAATTCGCCACAAGGCGCAGTCTTGAAGACCGAGCAAACGATTCTGCGCTATCGCGCTGATTTGAGCATCACGCCGCAAACAAGCACTGCCGAGAAGAAATAGCTGGAACCGGTGAGCCTCTTCGCCGCAGCGCGGCGGCTAACCTTAGCCGTGGTTTTCAAACCACGGTAGCTGTAGCGCGAACGTTCCGCGTCGCGTCAGCGACGCCTGAATTCAATCGTCGCTGACGCGACGCGGGCCACGTGCTTCCTTCCGTGGGTTGAAACCCACGTCTAAATTCAGCTTGTCGCTACGCGACACAAGAAGCGCAAACTAACGGTTTGCGCTAACCAACCGGAGATACCTTTATGAAAAAGACACTGGTCATTGCCGCCTTCGCAGCCATCACGTTGGCCATTTCGATCACCACGTTGCTCGCCCATCGCGCCGACGCCAATGCGCCCAACAACAAAGCCTTCATCGGCGCTTGGGAGCGCTTCGCAGGCAAGGATAGCGAAGGCCAGCCCAGCACGACGGTCATCCCCTCCTATCTTATCTTCAGCGCGAATGGTCACTTTGTGCAGGCCACGAATCCACTCGGACGCGAAAAGCTTGATAAGCCCGTCAAGGAAATGACCAAAGAGGAATTGCTCAACCGCTTTGAGTCTTCCGGCGGCACTTATGGAACCTACACGTTGGCCGGGAATACGCTGACCCGGAAGATCGTTTCCGTCACGAATCCCAATCTGGAAGGGACAGAGATCAAGCAGACCTATAAATTCGAGGGCGATCTGCTGATCCTGAACTCGACGAGGACAAAATCTGAAGCGCGATTTCGCCGCTTGAAATAGTTCGCTATTTACGATCAACCCAAAAAGGAGACAACCATGAATAAATTACGCATCGCCACCATCGTCCCCATCACCCTCATTCTGTCGTTCGCGCTCCTGCTGGTCTTTCGCGTGACGGCTTCTGCGCCGCATCAGAAGGCTTTGGTAGGTACGTGGGAACGCATCGCCCTCAAGGATCAAGACGGCCAACCGCTAACCGGCGCGGCGGTGGCGTCACAACTCATCTTCAGCGCCGATGGACACTACGCGCAAGTCCGTAATCCACCCGGACGCGCCAAGCTCAACAAGCCGCTTCAGGACATGACCAAAGAGGAATTGCTGAATCGGTTTGAGGGCATCAATTGCCACGCTGGAACCTACGCGCTCACCGGCACGAAGCTGACGCGCAAGCCCCTCTCGCATACCAATCCCAGTCAGGAAGGGGACGAGATTCAGCAGACCTGCAAGTTCGAAGGAGAGGTGCTGATCCTGGCTGGCACAACGACCAAACGCGAAGCTCGTTTCCGCCGCGTCAAATGATCGGTGTGGAAGCGTAGCGCAAGCGTGCCGAGGTTGCGTGGCTTCCCGCACGTATCGCTTCACAAACATCGCAACCCTGGCTGGTTGCGCTACTTTTTCCAAGGAGACCAAATGAAACGCATTCTCTTCGCAACTCTATTCACCTTAATCACTACAACCATTTCCTTCGCCCAAACCCCAACGCCCACGCCGCAGCTTCTGGTCGTGCGGGAAACGCGCGTCAAGCTGGAACTCTCGCAGGAATACTACACGTTTATGCAGAAGGAAACGCTGCCTGCCTACCGGAAAGCGGGCATCAAACAATGGGATGCGTATACGACGGAGAACTTTGGCGAAATGAAGTTTTATTACATTCGCCCTATCGCCAGTCTGAAAGAGTTTGATGAAACGGACGCGCTCACCAAAGCCTTGGGCGAAGAAGGGCAACGCGCGTGGGCGGCAAAGTGGTTACGCCTGATCGTCAGCTCGCGCGGCTACCTTGTGCAAATGCGCCCCAATCTGAGCATTCTGCCGAAGACGAATGACGCGCCTAAACTGGCATTGCTCGTAACGCATAAAGTTGCTGTAGGACGAGGGGCCGCCTTTGAGGACATTGTCAAAAACGAAACCCTCCCGATTTTCCAGAAGACAAACGTGAGAGCCTTTTTCATGGGCAGAGTGTCGCTCGGTGGTGATGCCAATGAGTATCTTTCTGTCCTCCGCTTTGATTCCTATGAGGAGATGGAGAAATGGGCTGTCGCCGCGCAACTGCAAGGCTTTGGCAAGATTGGAGAAAAAGAAGTCGGGATTACGTTGCACCGGGAAACCGCCGTTTTTCGCTACAGGCCGGATTTGAGCATACGCCCGGAACCGCAGAAGGCGGCGAAGTAAGCATCAAGCGGGATCGTCGTAGGCGCTGAGGTAAAGCTGGCTGTCATAGTCAATCAAGCCGAGACGCACGCGGTCGAGCCAGCCCTGTCGCCCCAGCACATTCGTAGTAAAGTGCGGATCAGCAGCGAAATAGACGGTGGTCACGACGGCAACCTCCAACACGGTCAAAGTGACGTCGTGTCCGTAGGTCAGAAAGCCGCCCATCGCGGTACGAAAGCGCATGGGCTGACCGCTTTCGATGTCGAGACCAAGCCGTTCGCCGTGCGCGCGTGCAACGATGCAGTTGTCTGCGCCGCTATCCACTTTGGCCTGAAACTCGGCGGTTTCTGCGCCGAAGCGCAAGGTGACGGGCACGGTGATGCCCTGCAACGTGGTGTCGTATTCGTAGCGGATGGCAAAGGCGAGGGCATAGCTCATAACCAGCCTCCCCAGTATGGACCTTCCTCTTTTTCGACCACTTGTTCGAGGAAAGGAGTGGCAATTCCGGCGGCTTTGGCTTCGCGGTGGACTTGCACCGCATCCGTGCCGTGGCTGATGAGCCGGTCGCCTTCGAGCGCGACCCATTGACCGAGATATTCGGCGCGATGTTCTGCCACCCAATTCATCGCTTTGCGGAATCGCTCCATTTGCTCTTGCGGCGTTTCTTTCGGCGGTGCTTCTGCGTCCTGTGCTGGCGTAGCAGCGTCCTGCGCTTCTTGTTCTTGCAACCAGCGTTGCAATTGTTGGCGGTCGCGCGGCACCAGGTGGCGCGCGGCTTCGATGATTTGTTCCAGTGTCAACATGGCTGGCCTTTCCTTTCTGGGAAACCGTTCCCGTCGGGCAGGGCGGCATTATAACTGTGTTCACGCAGTAACCCAACCAAGAGGAGAAACCACGTATGAACAGTCTCAGTCTCAAAACCAAACTCGTACTCACCCTCGGCGCATTGCTGCTGGCTGCGCCCTCCGGCTTCGCGCAAAACCAGCCGCCACCGACCACGCTCCAAAACCTCTATGTGGTGCGCGTGGCGCACGTCCAACCGGGAATGGCGCGGGAATATCAAGAACTCATGAAGAACGAACAACTCCCGGCGCTCAAGAAAGGCGGCACCAAGCAGCTCAACACTTTTACGACGAGCTACTTCGGCGAGCCGGGCGAATACATCTTCATCGAGCCGGTAGAAAGCCTGAAGCAGTTCGATGGGCCAGGCGTACTCAACAAGGCGTTGGGCGCGGAAGGCGCGCGCGCGCTGAATGAAAAGCGGTTCCGGCTGACGCACAGCAATCACACCTACCTCGTGCAGTTCCTGCCCGCCCTGAGCGCCAACGTGCCGAAGCCGGACGCACCGCCCGCCAAAGCCGCGCTCGCCGTCCGCATCACGGTCGCGCCGGGCCGCACGACGGAATACGAAAGCTATGTCAAAAATGACGTGCTGCCGATTCTGCAAAAGGCCTATCCGAAGGGCGTGCTGACTGCCAAGGTGCTGCTCGGCGGCAACGGCAATGAATACCGCGTGCTGGCGCTGGTGGACTCGTTTGAGGAACTGGAGAAAAACATGCTGACCGCCGCGCGCGAAGGCTTCGTCAAAATTCAGCCGAAATCCGCCGGGATCATCCTGCACACCGAAACCAGCGTGCTGCGCTATGTGCCGGACCTGAGCATTCAACCCGAAGCGCAGAAGGCGGAGAAATAAAGGCTCCGCCCTCCGCCTCGTCGGGAATTCCTCCGCGCAAGCCTTGCCACCAGGGCTTGCGCCCTTTGCCTCTGCAAAACGGCTCCGATAAGGCTGCTCGTGTACGATCTGTGTGCTTTGCACTGCTTCCACCAGCGGCGGCAATTCGACGCCTCCTACCCACTTCGCAACAACTAAACCATCCTCAAATCCACTTCCGAAAAATGGCGAACCGTGCTGGATAAAGCAAGCAGGCTATGACAAAGTGACGACGAAACGCGCCGGGAGGGTGATCGAGAGCGAGATGGAATTGGGGGAGACGCTGTTTAGGATTGCGAGCGTGGTAGATGTCTGAAGCTTACGACCTTGATGAATATTTTTTTGCCGGGGAAGTCACACCGGAAGAGATGGATTATTTGTGGGCACACGGCTGGCGGCATTTCGGTCAGTACTTCTTTCGCTATGCCGCGTTGGCGAAGCACGATGGCCTGTATCACGTCACGCCCTTGCGAGTGAAGCTGGCGGACTTCACTCTGTCCACGAGCCAGAAACGAGTGCTGAAAAAGAATGCCGACTTGCGCCTGGAAATTCGCGAGCCGTTCATTGATGCCGCGACGGAAGCCTTATTTCATCGGCACAAAACGCGCTTTGCCGAGAACGTGCCGAACTCGATTTACGATTTTTTCAGCGCCCAGCCCGCCGCGATTCCGTGTCGAACTCGAGAGCTTTGTCTGTGGCAGGAAGAGCAATTACTCGCCGCCAGCTTTCTCGACATCGGCGCGCAGTCCACGTCGAGCGTCTACTCAATTTACGAACCCACCGAAACCCGCCGCAGCCTCGGCATTGCGTTGATTTTGCTTTCGATTGGTTACTCGCTGGAACTCGGTATGCAGTATTACTATCCAGGGTACGCCTATCAGGAGCCTTCACACTACGACTACAAAAAACGCTTTCGCGGCTTAGAACAGTATGATTGGCAGGAGTGGCGACGTGTGGTTGAGAAAGAGGAGCGCTGATGTCGCTGTGAACCACGCAGAAAAACTGCGCGCGCCGTTGGTGGACTTTCACAATTGCCCCCAAACAAGGTAGGCTAACGCCATGCTTGAATTGATTGCTTTCGACGCGGACGACACGCTGTGGCACAACGAACGTCACTACGACGAAGCCAAAGAAAAATTTCGGCAGATTCTGACGCGCTATCACGATGCGGAATGGATTGAAGACCGGCTCGACGCGACCGAAATGCAGAACCTGAATCGCTACGGCTACGGCATCAAGTCGTTCGCGCTTTCGATGATTGAAACCGCTGTGCAATTGACCGAAGGCCGCATCAATGGCAACGATGTTCACGACATCATCGCCATCGCGTGGGATATGCTGGCCAAGCCTATGGAGATTTTCGATGGCGTGCGCGAAACGATTCTGACGCTGTCGGAGCAGTACAAATTGCTGCTCATTACGAAAGGCGATTTGTTCGAGCAGGAAGCCAAAATCGCGCGCTCCGGCCTGGGCGATTTTTTCGACGGCATCGAAATCGTGTCTGAAAAAACGCCGCGCGCTTACGAAGCGATTGTCGTGCGACATCAAGTGCCACCGCCGCATTTCGTGATGGTCGGCAATTCGCTGAAGTCCGACATCCTGCCCGTGCTGGCCATCGGCGGCATCGGCATTCACATTCCGTTCGAGACGACGTGGATTCACGAACAAGTGGCGGAAGCCGAATTGGAGGACAAAGACTTCATCCGCCTCGCGCACATTACGCATTTGCCCGCGCTGCTGGAAACATTGTAACGATTATGCGACCGCAAGACCTCATCGAAAAAAAACGCGACCGCCAATCGCTCACGCGCGACGAAATCGCATTTCTGATTCGCGGCTACACGTGCGACGAGATTCCGAATTATCAAATGGCGGCGTGGTTGATGGCGTCGTTTCTGAACGGCATGAACGAAGCTGAAACGGCGAAGCGGTCGACGTCAAGATCCGAGGCGCCAGCACCGCCACCAACTTCGTCTCC
>CAZWAK010000158.1:0-19110 GCA_964631865.1 uncultured Heliobacteriaceae bacterium | reverse complement strand
AAGCAAGAGCAATGCTTTCTTCCCTCGATTAGGAATGAAGAAGGAAGAATGCAGATTTACTGAATCGTGATCTGCGCATTCGCTGTTTCTCCGCTGATGGTGTCGGTGATGGCAACGTGCCAGGTCCCCGCCGGATCGTTGCGTGCGGTGCGGAACGTGATGCTGCCCGCGCCGTTCGTGATGTCATGATTGCCGCCGTAATATCGCAGCTCGCGCCCCGACGGCGAAGTCACTTTGACGACCGCGACCGAACGCAATTGCGGCGCGGAGGGCAGGCGAAATTGCACTGTCACCGCTTCGCCCAACCGCGCGCTCGGCGGAGCCTGCAACGTCAATCCGTTGATGCGTGTTGCAACCAGCGCCAACAGGCGCGGCACGGCGGGTTCGACGTCAATCTCGAAGGCTGATCCCGTGCCGAGATAACGCCGCGCGCGCACGTCGTACAACACGCCTTGTTTCTCAAACGTCACGCGCAATCGTTGCGGCGCGGGCTTGTCTTTGTCGGGGATGAGGCCGAGCAATTGCGTGGAGCCGAAGTTGAAGAGATAGCTTTCGCAATCCGCCACGCGCGCGCCTGCCAGCGACGTCAACTTCACCACCGGATGGATCGCGGCGGCGGTCATCACCTGTTTCAGCTTCTCCAGCGTTGGCCCTTGTCGGCGCTCCAATTTGTCTTCGGCATAGCGATGCAGAAAGTAGTTGAGCAGGTACGCGCGCCCTTGCCCGAAACGGTTTTCAATCAGTTGCGGTTGCTCCGCTTCGGTGCGCAGGGCTTTTGCGTTTGCCAGTTTTACATTCGGCTCGCCGTTCATCGCAACGACGGCTTCGCGGTTGGACTTCGACGGCGCAATGCCAAACACATCGGCGAGCGCGCGCGCTTCACGAAACGTGCAATGTTCGTCCATCACGCCGGGCAACGCATCAGCGATCACGGTGCCGCCGTGTTGCACGAATTCGCGGATCGCGGCGGCTTCCTGATCGCTCAACGCCACACTCATCGGCAGAATGAACGTGCGATAGCCTTTGGCGATCAAGCCGCCTTTCTCAACATCGCCGTACGCGATGAAATCGAACTGCAAGCCTGCATCGCGCAACATCTTCACCCAGCCGTCGCGGTTCGCGTTGAAGCGGCGATGGGTCAGGCTCGTCGAATCGTACACAACTTCGGAATCAATTTTGCCATCCACGATCCACGAACCGTGAATGCTCGGATAGGAATAATGAATGGCGATGCGGTTGTTGTCGGGCGTGCCGGAAGCAACGAGCTTGCCGATGCCAGCGCCACGCAATTCGTCAAACCCGGCGGCGATGTCTTTGCCGCTTTGACACAAGGTCAAATCCGGCGTGAGCATCGAGAATTGCCAGAAGACATACGCCCCGCCGTTCGCGCCTTTGAAGAGGTTGCGGTAAAAATCGTAGAGCACATTTTTGCCCAGCATCCCGTAACCCGCGCCGCCCGAAATCTTCACGTCCGGGTTAAAGTTGCGATGAAAGTCGAATTGATTGCCGCCGTCGTACGAATTCAGATGCTTGGTGAATTGATTGATCAGGCTGTAATCGCTGCCGTTGTGCGGCGATGATTCCTGCGTGCCGGAGTTGAGCAAAATGCCTTCGGGATCGAGCTGGCGCAATTCGCCCAACACGAACGCGAACGTGTCGGCATAGCTCTTTTCCATAAACGTGCGATGATCGGCCCACGACGCGAAATTGCCGCGCTGCTGTGCTTCGTAAGTGTCGTCGGGCGTGACTTCATCCCACGTTGTGAAGCTTGTGCTCCATTGCCGATTCAGCGCATCGAGCGTTTTGTATTCCGTCTGCAACCACGCGCGCATCGCTCGCAACGTGTGCGGCGAAAAGCACAGATCGAGCGCGTCCACGTAACACGTGACGGACGGTTCTTCGTAGACGTAATACGACAGCGGCGAAAAGCCGATCCAGGGCGCAGTCAGTTGTTTTAGCTCGTTGCGAATCAATTCGCGGTAGGCGGGATCGTGCAAACAATACTCGCGCACGAGCAGTTTTTTGTCGTGCGTTTCGGCGTACCGCTTCTTCATCTTCACGTAGTAATCGCGTTTCGCGCCGTCGGGCGATTCCTGTCCGCTGATGCGCGTTTGCGCTTGAATGTTGAAGTTCGCGTGCTTGCTGTGACTGAGCGTGTAGGACGAAAGCGTCGTGATGTTCAGCCGTCGCAACTGCTCTTCAATCGCAGGCCATACGCCCGGAATCGGCTCTTTGTCGAAGAGGTACATCACGATGTCGTAATCGTCCCAGCGACGCGGTTGCAGCACGAAGACTTCTGAAATTTTGCGATCCGCGCGCACGCCGTTGACGACCACTTCGCAATCCACTTTGGCAAGATGCGTGAGCGCGCCTGTGGAATTGAGACTGATCGCTTGTTCGACTTCGGCTTGCGCTTTGATCGGGTAACGCTGCTCGTCGAGCAAGCGTTCGTAGTTGTCATAAAGCCGCGCCGTGATCGTGGCGTCTGTCGCCTGGTTCGATTGCAATTTCAGCCGCGCGTTGACTTGCCCGCCAAGTGGGACGCGATCACTTGCGAGCGCGAGATCGCGGATCGTAGTTTGCGCGGGAACATCGAACGTTTGCATTGCCCAATCAATGCCGCGCCCTTTTTCGAGCAAGTACGCTTCGGCAAAATGACGACCGCCGGAAAGCGACTTGGGAAAGGTCAGCGTGGCGGTTTGTTGTTTGATCGGCACGCGCTGCATGACCTCGAATTCATCGAAGCGCGAACGAATCGTGACGGCGACTTCCGCGTCGGCGGGCGCGTTCTCCAGCGCGATGGTCAGGCTCTTCAGAGTCGCTTGCAGAGTGCGAATCGCAGCTTGTGGTTCGCGCTTCGCCGCCCACACGACAGCGCGCGAAACCAGCGACCAGAGATATTCGTGATAGCCATACTGCAAGCCCGTCTCGAACATTTCTTCAACTTCGGGAATCATTCCGCGCTCGCTGTAACCGAACGTGACGACGCGCCCTTTGCCGACGGTTTTCACCGCCAGCACCGGCGTGCCATTGGCGGTTTCGAGCAACACGTCGCCCGCCGCTTCACACGACGGCACGCTCAAATGCCCCCACGGAAACGCATCGAACGGCACGCCGCGCGTGATGTAATGCGCGGCCTTCGTGTGCCATTGTGTCTTGTCCATTCCGGCGCGGCTGGCATTCTTGCCGCGTTGAATCGCACCGCTTTTGATGAGCGGCGAGAGTTGCCACAAATCGCTTTCCTGTCCGTGCGGATAAAACAGCACGAGTCCCGCTCCGGCTTCCACGCGGCGACGAACTTCTTTGCGAATTTCTTCGGGGTAACTCTCCCACGGACGCACGCCCGGCCACAGAATCACGTCGTAATCGGGGCCGTTGAGCAGATCGTCGGCAATGTAAGTGTGCGCCAAGCTGTACGCGCCTTCCCAGAATTCGCCGCCGAAGCTGCGATGTTCGTAAAAGTCGCCAAAGCCCCATTTGTTCGTGCCTTCGTTGCGCCCAATCGAAGTCGCTTTGAAATCCAAATCCAGCCGCTGCGCCAATTCGATGATGCCGCGTCCATCTGCGACATCGCTGATGGCAAACGCGCGGATGCGTCCGTTGACAAACGGCTTCGCCCACGCGACGTGCGGCGTGACGATGTCCATTGTGTAATCCACGTCCCAGCGACCGCGTTCTTCGAGCACGGGATGAAAGCGATCCAGCGCGAAATAATCGAAATAAAACGTGCCGCCGCGCGTCGCTTCCAACGTGAGCGAGCGCATGGTTTGCAAATCAATGCCGCGCGCTCGTGCCAGCCGCAACTGCAAATGATTGACGCCTGTGCGCAGCGCAAACGTTTGCACGAATCGCCCGCCGTTCGCATCGCGCAACCACACTTTCAACTCCGCCGGTTGCAGCGCCCACGCAAACAGCAACAGCGAATCGCGCCTGCGCCAATCGGGCGGAATTTTCGTCAGTTCAAGCGTGCCGCCATTCGCGGGAAACACGGCTTCGAGCGAAGTCACGTTCCAAGCCGGAAAGCGCGTGGACGCCGCGACACGCACGCCATCCGAAACCTTGAGTGCCGTGATCTCTTTCTGATCTTCAAAAGTCGCAAAAACTTCTTGCGCGGAGACGGGCTGAAGCGTGAACAGCAGCAGGGCGAGCGCGAATACTGCAAACTTGAGACGCGGAGGCATGGGCAGAGACTCCTTTCAACTTTTCGATTATTTCAGGAAGCGCACGAACCACGCGCCGACCTGTGCAAACATTTCGTCGGTGTAGGTGTGTTCCCCGGCAGTGACGTGAACGGAAAACCGCTCTGGTGCTTTCCGCTTCGCATACTCTGCTTTAAGTTTCTGTTCGAGTTTTTGCAATCCGACAATCGGCATCCCCTGATCCTTGTCACGTCCGACGACCAGCACAGCGCGCGGAGCCAGTGCGGCAAAGACTTCGGGTTGATCGCCGGGAAAGATTTTCAGAAAACCCGCCGGATAAAAATACTGCGAGTGATAGCGCGCGTTCGGTTGCGATTGCAGCAAGTCGTCATACGTGCCCGCGCCGCCGCAGACCGGCACGATCACGCTCAGCCGCGGCTCGACCGCAGCCGTGTACCACGTGATCGCGCCGCCGAGCGAGAAGCCCGTGATGCCGAGCTTCGTGCCGTCCACATCGGCGCGCGTTTGCAGATAATCCACGGCGCGAATCGTTTCCTCGACGAGCACGCCCATAAAGCTGCGCCCGGCAAGTTGATCGCGCAGGGCATCGAGATAGATGTTCTGATTGCGCGCTTCGGAGCCGCGATAATCGAGCGCAATCGTGAGGAAGCCTTGTTTGGCGAGCGCACGCGCCCAACCCAGACGCGGAAACTCCGTCAAGCGCAAACGCGCGTCGGTCAAATGTTGCCGCGTCCCGCTCGTGCCGGGCAGGCAAATAATCGCGGGGAGTTTTTGCGAAGCATTGCGTGGCTTCACGATCATCGCCGGAACCCAGTTGTCGCGGTCGGCCTGAAACCGCAGGTCTTCGAGAATGACATCGTCCTCTTCGCTGGTTTTCAGGATTTCCGCTTTCGGGGGAGTTTTCTGCGGCGCGAGTTGCAGCAGCCGTTCCATGCGAACGCGCACAGAAGATTGTTTTTGCGCGGTTGTTGGGGCGGAGCCGAGCAACGGCAGCACCATCAACAAGGCTCCGACCAAAAAGTGTTTGTGCTTCATTCGTTCGCTCCTGAGAGATTGGCTTTTACGTTCCTATTGAAAAAAAGCAGGGTTTGGCAGCGCGCATTATTCATTCTTCATTCTTCCTTACTTCATTGTTTTCGGGGAATCTCCTCGCCCCATAAAGAAGAGACAATGAAGAAGGAAAAAGGAAGAATATCGCCTGGGCAGGTCATTTGTGATCCGTTCGGCTAATGACCTGGATGCAAGCTCGCAATCTCGTGTTTGAACCCGCGCGTCAGCCACAACAAATAAACTACGCCGAGCACCATCCACAACAGCCCCAACCCAAGCGCCAGCCGCGAAAGATGCAGCCAAATGTACAAACAAACGGCAAAGCCCAACGCCGGAAGCAGCAAGTCGGTGAGCCGTCGCTCGCGCTGACCGAGCCAGTAATGCCGAATGACGCACAGATTCACCGCCATAAATCCGATGAACGCGCCGAAGTTTACGAGTTCCGCCGCTTCGGTGTATTGCAGCAACAACGCGCCGAGCAAATGCAGCGCGCCCATCAGCAGCACGCTGTAGAGCGGCGTTCCCAAGCGCGGATGCACATACGCGAAAAGACGATGCGGCAACAAGCGGTCGCGCCCCATCCCGTACAACAACCGCGAGGCGCTGGCCTGTCCGGTGATGGCGCTCGCAAATCCGGCGACGACCAGCACGAACGAGAGGAAGTAAAAGAGCGCATGGCCGCCAACCAAGCTGCCCACATCCATGAACGCGGTTTCGACCGGCGCGAACTTCGTGTAATCAGGCCAGACCATTTGCGCCAGGTAGCTCTGCAACACGAACAGCGCGCCTGCCACGAAACATACAAGCACCGTCGCGCGCCCAATGTCGCGGCGCGGATTCTTTGCGTCTTCTGCGAGCGTCGTCACGCCGTCAAAACCGATGAAGGACAAAACGGCCAGCGAAGTCGCGCTCATCACCGCTGGAAACGAAAACGTCTGTGGGTTGAAGAATGGTTTGGCGGACAGCAATTGTCCTTCGCCCACGCCGCCCCACAACGCTCGCAGTGCCAGCAAAATGAACCACACGAGCGAGGCCATCATGATTGCATTCATCACGTAGTTCGCCCGCGACGCCATCACGATCCCGCGCAAGTTGATCAGCGTGATGACGGCGGTTGTACTAACGACCCAAACGACGTATGGCACTTGCGGCCAAACCTTGTTGGCGGTCAAGCCGACGAAGATCACGCTCAGCATCGGGATCAAAATGTAATCCATCGTCATCGCCCACCCAGCCAGAAATCCCGCGCCCGGATGCAACGCCTTCGCGGCATACACGTACGTCGAACCCGCCGCAGGAAAAGCCGCCGCCATCCGGCCATAGCTGATCGCCGTAAAACTCATCGCAATCATCGCCAGCAAATACACCAGCGGCAGATGCCCGCCGGATTTGACCGAGGCGATGCCGAACATCGAATACGGCGCAGTCGGGCCAACAAACGCGAGACCGAAAATCACCAGATCGCGCAGCGTGAGCACGCGCTTGAATTGACTGGTAGTAGTAGCCGCTTGGTCAGCCATCTCTTCATTTTCCATTGGGCATTTTTGATTTTTCATTTGTCATTGGTTGTTGCGTGCGATGACAAATCAAAAATGGAAAATCAAAAATGGAAAATTGCAATTTGTTCATTCCGCGACCCCACACCACTGACAAATAAAATGCGCCAGCGTTTCCATCGTCGTTTGCACGGAATCCAAATCCACCCATTCGTCCGGGTTGTGCGTGTTGCCGCCGCGCGGGCCAAACAGCAACGCGGGCGTGTGAAAATGGCGATGAAAAACAAACATATCGCAGGGCGCAGGGATGCCGCGCACGAGCGGTGGCGTGCCGGTGACTTGCTGAAACGTTGCGCCGAGTTGGGTGACGACGTCTTGTTCGCCATCAATCGCTGAGCCGGGCAGAAACTCTATTGCAAAGCGAACGTCCGGGCGGATGACGAACAGATCGGGGCGCGCGGCAATCGTTTGCTCAAACCACGCGAAGAACTCGCGGTCAATCTCGGCCAACTCTTCGCCCGGCATGCTTTGCCAGTACAACTCGATGCGGCACTCGGTCGGGAGCGTGGCGGGTTCTTTCATGCCCCAGCCGCCGCTGTAGATTTTCAAGACCCAAACTGGCACGGGGTCATCATTGTCCGCATAGAGCGCGTGGAAAGGGGCGCGTTCTTTTCGTTGCTGCGCGAACTGCTTGATTGCGCCCAGGAAGTAGTGCAGTTGATCGGCGACGGAGGGCGGCGGCGCACCTTCGTACAAAATGCCGCCGCTGTCTGCGCGCAAGGTAATGTGCGCGATGCGTCCGCCCATCTGCGCGGGGCAGAGCATTTGCTGGCTCGGTTCCGTGATGATCGCGGCATCGGCATTATGCCCGCGCAGCCGTGCGGCCAGCGTGCCGTTCACGCCGCCGAATTCTTCGTCCACGATGGTTTCCACCAGCACATCACCGCGCAAACGCACGCCTGCCGCGCGCAGGGCTTCGACCGCGACGAGCATTGCCGCGATGCCGCCTTTCATATCGTTCGCGCCGAGTCCATAGAGCCGATTGCCTTCAATCGTTGCGCCGAACGGATCGTACGTCCACTCGGCGGAACCGCGCGGCACGGTGTCAATGTGGCCGGAGAGCAGCAGCGATTTGCCGCCGCCTGTGCCGGGCCACACCGCCGCGACGTTTGGACGATTTGTGTAATCGCGCGCGTGGCGAAACGCCGGATGTTCGCGCAGCCCCGGCACGCTCGACAGTTCGTAGAGTTCCGCGTGCAACCCCAAGCTGCGCAGCCGTTCGCAAACATATTGCTGACAACCTAATTCCGCACCGACGGGCGGCGTGTTTTCGGAAGGAATTTGGACAAGCTCGGCAATGGTTTTGACCAGGCGCGGTCGTAATGCGGCGGTTTGTTGCGACACCCGTTCGTGCTGTGCCGCCTGCACGGCGGACTCATGAGGAATCATCGGATTCACCTTTCTGGCGGAAATCTTTGTTGGTTACTGTCTGACCGGAAGCAATTATAAGGGGCACGCAACAATTGTCAACTGCCCTAAAAATTGATGCAAAAGAGCAATGACAGGAAATTTCCTGACCAGCTTGACATTGCTTGTCGCTTGGGTTAGAGTCCGCGCGACATCAACTAACCAATCAACTAAACATCTTTGCTGGGACCCCAAAGGCCCAAGATGAAGAATGAAGAAAATCAATTTACATAAGGCCGAGCGGGCCACGCATCAGGCGTTGCGCGACATGAATGAGATTCTGGTGCTGAATCAAGTCCGCGAACGGCAGCCGATTTCGCGCATTGACATCGCAGACAGCACGGGGCTGGAAGGCTCGACCGTCTCGAAGATCGTGACGCGCTTGCTGGAAAACGAGTTCGTGTACGAGAACGGCGTGGGATCGGCGTCCCCGCTCGGCGGGCGCAAGAAACGTTTTTTGCATTTGAATCCTGACAAGGCGTACGCGGTCGGCGTTGATCTTGGCCCGCAGCACAATCTCATCGCCGTCAGCGATTTTTCCGGGCGCATCCTGCGGCAGGCGACGGTAGACAACGATCCTGATCCGCGCGTGGCATTGGAGGCCGTCGCGGGCGCGATTCGCAAGCTGCTGCAAGCGAATCAGACGCCGAAGGTTCCGAAAGATCGTGTCGTCGGCATTGGCGTCAGTTTGGTCGGCTTGGTGGATGCGAAGGAAGGCCGCGTGTTGGCGGGCGAAAGTCTTGGTTGGGGTGACGATGTGCCGGTCGGCTCGATCTTGCGCCAGGCTTTGCACCTGGCTTTGCCGGTGTACTTTGACAATGGCGCGCGCTTGGCCGCATTGGCAGAACTCTGGCTCGGCACGCACACGGCGCGGCAACCGCACGATCTGGTTTTCCTGGAAGTCAGCGAAGGCGTCGGCGCAGGCATTGTGATTCAAGGGCAGTTGTATCACGGCTCGCTGAACGGCGCGGGCGAGTTCGGGCATATCTCGCTCGATCCGGCGGGGCCGCGTTGCAGTTGCGGCGGGCGCGGTTGTTTGGAAGTCTTCGCGTCAGATCAGGCGACGGTCGAGCGCTATCGGGAATTGTGCCGCGCGGAAAATCGTGCCGCCGAAAGTCGCGGCGCGATCACGATGGACGATGTGATCGCACGCGCGAAAACAGGCAATCCGCGCGCGCTCGAAGCCGTGCGACAGACGGCTGGATATTTGGGGCGTGGGTTGATTCCGATTATCTACTCGGTCAACCCGGAGGTGATTGTCTTGGGCGGCGAGATCACTGGAGCCTGGGACATTGTGTATCCCGAAATTCGTCGCGTGTTGGCCACGCAGGTCACACGCTTTTATTCGAGTCACGTAACGATCATCCCCTCGACGCTGGGGGATAAGCCGAGTCTGGCCGGGGCGATTGCGTTGGTGCTGGCGCGCGCGTTTACGGTGCCGAGTCTCGGCTGGTAAGCAACGGATCATTTTCCATTTCCCATTTGCGATTTTTCATTTGTCATTGCCCGGGTAGGCATTGTCTGACAATGACAAATGAAAAATGACAAGTGGAAAATGAAAAATGAAATGACCGCAGAAGCCTGGCTTTATGGCTAAGACAAACCCAAACCCAATTTCTTACCGGAGGTTGCAATGAAAGACCTGAAACAACCATCAGGCAGCGGCCTGAGATTCGCATGCTTAGTTATGACCTTGTTGTTGTGGGCGGTGTCCGCCTTGGCCCAAACGGGACTGGGTACGGTCACGGGCACAACGCGCGATGCGAACAATGCGGTGATTCGCGGCGCGACTGTCACGCTCACGCAAACCGCGACGAACATCACGCGCAAGGCGGTCACGAATGAAGAAGGCGTGTACTATTTCGGCTCCGTGCCGATTGGCGCGCACACGCTGGTGATCGAGGCTCCGGGCTTCAAGAAGTGGGAAAGCAAGTTGATGGTGATGGTCGGGCAACAAACCAATATCGAAGCCGAATTGGCGGTTGGCTCGACGCAGGATACTGTGACTGTTACGGATGCTGCGCCGCTGGTGCAAACCGAAAGTGCCGAGGTGTCTGACATCAAGGATTATCAGCGCATTCGCCAACTGCCGCTCAATGGGCGCAACGTCAGCACACTGTTCGATCTGACGCCCGGCATCGAAGGCGGCGGCAATGCGCGCGTGAACGGGCTGAAAGTCGGGTCGCTGGAAATCACGCTGGATGGCGTATCGCTCGTGGATCGCTTCGGCGGCGGCATCGCGCGCGTGCAGCCAGGTTTGGACACGGTGCAGGAATTTCGCGTCGAAACAGTCGGCTCCGACGCGCGCTATTCGCGTCCGGCAACCGTGACATTGGCAACGCGCAGCGGCACGAATGAATTTCACGGCACAGCGTTCGAGACGCATCGCAACAACTCTGCCGGGCTGCTCGCGCGACGGCGCGAGAACCCTGTGAACTTCAAACCGCCCAAATTGATCCGCAATGAATTCGGTGTTTCGGCGGGCGGCCCGCTCTTTCTGCCGAAATTTGGCTATGGCGGCAGCCCCGTCTACAACGGTCGCAACAAAACGTTTTGGTTTGCCGCGTATGAAGGCTTGCGCAGCCGCGAAAGCGCCTTGCCGTTGGGCGGTTATGGAGCCGTTCCGACCGCTGCGATGTGGGCGGGCAACCTGGACAATCGCGTGGATGAGAACGGCGTCAAGACGATCATCTACGATCCGCTGACCTCCACCGGCCCCAACGGGGTGCGGCAACCGTTTGCCAACAACGTCATTCCGGCAAATCGGATTTCGCCTTTTGCCAAAGTGATGCAATCGTTGACGGCGCTGCCGACCAATAACAACAATCCGTATCTGGCGGACAATATCCAGCGGTTCTATCCGGTCAAAAACGATACCGGCAACCTGACGATCAAAGGCGATCACAACATCTCCGAAAACGATAAGCTATCCATGCGCTGGACCCGCTCGACGCGCAAAGCCGCGACCGAAGGCGGCGTCTTTGGCAATCCCATCAATGTCGAAGCCGGCCTCGGCACGTCGCGCAGCGATGCCAACATCAACAACGTTTCCATCACGCAGACGCATACCTTCTCGCCCACGCTGGTCAACGAACTGCTGGTTGGCATGCATCGGTCGTACAAGAGTTCGGGCACGCTGGCCGATTTTGAAGATTGGCCGCAGCGACTGGGCACGCCGAACCCCTTCGGCGCGAAAGGCTGGCCGACGCTTTACGACGATTGGTTTGGCTGGGATTCAGACAATCGCAAAGACGAAGCGTTGACGGGCGGCGTGCTGGAAAACAACGTGACCTGGAACAAGGGCGCGCACGCGATTCAATTCGGCGGCAAGTATCGCCGCGAATGGAACAACATCGTCGAGTTCCAACAATATCAAGGCTCGCACGATTTCGACGGGAGTTGGACATCGCTTTATTCGCCGACCGACGATGCCGCCGTGCCCTTCACCGGCAGCGGGTTCGCGTCGTTGTTGCTGGGGCTGCCATCGTTTCTCTCGAACCAATACAATCGCGGCTTCTTCTATTTCCGGCAAACGGAGAAGGGGCTGTATTTCACGGATCGCTGGAAAGCTACGCAACGATTGACGCTGACGCTCGGCTTGCGGTGGGACAATTGGACGCCGTACCGCGAGAAGTTCAATCGTCTAGTCACGGCGGACACCGAAGCCGTCGCAACGAAATTTCAAGTGCTGACGCCGGGCAACAATCAGATTCAGAACCTGCCGGGTATTCCGCCTGCGGTGTTGGCTTCGTGGTCGGCGCGCGGGCTGACGTACACAACGGCGAGCGCCGTCGGCTATCCCGAAAACTTATACAAAACGGATTACAACAACTTCGGGCCGCGCCTCGGCGTCGCCTTCAAGCTCAGCAACAAAATGGTGCTGCGCGGTGGCTATGGTGAATATTTCTGGACGATGCCGTTGTCGCAATTGCTGCAAGCGGCGCGCACGAATCCGCCCTTGAACCTGCGCTTCACCAATGACATTTACGCCAAGAATGCCACCTTCAACTATCCGTTGATTACACGCCCGACCGCAACAGACTTTATCGGCGGCGCGACGGTCAATACGCAAGGCGTGGTTCCCATCTCTGCTGCGGCACAACAAATCATGGTATGGGACGGACGCAACTGGAAAGATGGGCGCGCGCAATCGTGGCACGTCAGCATTGAGCGCGAATTGCCGTTCCAGACGGCCTTGCGCGTCAGCTACATCGGCGAACACGGGCGCGATCTCGAACAGAAGTTTGCGCTCAACTCGCAGGAAGCCGAATACAACTATGTGAATCGTACCAAACTCGCGCCGCCGTCGAATCGTGCGTTGTTGCGGGCAAATCCGAATTGGAACGTGGCCAATGCCGTCAATCGCACGGGCTATTCCAACACGCATTCGGGGCAGGTTGAAGTGGAACGCCGCTTCTCAAAAGGCGTGGCGTTTCAATGGTTCTATGTCTTCAGCAGCTCGTTTGCCACCACCGATGCCGGCGGGTTCGACAGCGGCAACACCAACATCAATTCAGGCGGCGGCGGCGGGCAAGTGCCGGAGAACATTCAGTTGTTCGGCGCACCGAATTTGAGTTACGACCAGCGCTTGCGGATGGTCTATTTCCGCTCGACCAATGTGCCGCAGCATCGCATCCGCTACAACGCCATCGTGGATTTGCCGTTTGGACGCGGCAAGTGGATCGGCGGCAATGTACACGGTCTTGTCAATCAATTCATCGGCGGCTGGCAGGTCGCAGCCATCGGCGATTGGCGCAGCGGACTCCGTTTGAGTGCCGCTTCCGGTCTCTATCAATTCGGTGATATTCAGATTGACCAGGATCAGCGCCCTGAAATGACAATCTTCGGGTTGCGGCAACGGCTATGGTTCCGGGGCGACTTCAATCCCGCTTCGGCAACGAATGTGACGGGCGGGAATCTGACGGCGCTGATTCCAACGGATCGGGGTCAGCGCGTGGCACGACCGCTCGGGCCGAACTTCAACAATCAAATTCCCATCACACTGGCGAACGGCACGGTGCGCAATGTGCCGATTGGCGAGTTGTACAACTACAGCCCGCGCGCCAATATCTTTGGCCCGGGTTTTTGGAACGCGGACATTTCTCTCTTCAAGAACTTCAAGTATCTGGAATCGGGGAATGTGCGCTTCACGGCAGATTTCTTCAATGCCTTCAATCATCCGGTGGATGTCAACCCGAATGCCACGACCGGGCTGCAAAATCTAGGCGTGCAGGCGAACGGGCCGCGCACGATTCAACTCTCGCTCCGCGTTGAGTGGTAAGAGCGGAGCAGCTATTATCATTTTCCATTTTTCATTTCTCATCGCTCATTTGTCATTGTGCTGCGCGGCTTCCGCAGGCAATGACAAATGAGAAATGAAAAACGGAAAATGGAAAATGATTATGCGGGGAAAACTCATTCTTCCAATCTTGCTTCTGTGTTTCAGCCTTCGGGTTTGTTTCGGCGCGCAGGCAGAACCCCCGCTCGACAAAGGCATCAAGCTGCTGGCCCAGGGACGGTTCTCCGAAGCCCTCCCTCTCTTTCAGCAAAGCAAACAAACGAATCCACAAGATGCGCGTTCGTATTTTTACGCGGGTTTGGCGCTCACTGAAGCTGGGCGATTGAGCGCCGCCGCGTTGGAGTTGGACGAAGCCGTGCGACTTGATCCACAGCGATTGGAAGCCCTGATTTTACAGGCCAATCTCTTCGCGCGGCTGAAACAAAAAGCGCCTGCCGAAGAGGCGTTAGCGCGCTTGCCGCAACAAGGCATCGAACGCTTGGAAGCGTCGTGGTTGTGGATGCTGAGCGATGTGTACTATCGGTTGGAACGCTTCCCCGACGTGCTCGGCTGGCTTGATCTGTTGGAAAAACGCAACCCGAACGATCCGCGTTTGGACTTGAATCGCGGGCAGGTCTTTGTCATTCAAAGCCAGTTCGAGCAAGCGCAGACAGCCTTCCAGACCAGCATTGCGAAACATCCAACCAACGCGCTCGCGCATTTTGAATTGGGCAAACTGCTGCACCTACGCAACGATTTGCCCGGCGCGAAAACGGCGTTGCAAGCAGCGGTTCGTCTCGAACAAAACAATCCGCATTATCGGCAAAAGCTCGGCGCAGTGTGTTTGGCCTTGAAAGAAATTGACGAAGCGATTGTGCATCTCGAACACGCGGCGAAGTTAGACCCGAATTCTTCGCAAGCGTTTTACTCGCTCAGTCAGGCGTATCAGCGCAAAGGCGAGCGCGAGAAAGCCGCCGGGTTGATGAAACAATTTCAGGCGTTGAAGCAGCGCGAAGAAGCGCGCGAAGAAGTCGAACGCACACTCGCACGCGGCGAACGCTTGCTCGACGAAGGCAATGAAACAGAAGCGCGCACCGCCTTTGAGCAAGTCGTGCAAGCCGACCCCAACAATTGGACAGCGCACGGTTATTTGGCCGAACTGTGGCTGGCCGCTGGCGACGGCGCAAAAGCGTGGCCGCATTTGGCGAAGATGGAAGAACTGGACGGCGAATCGGTGGTCGGGAATTACTTGCTGGCGCGCTATTGGGTCGGGCGCAACGAATTCCAACGCGCGCGCGGTTATGCTGAAAAAGTGAAGCGCGCGCGGCCCGCGCACGCGGCTTTGCGCAACTTGCTGGGGCAAATCTATCTCGGTTTGGGGCAGCGCGAACAAGCACTGCCGGAGTTTGAAGAAGCCGTGCGACTGGCCCCGGAACGTGCGGATTTCCGCGCGCATTTGCAAAAACTCAAAGCTACGAAATAGCGATCAAGAACGGTAATTCTCCATCTGGGAACCCGCGACTCAACAGTCTTCATTCTTCCCTCTTCCCTCTTCATTGTTTGTCGAGGTTTTCTCTCCTGAAACAATGAAGAGGGAAGAGGGAAGAATGAAGACTGTCGTAGCCGTGAATCATCGGTTTTTCAAACGGAGAGTTGCTGCATCAACCAAGTGAGATCAAGAAATGAAAACCCTTATCGCGTTCACACTGCTCTTCATCACGCTCGCGCCCGCCGCTGCGCAACCACCCACCGAACTATTTCTGCGCGGCTATTCGCTCATTCCTGCGCCGCAGAAAGTTGAACTGCAAAACCGCGACATTGAATTCAGTGATGCGTGGAGCTATGACGCCAGCAAGGTGGCGAAAGATCATATCGCCGTGCGTGCATTGCTCGGCGACTTGCAAGCGTTGCAGCAAATCGAACTGCGCCCCGCTACGAATCAAAGCGCAAACGTGATTCGCCTTGCGGTCAACAACGGCGCGGTACAAACAGGCAACGATCCTGAAATCGCCAGGCAAGGCTATCGGCTGAAGCTCGCGCCGGGGCTGATTGAAATTACCGGCAACAGCGAGCAAGGCTTATTTTACGGCGTCCAGACGCTGCTGCAATTGCTCAAGCCGGGCGCGCGCGGCAAGCTGCTGTTGCCCGTCGCCACCATCGAAGACTGGCCAAAACTGCAACTACGCTTTTTGCATTGGGACACGAAGCATCATCAGGATCGGATGGAAACGCTGAAGCGGTATCTGGATTGGGCGGCGCGTTTCAAGGTCAACATGATCGGCTTTGAACTCGAAGACAAATTCGAGTACCCGACCAATCCCGTCATCGGTGCGCCCGGCGCTTTCACGACGGCGGAAATGCAGGAACTCGTCAACTACGGTCTGGAGCGGTTCATTCAGATTGTGCCGAATATTCAGGCTCCGGCGCACATGGCGTACGTGCTCAAGCATCCGCAATTCGCGCACCTGCGCGCGGACGGCAACAACTATCAATCGTGCTTGTGCGACGAGGATGTCTACAAGCTGATCTTTCAAATGTACGACGACGTCATCAAAGCGACGAAGGGCGTGGATTACTTGTTCGTTTCGACCGATGAAGTCTACTACGCGAGCATTTGCGCCAAATGTGGCAAGCCCGACAACGAAGAAAACCGCAGTTTGAAGTGGGTCGAATTCGTGCGACGCGCGCGCGATTTTGCGGCAAGTCGTGGGCGTCGGATTCTGGTCTGGGCCGAATATCCGCTGCGGCCCGAACACGTCAAGATGATCCCGCCCGACGTGATTGACGGCGTAATTGGCGAGGAAGAATATTTGCCAGCGGAGAACGAAATGGGGATGCGCCAACTTGCCTACACTTCGCTGCAGGGCGCGGAATTTCTCTTCCCGAATCATCTGCCGAACTACACGAGCGCGGGCGGCGATTGGGGGCCGTCGAGCGGGCGTTTGCAAGGCGCGTTTGAGGCCATCGCAAAAGGGCGCATCTGGCGCGGCAAGCCCATCGGTGTGTTTGGCGCGGCCTGGGGCGATTCGGGCTTGCACAACGAAACGTTCTGGCTCGGCTGGGCGGCGGTCGCCGCGTACGGATGGAAACCGGGTGCGCCAACGGTCGAACAAGTCGTCGCGGATTTCATGAACATCTACTACGGCCCGCGTGTGTCGGAGATGGTCGAGGTGTATCGCGGGCTGCAATCACAAGCGCAGTTTTTTGAGCGGTCGTGGGATCGCCTGGTTTCGCGCGTGCGGGCAGCCGGCTACGGCAATTCGTACGGCAAAGGCATCGGCACGACGCGGCACGATCAGACGTTGCCCACGCCTGCGTTGCCGGAATTGCCGGGGCTGCATTTCACGCCCGTGTATGTTGGTCGTTATGAAAAGTTGATCGCCGACGCGCAGGCCAGCGCGCGCGAAAACGACACGCTCGTGCATCGCCTGCATCAAAACCTGCTCAAGGCCGACCGCAATCGTTACAACCTCGAAGTGTTTCTCTCGCTCGCGGCCTTGACCGGGCATCACAACCGCCTGATTTTGGGGCTGAAAGAAATTGAGACGAAGCTCCAGGCCGCGCGCCAGGCCGCAGAGAAAAACGACGCGCGCCAAGCTGTCGGACAACTGCTCGCGGCCTACACGCGCGGGCGCAGCATCGTCGAAGAGCGGCAGCGGATGTTCGCCGATTTGACGACGGTGTGGGAGAAGAGTCGCTTTGCGAAAGGCCGCGAGGTGAACGGCAAAAAGTTTTTCCACGTGTTGGACGACGTGAAAGACCATTGGGCTGACCGCCGCGCCGACTTGAGTTATATGATCGCGCCGGAAGAAAGCATTGGGTTGGAGCCGTGGATGAAAAAGCTCGCCGCCCTCATTCGGGCGTACGCGCAGAAAAACAATGTGCCAGAGCGGGCGCTCGAAGAAGCAAGACTAGAGAATTAGAAAGGCTGTTGCGCCTCACTTCCCGCCTTTAGAAATGCGATAGAGCTTCGACGCTGTGCGCAACACCAAACTGCCGCGCGCCATCGCAGGCGTCGCCATGCACAATTCATCGAGCGAATTTTTGCCGAGCAATTTGTATTCGCCCCCGGCCTGAATCACGAACGTGTCGCCGTCTTCGCTCAGGCAAAACAGCTTGCCGTTGTAGGCCCAGGGCGATGAGGTGAACGCGCCTGCCGCTGGATCAAGGCGTTGCTTGCCGTAAATTTCTTTGCCCGTGCGCGCATCGTTGGCCGTGAAAAAGCCGCGATCATAAAGCGTGTAGTAAAGGTCGCCATACACAATCGGCGAAGGATTGTACGGCCCGCCTTGCCGCAAATACCACGCGATGTATTGATTGCTCGTCTCGCCTTCTTTCAGCGAGATGTTGCCCGACGCGCCGGGCTTGATCGCGTAGACCGGGCGATGCTGGTCGCCGATGTAACCCGACGCGATGTAGAGCAAACCGAACTTCGAGAACGGCGTCGGAATCGCTATCGAAGACATCCCGTTGAATTCCCACAGCATCTTGCCTGTCAAATCATACGAGCGCACGGCCTTTGTGCCGGGAACAATCAATTCGGTGCGTTGCCCGCTTTCCCAAATATACGGCGTCGCCCAATTCGTGCCGACTTCACGATCTGCGCGCCAGATTTGCTTGCCCGTCTTTTTGTCGAGGGCGACCAAGTAGGATTGCTCGTCGTTATCGTTCAGCAGAAACAATTGATCTTTGTAGACAATGGGCGATGCCGCTGTTCCCCAGCCAAAGCGGGTTTTGCGCGCATCCCATTTTTGCTCCCACAACAATTTGCCTTTCAGATCGAAGCAGAAGATGCCGAGGTTGCCGAAGTACGCATACACACGCTGCCCATCGGTCACAGGCGTTTCCGAAGCATACGAGTTTTTCAAATGGCGCGAGAATGCAGGCGCACCGCGATGCACTTCTTTTTCCCAGACGATCTTGCCCGTCTTGAAGCTGACGGCATACACCATCCAGCGATGCTCGTCTTTCGGTGCGGGACGTTCGCCGCCGAAGTACAAGCCTTTCTTCGGCGCTTCCTGATTCGCCGTGCTGATGACCGACGTCAGGAAAATGTTGTCGCCCCAGACAATCGGCGACGACCAACCCGTGCCGGGAATCTCGGTTTTCCACGCGACGTTTTCGGTCGTGCTCCATTTGTCGGGCAGCGCGGGGTCTTCGGCGACGCCGAGCGAACCAACGCCGCGAAATTGCGGCCAATTGGCATTGCTCGGCGGGGCTGACGCGGAAGGCAATTGGAAGAAGGCGAAGACGAGTAACGCAAAGACAAACACGACGAAAGAGCGGAGTAGCATGAGAAACCTCCAAACAAAAAGTTGCGTTGCACAGAAGCGCGTCTGGGGAAACGTGAGCTGCGAGGAAGAGGTGTTCAGAGTTCAAACTTTAGTTTGGCGGTTTTCTCGTGCGCATACGACAAGCTGAAGCTTGAACTCTGAACACCTCTTTTCACGCCTACAGTTCCCTCGCAAGATTGTGACTCCGTGCCTGGATTTTCGGTGAACAAACAGCAGCATCGTATAAAGGCGGCGCAGCCCTGTCAACGTTCGTGCGGACGCCGCAGGCAATGCTATACTGCCGCACACGCGAAGCGTTTGGAGTGCGACGGTCTCGACGTCGCTTTGGAAATCGGTGCGATGCTAAAGCGACGTCCAGCCGCAGC
>CAZWAK010000157.1:0-19316 GCA_964631865.1 uncultured Heliobacteriaceae bacterium | reverse complement strand
GCGTTGGCTCATAAAGTTTGTGCAGCTTGGAGTAACTCGTGTCTTCGGGCAAAGCAATCGGGGCAAATGCCGTGACTGAAATCTGTGCCCGTGTGTTGGTGCAGATAAACTTCGATCTGCTGCCAGTAATCATTATCGTCCCGGATTTTCTTGCAAAACATGCAAATGGGCAAGAGTTCCTTGAGTTGTTTTACCTGCGCGAGTGCCGCTTCGAGTTCGCTGATTTTGTGCGCAAGCGATTGTTCGAGGTTGAGGATACGCTCGCCCGCGTTGATGCGCGCGCGCAACACGGTTTCATCGAACGGCTTGAAAATGTAATCGTCCGCCCCGGCGGCAAACCCCGCAGCCAGGTCTTCGCTGGTCGTGTTGCCAGTCAGCAAAATGATATATGTGTAAGGCCGATGGGGTTGTGCGCGCACGTGCTGACACACTTCGAGGCCGCTCAGTTCGGGCATCATCCAATCCAGAATCGCCAGACGCGGAGCCGACGCCTGTTGCAACTGCTCCCAGGCCTCCGCCCCATTTTCGACCGAGCACACGTGATAGCCCCACTCTGTCAGATGAGACTCCAAGAGATGGCGCGTCGTGGCGCTGTCGTCGGCAATCAAAATTTCTTGCACAATTCCTTACTTGGGAGGGGCTAGTCCAGCGGAGCAGGGTGAGACGTACGAATCAATTGTCTGCGGCAGGCATTATAGCGCGATTGTGCGGAGAGATGAAAGAAGGGGAGATGGGGATAGGGAGAAGAGAAGTAACCCGCTGGTCTCCCTCTCTCCCTTTTTCCCCTTCTCGCTTTCTCCATTATTTCTTGTCGCCGTTCGGATTGGCTTCAGATTTGACTTCGATGTTGTTCTGACTCAACGTCGTGCCGATATCGCGCTGCAATTGGGCGACCAGCTTGTTGTAATCGGTCAAGGCGCGAATGTATTGGCCTTTGGCGATGGCCAGATCGTTCTGGCGCTGCAAGACAAAGAAGGTCGTAACCAGTCCGGCGGCAAATCGTTTCTCTTCGCCGTCCAATTGTTGTTGGGCGAATTGTTGTTGCGCGCGCGCGGCTTCGATCCGCATTTTGGCGAACTCAATGGCTTGGATGTCGTTACGGATTTGGGTTTCGATGTCCTGAATTTGACGCCGCGTTTGCAGGTCAATCTGTTTGGTTTGTTCTTTGGCGCGGCCCAAATTCGCTTCGGCCAAACGATTTTTCCAGGGGATGTTGATGTTCACGCCAAAGCTGATGGTGTGAAATTTTTGCGTGAACATATTGCGCAAGGCTTGGCCATACCCGCCTACGAATTGGCCGGTCACGACGTCCGAAACAACGTAGGGATTATACAAAACGTCCGCCTTATACGTTCCGTCGGCTTGTCGCACCGGGCCAACCGAGGGGCAAACCAACTGTGTTCCGGTAAGAGGCGTCGTCACTGGGGAACCGCAAGAGCCTCGTTTATTGCCTGCAACCAATGGCGTACCGCCCGTGCCAGTGGTGGTGTAGCCCGCCACTAAATCAATTTGCGGTTTAGCCTGGTTGCGGAAGAAATCAATGTTGGTGGCATTGATTTCTTTCTGCAGCGCGAGTTGTTTGAGTTCCGGGCGATTGTCGCGGGCCAAACGTAAGGCATCTTCCAACGGAACTGCTACGGGCTGGATTTCAAACGACTCGCTGGGATTGATCTTCGCCGTCCAGAGCGCCGAATCCGGCCCCTCGACCACCAATTGCTTGAGCGTATTTTCGGCCTGCGCCACCGCGCTCATGGCTTGAAAAACCTGAATGCGGCGCGATTCAACAGAGGTCGCCGCCGTCACGACATCAATCGGGGCGAGGGTTCCGACCTCGACCTGGCGCTGGTTGTTGGTCATTTGCGTCTCGGCCAATTTCACGGCCTCGCGTTGAATCTCTTCATCGCGGATGGCAAAGGCCAAATCCCAGTAGGCGGCTTGCACGCGCGAGATGATTTCGATGGCGCGTTGCCGAAACGTTGCGTCCGACAAATCGAGTTGCTTTTTGGCAATCTGGATTTGCCGCCGATTGAAGTCGAATTTGAGGTTGCGCTTCAGCGGTTGCGTGAAATTGACGCTGAGCGAAGGGCCGAATTGCGGGCTTAACTGGTTGCGGTTTCCCGTGACCAGGTTGTTGTTGAAGTCGAACTGCAAGGTACTCCCGCTGCGTTCAATCAGGCGCGTCATGCCAAAATTGTACGTCGTCGTGTTGGTGATGATGGCGGTGTCAGCCGTACCGCTGAAGACGAAGGTATTCGGAAAGCGTTGAGGCCGATAGTTGAGCGAAGCCGTAAACGATGGATCGTAGGCCGCCCGTGCCCCGTATAAATCATATTCCGCCAAGCGCACGTTTTCGCGCTCCAATTGAATATCCACATTGCTTTCGAGCGCCGTCACAATCGCATCGCGCAGCGACCAGGTGACGACTTTGCCCGGCTCCAACCCTTGGATGCGTTCCGGGATGGGGCGCGATTTGATCTGGGGCGATTGAATCGGCCCGGACGCCGGCGGCACAGGCGTTTGGGCCGCGCCGGTCAAGGCCAGCAGCGCGACGGCAAAGAAAGTGGTGCAGAGAGAAAAAAGGTTTCGATCTCGTTGATACATACGTTCTCCGAAAACTGTTTGGTGGTACTTCCGATTCAAGTCGTAGTTCCTTCCTTACGAAGGCTTTCGCCCGATGGTTGCAAAAAAAGTGGTCGGTGATCGGTGGTCGGTGGCCAGTGCGATTTTCCCAATCGTATACGCAATACTAATTGCAACGCTATTCCTGAAATCGAATTACCGACCACTAGCCACCGACCACCGACCACCATTTACGTCCGGTAATCCGCATTGATGCGGATGTAGTCTTCCGTCAAATCGCACGTCCATTCGGTCACTTCGGCCTCGCCTTGCTGCAAATCAAGCGTGATCGTGACCGCGTCGCGCCTGAGAATCTCTAATGCTTTGGCCTCGTCAAATGACAAGCCGCGTCCTTGTTTGGCGACGAACAAATGGCCCAGCTTGATGTCCACGCGGCTCACGTCGAATTGGACGCCCGCGCGTCCGGCAGCCGCTAAAATGCGGCCCCAATTCGCGTCTTCGCCTGCGATGGCGGTTTTCACCAGCGGCGACGTGGCAATCGTTTCCGCGATGCGATGCGCCGTGTGTTCGTTCGGCGCGCGCTTGACCTGAATCGTAATCAGCTTGCGCATGCCTTCGCCGTCGCGCGCGACTTCTATCGCCAGATCGCGGCAAACGTCGGTCAAGCCTTTGACGAACCGCTCGAACTCTGCGCCGTCGGCTTTCTCGATCAACGCATTGCCCGCTGCGCCGTTGGCCAGCACCGCCAGCGTGTCGTTCGTGGACGTGTCGCCGTCAATCGTAACGCGATTGAAGCTTTGATTCACCGCCCGCTTGAGCGCCGCTTGCAAGGCTTTCTTGCTGATCGCGGCATCCGTCATCACGAACGAGAGCAACGTCGCCATATTCGGATGAATCATTCCCGCGCCTTTGGCGATGCCGGAAATCGTGACGCGCTTGCCGCTCAATGAAAAAGAACGCGACGACTGTTTGGGGCGCGTGTCGGTCGTCATAATCGCACGGGCTAAATCAGCAATCGCTGTGCCGTTGTCGCGCGCCAGTTTTGCCGTCGCGTCTTTCAAGCCCGCCGCGAGCTTCGTCATATCGAGTTGGACACCGATGACGCCGGTCGAGCAGACTAAAATTTCGCGCGCATCGCAGCCAAAAAACTCCGCGAGCATCTGCGTGGTTCGCTCGGTATTCGCCAAGCCTTCGTCGCCCGTCACGGCGTTCGCACAACCCGAATTCACGACGATGGCGCGATGCGTGCGATGCCGTAAATGCTGGCGCGAAACGTGTACGGGCGCGGCCACGACGAGGTTCTGCGTGAAGACCGCCGCCGCGACGGCTGGTCTTTCGGACACGATCAGCGCGAGGTCTTCGCCCGCTTTTTTCAAGCCGCAACGAGTCGTCGCCGACACGAAGCCTTTGGGCACGGGGATGGGAGATTTGAAATTTGAAATTTGAGATGTTGATTTCGGGGTCGTTGTGTTTGCCAATTCTGAAGCGTCCTCTGTTCGGATTTGGGAATGTTGTGTTCCGCAAACGCGCAGTGTAGGAGATTGTGACCGCGCTGTAAACGTTGTGACCCACTTGACGAAGCTATTTGAGTTCGACCGGCACTTCGACTTTTACGATTTTGGGCGGCAAGCAGAGCCGTTCGTTACAGACTTGGTAGCGTGTTTGCACGACGAGATTCGTGGTGCCGGGGTTGGCGGCGGCGGTGATCTTGACGGGCAAACGGAACGTCGCGGATTCTTCAAAATATTGCGTTTCGACGCCGAAGTTTTCGTCGTGCTTGATGATCGGCACGGGTTGTTCGATGTCGCCGGACAACTCGAACGGTTGTTCAGCCGCAAGCGTGATGCGCGTGGGGCGCGGGCCGTTCGGCACTTCTTCGAGCGAATACAAATGCCAGCCTTCTTCGATCTGCGCCGTGAGTTGCGCGGTGAATTGATCGCCCGCCTTGAAAGCTTGTTTCGCGGGTTCGAGGGCGAGCGACCATTTGATCGGGTTCTCTTGTTCGCCCGCATTGGAAAAGGCGCTGACGAGCAGTCCGGTCAGGAGGAGGCTCGTCAGCAGAAGGTGAAGGAGGTATCGAATCATTGGAACAAGCAAAACTTCCTCCAGGTTCAATCGTGCAGGACAGGCAGTTGTTTTTTGACCTGTGGCATCTGGACTTGACTCACTTCAAAGGCTTCGGGCTGTGCGCCATGCACCAAATCCAATACCATCGGGACTTCGTCACAGCTACTCATTTTCGGGCACGTCACGCAATCCATCCACACCTTGCGCGGCATTTCTTCGTGCGGGACGACGCGAAAGCCGAGCTTTTCAAAGAAGCCTTGCACGTAGGTGAACGCATAAACCTGCACCAAATCATGTTCGCGCGCTTCGGCAATGTTGGCTTCGACGAGCGCGCGTCCGATGCCTTTTTTTCCGGCGTTCGGATCAACGGCCAACGAACGCACTTCGGCCATATCGCCCCACGTGAAATGCAGTCCCGAACAGCCCACCACTTTTTCTTTGCCCATTTCCTCCCGCGCCACCGCGACGTGAAAGTCGCGGATGTTTTCATAAATGCTCAGCAACGAGCGCGGCAACATCTGCTCCTGCCGCGCGTAGTTGTTGATGAGCCAGTGAATTTGCGTGGCGTCTTTGGTTTTGGCTTTGCGGATTAGGATAGCCATCGGGTTTGTTGCGTGATAGGAACTATAGGGCTTATGGGGCTCATAGGATCATCGCTCTATAAGTCCTATGGCTCCCATAACTCCCATAGCTCCTATACTAACTTTCTTTCGCCTCCTCCACCAACACTTCCTCCCACGCTGTCAGCATCGCATCAATCTCGGCTTTCGTGATGATGTACGGCGGCAGGAACCGACACGTCGTCTCGTTCGTGCTGTTCATCAGGAAGCCGCGTTCGAGCATCTTGGCCGGGAAGTTTTTGGTCGGGAACGTCAACTCGACGCCGACCATCAAGCCCATTGCGCGCACTTCTTTGATGACGGTCGAATACGATTCCTGCAATTGCAGCAACTTTTGTTTGAAGTATGCGCCCGTGTCATTGACGTGTTGCAACAACTGGCCTTCGTTGAGTTCGTCAAAGAATTCCAAGCTCAACCGACACGCGAGCGGGCCGCCGCCAAACGTCGTGCCGTGATCGCCGGGGCGGAAACCGTCTACCGCTTTTTCGCCGACGACAATCGCGCCGAGCGGGACGCCTAAGCCGAGCGGTTTGGCGACGGTCAAAATATCCGCCTGAATCGGCGAATGTTGATACGCAAAAATCTTGCCCGTGCGCCCCAAGCCGCATTGCACTTCGTCCACAATCAACAACGCATCCACCGCGTCGCACGCATCGCGCAAAGTTTGCAAATACTCGGACGATTGCGGACGCACGCCGCCTTCGCCTTGAATGGTTTCGACGATGACGGCGGCGGTGCGTTCATTGATGACGCGCCGCGCTTCGTCGTGATCGCCGGCCTTGATGAAGTGGCAGCCTGGCACTAACGGCTCAAACGGTTCACGATATTTTTGTTGCGCTGTGACCGACAACGATCCCATCGAACGTCCGTGAAATGAACCCGTCAGCGAAACGAATTCATATTTGTTCTCGCGGCCTTGTCGTCGTTGCCACGCGCGCGAAAGCTTCAGTGCGGCTTCGGCAGTTTCGGTTCCGCTGTTGCAAAAGAACGCGCGCGCCAAACCGGAGGCTTGCGTCAATTGCTCGGCCAATTGGCCTTGATACGGATGATAGTAAAGATTCGAGGTGTGCATCAGCGACGCCTGTTCGCCGAGCACGCGCCGGATGCGCGGATGATCGTAGCCCAGCACATTCACGCCGATGCCGGAAATAAAATCCAGATAGGCATTGCCGTCGGAATCGTACAACGTCGAACGTTCGCCGCGCACAAATAGCACGGGCTGGCGCGCGTAGGTCGTCATAATGTACTTCTCTTCGAGTTGTCGCACTTGGTTCAGATCGAATCTTTCAGTTGCCATCTCAGGTTTGTTGATTACCTCCAAAAGTTATCGTGTTTGCAAATACTCCAAATAATCGCCGCCTGCAATCAATCGCCCCGTGGCGACCCAATCGTTATAGGCATAGAGCCAGCATACAAGCTGACTGCCATCGGACAATGTCGCAGGCGCTTGGACGCGCGCGAACAAACTGGCTTCGAGTTCGCCGGGCACGAACCCTTCGTACACATCAAGCACCGCAAAGACTTCACGCGGCTCCAGCAATTCGTACACTTCGCCGACGATATGCGTCTCGAAATGCTCGCCGACCACGCCGCCGGGATATTCGCCCAGATCAAACAACTGCCCGCGAATTTTGCCGAGGCCGACGAAGCGCAAGCTTTGCATCAATGCCGCGATTTCGGGCGGAATCTTCGGCCACATCGCGCGGCGCAGCGTGCCACAAACAAATAGGTATTCAGGCATATTACGAAATCACGGTTCCAATCGCTTCTTGTTGCAAGCAGGCGCGGAGCAGAGAGTTTTCCTCCGCCGCGCCGATAATCAAAATTCGTTGTACGCCCGCCTCCAATGCCGACAAGCAAGCGCGCAACTTCGGTCGCATCCCGCCGTGCGCGATGCCGCTGTCGAGCAGTTCGTGGATGCGCTCCCGATTGAGGTTTGCAATCGTCGCGCCGTGTTCATCTTTGACGCCGCCAACGTCGGTGACAAAGATCAATTCTTCGGCGTGACACGCGGGCGCAACCGCTGCGGCCATCTGATCGCCGTTGATGTTGTGATAGCTGAAATCGTGTGTACTCAAAGCCAAACACGCGATCACCGGAATTGCGTTGATGCCTAACACCGCGTCAATTAACCTGCCGTCGGTACGCGCGATTTGGCCTACGAAGCCTAAGTCGGTTCCATCGTCAGCTTTCAATTTCGTAGACAAAAAGCTCATCGCGTCGCCGCCCGCAAAGCTCACCGCAGGCACACTGAGCCGCGCCAAATCCGCCACCAAATCTTTGCCGACTTTGCCCGCGAGCACCATTTGAATCACGTCGCGCGCGGCGGCATCCGTGATGCGCAAGCCGTCGTGAAACCGCGATTCGATGTTCAGCCGCGTGAGCATTTCGGCAATCTGTTTGCCGCCGCCGTGAACGAGAACCGTGTGGATCCCGTTGCGGCGCAGTTCGATAATTTGAAGCACTAATTTCAGTCGCAGCGCGTTATCCATCAGCACGCTGCCGCCGAGTTTGATGACTGACTTCATAAAATTCCTGCGCCCTCATCGAAGTCCAACGCCACGTTCGCGTTTTGCAGCGCCTGACTCGCCGCGCCTTTCAGCAAGTTGTCTTCGGCGGAAATGATGACCGCTTGCTGTTCGCTGACGACGCAGCCGATGTCGCAGAACGGCGTGTTCGCGGCAAACTTGATTTCGGGCAATTGCGCCCCCGCAAACACGCGCACGAACGGTTTGTCTGCGAAGGTTTCCTGCCAAACGTTATGAAGCGCTTCGCGCGTGACGCCTGCTTGTAACTTCACATAAATCGTCGAAAGGATGCCGCGATTGATCGGCAGCAGATGCGGCGTGAAAATCAATTTGCTCGGCGCAAATTCGAGGCCCAGACCTTGTGCGATTTCGGGCGCGTGGCGATGCTTGAAGACGTTGTAGGCTTTGAAGCTTTCCGACACCTCGACGAAATGCGTGCCTGCGTTCGGCGCTTTGCCCGCGCCGGAGACGCCCGATTTGGAGTCGCAGATGATCGTTTGCGACAAATCAATCAGCCCCGCGCGCAGCAACGGGATCAGCGGAATTTGAATCGTCGTCGGGTAGCAACCCGGATTCGCAATCAGCTTCGCGCCGCGCAATTCTTCGTAAGCAAATTCGGTCAAACCATAAACGGCTTGCTTGAGCAGCTTGGGATCATGCGACTCGAAGCCGTAAAACTTCGGGTACAACGCTGCGTCTTTCAAGCGCCACGCGCCACTCAAATCCACGACAGTTGCGCCCGCTTTCAGCAGCCCCGGCACGATCTCGTTCGAGAATTCATTCGGCGTGGCGAGGAAGATCAATTCGGCTTCCAATTGCGCGACGGTTTTCTCATCGTAGGGCTGGCATTTCAATCCGGTCTGCCCCGTCAATTGTGGATGCACTGCACTGAGCGGTTGCGTTTCTGCCGTGCGCGAGGCGAAGGCTCCGACCAATTCGATGTGCGGATGGCGCAGCAGCAAGCGGATCAATTCCACTCCTGAGTAACCGGTTGCGCCTGCCACGAGGGCGCGAATTTTCTGACCCATAGCGGATGTCCCTCAAATAGGAGTGGCGCAAGCTGGTTGCCTGCGCCACTGAGCCGGTAAAGAAGCGCACAGTTTACACGTGAACGGCTTGGTTGACAAACGGCTGTCCGACGATATAATTCCCCCTTTTGTCGGAGGCGCGCGTATGCTCATTGTACTCACGCATTTGCCCGCAGACGGGCTGAAATTCGAGCATCAATACGAAACGGACGAACTGGATTTGTCCGCGCACGTCTTCACCTTTCAGCAACTCCCGACCGTGCAGGGCCGCGTGACCGCACTGGGCTTGGAGATGCGCGTGAAAGGGAATTTGCAGGCACGACTGACACTGGATTGTGACCGCTGTTTGGAAACCGTGACGCTGCCGATTGACAACGAGTTTGATCTTTATTTTTTGCCAGAAGACGCGCAGGCGCAGCACAGCGGCGAAACCGAATTGCTGGAACGCGATCTCGATGTTTCGACGTACCAGAACGACCGCATTGACCTCAATGAGTTGGTGCTGGAGCAGTTGGAATTAAGCCTGCCCACGCGCGTTTTATGCACGGCGGACTGCAAAGGCTTATGTCCGCAGTGCGGCACGAATTGGAATGTAGAGTCCTGCACTTGCCCACCGCCGGTTGATCCGCGTTGGCAAGGCCTGGCTGATTTGAAAGAATAAGCTGATCGCTATTTAAGGAGTTATTTAATGCCGAATCCCAAACGACGTCACTCAAAATCGCGCGGTCGCATGCGGCGCGCGCACGATGCACTGGAAGCGGTGCAACTCGTGAAATGTTCCAATTGTCAAAACCTGCGCATGCCCCATCGCGTGTGCCCGTATTGCGGTTACTACGGCACGCGGCAGGTCATCGAAATTAACGAAGGTACCGAAAGCTAACGCTCTTCGCAGGATGAAGGTTCTCGTCAATTCATTGCCCGCAGAACTTTCATCCTGTTTCTCTATTCACGCTGCATTCCCCAGCTTCGCATCGCTATGCTCACCAAAATTGCTGTGGACGCGATGGGCGGCGATCACGCCCCTGTTGCCGAAGTCGAAGGCGCGTTGATGGCAGCCCGCGAGTTGCGCGTCGGGGTCATACTGGTTGGCCCCGCAGACCGCATCGTGCCCGAATTACAGCGGCACGGCCTGACCTACCATCCGAAATCCCGCCGCGTGTATGACGCGCAACTGGCCAAACGACTGAACATCGAAATCGTCCACGCCACCGAATTCATCACGATGGATGAACCGGTCGCGCAAGCCGTGCGCAAGAAAAAAGATTCGACCATTCGTGTGGCCGCGCGGTTGGTGCGCGATGGCAAAGCACACGGCATGGTCAGCGCAGGCAATACGGGCGCAGTGATGGCAACCGCGAAGCTCGTCATCGGCACATTGCCTGCGGTGGATCGTCCCGCGTTGTCGGCAGTGTTCCCGACGCTCGGCGATCACGGCTGCGTGCTGTTGGACGTGGGCGCGAATGCCGAATGCAAACCGGAGCAGTTGATTGAATTCGCCGTGATGGGTTCGATTTACTCGCGGCAAATCCTCGGCGTGCGCAATCCCAAAGTCGGTTTGATGAGCATTGGCGAAGAGGAAGTCAAAGGCAATCCGCTCACGAAAGAGGCGGGCAAATTGCTGCGCGCAGCCCCCGTCAATTTCATCGGCAACGTCGAAGGCCGCGATATTTACACGGGCGAAGTGGATGTGATAGTTTGCGATGGCTTCACTGGCAACGTCATCCTCAAAACCAGCGAAGGATTGATTGCCGCGATTATGGGCTTGCTCAAAACGGAACTGGGACAAACGATTGTGACGCAAGCCGGCGCGTTGCTTTCACGACCTGCATTTTTAAGTGTCAAAAAGCGCTTGGATTACTCGGAGTTCGGCGGTGCGCCGCTGTTGGGCACAAAACAAATCGTCGTGATTTGTCACGGCAGTTCCAACGGCAAAGCGATCAAAAATGCGATCCGAGTGGCGCGCGAATTTTACGAAGCCAAACTGAACGAACGCATTGAAAACGACATCAATGAATTAGCATCCACATAAGTTGCACTGCCATTGCACAGGCTGGCGAAGTGTGTTATCCCCAAACTTATGAGCAGTTATCAAGCAATTATTACCGGAACCGGACGGTCTTTGCCCACGCATATCGTCACCAACGATGACCTGGAAAAGATCGTGGAAACCTCCGACGAATGGATCACTACGCGCACCGGCATCCGCGCACGGCATCACGCCATCGAAGGCGAATGCTCATCCACCTTTGCCACTGCCGCCGCGCGCCAGGCGCTCGCCCGCGCCAACGTCAAACCGGAAGACCTCGACTTAATCATTTGCGCCACCGTCTGCCCGGATCAGGCGTTGCCTTCGACCGCTGTCCTGATTCAATCGCAATTAGGCGCGAAGAAAGCCGCCGCGTTTGATCTCGTCGCGGCGTGTTCGGGCTTTTTGTACAGCCTCACGGTCGCCAATCAGTTCATCTCAAGTGGGCTATACCAAAACGTATTGGTCATCGGCGTCGAAGTCTTGTCGCGGTACATGGATTTCACGGACCGCGCGACCTGCGTGTTGTTCGGCGATGGTGCAGGCGCAGCCGTCGTGCAACGCTCGACTGATCCGACACGCGGCGTCTTGGCGACGCGCATTCAATCGGACGGCGATCTCGCGCCCGTGCTCTACATTCCCGGCGGCGGCACGAAGATTCCCGCCTCGCACGAGTCGGTAGACGGACGCCAGCATTTCATCAAGATGAAGGGCAACGAGCTTTTCAAAGTCGCCGTGCGTTCGATGGAAGAAACGGCGCGGCTGTTGTTGGACGAGCACAAAATGACCATCAACGACATTGATCTCTTCGTCCCGCATCAAGCCAATCAACGCATCACGGATGCCGTCGCAGATCGCCTCGGCGTGCCGTCAGAAAAGGTCTACTCGAACATCGCACACACCGGCAACACGTCGGCGGCTTCGATTCCGATTTGTTTGGACGAACTGGTCGAAGCCGGACGCTTGAAGCCCGGCACAAATTTGCTGATGACCTCGTTTGGCGCAGGCGTGACGTGGGGCGGCGTGTTGATGCGCTGGTAATTCGGGTGGCCGGTGGTTGGTGATCGGTGGTCAGTTGAACCTTTCGCTGACCACCGATCACCAACCACCAACCACCGACCACCTATGAACAAACTCGCATTCATCTTTCCCGGACAAGGCTCCCAACACGCAGGCATGGGGCGCGAACTCGCCGAGAATTTTCCTGCGGCGCAAGCTGTGTTTGACGAAGCGGACGCCGCGCTCGGCTTTGCGATCAGCGAGCTTTGCTTCCACGGGCCGGAAGAAGATTTGCAATTGACGGCGAACACGCAGCCCGCGATTTTGACCGCGTCAATAGCTGCGTTTCGTGTTTTAGCGGAGCAGGGAATCACGCCCGATTTTGTCGCCGGTCATAGCCTCGGCGAATATTCCGCGTTGGTTGCGGCGGGCGCATTGAGCTTGACGGATGCTGTCAAAATCGTGCGGCGACGCGGCGAATTGATGCAGGAAGCGGTGCCGGTCGGCGTCGGCGCGATGGCCGCGATTTTAGGACTCGATGCGGCGAAAGTTACGGAAGCCTGTGCCGCGGCTGCCGAAGATCAAATCTGCTCGCCCGCGAATTTCAATACGCCTGTGCAAACCGTCATCGCCGGGCACAAAGAAGCCGTCGAACGCGCCTGCGCGAAATGCACGGAAATGGGCGCGAAACGCGCAATCCCGCTCAAAGTCAGCGCGCCGTTTCATTGTGCGTTGATGCTACCCGCGCAGGAGCAATTGACTCCGACGTTGAATGCCGCTACTTTCAGCGATCTTGCGACGCCGCTCGTGAACAATGTGGACGCGGATGTGGTGACGTCCGGCGATGTCGCACGCGCTGGGTTGATTCGACAGGTTTCATCGTCCGTACGCTGGACGGAAAGCGTCGAGAAGATGATGGCGGAAGGCGTGGACACGTTCATCGAAGTGGGGCCGGGCAAAGTGTTATGCGGTCTGGTGAAAGGCGTCAGCAAAGAAGTGCGATTGCTGAATGTTGAGAATGCGGCGAGTTTGGAAGACACTTTGGGCAAGGTAAGGAATTGAATAATGCTGAGAGGTATCGAAAGCGCGCGAATACAGGCGTTAAGAGTTCAAGCTTCAGCTTGGCGGTACGCTCGTGCAGCATAAAACCAAGCTGAAGCTTGAACTCTTGACGCCTGTTGCCAAGTCTTGAGTTGTATACAGAAAAGTATGTTTGATCTCACAGGACAAATCGCACTCGTCACGGGCGGCTCGCAGGGCATCGGGCGCGCGACGGCGTTAGCTCTCGCCGAAGCCGGAGCCGATGTCGCTGTGATGGCGCGTTCGCTCGACAAATGCGAAGCGGTCGCGGAAGAAATCAAAACCCTCGGACGCCGCGCGCTCGCCGTGCCCGGCGATTTGGGCAGCGAAGACGACATCAAAGCCGCCGTTGCCAAAGTCGCAGCAGAACTCGGCGCGATCAGCATTCTCGTCAACAACGCCGCGATCACGCGCGACGGTTTGCTGCTGCGGATGAAACGCGAAGATTGGGACGCGGTGATTCAGACAAATTTGACGGGCGTGTTTGTGCTGACGCAACAGGTTTTGCCGATGATGACGAAAGCGCGCAAAGGCCGCATCATCAATTTGACATCGGTCGTTGCGCAATCCGGCAATCCGGGGCAAGTGAATTACATTTCGGCGAAGGCCGGCATCATCGGCTTCACAAAAGCCGTCGCGCGTGAATATGCGGCGCGCAACATCACCGTGAATGCCATCGCGCCCGGCTACATCGAAACGCCGATGACCGCCGTGTTGCCCGAGGCAGCGAAAGAGGCGATGCTCAATCAAATTCCGCTCAAGCGTCCCGGCACGGATCGGGACGTGGCCGCAGCGGTTGCATTTTTAGCCTCAGATGAGGCAGGCTATATCACTGGCCAGGTACTGAATGTAAATGGCGGAATGTATATGTGAAGAGAAGTCGGAGATCAGAAGTCGGAAGTCAGAAAGTGTTTCCCCAAACTTCCGAATTCCGAATTCCGAATTCCGAATTCTAACGGAGGAACTAATGTCAGAATCAATTGAAGAGAAAGTCAAACAGATCATCGTGGATGAACTCGGTGTCGAAGAGTCCGAAGTGACCCCCAACGCGCGCTTCGTGGACGACCTCGGCGCGGATTCGCTCGACAACGTCGAACTCGTGATGCGTTTTGAAGAAGAATTTGGCGTCGAAATCCCCGACGAAGATGCCGAGAAGATTCAAAGCGTGCGCGACGCAATTGAGTACATCGAAAAGCATCTCAAGTAAGCCCCAGATCGAACCACGAAAATCTGATGGTGACGAAGAACCTTTGTTGTGCCTGGCTCGTTTGCACCCATGAGCTTTTCGTGGTTTAGTTTTTTCACTCAAAAGGAAGACAATCCGTGAGCAACGTTATTGTAAAAAAACGTGTTGTCATTACTGGTATCGGCCTGGTCAGCCCGCTCGGCAATACCACCGAAGAAACCTGGGCTGGATTGTTGGCCGGGAAGAGCGGCGTGGATTACATCACGCGGTTTGACACCAGCCAGCACAAAGTCAAATTTGCGGCTGAAACCAAGAATTTCGATCCGCTGAATTACGTCGAGAAAAAAGAAGTGAAGAAAATGGATTACTACATTTTCTTCGCCATCGCGGCGGCGAAGGAGGCGTTGGCCGATTCGGGCTTGCAAGTCACGCCGGACATCGCGGAGGAAATCGGCGTCTACATCGGCAGCGGCATCGGCGGTTTCGGCGTCTTCGAGCGCGAACACACGAAGATGCTGGAAGGTGGGCCGAGCCGCATTTCGCCGTTCTTTATTCCGGCTTCAATCGTGAATTTAGCCTCCGGTCATGTCTCGATTATGACCGGCGCAAAAGGCCCGAACTCGGCGACCGCGACCGCGTGCAGCACGGGCGCGCACGCCATCGGCGACAGCTTCCGCATTATCGAACGCGGCGATGCCGTGGCGATGATTTGCGGCGGCAGCGAAGGCGCGATCACGCCGATGTCGGTCGGGGGCTTTGCTTCGATGCACGCGCTTTCGACGCGCAACGACGATCCGGCGCACGCTTCGCGGCCTTTCGACAAAGAGCGCGACGGCTTCGTGATCGGCGAAGGCGCAGGGATTTTCGTGCTCGAAGAACTCGAACATGCGAAAGCGCGCGGCGCGAAGATTTATGCCGAACTCGTTGGCTACGGCATGACGAGCGATGCGTTTCACATCACGATGCCCGATATGGACGGGCCGCGCCGCGTGATGCTCAAGACCATCAAAGACGCGGGCATTCAAGCCGAACAGGTTGCCTACATCAACACACACGGCACTTCAACGCCCGTTGGTGATGTCAACGAAACGAAGGCCATCAAGGCTGCCTTTGGCGAACACGCATACAAGCTGGTCATCAGTTCGACCAAATCCATGACCGGGCATTTGTTGGGCGGCGCGGGCGGTCTGGAGGCGGGCATTACGGCGTTGGCGCTGTCTCATCAGATCATTCCGCCGACCATCAATTACGAAAACCCGGACCCGGAATGCGATTTGGATTGCGTGCCGAATGTGGCGCGTCCGACGCTGCTCGAATACGCGCTGTCGAACAGCTTCGGCTTCGGCGGCACGAATGCGGCGTTGTTGTTCAAGCGATACGACCGCTAAGTCAGGCCGCACGATCAAAACGAAAAGGCGTGAACTCAGGTGATGAGTTGCACGCCTTTTGTTATGCGACTGGTTTTTTGCGTTAGCGAATCGCCGCTGCCCATTCGGGTTGTTGCGCCTCGTGGGCAGGCGCGAGGGCTTTTTCGACTGTCAGCACCGCCGCCGTAAAGAGCACCAAATTCACCCACACCAAATCCGCCATCAGCAAATGCACAAGTTGCAACCAAACCGGCGCGTGCAAGAGTAAATTCACGCCGCCCAAAATCAACTGCGCGACGACCAAACCGATTTGCAGTTTCGTCATCGCCGCGATGGCCGCGCCCTGACGCAGCGCCCCGATGAACACGACGCAAAACGTAATGACCAGCCCGAACAACACCGCCGCGACGGGGTGAATCCAGATCAGGCTTTCGAGAAAATGACGCGGCGACAAATCGCGCGCCAAGCCTTCCGCCAGGGAGTTGACCGGAAACAGCGTCGCGCCGAGCGCCGTGATCGCCCCCGTCACGCTGAGCAACACGACCGCTAACAAACACGCACCCAAAATCAAGGCAGGTTTTGCGTTCCCCGCGAATTGCAACGGTGTACCCACGTCTTTTTTCGTCGTCGCCCACCACGCCGTCAACGCTAACACGGCGAGCAAAATTAACGTGTTGGCGAGATGCACGGAAATCACCACGGCGCGTGCGACCGAATCGTTTTCGGCGACCAAGCCTTTCTTCACCAACACTGCGCCAATCAAGCCTTCGATGACGATGAAGACGAACGACAGCACCGCGCCCAAACGAACGATGTGCCCTTTCGCAAACGCGCGAAACGCCCACACGAGCAGCCCGATCACGAGGATGCCCGCCAGCGCGGAAGTCGTGCGATGTGTGAATTCCACGAGGGTTTTCATCGTCGGCGCGAGCGGAATGATCTGGCCATTGCAATCCGGCCAGTGCTCGCCACAACCCGCGCCCGACTTGCTCGCGCGCACATACGCGCCCCAGACGACGACGGCGATGTTGTAGGCCAACACGCCCCAGGCAAATTTTGCAAAACGGTTCATAAGGTTATTCAAACATGACTCCTTCGTAAATATCGCGGAGGACGAGATCGCAATTCAAACTTGGAAGCGGAACGACCGTGTCGAGGCCGCTAAACTCTTCGCGATGCCAAAATTCGCCGTGACGGGAGAAGCGCGTGACGTGATGGGCAGTTTGCGAGACAAGGAGATATTCCTTGACTGAAGGCAAAGCTTGATACGCGTCTTTCTTTTCATTGCGATCTGCTTTTTCCGTCCCTGCGGAGAGCACTTCGACGACGAGCGTCGGATTTACTAATGCTTCGATTCCCTCAAACGATTGAAACTGCATTTCGCCGCAAACAACGCTCGTATCCGGGTAACGGTACGGCGGTAGAGAAGGCGTTCTAATCGGCGTGCCTTCGGTAAAAGCTCGACATTTTGATCCCTTGAGGATACTGCTCAACTCTCGGTGAATGTTACTGCCGATAATTGCATGTTGTTTTGTTCCGCCACTCATACAACGGATATCACCATCCCAGTACTCGAATCTCCGATCACTTCCTGTTTCAAGCAGGAAATATTCTTCTAAGGTGTAGAAAGGCCGATAGGGTTCTTTTAGATTTGCCACCATAAGTCCTCCTAATTCGCAGGCACATTTTTCGCGTGATACCAGTCAAAGCCTAGCAGAAACGCGCCTTGCACGACAATGCCGAGGCCCGTGCCCATCCACCACGTATCTTTGCGCCCCCACGTAAACGCCAGCGCCAAACCGACCAACACGTAAACCACATCCAGCGGAACCATCCACCACAACAAACGCCGCAATTTGCTGGCTTCTTTTTCGACCGCTTCTTTGGCCTGCGGATCGGGCAAGGCTTTGCGCCGTCGCAGCACAAGCCAACTCCCGCCGACGGCAATGGCTGCGTCCACCACGCCCCACACCATCGCTTGAATGCCGAAGCCGCGCAAGGCTGGCTCCATCAATAGCGTCGGAATGCCAACCGCAAAGCTGAGCGCACCCCACCACGCCAAACGACGCGCCAAAATAAATTGATACTGCCAGATGTTGATTCTTTTGTTCTTTGCTTCGGGTTGTTTCATAATTGCGCTTCGATTTGAGAAGGAGCGCCAAGTATGTATTGCCCACGTTGCGGAACACAAGTGATCGAGACCACAAAATTTTGCCGCAGTTGCGGTTTAGCCCTGACGCCCGTGACCACCTACGTGGCGACTGGCGGCACAGCCCCGCTGACGCCGCCGCCGCTGTATGCTGAGACTACATCTACATCAACGGCGCGCAGCTTCTGGAACAAGCTACCGCCGAGTCAACAAATGATCGCTTCGATTTTGTCGTTCATTTTTGCCATCCCGGTGTTAGGCGTGTTGGCGGGCGGACGCTTGGCCGGCTTGGCGGCGATCCTGATGCCGCTCGGCATTATCTGGTCGGTGTTGTATTTTCGCGCAAAGCAACGCGAATTCGATCAGCGCCACCCACAGCCAACCGCGCAAATGTATACTCCGCCGCAACCCGCCGCATTTCACACGCCATCGCAATCAACGGCTACGCACACCCCGTTGCCGCGCACCAATCCGCTGGCTGAGGCTACGTCTGCGCATCCATACGTGCCGCCCAGCATCACGGAGCAGGAAACGCAGCCGTTGCCGCCGCCGCGACAAGCGCAGTAGCATTATTTGTTTGAGGGGAGCCGAAATTACTGGTAGGGAAGTTGCGCGTTAGTTCACCGCGAAGATCTGGCGAAAATCCACCTTGATGCCTTCGCTTTCGATTTCCTGGTCGTGAAAGCGTTTTTCGCCTTCTTTGGTCGTAACGAAAATCGTGTTACTAAACGGCTCAATCGTCCACACCGACTTCACGCCGTTTTCAACCAAAAGCTGCGCCTTTTCCAACAAGTCTTGAATGTTTTGACTGGCAGACACGATTTCGATGGCGAGCAGCGGCATCGTTGGATATTTGGGAATATCGCGGAGAAAGTTGGGTTTGATAAGCTCTTTGGGAAAGACCGAAATGTCAGGTGTGATCCCGTTCCCGATATTCAACGTTAATTCGGGCAGCGGCATAACGCCCTCATTCTGCGCCAAACTTTGCAAGATTTGCCAACAAAGATAGCTATGATTAAAGGACGGCATTTCTTCAGCCTCTTCGGTTTCTTCAACGGCAGCGACTTCTTCCGTAAGCATCTTATTTACCTCATTAGTGGATGCAGGTTCTTTGTAATCACGCTGCGATTCTAATGTACAAGCAAAGGCCGAGCAAATGTTCAGCCTCCTCGCTGTGTTGCGATCTCGCGTGCCTTTGCCTTCTTGCTGCCTTTCTTCGCAATCATCACGGCCACCACTTCATTCATTCGGCACGCCGGAGCCAGGCCGCCGAGTTCGACGGCGGCTAAGATTCCGACGCCGCCCAATTTGCTCGTGTCCACTTCGATGACCGCCGTCGCCTGCCCGCGTCGAATCTTGCCCGCCGACACCATCCAATGAAACGTCGCGCGGCTGGCTCCGCTGCCTTCGACTCTGGCCGTTAGAATCGCGGGCTGACCTTCTTCGACGGGCGCGGGCGGCACTTCCAGCTTGAAGGTCGGGCAGCCGAACTTGACCGCAAACGATTCCGCTTTGCTCGTTGCACAAGCGGCGGGCAAACCTTTTACTTCGACCGTCGCCGTGACATAGTCGCCGCCTAAATTGTCGGTTTTGATTTGAATGACATTCGTGCCTTGCCCGCTCACGATTTCGCCGCTGGAAATCGCCCAGATGTAGGTGAGTTTGGCGCTGGCGGGTTTTCCCGCC
>CAZWAK010000156.1:0-19369 GCA_964631865.1 uncultured Heliobacteriaceae bacterium | reverse complement strand
GAAGACCCGCTTGATCTGGCGCGTAATGCCAAAGTCACGGCATCCGGCGAAGATGCGAATTGTTCTCCATCGCACGTCCTGAATGGTTGGACGCGCACGTTGCCGGATTATCCGAATCAGTGGGCGGCTCCGTTGGGCAGCGATGGCGCGTGGCTCGAACTCGCGTGGGACCAACCGCAATCGCTCAAACAAGTGCAACTCACCTTTGATTCCGGCTTCATCCGTGAATTGACGTTATCGTCATCCGACGCCGCCAACAAAGGCATCATTCGCGCGCCGCAGCCCGAAACGGTCAAGAAATATTCGTTGCTTTATCAAGCCGAAGACGGCAAAGACTGGGTCGAATTGGCCAGCGTGGACAATAATCATCAACGACTCTGTCGCCACCAATTCGCCGCCGTGAACGCCAAGCGCATTCGCCTGCACGTCAAAGAAACCAATGGCGACAAGCTCGCGCGCGTGTTTGAAGTGCGCTGTTACGCCTGATGAAACAGCCGCTCCCGAATTTGCGCTGGTGGATTGCCGGACTCGTCTTTTTGAGTACGGTCATCAACTACATGGATCGGCAAACGCTGGCGGTGTTGATGCCGCGTTTGTCGAAGGAGTTGGGCATTTCCAATTCAGAATACGGTTGGATCTCCAATGCGTTTTTGATTCCGTACACGTTGATGTTCATTGGCGCGGGTCTGTTGATTGATCGCTACGGCACGAAGCTGATTTACGGCGTCGCGGCGGTATGGTGGTCAATCGCGGCCATGCTGCACGCGCTGGCGAGTTCCGCCTTTGGCTTTGGCGCATTTCGCTTTTTGCTCGGCACGGCGGAGTCGGCGAACTTCGTCGGCGCACAAAAAGTCGCGGCAGAATGGTTTCCGCCACGAGATCGCGGCACGCTCAACGGTTTGGTACAAGCGGGTTCGGTGACAGGCGCAGTCATCACGCCGCCGCTCGTGATTTGGATGGCGGATCAATGGGGCTGGCGTTCGGCGTTTTTGTTCACGGGCGCGCTGGGCTTGCTCTGGGCCGTCGCGTGGTTCTGGTTTTATCACCTGCCCGAACAACATCCGCGCGTCTCAAAAGAAGAACTCGCCTTGCTGCGCGAGACCGAAACTGTCGTCGCGTCGCCCGCTCATCCTGTCGCAGCGTCTCATCGGTGGCTCGACTTCTTCCGCTTCCCGCAAACCTGGGGTTTGTTGCTGGCGCGCATTATTTCTGATCCGGTGTGGTGGTTTTATTTGTTGTGGCTGCCGAAATATTTGACCGAGCAGCGCGGCCTGAGCGAACAGCACATGAGCTACGTCGTTTGGATTCCGTATCTGTTTTCCGACATCGGTTCGATTCTCGGTGGCTGGTATTCGGGCAAGCTGATTGCGAACAAACTGGACGCCGTCACGGCGCGCAAACTCGTGATGGCCGCGTCTGCATTGGTGATGCCGATTGGCTTGCTGCTTGTCTTCAAACCGGGAACTGCGATTTCATTGGCGCTCATCAGCTTTGTCCTCGGCGCACACAATTGCTGGAAGACGAATTTGATTACGCTGACGGTAGACATTTTTCCGCGCGCGGTCGTCGGCTCGGTTCACGGCATCGTCGCGACGGGCGGCGGCATTGGCGGCGCGCTGTTCACGACGCTCGCGGGCTACGTGATTGATAAGTATTCGTACACGCCGCTGCTGTTCGTAATGGGCGTGCTGCATCCGCTGGCGTATCTGTGCGTGCGTGCGCTCGTCAGCGACAAGACGATTTCGATGGAGCAGTTGCAACAGAAATGAAGATTACAAACGTCACCGCCTACGCGATTAAGATTCCGCGCGATTTGACAGACGCGCGCGGCACGGCTGGCTCGCCTGCGCCGTTGCAGGCAGGTGCGAGCGATTACCGATTTGCGGCGACGTATCAAACGTTGTACTCGACAAAGATCGAAACCGCGCTCCTCAAAATCGAAACCGACGCCGGGATTGTCGGCTGGGGCGAAGCGCAAGCGCCCGTCGCGCCCGAAGTGGTTTGCACGATTACGAAAACGATTTTAGCCCCGATTTTATTGGGCGAAGACGCGATGGCGCACGAACGATTGTGGGCGCGGATGTACAACGCGATGCGCGTGCGCGGTCACGTCGGATCGTTCTTGCTCGACGCGATGGCCGGGATTGACACGGCGCTCTGGGACATCAAAGGCAAAGCGTTACAGACGCGCGTTTGCGATCTGCTCGGCGGGCCGTTTGTGACGGAATTGCCCGCGTATGTTTCGGGCTTGTCGGGCGCGGATGACGAAGCGCGCATTGTACAAGCGGCAGCGTATCAACAGCGCGGCTTCAATGCGTTCAAGCTCTTCATGGACGACACGCCTGAAGCGTTGTTGCAATTGCACGACGGCTTGCGCGCACGATTGGGCGACAAAACCAAATTGATGCTGGATGTGTTGTGGCGCATGGAACAAGCCGAAGCGGTGCGCTTCGGGCGCGAACTGGATGCGCGCCGAGCAACGTGGTTCGAGGCTCCACTGAAACCCGAAGATGTGAACGGTCACGCGCGGCTCGCGGCCAGCATTGATACGCCTGTTGCGATTGGCGAATGCTGGCGCACGCGGTGGGAGATGAGGCCGTTCTTTGACGCAGGCGCAGTCGAAATTCTGCAACCCGACATCGGACGCAGCGGCATCACGGAAGGCATGAAGCTTTGTGCGCTGGCGGAACTGCACAACGTCCCTGTCGCGTTTCATATCAGCATTGGCTTAGGCGTGCAGATCGCGGCGGCACTGCACGTCGCGGCGGCAATTCCAAATCTGATGTTGGTGGAATGCAATCCGAAAGTTTGGCAAGTCGCAGAAACTTTATTAAAAGCTTCGTTGCCCGTTGGCGCTGGCGTCGTCGGCATCCCCGATGGTGTTGGTCTGGGCATTGAAATTGACGAAGAAAAATTACAACCGTTTGTCGCATAATTTTTTCCACGAAGTAACACGAAGACGGCCAAATCTTCGTGGTGCTTCGTGTGACTTTGTGGATGAAAACAGCAATTCTCAGTTTGGACAGGTGGTAACAAAATTCTTCTTTCTTCCTTTTTCATTCTTCATTGTTTGACGAGGATGTCCCCCGAAAACAATGAATAAGGAATAAGGAAAAAGGAAGAATGCGCGTCGTCACTCCCTACGGCGCGAACTGATTTTTCCAATTGAGAATTGCTAGGATGAAAAAGGATTTGTTGGAATGAGTGATAAATACGAAGGCATTTTTCCCATCGCCATCACACCGTTTGATGCGCAGTATGAAATTGACGAGACGAGCCAACTATCGCTTATCAATTACCTGATTGATTGCGGCGTGCAAGGCATGGCGATTTTCGGCAACGCGAGCGAAGGCTATGCGCTCAGCGAAACGGAAAAAGCGCGTCTGATGCCGTTGATTATCAAAGAAGTGCGCGGGCGCGTTCCCGTCTTTGTTTCGACCGGACACACCGGAACGCACGTTGCTGTGCAGATTTCCAAAGCTGCGCAAGACGCAGGCGCAGATGGGTTGATGATTCTGCCGCCGTATTTTCTGAAGCCTTCTGCCGAAGATTTGTTCGGCTATTACCAAGCCATTTCCGATGCGGTTTCGATTCCAATTATGATTCAGGACGCCCCGTTATTGACCGGCGTGAACATCGGCGCAGCGCAAATGGCGCGGATGGCAAAGGAATGCGCGAACGTCAAACTCACCAAAGTCGAAGCGCCTCCCACCGCGATGAAAGTCACCGAAGTCAAACAGGCGTGCGGCGATTCGCTCACGATCTTCGGTGGCTTGAACGGGCATTTCTTTCTCGAAGAATTGCAGCGCGGTGCGCGCGGCACGATGCCGGGCAGCGATCTGATGCCAATGTTTGTGCAGGTTTGGAATTTGTACGAAGCGGGAAAGCTCGCCGAAGCCCGCGCCGCCTTCAATCGCGCTTTGCCGCTGATTCGTTTTGAGTTGCAACCGGGACTAGGCGTGTCAGCGATGAAGCACAATTTGAAAGCGCAAGGCATTATCCAACACACCACCGTGCGCCCGCCCACGCGCGCGCTGGACAGCATCGCCGTCGAAGAATTACAGCAAATCGTCAGCGACATTGCGGCAGGCTGAAATTTGGCCTATACCTGTCACCATTCTCACCACAATTGGAGAACTGGTTATGGAACGCAGAGACTTCGTCAAATTGATGGCTTCGACGCCACTCATTGCCCGCGAGGACGCGCTGGATTGGAAGAAGCGCGCCATCCCCAAACATAAAATCGCCACGCCGCACAAAGGCACGACAGGCGCGCTCGGTATGCCCGGCCCGTATCCGGGGCAAGTCGTTTCCGTCAAATCCGAACGTGTCTTGAGTGACGATGGCAAACAGATCAACGCCGACATCGTGCGCGAAATGATGGAACGCGGGATGCGCCTGTTGACCGGGCAGCGCCAAACGATTGATGCGTGGCGGCAATTCATTCGCCCCGAGGACATCGTCGGCATCAAGGTCAATGTCGTGGGTCGTCCGTGGTGCGTGTCGTCGCACGCGGTCGTCGCCGAAACCGTGCGCAACGTGCTGGCCGTCGGCGTGAAGCCGTCACAGATTTATATTTACGACCGTTTCCGCGATCAACTGGACGAAGCGAACTATCGCCCGCACGTGCCGGAAGGCATCAAGTTCTACGCGCCCGAACCCGCCAACAACGGCGAAAGCAGCCCGCATTACGATCCGCGCGTATATTTGGAATCCGATTTGTTTGGCGAAGAAAATACGCGGTCGAATTTGATGAAGCTGATGTCGCAGCAACTGACCAAAATCATCAGCATTCCAAATATGAAGGATCACGGCGCAACGGGCGTCACCGGTTGCCTGAAAAACATCGCGTACGGCGGTTACTCCAACGTCGCACGCACGCATCAACACGGCCTGACGCACACGTATTGGTTTGTCGGCACGCTGGCGAGTATGGAGCCGGTGCGGTCGAAAACGGTGCTGCAAATCATGGATGGCTTGCGCGGCGTATGGCACGCGGGGCCAGGCGCGCGAACGCTGAAGTATGTCTTCTTCCCAAAAACGCTGCTGTTCGGCACTGACCCGGTGGCAATAGATCGTTTGCTGCTCGACATCGTGGACGACGAACGCAAACGGCGCGGCGTGATTTCGGTGTGGAACCGTGACGAGGCGACGCTGGATTTCAAGAACGGCAAGCAGCGCGATGAAGACCCGAACACGAACATTATCATCCGCGAACCGGGGCATATTGAGTACGCCAGCAAACTCGGCCTCGGCGTGCATGACTTGCGCCGCATTCGCGTCAAGCAACTCACGTTTTGACACCCCGCGTTGCTATGTTTTACTCAGCCTTATGAAGCTTTCACTTGCACGACTCGAAACCTTTCTCGAAGAAGCCTGCGAATCATTGCGCGGCAATATGGATGCGTCGGAGTACAAGGAATACATCATTTCGATGTTGTTCCTGAAGCGCGTCAACGACCAATTTGATGAACAACGCGCGCGCCGCAAAAAGAACCTGATGGAACAGCGCGGACTGTCGGAAGAGCAAGCCGCTGCCGCGCTCGAAATTCCGAACGCGCCGGAGTATGACTTCTTTGTGCCGGAACGTGCGCGCTGGGAAAACATCAAGGACTTGCAGGAAGAAATTGGCGATGATCTCAACAAAGCTCTCGAACAACTTGAAGACGACAACCTCGACAAACTCGAAGGTGTTTTCAAAGGCACGATCAATTTCAACCGCAGCATCGGCAAGAACAACAAGCAAATCACTGACGAAGACCTGCGCGAACTGATTCGGGAATTCAACCGCATCAAGCTGACCGACGCGAATCTGGAATTCCCGGATTTGCTTGGCGCGGCGTATGAATATCTCATCAAGTATTTCGCCGACAGCGCAGGCAAAAAGGGCGGCGAATTCTACACGCCGAACGAAGTTGTGCGCTTGCTGGTGAACATTCTCGAACCTGACGTTAATTCAGAAATCTACGACCCGACCGTAGGCAGCGGCGGTATGCTCATCGAATCAAAAAACTACGTCGAAGCGCGCTACAACGACACGCGCAACATTTCGCTCTACGGGCAGGAAAAGAGCGGCACGACGTGGAGCTTGTGCAAGATGAATATGCTCTTTCACAAGATTTATGACGCCAAAATCGAAAACGGCGACACGTTGATGCAGCCGAAACACGTTGACGGCGGCGAACTCAAAACCTTTGACATCGTGATCGCCAATCCGCCTTTTCGCAGAACTACACCAAAGACGGAATGCGGTTCAAGGAACGCTTCAATTACTGGTTGCCGACCAAAGGCAAAGCCGATTTTATGTTCGTGCAGCACATGGTCGCGTCGGTCAACAATGCCGGGCGAATGGCGGTGATTATGCCGCACGGGGTTTTGTTTCGTGGCGGCGAAGCGGTTGGGTTATTTGCTCTGGCGTATCAAAGACCGTTACAAAGACGCTACGATGGATTTGAAGTTTGCTTCGGAAAAAGTGCGCAAGCTGATTGACAAGCATCTGGAATCGCTGGGCATCAACACAAAGGTGGAATCGGTTTCGATTCTTTCGCTGGAATTCCAAATCAAAGTTGACGAACTCAACAAAACTCCGAAAGCCAAAGCTTCAGAAATGGAACACGCCATTCGCCATCACATCAAAGTCAATCTCGACAAAGACCCGGCGCTGTATACACGCTTCAAAGATAAGCTGGAAGCGATTCTCAATGCGTATCAGGAACGCTGGGATGAGATCGTGAGCGAGCTGTCAGAACTGCGCGACGAAATGGCAGAAGGCAGAAGCGACGACATCGAAGGCATCACGAAGATACAGGCTCCATTTTTTGAGATTCTGAAAAATGCCGTTACCGAACCAACCGATGCCAACATCGAAGAAATCAAAAAGCTAACGGTTCTGATTTTCCCCTTACTTACTGAAACGGCGACCATCAACAAGTTTTGGGAAAAGACTTCGGAAATGAAACGGACACAAGGCGCAATCGAACAGGAGCTTTATTTTTCGCGCGTGCCGGGCATTTCGGGGAGGTCTGCGGAACTCACAACGGAATTGATGAAACTAGCCAAGACACGAGAAGCCGATTTGCGATGAGGACTGGAGCGCAAGCGTCCCCGCTTGCTCTTCATTTATTTATCGCCTTGCGGCGATTGGCAAGCGGGGACGCTTGCGCTCCAGTCAAGAAAGGTATGAACTTAGACGGAATCGAAATCACCATCCAACGCACCGAAAGGCGAAAAACTGTTAGCATTTTTATCGAGCGCGACGGCTCGGTTAATGTGCTTGCGCCGCAATCCGTCGCCGACGAAAAGATCGAAGAAGCCGTAACTGCCAGGCAATATCAGATTTTTTCCAAACTGGCGAAATGGAAGGAACTCAATAGTGGTAAGGTGAATCGCGAGTTTGTCAACGGGCAGTCGTTTTTGTATTTCGGCAGAAACTATCGGCTGGCAATCGTGGCGGAAGCGGAAACCCCGTTGCAGTTCAAAGCCAATCAGTTCCTGCTTCACAAAGACGCTTTACCGCAAGCCGATAGACTTTTTCGCGAGTTTTACCGCGCCCGCGCGAAAGAAAAGATTGCCGAACGTCTCCGGCTTATCCAGCCCAAATTTGCCGAACAGCCCACGTCCTTCCGCGTGTTGGAACTGCAAAACCGCTGGGCCTCCTGCACGCCGAGCCGCAGCCTGAACTTTCATTGGAAATGCGCGATGGCTCCCGTCGGCGTCATTGATTACATCATTACGCACGAACTGGTGCATTTGAAATATACCAATCACTCGCGCGAGTTTTGGAACGAGTTGGATAAAAAGATGCCCACGTATCGCGCACACGTTGACTGGCTGAAACGCAATGGCGTCAAGCTGGATTTGTTATAACCCCTGCGGCGCATGGTATGCCGCCTTTCTTATTGCTTACCGGCGAGGAGTTTTTGTGAACAAGTTTTGGTTACCCCTAATCGTTTGCCTTTGTGCCAGTCTTACGTGTGCGCAGGAAGCGGAGAAGAAGAATGATCCGCCGCCCCTGCAAATCGGTGGCGCGTTCCCGCAAATTGCCGTCGTTGCCGGACACGACAATCGCAGCGAAGCGGGCATCGGCGCGTTGTTGCCGTGGGCGGATAAATTATGGTTCGTCGCGTATGTCGCGCATATTCGCGGCGAAGGCACAGGGCTGTACTGGCTTGATGAAAAGATGCAGATGCACAAGCATCCGGCTTCCGTCGTTGGCACGTTCACCAACCGCTACATTCACAACCCGTCGAATCAAGCCTTCCTCGGCCCGCACGTGATTGACACGAAAGGCAACGTGCGCACGATTGAGGCAATCAAGAACGTGCGATTGACTTCGACGATGACCCATCTGACCGACCCCGAAAACAAAGTCTATCTGCTGGCGATGGAGGGCGAGTTTTATGAAGTGGATGTGAAGACGCTGGAGGCGAAACAGCTTTTCAATTTGGTGAAAGAACTCGACATCAAAGGCCGCGTGCATTTCAAAGCGGCATTCAGCGCGAACGGGCGCGTCGTCGTGGCGAACAACTCGTATTACGAAGCCGATTATCTGGGCAAAGATTCATCGGGACGTTTGGCGGAATGGGATGGCAAGACGTGGACGATTCTCGAACGCAAACCGTTTGTCGAAGTGTCAGGCAAACACTGGTCAGCCGAAACGTACGGCAATCCGATCTTTGCGACGGGTTGGGATCAGGCGTCGGCAATTCTGAAAGTTTTTGCGAAAGGCAGGTGGTTGACCTATCGCCTGCCCAAAGGCGCGCAGACGTTCGATCACGCCTGGAACACGGAATGGATGCGGATTCGCGATGCGCAGACCGAACGCTTCTTGATGGATTTGCACGGCATCTTCTACGAATTGCCCGCGCAGCTTTATGACGGAAAAATTTTGCCGCTCCGCCCAATCAGCAATCACCTGCGCATCGTGCCGGATTTTTGTTATTGGCGCGGGTTGTTTGTGATGGGTGGCGATCAAACGGATCGTTCGTTTGGGCAGCCGCAAACGGGCTTGTGGTTTGGACAGGTGGATGATTTGTGGAAGATGGGCAAGCCCGCAGGCTGGGGCAGCGTGTGGCTCAAGCAAAATGTCAAAGCGGGCGAAGTGTCAGACCCGTTTTTGATGACGGGGTTTGATCGCAAAGTCGTGCATCTGAAAAACGCCTCGAAGAAATCGGTGGCCTTCAAGATCGAAGTGGATTTTCTGGGCGATGGAAGTTGGGAGACGTATGACACCGTTCACCTTCACGATGGCTACAAACATCTGGAATTTCCCACCGGCTTCAGCGCGCATTGGGTGCGCGTGACGGCGAACGCGGATTGCAATGCGACCGTGACGTTTTTTTATACGTGATGGATTACGCCGCCACGAGGTCATAGTCCGGCGGCGAGACCAACAAGACGAGCGCCCCCGTTTCGGTGTGCAAGTCCAGATGATCCGTTCCATCCAACGCCACGGTGAAATCACCAGGGCCATAGAGTTTGCCGTTCATCCGAAACTCGCCGGACATAATCATGCATTGTTCATTGCCTTTGTGCCGATGGTTCGGCAGGCGTGCGCCAGGGTCAAGTTTGAGCAGGGACGTAACGTAGCCATTGGTTGGTTCCGTGAACAGCACCTTGCTGTAGCCGCCTTCAAACAGCTTTCTCCATTGACCTTCGTGGGAAAACACATCCAAGTGCGTGGATGGTGCGGGCGAAGCCGATTGGGTGGTGTGTGGTTCGCGGGCGATGCGGGCTACCAGTTGATTGAGTACTTGTGCGGAAGGTGTGGCTTCCGACGCGCTCAAACCCAGTTGAGAAACAACGGCATCGAACTCGGCGACTTCGGCGCGTGCTGCGTCCGACGCTAAAGCCAGTTCATCTTCAAAGACCCGTGTTTCCGTTTGAGACAGTGCCCCCAGGGCATAAAGCGCCGCGTGCGCCTGAAAATCTTCATTGTTCTTGTGATTCTGCATGATCCAATCCTTACAAACATCAATGTCCAATCATCACTGGAGCCAGCATTTCTTTCAATTTCAACATGCCGAGCCGTGTCCGCGTTTTGACGGTTCCGAGCGGCTGACCCAGATGCGCCGCGATTTCGCTGTGGCTCATCCCGGAAAAATACGCCAATTCCAAAACCTGGCGCTGCTCAGGCGTGAGCGCCGCCAAGGCGCGTCGCACCAGTCGTTGGTGCTCGTTGCTCGCGGCAGATGCTTCGGGGTCAGCCGCCAAACTGCGTACATCTGCCACTGTGTCCAACGATTCCTTACGCTGCATTTCCTGCCGCCCGGCACGCAAACGATCCAGGGCGCGCGTGCGAGCGATTGTTGTCAGCCAGGCCAGCGGTGTGCCGCGCTCCCGGCGATAATGATCTGCTTGCCGCCACACCTGCGTGTAAACGTCCAGCAGCACTTCCTCCGCCGTAGACCGATCTCCTAGAATGCGCAAGATCAATCCGAAGGCCATCCGATTTGTCAATTCGTAAAATTGCGCCAAAGCCGTCTGGTCTCCGGCAGCAATTTGTTCAATTTGAGCGACCCAGTCCTGATTCTGCGCCGCATTTATTGGGACTGTTCGTTCCAGCGAATCATCTGGTGAAGGCACTTCGTCCTCCCTCTCGGTAGTACGCAACCTGGATTGCGTTTGGATTTCCCAACATTGTCTTGGGGCCAAAATAAATTCTCGCTCACCTGCACCTCGCTTGGGGAAGTTCATCGTCAATGCTGTGCCGATTATACCTGAAACCACTTCAGTTACCAGAAGTTCGGCGCTGCTCCGAAAAACTGAAGCACGTCTTTTTCCAGAGGGTTGCGCAAAGCGTGCTTCGTGGTTTAGTGTTCCGCTCAGGCAATTTACCCATGGAGTTTGACGACGCGCGCAAGCGCAAGGAGATTTGTGCCCTATGAATACGACGCGAAAAAATAACGCACTGGCTTGGCTTTTGGTGGGGCTGCTCGTTTGGCAGGCGGCCTGTAGTCGTGGTGGTTCCGGCGGCCCGGTGCGGGGGCAGGAGCAAGCCCCGCAATTCAAACCCGGCTTCAATTTGATGTCGCCGGAGCAGGACGTCGCCATCGGGCGGCAACACGCCGCGCAAATCGAACGCGAGATGCGCGTGCTGCCTGATCCAGCCGTGCAACAGTACGTCAACAACATCGGCAAAAAGTTAGCGGCACAAGCTCCGGGCGAAAAATTTCCGTATCAATTCAAAGTCGTAGACGTCAAAGAAATCAACGCCTTCGCCTTGCCCGGCGGGTTTCTCTACGTTCACACGGGCGCGATTGCCGCGGCGAAAAACGAAGCCGAATTGGCCGGCGTGATGGCGCACGAAATCAGTCACGCGGCGCTCCGGCACGGCACGAATCAAATGTCCAAGCAGATGGTCGCGGAAAAAGGCTTGGGCGTGGCGTCGGCGATTTTGGGCGGCGGGCGCGACGGCGGGGCACTCGGCGATTCGGTGCTGAGCGCAGGCGCGAATTTGTTGTTCATGAAATTCAGCCGCACGGCGGAAAAACAGGCTGATCTGATGGGCGCGCAACTGATGGCTTCTGCCGGGTATGATCCGCGCGGGCTGGGCGAGTTTTTCAAAACGTTGATGGCCGAAGGCGCGCGTCCGCCGCAAATCCTCAGCGATCATCCTGATCCCGGCAACCGCATTCAATACCTCAATGACTTGCTGCCACAACTGAAGGTTGCGCAGAATCCGGTGGTAGACACGCCGGAATTTCAGCAACTCAAAGCCCGCGTGCGGGGGTTGCCCGGCGGACGGGATTTGCGGCGACAAGCCACGCCGCAACAACGTCCGATGGCACGACCTCCGGCTCCGTCACAGCAGCAACAAGCATTGCGCGCCCCCGATGGCTCGTTCGGAATTTCTGTGCCGAGCAATTGGCAAATGATTTCGGCGGGCAACGAGCTTTCGATCTTCGCGCCGGAAGGCGCAGCGGGCAAAACCAGCACAGGCGGCATCGTCGTCACGCACGGCATCTTTGTCGGCACGCAAGACCTGCCCGACAATCTGCGCGATCTGGCGCAAGCTTCCAAAGCTTTTGTCGAATTGCAATTGCGCGACAACCCCGAAATGCGCGTGCTGGAGAATTTTCAGCAGACGCGGCTCGGCGGTTTGCCCGCGCTGTACGTGGCGATTGGCGGCGAATCCCCCGTCACAGGCCGCAACGAGCGCGACATCTTATGCACGACGATTTTGCCCAACGGAAAGTTATTTTACCTGGTGCTGATTTCACCCGAAGACGAAGCACAGGCGTATAACCCCGCGTTTTTACAGACGTTGGAAAGCGTGCAATTTGGACGGTAAATGGTGGCTGGTGGCTGGTGATTGGTGGTCGGTAGTTCAGGCTTCAGGTTTAGAATTCTATCGAACACTTGAAAACCAGCCACCGACCACCAGCCACCGATCACCAACCACCACTCGCTTTGACGTGAGATTGCAACTTCTCTGCAACACGATCCACGAATTCCCGCGCTAAGGTGCAACTGATCCTGGTGGCGACCGGGAGCGTGTTCTGCCTGTGAGCAGGAAAAAATCCGAGCGCGTGGGAACTTCGCCCACCATCGGGCGTGTAAGCCTCGTGCTACACGAAGCATCTGTGCGCTCCTCACACCCAACCCCGAACCGAACGCACGGATCAGTTCATGAGATCAGGTTTTCCTTTGGAGGTTTCAATCACCATGTCAAATCGTCGTTTTTTCCTCACGTTCCTTACGCTGGGCGTACTCGTTGCGCTCGGTCACACGCTTATAGCCCAACCAGCCAAGCCTCCGGCGCAGAAAAATCCCCTGACCACATCCACTGCGCAAGAAGATGGCCCTGTTGCCGTAACGCCGCGCACCAATGAGCGCAAACCCGAACCGGAGACGCGCGCGCCGCTCAAGCAAAATCAATTGGGCAGCTTTGGTTTTCCGCTGCTCAACAATCGCGGCGAACTGGCCTTCACCACGCGCTATGTTTCGGAAAAAGGGGAAGGCGGCTACGGCTCGGCGATCCTCGTGCGTAAGGCGGATGGCACGTGGGATGCAATCCGCGATGGCGACAAAGGCTCGGATTTCCCCGCCGCCATTTCGAATATCAACCATGTGTCGCTGAATGATAAAGGCGAGTTGGTTTTCACAGGCGTGCTCGACACCAAAAGCCCGGCTTTCAAAGTTTCGGGCAGCGAACAAGACGCGAGCGCCAGTCTCAAACAAGCGGGCATTTTCACGAAGACCGCCGCTGGCCTCAAAATGATCTACGCAATGGGGCAGGAGATTCCGAACAATCCCGCGACCTACATCGGTTTTGCGACGGCTTCGATGAACAGCAAAGGCACGATGTCGTTCATCGGCACGTACACCGATCCCGATGGACGGGGCTTGTTCATTTTGGAAAACGGCAAGCTGACGCTCGTCGCGCGTAGCGGACAAAAAACGCCCGCCGGAGAAGACACGCAATACACCGAGCATTTTTATCCTTCGACCATCAACGAACGCGGCGAAGTACCATTCTTCTGTCGCGTGAGCGGCGGCGGCGCGATCTTTGTGCGTCGCCCTGGCAAAGGCATCGAAGCGATTGCGATTCAGGATCAAGCATCGCCCATTGCGGGATCGAATTACATCGGCTTCGGCAATCGCACTCCAACCATCAGCAATAGCGGCATCGTCGCGTTTGTCGGCTTTATTGACGGCGACAAAGCGGGACGCTTGTTATTTCTCAAAGGCGACGGGCCGACGCAAGTGGCCGTGCGCAACGGCGACACTGTGCCCGGCATGACCGCGACGTTCACGGACTTTTTTATGCCTTCGGTGAACTCGAAAGGCGAGGTCGTGTTCGTGGGCAACTATGGCGCACGGGCACGCGGCGTGTTTGTGAAAACTGCCGAAGGCATCGAAGCCATCGCAATGTATGAACGACCTGTGCCGGGGCTGGATGCCAAAGACGAGCGCAACGTCTTCAACAGCTTCATCAACCCTGTCATCAATGACGCGGGCGACATCGCGTTTATGGCGCAACTGCGCAATGCTTCGGTCGGAATTTTCCTCAAGAAAAAAGGCGAGCCGCTGAAGATGGTGGCTCGCACGGGCGACTTGGCTCCCTTTGCCAAATAAGCTGGGTCGGTACAGTACCGTGAGCGGTAGCGAGCCGGGTTCGCTACCGCTCACAATACTGTTTCAATGTTTGAAATGCCGCATCGCGGTGAACACCATCGCCAGTTTGTGTTCATTCGCGGCTTGAATCGAATCGGCATCGCGCACCGAGCCGCCGGGCTGAATGATCGCGGTGATGCCGTGTTTGGCGGCTTCGTCCACGCCGTCACGAAACGGAAAGAACGCATCCGAAGCCAACACGCTGCCTGCCAATGATAACTGCGCCTTCGTCGCGCCGAGCTTGACCGAATCCACGCGCGACATTTGCCCCGCGCCTACGCCCACCAACTGATCTTCTTTCGCGTAGACAATCGCGTTCGATTTCACGTGCTTGCAAATCGCCCACGCAAACCGTAGTGCGCGCAACTCGGCAACGGTGGGTTTGCGTTCGCTGACGATGTGGAAAGTTTCTTCGTCGAGCAACTCGTGATCGTTTTCCTGCACGAGCATTCCGCCGCTGATGCGCCGCACTTCCAGATACGGTTCGCGCGGCGTGCCCACGTCGCCCATTTGCAGCAAGCGCAGGTTTTTCTTCACCGAAAAAATCGTCTTCGCTTCCGCCGTGAACGCCGGCGCGATAATGACTTCGGCAAACAATTCGCTCATCGCGTGCGCCGCGTTTTCATCAATCGTTTTCGTGCAGGCGATGATGCCGCCGAAGGCTGAGACCGGATCGGTCGCTTTGGCTTTCGTGAACGCTTCAAGCGCCGTCCCACCGATGCCGACGCCGCACGGGTTCGTGTGCTTGATGATCGCGCACGTGTGCGGCAAGCCGTCCAATTCCGTCGCGCCACTCGCCCGCGCGTCGCGCATTTGCGCGTAGTAAATTTCCAGCGCCAGATTCCACGCCGCGTCCGCATCCAGCAGGTTGTTGTACGAAAGTTCCTTGCCCTGCAATTGTTCGGCATTCGCCACGCCGCGTTCCGTGCCGCCCGCAATTTTGTACAGCGCCGCTTGCTGATGCGGGTTCTCGCCGTAGCGCAAACTCGCCACTTTGTTCAGTTCCAGCATCCATTCTTTCGGCGGCTCATTCGTCGTGGCGTCACCGGGCAATTGTTGCCCCAGGTAGCGCGCGATGTCGCGGTCGTACGCTGCCGTGTGGCGAAAAGCTTTGACCGCAAGTTCATAGCGCACCGCGTGCGACAACGCACCATCATTGGCTTCCAACATTTCAATCAGGCGCGGATAATCGTCCGGCTCGACCACGACCGCCACATCGTTGTGATTTTTCGACGCCGACCGCAGCATCGCCGGGCCGCCGATGTCTATGTTTTCAATCGCGTCTTCCAGCGTGACCTTTGGCTTGGCGATGGTTTCGCGAAAAGGGTAGAGATTCACGACAACGAGATCAATCGGCGCGATGTTGTGATTGTTCACGTGACGGCGATGTTCGGCGTTGTCGCGAATATGCAGAATGCCGCCGTGAACTTTCGGATGCAGCGTCTTGACGCGGCCATCCAACATCTCAGGAAAGCCCGTAAAATCGGACACGTCGCGCACGTTGTAGCCGTACGCGCGCAGCATTTTGGCGGTGCCCCCGGTGGAAATGATTTCGATGTTGTGACGTACCAGCGCCTGCGCTAAATCCAGCAGCCCCTGCTTGTCGGAAACACTGATGAGTGCGCGTGTAATTTTTTTGAGATCAGCCACAAGAATTCCTCCGTAAAAAATAACCCACGAATGATGACACGTTACCACGAACAGCAGGGGATGCCGAATTGTCGCAGGCGGTGAGGAGGGTCAAGTTCAAGGCTGCGGCATTATAAAGGCTTCAGCGGGATTTGGAAATGCAAAAAAATATTCACCGTCCGTAACGTTTGAGCTTGCGATACAAGGTCGAAAGATCAATGCCAAGCAGTTCCGCCGTGCGCGTTTTGTCGTCATTCACACTGGCCATCGTATCTAAAATGTGGCGGCGCTCCAGTTCTTCGAGGGTGACGACGTGTCCGGTCAAGTCGCGCGTGCCGATGTTGGCGGTCAGGATCTTGGGTGGCAACGAAGCTGCTTCAATTTGCTCGTCGCTCAAGGTCACGGCGCGCTCCATCGCGTTTTGCAATTCGCGCACATTGCCGCGCCATTCGTAATTGATGAGCCGCTGCATCGCCTCGTCGCTGACCTTTTTTTCCGCGACGCCTTGTTCCGCGCAAAACTTTTTGACGAAATAGCGCACGAGCAGCGGAATGTCTTCGCGCCGGTCGCGCAACGGGGGCACGGTGAAGCCAATCACGCTCAAGCGATAAAACAAATCTTCGCGGAAGCGACCTTGCGCGACTTCTTCTTCCAGGCTGCGATTCGTCGCCGCGATGATGCGGGCGTCAAAGGCTTCTGGTTTCGTCGCACCGAGCGGTGTGACTTCGCGTTCCTGCAACGCGCGCAGCAATTTCACCTGCAAGCTCGCAGGCATCTCGCCGACCTCGTCCAAAAACAACGTCCCGCCGTTCGCCGCGCGCAGCAGCCCCGTTTTATTGGTGCTCGCGCCCGTGAACGCGCCTTTGACATAACCGAACAACTCCGACTCCAACAAATTTTCCGGCAGCGCGCCGCAATTGATCGCAATGAACGGCCCGTCGGCGCGCGGCGAGTTGTAATGAATCGCGCGTGCCAGCAATTCTTTGCCCGTGCCCGATTCGCCCTGCATCAACACGCTGCTCGACGTACACGCGACTTTTTCCAGCAAGCGAAAGATGCCCGTCAGCGCGTCCGAGCGTCCGATGATGTGGTCAAAGTTGTAGCGTTGTTTCAGCTCGCGCCGCAGGTAATGATTTTCTCGAAACAACTCACGGAGTCGGAGCGCATTCCTGACCGCTTGCAACAGGTCTTCGTTGATGAACGGCTTGGTGATGTAGTCGTACGCGCCCTTGCGCAGCGCGGCGACGGCGGTTTCGACCGAGGAGTACGCCGTAATCATCAAAACCATCGCGTCCGCATCCACCTGCTTGATGCGGTCGAGCATCGTCAGTCCATCCACCTTGCCGATGTTGATGTCGCTGATCGTCAAGTCCGGTGCTTCTGTTGTGAACAGTCGCAACCCTTCTTCGGCATCGGCAGCGGTCACGACCGCGTAGCCCGCATCGGTCAGCAAACCGGCAATGATGCCGCGCATCAGGTCTTCGTCTTCGACAATGAGCACAGTTGGTTGTGGCATGCGAGAAGAGTATGAAATTTGCTGCCGATGCACAAATCCATGGGCGCTGCTCTGGGGGGGAGTGAACAGGTTGTTACTTTGCTTGGGCGTTGGTGCGCATCTTTTTGGCGATGCGGGCAATCTTTTTAGTGCCGCGCTGCACACGGGCATGGGCTTTTGCCGAAGGGATGGCTTGTAGCTGCTCAATTTTTAGCCCGATGAAAGCCAGTCGCAGCATGGCGGTAGATTGAGGGATCACTTCGCCGCGCTCCCAACGCGCGATGGTGTTTTTCGTGACACCGAAAAGCTCGCCCAATTTTTCCTGCGTGAGTTTTTGCGCTAAGCGGGCCGCGCGAATTTCTTCTCCAGTCATAGTGGTTTCCTTTCGCGATGAATTGATGTATCTTTGAAAGCGGTCGGGGGATTTCTCCCCCAACCATTTCGGAGTTTCTAATTAAGGCGCTGCGCTAACAGCGCCTTTGCTATTTCAACCAAGTCGTTGATTTGGTTTTCCAAACGAATGAGCGTACTGCTGAGTATGCTCATGTCGCAAGAAACCTCTTCAAGCGCCTCGGTTAGCTGTTCCAATTCTTCATTGGTCATCGCTTAGCCCTCCTTTCTTTCAAAGATTCAGCTGAAGCTGATGCCGCGGAGCATACATTGTGTATGCTTGCATAGCAATATATCGGTGTGAGAAAAACCACGCCCAGCAAGAAAAATGCCGAGTCACATCTTTCCAGTGTGACTCGGCACTCTCCCCCTTCTAAATGTCAGACTCAGCCGTTCATTGAATAACCAATTCGTAGCTGCCAATCCCCAGCTTGTCGCCAACCTGAACCATCGCGCTCTCGCCCCTGCGCAGCGTTTGCGCACCATGCAAGCGGATCGGGTTGGCGCTGTGACAAGTGATTTGGAACTCTCTGTCGTTGAGTTTTATGAGCGTCGCGTGTTTGCGACTGACTTCGCGGTCTCCGGCCAACACCAAATCTATTTCTTCCTGCGTAGAACCGCGCCCAATCGTGATTTCACTCTTGTAAGCCGGACGGAATTCAGGCAGTGCGGTTTCCTCGCCGAACGCTTTCCGCTGCACCAGGATCGAGAACTCGCGCACCGCAGTATTTCCCAGTCTGATCGTCTCTTCTTCCGGGTCCCAGACATGCTGCACGCGAAAGGGTGACTCCTCCAACGTAGCGTCCGCGCGGAGTTTTACCGTAAACGATTTCTCCGACATTCCGGCATTGCCGGTCAGTTCTTTCGCCCGCTCCCAAAGCGCGCTTTTCAAGCCATTGGCCAGAGCTTTGCGCTTTTCCCCTTGCCATCCTTTGTTGACGTCGGGCTTGAGGAACACCAGATATTCACGCGGCACTAAAGTCGGGCCGCCTGGAATCTGGAATAATTCCCGCTGCATCACTTGATCCAGTTCACGAGCAATCGTCAGATAGAATTCTTCCCACTTGGAGGCTTTCCGTTTCTCCGTCGGGATTACGCTCTCCGCTTCGTCATCCAACCATTTCCTGAATTTTTCCAGCAGTCTTTTCCAATTCATTTTTTCCCTTCATCAGGTTGATACATTCGCTACGGCTGGCGCGCCAGTATCACTTCCCGTCGCCGCCGCGCAAAATCGAAGAGCGCTGGTTGTTGCGTCTTGCTCTCCGCCAACTCGCGCGGGTCGAAAGTGCCACGCATGCGCCCGTCCTTCAGCTCTTCGTAAAGTCGCGGCACGCGCTCGACGCCAACCGTGAGCCATTCCGTCAGCAAGATGGATTTGTCGCGCGGCTTGTAATCGGCCTGCCACGCGGTCAGCCCGTCCACCAGCAGCGCGCGCATCAACAAGCCCAGACCGCTCTCTTCTTTTTGTTTTCAGCATTCATCTTTTGAGGGGGCAGACATTTCAATCGGAGTTGTGGGAGTAGCCACTGGTGCAACCTGACTAGCCTGCGCCACTTCAGGCAGATCAACTTTTCGATATGAAAGCCCATAAGCTACGGCAAAGCGATGAAAGTGCTTTCGATCTAATTCATTCATTTGAAAATCATTGGGCTTGGGCAATTCTATTAACTCTGGCTCCTTGGGGGGCAATGACATTGAATTAACAATAAAGCTCCTGTAGATAATCAGTTATGGAAC
>CAZWAK010000155.1:0-19398 GCA_964631865.1 uncultured Heliobacteriaceae bacterium | reverse complement strand
CGGCATTCACGGCGGCGGCATGGGCGAAGGCTGGTCGGATTATTTCGGGCTGGTGCTCTTGCAAAAAGAAAGCGACAACGTGGACGGCAGTTATCCGGTCGGGCAATACGCGGTCAATCGTTACACGCGCGGCATCCGGCGTTATCCCTACAGCACCGACAAAACTGTGTTCCCGCTCACGTTCGCCAACATTTCGCTCAGCACGCAAGTGCATCGCGTCGGCGAAATCTGGTGCAACACGTTGTGGGAAATGCGCGCGTTGCTCGTCAAAAAATATGGCTTCACCGAAGGCCAGCGACAAAGCTTGCAACTCGTCGTGGACGGGCTGAAATTGTCGCCGGGCAGTCCGAGCTTTCTCGATGCGCGCGACGCGATTCTGCTCGCCGACCGCGTGAACAACAACGGCGCGAATCAATGTTTGTTGTGGCAAGCCTTCGCCAAACGCGGGATGGGCTTTTCGGCGAGCACCAATGGCGGCGACGATGCTGCGCCGAAAGAAGCTTTTGACACGCCGCCGTACTGCAACGACGCAGGCACGCTCCGCCTCGACCGCAGCAGCTATCTGATTGGCGAGACGATCAACCTTGCCGTCGCGGATCGCAACGCCAACAATCCCACGCAGGTCACGCTCCGAAGCAGCGTCACGGGCGATCAGGAAACGCTGTCGCTGCCGCAGGAAGCCATGCTTCCCGGCAGCTTCAAAAGCCAAATCCGCCTCGTCTCCGGCAGAGCGCAAAACGGCGACGGCTTGTTGCAGGCTTCGATAGACGCGGGTGATCAAATCATCGTCACATACAACGATCAAAACACCGGCTCCGGCGCAGCCGCGCAAGTGACGGCCACCGTCGCCGTTGCGCGCGAAAAAACGTTGTTCCTCGACAACATCGAAAGCGGCAATCAAGGCTGGTTCGCCACCGGCACGTGGGCAATCGTGACGAATAAATCCGCCTCGCCCACGCATTCGTGGACGGACAGCCCCGGCGGCAATTATGTCAGCAACACCAACACGTCATTGACTTCGCAAGCGTTCGATTTCAGCAATCTGAGCGACATCACGCTGCAATTCGCGCACAGCTACGCGACGGAAAGCGGCTTTGATTATTGTCTCGTGGAGTATTCGACTGACGACGGCCAAACGTGGCAGCGTGCCGCCGCTTATTCTGGAACGACGGCCAGCTTCACCCAAGCCGTCGTGAACCTCAATGGTTTGAGCAATCAATCGCGCGCGCGCATTCGCTTCCGCTTGCTGATTGATCCAGAAATCAATTTGGACGGTTGGTACGTGGATGACATTCGCATCACAGGTCGTTCGGCCAATCGCGCCATCATCAATCCCAACGATCAACGCGCGCCCCAGATTCTCGCGCTGTCGCCTGCGTTCGGCGCACCAGCGGGCGGCACGGTGGTCACGATCACGGGCGCGAATTTTACCGACAGCGCCGACACGACCGTCACGTTCGATGGCCTCGCAGCGCGTTCGATCAATGTCGTCAGCAGCACGGCGATTACAGCGACAACGCCCGCGCACGCCGTCGGAGCCGTCGTCGTGCGCGTCAAAAACAAATACGGCGAAGCTTCATTGCCCAACGGCTTCACGTACTATCAAACTGGCAGCGCGTCCCAACCCGCGCAGATCGGCAACATATTTCCCAAATCCGGTTCGACGCGCGGTGGCTTGGTTGTGACGTTGACGGGCATCAATTTCACGCCGGAAACCCGCGTCACGTTTGGCGGGCAAAACGCTGCGGTCACGTTCGTGAACGCCACGACTTTGCGCGTATTGACGCCCGTGACCGGCACGACTGGCGCAGTGGATGTCAGCGCGATCAATGGCTCCAACACAACCACGCTCGCGCAGGCGTTCACGTACGTTGCGCCAACGCCGCCTACCGTGCAGGTGCTGACGCCGACATCAGGACAGATCGCAGCGACAGGCGGCGCGCTCGGCATCACGTGGAATTCGTCGGACAACACCGGACTGACCAAGCATCGCGTTTCGCTGTTCCGCGACACGACGTTGGTGACAGATTTGGCGGCAGAACTTCCTGGCAACGCGCAATCGTTCAATTGGCGCATTCCCACGAATCAGACGCAAGCCGACAACTATCGCATCCGCGTCGTGGCGACTGACGACGAAAGCGCAGAAACCGAAGCGTTCAGCGCCAACTTTAGCATCGGGCGCAACTGGCAGGTGCAAACCCCATTGCCGACGGCGGCCATGCGAATCGTGACCGCCAGCGACGGACGCTATTTGTACACAATTGGCGGACAGACAGCCGCCGCGATTTCCACCGCAACCAACGTCGTGCAACGATTTGATCCGAACGCCAATGCGTGGACGTCGCTGATGTCACTGCCCGTGATGTTGAGCCGAGGCGAAGCGGTTCATTTGAACGGCAAGTTGTATGTGCCGGGCGGGCAAACCGATACGACAACGATTGCCACCACGTACATTTACGACCTTGCCACGAATGCTTGGACGACCGGCGCAAACGCACCGCTCGCCGCGTCGGCATACGCAATTGGAACGGATGCGGCGCAAAATCTGATCTACGTGACCGGCGGGCTGAACAGTGCCGCGACTGGCATTGCCAACGTGCGCGCGTACAACGTGACGGCCAACAGTTGGGACACGTTGACGCCGATGAGAACGGCGCGCTACGGTCACGAAGCCGCGTTCATTGACGGCAAGTTGTATGTCGCAGGCGGCTTCGGCCTTGCGGGTGGTTTGTCGAATGGCGAAGTCTACAATCCTGCAACACAACAATGGACAGACATCGCGCCGCTCAATCGCGCGCGCGTCCACGCCGCCAGCACGGTCTTTCGGGACAACGCGGGCAATTGGTATTGGCTCGTGGTGGGCGGCGAAGACCCCATCGCAGGCGGCATCTATAGCACGGCAGAAATCTACGACGCGCGCAACAATCAGTGGCTCGCGCTGGATGCTTCCTTCAATCTCACAACCGCGCGGACACAAACGAGCGGCGCGACGGTGGGCGAATATTTTTACGTCGTCGGGGGTGGAACCAGTAGTTTGACGCAACCCACCGCCAGCGCCGTGCTGGAGCGCATCAAATTGCCGATCAGCTTGGCCACGAGCGGAACGCCGCCCGTGCTGGCCGTTCCGCAAACGCAAATCGCGATCCCGAATACCGAGTTAAAATTCCACGTTTCGGCCAGCGATCTCAATTCGACTGCGCCGCTTGCGCTCACCGCTGACGGCTTGCCCGCTGGAGCCAGCTTCGCCACCGAAGTCGCCACCAACAACAGCGCGCGCGGCTTGTTCCGTTGGACGCCGAACAGCAGCGACGTGGGACGCAGCTTCAACGTCAGCTTCAAAGCCAGCGATGGCGGTTTGAGCGAAACGCGCAACGTGACGATCAAAGTCGTGAACGCGGCGGCGCTCGCGGTTGTCAACGCGGCGCATTATCAACAAGGCACGTTGCCGTCGGATTCCATCGCTTCCGCCTTCGGTGAAAATCTGGCCTTGCGCGCCGAATCCGCTGCGGCGCTTCCCTTGCCCACCGAACTCGCAGGCACAAGCGTCATGGTCAACGGCGTGCCGGCTTCGTTGTTGTATGTGTCGCCCACGCAAATCAACTTCATCGCGCCGCCAAATCTGGACGCAGGCGCAGCCACAATCATCGTCAGCAATCCGAGCGGCAGCTATGCGATGGGCACGTCACAAGTCACCACCGTCGCGCCCGCGATTTTCACCGCCGATACAACAGGGCGCGGCGATGCAGCAGCACTGGCCACGATTGATGGCGTGAATTATGTTCCGCCGCCGTTCGATGTCACGGTCAATGGCAGGCCAAATATTTTGGTGCTGTTTGGCACGGGCATCCGCAACGCGGCAGCCACGAACCCCAATGATGACAATGGTGTCGCCGAAGCCACGCGCGTCACGATTGATGGCATTGATGCGAAAGTTTTGTACGCGGGCGCACAAGGACAATACGTCGGACTCGATCAAATCAACGTGGAATTTCCGCCCACGCTTGCAGGCGGCGGGCGACGAGTCGAGGTCGTTGTCACCGTAAATGGAAGCGCCGCAAACCGGGTCACGATTCTGCTGAAATAACCTTGCGACAGATTGCGGCGAACAACTTGAATTGAGTCACGAGTTATTGTACATTCTGCGCGTTTTGAATTCGTTTAAGCCAACTCATGGAGTAAGGATGATGTCTGATCTGACGAATCCGACGAGCCAGGCAGGCTCGCACGACGAACATCAATTTGCCGAATCAGTGGCCAAAATCCTCGAAGCCAATGGGCTGGGAGATCGTGCGTCGCTGATGCCCACGACGGTAATCGAATGTGCGTTGGATAATAATGGCAATCGGTTGTTGCGCGGCGATGTTGGCACGCGCCGCTTTTTCGTCACGCTTTCTCCGGCCCTCAAGGGTCGTTTGGTTGGCGAAGATCAAATCGAAGACGACGCCGTCCGGCAGCATTTTGGCGTCAATATCATTGGTGAAACTTTGAAGAAGTAGCCCCAAGAAGCCCCAAACCTCGAACGTAAAACGCACATCCCTCCCTAAACTCTGCCTGCGTTTTACCTCACGCCCCTCGACACGATCCTCGTGCAGGTTATTCTGCCGTCCATGCCCACAGGCAACGCCCCCCGCCAGAAATACATCTGTATGTCGCCCTTTGAGCGTATTTGTTATTGCAGAAAGGTTAGGTACTTATGGCAGGCTATTACGAAGAACAAGAAACCAGTTATCAACTGCCGCTTTTACATCCCGATGTGAGCCACGACGAACCGAGCGTCGCCGTTGTCCCCGCGCAGTCGTTCGAGTATTCGGGGCTGCGTGCGCAAGTGGAAGAATTGATTGATCGGGGCTTCAGCGATATGTGGTTGCTGTTGGATGGCGAAGAATTCGAGCGCGATTTTGCCAGCGGCATCTGGCGCGATGGACGCGCCTTTGCGATGGTCACAGGCGATCAAATCAGTTTGCTGAGTCCCAAGTTTTCCGCGATCAACGCGCTGCTATCGGTGGGCGTATCTATGACCTAAGCGTTTGGAATTGTGCGAGGCCGCGCGTGATGTACAGTGCGCGGCCTCAAGCCGTTCTCAGCCGTTTCCTTCGCCACTTGCTTCGCCCCCCACTTGATTCACCAGCATCGTGGCTCCAATCACGCCGACCGGCAAGGCCAATAAATTGAGCAGCGGAATGTGCAGCACCAAATAAGCCGCCACCGCAAAGCCGAGCACCAACGCGCGACTTTGCCAAAGCCAGCGCAGCTTTTGCCGAAACGATAGGCGACGGACGGAAAGGGGCACATCCACGAAATCCACCCCGCAAAAACAAATCGTCAGGACAATGCCGACCGGCACGCCTACGGGCGGGAGCAGCAGCGTTAACAGCAAAATCAGCACGACCACCACGAGTTGCAACGCGACCAATTTGACACCTTCCCAAATCGAGCGAAAGAAGCTGAGTTCCTGTTCGGTCGGCACCTGGACGCCGCCGAGTTCAGTGGTTTTGTGGCTGAGTTTTTCGCTGAACGGCGCGAGAAACACGCGCGTGAGCGGCAGGTAAATCAAATACGCCACAAACAACACCAACAGAAACGCCAACGCTTGCAACACCAAACGTCCATCCGCGTTCAGCAGCGGAGATTGTTCCAATCCCGTGCCAAGCCAATAGACCGCGCCCCACGCAAGCCCCAGCAGCACCAAGACAGTCAGGACAATCGGGATCAACGCCAGCCCGAACAAACTCGGATAGCGCAGCAACATCCACAAGCCGCTGAGAAAAAAGTTGATGCCCTGGAAAAACCGAGTGATGGGGTTCATGCAATTCTGCGCGCGATTAGTTCAATGGCAATGTCAGCGGTTGCGCGCCGCCTTTGATCGTCAAGACTAAGCCTTTCAATTGTGCGACATCCTGTTTCGCGTGAAAGAACAACACGCCGCGCCGTTCTTCCTGCGCCGCCAGCACAAGTTTTTTGGGCAACGAGATTGCCTGCAATTGTTCGAGCGTTTGTTTGCGGCCCGCCATCGCGTACAGCCGCACGCCTTCAAACTTCATCATTTGCTTGAGCTTTTTTTTCGCGTCGAGTTGGGAGAACCGCTTGCCCGTCGCATCCTGCAACGTAAAGGTGAGCGATTTGGTCGCCGTGTTCGCGCGATTCGTCAGCTTGACATCCACCACCAAAATGCCTGCCAACAGTAAATTCGCCTCGAACCGCTCAAACGCTTTGTCATCATCGAGCAATGCCGCCGCCGTCACTTCCAAAGCATTCGTCGTCGCCATCTGGCCGCTTTCGACCGGCGCGTTTTTGGGAACGGGTGCGACTTTGTAAAGCGGAACACTGCAAGCGGAAAGAAGGAAGAAGAGAAAGAGGGGGAGACAGAGAGAGGGGGAGACAGGGAGAGGGGGAGACAGGGAGACAGGGAGAGCCGGAGCAACGGCTTCAGTTCCCCCTCTTCCCCTGTCTCCCCTTCTCGCCCTCTCCCTGTCTCCCTGTCTCCTTGTCTCCCGTTCTTTCTCGTTCATAACTACACGTCCAGATTCTTCACATCCAGCGCGTTGTCTTCGATGAAGCGACGGCGCGGTTCGACCTGATCGCCCATCAAGACGGTGAAGATTTCGTCGGTTTCGACCGCATCATCAATCCGCACCTGCAACAACGTGCGCGCTTCCGGGTTCATCGTCGTTTCCCAAAGTTGTTCAGGGTTCATCTCGCCCAAGCCTTTGTAGCGTTGAATGTGAACGTCTTTTTTCGCTGCCGTCAAAATGTGATCCAACAATTCCTCACGCGTCGTCAATTCTGTTTCGCCGACGAGGAACGGCGGTTTGTGCAGCGGCGTAAGTTGCCGATAGATTTCCGCCGCGCGCTGGAATTCGACGTGCGTGGCCAAATCCCAATCAATCAGCACGCGCCCGCCGTTGTTGTTGACACGCACTTCGATTTCCGACAATCCGTGCTCTTCGTCCGAAGTCATCTCGGTCAAGAACCCCGCGTCCGCAATCGCCGCTTCGACCTTGCCGAGCAATTCTTCGTCTTTGAAAACCGAGATGAGCTTGCGTCCGTAATGCAGCAGACCATTTTTGCCGCTCAAGGCTTCGAGCACGGCATCTACGATTTTGCTTTCGTGCAAGCGGCGCACCAGTTTGTTGTAGTAACCATTAAATTCCACCAGCCGTTCCAACGTATTCGTGAGCGCCGCATTTTCCAGCACTTCGCCGGTTTCTTTCACCGTAACTTTGACATCCTCCGTCGCCTTCTTCATCAAGTAGCGCGTCATCTCGCGCTCGTCTTTGATGTAGCGTTCCTGCTTGCCCTTCTTGATTTTGTAGAGCGGCGGCTGCGCGATGTAGACGTAGCTCTTGAGTTCGGTTTTGACTTCGCCGTTTTCGTCTTTCGTCTCGACTTTGTGTTCGAGCAACTGCGGCATCTGGCGATAGAAGAATGTTAAGAGCAACGTGCGGATGTGGGCCCCATCTACGTCCGCGTCACTCATTAAGACCACTTTGTGATACCGCAATTTGCTAATATCAAAGTCCTCTTTGCCAATGCCCGTGCCGAGCGCCGTAATCAAGGCTTTGATTTCGCCGTGCGAGAGCATCTTGTCAAAGCGAGCCTTTTCAACGTTCAGGATTTTGCCTTTAAGCGGCAAAATTGCCTGCGTTCTGCGGTCACGCCCCATCTTGGCGCTGTTGTGAACGAAGACACCGCTCGCCAGGGCGAAGTTATGCGTGTGCGGGACTTCGATGTCGTAGACATCCATTCTTTCAGACAACGCTTCGATGGCAACGATGCGATGGTTGTAGTTGGCAACGGCCTCGATTGCCTTTTGCTGATCGCCGCCAAAATATCGTGCGCAGAATTTATCAAACCGAAGTAATGCTTTGTCGCGTGTCGCCAAGCGATAAGTTTGATACGCCACAGGATCAACAGATCCCTTCTCGACCTCGATCTGTTTGAGTGCCGCAATTGTCTTGCGGTAATACGTTTGTTCCAGCGCCGCTTTCCGTTTCGCGCGGTACTCCGGCGTCCATTGTTCCTTCGTTCTTTCACGACGCCATTCCAACAAAGACTCGTCCTGCCATTGTTCTTTCGCCAGTTGAGAATGCGCCTCACGCGCGGCAGGATTGGTCACGAAGTAGTTGCGAGTCCGTTCTGATTGGGCGGCGCGATGCTCTGCGCGACTCCAATATTCTTGTTGTGCTTGATGGAGTCGGGCGTTGTTTTGCTGACGATATTCAGCATTCGTTTCGTAAAACGCGCGCCATTTCTCCGTCATATAGGCTGTGTAGGCATCATCCGCCCATTGTACCTGCGCCTGTTCCGAAAGAATTTTTCGCGGCTGCGGCTGTTTCATCCGCTCGCTCATTGCCGAACGGAATTCTTCGCTCGCACGAATCGCGCGGCACTTCCCAACAACATCAGGGCGATGCAATGTTTGACTGACCTGCTGGCGATGCAGTTCCAGATGCGCCGCTTTGGATAGTCGCTCAATGTTGGTCGGATTGTTGTTGTACTTATTGAAATCAACATGATGGCAATGTTCGCCATCCGCTTCGGCATAAACGCCCTGCCAACGGTTGTACCAATCCGCTAACACATGCGTGAACAACCAACGATCCGAGCGCGGGTCCCAAACCATCTCGTAGCCGTCAATTGTGATATTGCGCTCTGTGATGTCCGAGAGTTTGCGATTGAGCGGCATCAAGGAATCGTTTGGAGTCAATTGATCGGCCCTCTTGTAGCTGTGATCCCGCAGCATAAACAAATGATCTGGCGTACAAATGATTTGCTCGTCGTTGTCCAGCGTGACACGAATCACGGCGGCATCGCGTTTCGTGATGCGAGCATTGATGATTCGCTCCAACCCAATGCGCCCATCGCGGCGAATGGTGTAACAGAAATGCTCTTTGCCTGCCGCCTGTTCCGCTACAATTTCTTTAAAGGTGAGATGCCGCCCATCAGCTAATGCAACAAACGTATCTCCAGAAAAACAACCGCCTGCCGAATCCCCTTCTACCAGGTACAATTCGCAAATTTCCGGGTCTTTTTCGGCACAATCCGCGAGTTTGCCGGGCAATCCACCACCGCTCAGCGCGCCTTTGCGGACGATCTCGCGCGCTTTGCGAGCGGCTTCTCTTGCCCGCGCAGCTTCGACCGCTTTGCCGACGATTTGTTTGGCGACCGAGGGGTTTTCTTCAAAGAACTGGCTCAGCCGTTCGTATAAAAACGAATCCACGACGCCTTTGATGTCGGAGGTCAACTTCACCTTCGTCTGGCTTTCAAATTGTGGTTGCGGGATTTTGACCGAGATCACCGCGACCAAACCTTCGCGCACGTCGTCGCCGGTCAATTGGCCTTTGAAATCTTTCAGCAGATTCGCCGTCGTCGCATAGCGGCTGATGACTTTCGACAAGGCCGAACGAAAGCCTGCCAAATGTGTGCCGCCGTCGGGGTTCGGGATGTTGTTGGCAAAGCAGAAGACGCGCTCGTCGTAAGCGTCGTTGTATTGCACGGAAATTTCCATCCCGATGGTGTCGGTTTCATCGTCAGGATTCGGCAGTTTCTCGAAGTACAACGGTTCGCGGTGCAACACGTTTTTGTTTTTGTTGAGGTGCGCGACGAATTCGGCGATGCCGCCTTCGTAATAAAAATCGTGCCGCTTTTCCTCTTCGCCGCGTTCGTCTATGAGTGTGATGCGGATGCCTTTGTTCAGAAATGCTTTTTGCCGCAATCGTTCGGACAGCTTTTCAAAACTGAATTCTGTCACGGTCAAGACGGTGGCATCGGGTTTGAAGGTGGTCTTCGTGCCGGTTTTATTGGATTTCCCCGTTTGTACCAGCGGCGCGACCGGCTCGCCCGTGCGATATTCCTGTTCGTACACGCCGCCTTCGCGCTTGATTTCCAGCCGCAACCATTCGGACAAAAAATTGACGCACGCCGCGCCGACGCCGTGCAATCCGCCTGACACTTTGTAAGCATTGTCGTCGAACTTGCCGCCCGCGTGCAATTCTGTCATTACGACTTCAGCGGCGGAAACCCCGGATTCATGTTGACCGACGGGAATGCCGCGTCCGTTGTCTTCGACTGTGACCGAGTTATCGAGATGAATTGTGACATTGATTTGGTCGCAATACCCGGCCAGGGCTTCGTCAACGCTATTATCTACAATTTCGTACACAAGCTGGTGCAAACCATTTTCGTCTTTGTCGCCGACATACATGCCGGGACGCAGGCGCACGGCCTCGCGCCCTTTCAGCTTTTGAATCGAGTCGGCATCGTATTCCTGTTGTTTCGCTTTCTTTTTTGGTTCAGTCATATTTTCGAGAAGTCAAAAATTCGCAAGGCTAAGCTTGCAGTTCTAAGCCGTCGTGGAGCAATTTTCCGTGCGCAATTTCGATGGTCTGAGCGCGATGGCGGTAATGCTGCGCGATGGCACGTTTCGAGGTTGAAATGAAAACTTGTGAGTTCCCTGCGAGGGTGTCGAGCAGGATTTCAATGCGGTTGCGATCCAGCTCAGCATCAATGTCATCCACAATAAAAACAGGGTAATCTTCTAAAACCGAATGGTAAACCACCATCTGCGCCAGATCAAGGATCAGGAGCGCCGAACGCTGCTGCCCGGAACTGCCAAACCGCGATATGTCGTAGCCGTCGCACAAAATCTCCACATCATCTCGGTGCGGCCCGACCAACGCATAGCCAAGCGCGATCTCGTTCGCCAAATGATGCGCCAACCGCTCGCGCATCAGCTTCGAGTAATCGCCCAAGTCGCCTTTGCCTTCGAGCGACGACTTATAACGCACCGTGATGGATTCGTTTTGGAAGAGCTTCGGTTGGAGCGCCGCGCGGAGCTTTTCGACATAGCCGAGCCGGCCCGCGTGGATCTCCGAACCAAGCGCCACGAGTTGATCGTTCCAGGGTTCGAGCATCGGATAAAACCGCGTCGGGTCATCGGCTTCTGAGGCCGAACGCAGCAAGCTATTTTTCTGCTTCAGCACGCGATTGTATTCGGCGAGTGTGCCGAGATACGCGGGCAACGTGCTGACCAGACCGCGATCCACGAAGCGACGGCGATATTCCGGCCCGCCGCGCACGACTTCCATTTCATCTGCCGTAAACGCGATGGCGTCCAGGACGCCCAAATAGCGCGTGACCGCCTCGCGCTTGCCATTCACAAACGTTTGCTTGGACGTTTTGGTGATGAGCAATTGAATGTCGCGCGACAAATGCCCTTGTTGCACTGTGCCGCGCAAAATCGCTTCCTCCGCCTGATGATGGATGACTTCTTTGGGCTGTGCCGTCTTGAAAGATTTGGTGGTACCGAGCAGGTACACAGCTTCGAGCCAGTTCGTTTTCCCCTGCGCGTTCGCCCCGAAAATCACGTTCAAGCCCGGAGCAAAATCCAGCGCGCCAGATAGGTTGCGAAAGTTGATGGCTTCGAGGTGTGAAAGGTGCATTTTAGGGGGCTGTGACGTGTGTCTCTGCCAGGTTCCAAGTCCAGTTTTTTCAAGTATTTTGCGACCCGGATTATACCTGATTTGCCCCCGAAATAGCCAGTGCCGCGCCCTGTTTTTTGGGCAGAATTTTCACACAAAAAACCGCTTGAAAACGACGGCTTCCAGGCGGTTGGTCGAAGCTCAATTTTGCTGCTCCTCAATTCAACGGCACGGTGGAAAGTGGCACATCCCAATGCGCCTCCAAAATCGCAAACCGCCGCTGCTCTTCTTTCTTGAAGGTCGCTTGATCGGGGTACAGGCGTTTGATGATTTCTTCTTCCGGGCTGGGGCTGAAAGCGGTGGCGGCATTCTTGAACACAATCGTCACGCGAAAGTCCCAGCGCCCATCTTCGGTCGCGTGATAGCGCGGCTTGTCCATTTTCAAGCGCGTGATGCGCCCTGATTTCACTTGCTCTTGCAGCACGGGCAAATGGTTTTTGCGAAAGAGTTGCAGGAACTCGTCGGCGTGGCCCCATTTGGTTTTGTAATAATATTCGACGACAAACGTTTCATCGGCGGCCATCGTGTTCGATTGGGCGTGGCTCGTTGTGGCACAACCCCACAACAAAATGATGGTCGTGATGACCCAGAATAGTTTTCGCATTGGCTCCCTCCTCGTGTTGGGTGATGGTCTTGGTTACGCTCTGCATGCTTGAGGCTGTGACCGGCTTTGTCAAGCACGCTGTCCCAAACGCAAAAGAGCAGGCGCGCGCCGCCTGCTCTCAATGCTTCGTTCACACTCCAACGTTTAGAGGCCGAGCCAACTCGTCACACCGCTCGAAACCAAGCCGACGCCGACGTGAATCGCAAAAATCACTAAATACACTGCCAGCGAAAGCTTTAAGCCCAGACGCGCCGTAGGCAAGTGCGCCCAGCGGTAAAAACATAACGCGGCAAACATGCCGATGCAGATTTTGAAGATTAAGAAGACGGCAGGCCCCCCGTCGAGAAAATATTGCATCAGGTGATTCGCTTCGGTCGCGCGTCCAGTTTCCGTCCAGAACAACGTCAATCCGGCATCAAAAAAATTCAAGGCAAACAGGAGAATCGCTTGGTGCATATTGGCCTTTCTCGTAGAAACACTTGTCATAAGGTTGTTCTTTCCTTTTTTTTGTAGGCTTGTTGTTATTAAAGTTCGATTTGCGCGATTGTTCCCGAAAGTGCCGAAAAAAACTCGGTTGGTTGCGCAGCAAAGGTTTGAACTGGTAAGCTGCATCACGCTACAAATGCACAGAAAGGGTTGCTACACAGGATTTCGCCTATGTCCGCCAAGTTCAGCGTTATTGTTTACATCTTGATCTGTCTGGAAGTGGGAGTGCTGCTGGCGTACTTGCCCTGGTCGCCGTTTTGGTATGAAAACTTCTTTCTTTCGTTTGCCGTCAACAAGCTGCACGCGAGTTGGTTGGTGCCGCTCCTCAACAGCGGGTACGTGAAAGGAGCCGTGACGGCGCTCGGCATCGTCAACATCCTGGCCGGACTGCGCGACATCTTCAAATTCCGCGAGAGCGTGCGGCAATTAACCGAAATGGACGGCGCGCGTCCCGAGGCAGTCAAGTTTGAGTAAGCCGTTGTCCCCACCGCTGCTGTATCTCATCACAGACCGGCAACAATTCGCGCCGCATCCGCACCGACAACTCGAAGCCATTGCCCAAGCCGCCCAAGCCGCGCCACCGCAAAAACTGCTCATCCAAATCCGCGAAAAAGATTTGTCCGTGCGACAACTGAGGGAGTTTGTTTGTGCCGCGCTGACCGTTGCCAAACCACACGGTGCGCGCGTGCTGGTCAATGATCGGCTCGACGTGGCGTTGGCGGCGGGCGCAGACGGCGTTCACTTGCGCACAAACTCGCTGCCGACCGAGGTCGTTCGTCGCCTCATCCAGCGCGCGGAATTTCTCATCGGCGTCTCCACGCATTCGCTGGTCGAAGCGCAAGCGGCAGAACGCGGCGGCGCGGATTTCATCGTTTGCGGCCCGGTGTTTCCGACGATCTCCAAAGCCAGTTATGGCGCACCGCTCGGGCTGGAACGCTTCGCAGACATTTCTCAGCGCGTCAAAATTCCAGTGCTTGCGCTTGGCGGCATCACAATGACGAATTACGCCGAACCACTCGCACGCGGAGCGGCTGGCCTCGCCGCCATCAGCCTTTTCAAAAACCTCGACGCGCTAGGCAGCAACATCAAGATAGTGTTATCATCTGCGCGCAGCCCACAAGATTGAGTAGTATGCAAACGGTTTTGACGATAGCTGGATTCGACCCGTCAGGCGGCGCAGGAGTGCTGGCGGACAGCAAGACTTTCGTCGCGCTGGGATGTTTCGGCGTGGCCGCTGTCACATCATTGACAGCGCAAAACACGCTGGGCGTGCGAGCCACATTTCATCAGCCGGCAAACGTGTTGCGCGCGCAATTGCTGCCCTTGTTGGACGATTACGAAATCGCTGCCGTCAAAATTGGCATGTTGCCCACGCAGGAATTGATCGAGGTCGTGATAGAGCTTTTGGAGCAATATTCCTTGCCGAACGTCGTGCTCGATCCGGTGCTGCAATCGTCGAGTGGTTATCCGTTGATGGCGGACGAGGCGAAAAATTTCTTGCGCGAAATACTCCTGCCGCGCGTAGATGTCGTCACTCCGAATTTGGACGAAACCGCGATTTTGCTGGGGATCAAACCGAATTCGGTTGAAAAGATGCGTATCGCGGCGCAAGCCCTGAGCCAACAAGTGTCGCGCGACAAACCCGTCGCCGTGCTGGTCAAAGGCGGCCATTTGGAAACGGAAGCGACAGATGTGCTTTTTGATGGCCAAACCTGGCACAGCTTCACGACGGCGCGATTGGTGACACGACACACGCACGGCACGGGTTGCACGCTGTCATCCGCCATCGCAGCATTCCTGGCGCAGGATTATGCGCTGCCCGAAGCCGTGCAACGCGCCAAAAAATTTGTTACCGAAGCGATTCGCCACGCGCCCGGCATCGGTCACGGCGCAGGTTCGCTCAATCATTTTTTTGCTTATGCCCCAATCTCACCCACCCACTAACCTCGCTCTGTCTGAAGCCGAATTGCTCGTGCGGCGTTCGGACGAACATCTGGCGCAATTCGACGTGCAACGCATTGCCGATGCGCTCGTGCGCGAAACGCGCATCACGCCGGAAATCGCCCATCAAATCGGCCTCGAAATCAAAGCCCAAATTCAACGGCTCAATATTCAAGCCTTGACCGCGCCGTTGATTCGCGGCCTTGTGGACGCGAAGCTTTTGGAACGCGGTTTGATCGCCGCGCATCGTTCGCATTCGCGGCTCGGCGTGCCGATGTTCGATGCCGACCAAATCATTCAAGGCTCGTCGCCCGAACTCAAAACCGCGCACGGCCCCGAAGGCACAAGCGCCGCTTTGGCCGAAGCGATCAAACGCGAATACGCGATGCTCGCGGTGTTTTCCGAACGAGTCGCCAACGCGCATTTGAGCGGCGATTTGCACATCGAAAGCCTCGGTCAAATTGATCGCTTGACGACGATGATTGGCTCGGTGGATTTCATCAAACGACACGGCATCACGTTACCCGGCGGCTTCTCCGGCTCGCGTCCGGCGCGGCGGCCTGAAGTGCTGGCCTCGCATCTCGTCAAATACACGGCGGCGTTGCACGGCTATTTCAGCGAAGCCGTCGCGTGGGATTCCGTGAACTTCGCATTCGCACCACTGCTCGTCAATCATTCGCACGAAGAAAAGAAGCAAGTTGCACAGGCGTTGTTGTTCGATCTTTCGACGCCGGCCATTGCGCACGGAGGCCAGCCGATGCGCTGCGATCTGCATTTGGATTGGGACGCGCCGAATTACTTGCGTCATCGTCCCGCGATTGGCACGGGCGGCGAGCAACTCACCGAAACTTACGAAGCGTTTGGCGAAGTCGCGCGCGATTTTCTGAACGCGATTTTTGAAGTCTATTTGGAAGGCGACGGGCAGGATTTGCCATTGATTGGCCCGCGCCCGATTCTGCACGTGACAAGCCGCTTCGTAGACAATCCCGGCTATCGCAGCTTTCTTGATTTGGCCTGCAAAGTGGCGCTGGAACGCGGCGGTGTGACGTTCGCGTTTGATCGTTCGCCCGAAGATGACGAAGCGTTGACGACCTTCACGAATCGCTACGGCATGAACGCGACTGTCTTGCAACGCGCAAGTGAAAGCTGGCAGTGGCGCGCGGCGATGTTTTCTTCCGTCGCGCTGAATTTGCCGCGCATCGGGCGGCGCGCGGCAGGCGATCAATTGCAAGTGTTCGCGCTGCTGTCCGAGTTGTTGGAATTGGCCGCACAAGCGTCGTTGGAAAAGCGCGTGTTTCTGGAAAAGCTGCTGGCGCGCGGCGAGACGGGCGTGTTGGCGATGCTGGCGATGCGCCCGAACAACGAGCCGTTTTTACGATTGAGTTGGACGGCACACGCGCTATGCCCGCTTGGCTTGAGCGAATTGGCTGAAACCGTCGTCGGCGAGCCGCTGGAAAGCTCTGAGGCCGCACAAGAATTCGCCACGCGCGTCGTCACGCATCTCAACACCGAAGCCGAACGATTGTCCGTCAAACATAAAGTGCGCTTCCGCCTGGCGACTTCGCGTGACCTGAACGCGCCGCATCGTCTGGCCAAGCTCGATCTGGAACGCTTCGGCGTAGACGACGCCATTGATTTCCACGAAGTGCATTACACCAACGCCGCGCAACTTCCGTCCGCACGCCACGTCCAGGCGCTCGAACAACTGGGCATCGAAGGCGTCTTGCAGCAAAGTGTGATGATGGGCGCGATGTCCGAATTGTGGGGCGACGCCTCGGTGCTGAAACCGGAGCAAATGGCCGTGCTGGTGTCGCGCGCGTTTTATCAAACCAACAATTCGGCGCTGACGTTGTCGCCCGAATTCACGGTCTGCCTCGCCTGCCACACGGCAACGCGCGGTTTGGTGGAGAACTGTCCGCAATGCACGTCCACCAAGCTCGATGTGTTGGCGCTCGCCACAAGTCATTACAGCCGCGTGTCCACGTGGCCGCGTTGGAAAGCCGCCGCCTTCAAGTTGCGCCCACGCACGCTTGTGCCGTAAACTCCCGCTTCACAAAATCATTCAAGCGGCAAACATTCAACCGGACTGCACCCCTTTGCAGACTCAACCACAAGGAGATTATTCAAGATGAAACGCATCAACTACCTATCAACGGCGCTGACAACACTGCTGCTGCTGTTCGTAAGCGGCAGCATTTTGCAAGCCCAAGGCCCACCCAGCCCGCGCGACACAGCGGAAGTCACCATTGATGGCAAAAAGATTTCGATTGATTACGGGCGGCCTTCTGCGAAAGGACGCAAAATCATGGGTGGGCTGGTTCCCTACGACCAAGTCTGGCGTACCGGCGCAAACAAAGCGACGCACCTGACGACCGAAGCTGATTTGATGATTGGCAACCTCGCGGTTCCCAAAGGCACGTATACGCTGTTCACGCTGCCATCTGCGAGCGGATGGAAATTGATTGTCAACAAACACACGGGCCAATGGGGCATCCCGTACAAATACGAAGCCGAAGAACTGGGGCGCGTGGATATGAAAGTCACGGCGCTGCAAGCTTCGGTCGAGCAATTCACGATCACGTTGACCGGCGCAAAAGGCGGCGGCACGCTCAAGCTCGAATGGGAGATGACGAGCGCGTCCGTAGCCTTCAAGGTCAAGTAACCGCTCGTTCCACAACGACGACATTGTTCGCAGGCGCAGCCAGAGTTACCACTCGGCTGCGCTTTGTTGTGTTCGCGCGGAATCATCCCGATTGATTTGCCCGCTTGCCTCAAGTACATTGTGTGTCGAGGTCAACACGATGCCAGACACGCGCCGTAGATTTTTAGAAACGATAGCCGCGCTGCCCACGTTTGCTGTGTTGGCGCAAGCGCAAGATGCCGCACCGCAATTCAAACCCGTCGTGCTGCGCGGTCGCGTCGTGAATCTGGCCGATGTGATGCAGCAAAAATATCAAGCCACGTTGGAGCCGCAACGCGCCGTCATTTATTGCCTCAAAACGACAGACAACAAATTCTATCCGTTCTTGCCGACCGACTTAGCCGCCGCGATTTACGACGACGAACGCTTTCGCCAACGCGAATTGCAAGTCACCGCACGGACGTTCCCCGACTTCCCCTTCATCGAAATCATCAAGCTGCAATCGGTCAAATGGGGGCGCGTGTTTGATCTCTATTATTTTTGCAACGTCTGCAACATCGTGACGCACAAACCCGGCCCGTGCGAATGCTGCCAAGACCCGGTCGTGTTCACCGAAGAACCTGTCAAAGACCAATGAGCCAACGCATCGAATTACTCATCATTGATCCACAAATGGATTTCTGTGATCCCGACCGAGGCGCGCTGTACGTTCCGAATGCGCAGCACGATATGCAGCGGCTGGCGGCCATGATTCGGCGCTTGAAAGACAAGATAGAGGCCATTCACGTCACGCTGGATTCGCATCATTTCATTCACATCGCGCATCCCATCTTTTGGAAAGATTCGCACGGCAATCATCCACAACCGTTCACGCACATCACGCTCGCCGAAGTGGAAAATGGGCAATGGACAACCACGCAATCGGGCCTGGCCGAACGCGCCTTGGACTATGTGCGCAAACTGGAACAAAACGGTCGCTATGAATTGACGATTTGGCCGCCGCATTGTTTGCTGGGCAGTCCCGGCCACGCAGTATTTCCGGCATTATTTGACGCGCTCCAGGAATGGGAGCAACGGTTCGCTTGTGTGGATTTCATTCTCAAAGGCAGCAATCTTCTCACCGAACATTATTCGGCTGTGCAGGCTGATGTGCCTGACGCAAGCGATCCCGGCACGCAAATCAACACGCGGTTGATTCAAACGCTGGAACAAGCCGACCTCGTCGCCATCGCAGGCGAAGCGCGCACGCATTGTGTTGCCAACACCGTGCGCGACATTGCGAATCATTTCAGCAATCCTTCACACGTGCAAAAGCTTGTTTTGTTGACCGATGCGGCGAGTGACATCCCCGGTTTTGAAGTACACGCGCAAACGTTCCTCAGCGAAATGATCGGGCGCGGGATGCAACTCTCGACCACGACAGAGTTTTTGAATTGAAGCGGAATCAGCCCTCGGAGGTTAAGCGTTGGATTGCTGCCAGCAAGGGCGCAAAGACGTCGCGAATGTCGCGCTCATCGGCGTGCGCCAAAATCTTGCCTGCAAAAGTGGCGGGTGACGAATGCTCTTGCAACAAGGTCGAATAAAACCGCACATATTCTTTGGCTTCCATCAACGCAGGAATCTTATTTTGGCTGAGCAGTTGGGGAATTTCTTCGAGGAGTTTCTTCTGCAAAGCGGCAGCCTCAAGTTGCCAGTCTCGTTTCGGGTTCTGCCGCTCGCCTGCCTCTTTTTTATGTTGCAGCAACGCTTGCGCCGTCGTTTCCAGCAATGCCAGTTTCAGCACGTAATCATCTATCGTCGCTTTGACGAATGTATCCAGATAGCATTGGTTGGCGATGTGCAGCCCAAGTCGCAAGCCTGTCAGCGTTGATTGCAACTCAAATACGTTCTCGTGCGTTGGATGCGGCAAGAGTTGTGCATTTTGATCGTGTGGAGAAATGACACCTATCGTGCTTTTGCAGACGTCATCAATGGTCTTTTCTGTTTTTCCTTCGTGTTTGTCCAGATCACGCAGCAGCAAAATCGAGAAGGGATTCTGTTGATCGCTTGGTAACTCAATCCATTCGCGCAGACGTAAGCGCAAATTCGCCATCATCATTTTTTCACCGCCACCGCCTCTTTCCTCAAATTCCCCGTTGATGATGCCGCGTTTGGCAAGTTGCGCGAGGATGTTTTTCTCGGTCGCCCCTTCGCAATACTGTGGACATTTTTTAGGTAAACGCAAAATGAAATGAGTCGTGAGACAG
>CAZWAK010000154.1:0-19429 GCA_964631865.1 uncultured Heliobacteriaceae bacterium | reverse complement strand
CGATTGCGATTACGCCAGCCATTTATTCGCGGGAATTCCAGCGCGGGAGTTTCACAAACCCGGATGCCGCCATCCGTCGCAAAACGATTGAACTGGCCAAACGCGCGATTGAGGTCGCTGACGAATTGGGCGCGAAGTATGTCAAATTCTGGCCGGGGCAGGATGGGCACGATTACCCGTTTCAGGCCGATCACGCCCAAATCTGGGAATATGCCGTGAGTGGCGTACGCGAAGTGGCGGAGTTCGCCCCGCAGACGCAGTTCGCCATTGAATACAAAACCAAAGAACCGCGTGTGCATATCACGTTCAGCACGGCGGCGCGCACGTTGTTAGGCATTCAGGAAATGGGTGTCAACAACGTTGGCATCGTAATGGATTTTGGTCATTCGCTATTTGCCAAAGAAACTCCAGCGGATGCCCTGCAATTGATTCACAAACACGGCAAACTCATCAGTGTTGAAGTCAATGACAACTGGCGCGAATGGGATGATGATCTTGCGGTGGGTTCGCTGCACATTATTGAGACACTGGAATTCCTGCACGCCCTACGTCGCATCAATTGGGAAGCGCCGATTTTGTTGGATCAATTCCCGTTCCGCGAAGACCCAGTGACAGCGGCGCGCGCCAGCATTCGCACCGTAAGAGCGTTGGATCGCCTGCTGGATCGCCTTGATTTGACCCAACTCCAGGCCGCACAAGACGCGCAAGACGCGCTGGCAGCGCAACGACTCATTCAGGATTTATTGCTGCACGACTCATGAGAGAACAAACAATAAAAATGCTTGGCGAACGTGCCAACCAGATTCGCCGCGCGGCTCTGACGATGATTCATCGTGCGGGCACAGGCCACGTCGGGGGCGACCTGTCAGCGGCGGATATTCTGGCGACACTTTATTTTGCTGTGCTGAAGCTGAATCCGCGCGAGCCGAAGTCTCCGCAACGCGACCGCTTTATCCTGAGCAAGGGGCATTGCTCAGGTGCGCTTTACGCAACATTGGCCGAAGCCGGATTCTTTTCACACGAAGAGTTGGAAACGTATATGCAGCCGTTAGCGCGGCTCAACGGTCATCCGAATTGCGTGAAGATTCCCGGCGTCGAAACGAACACCGGCCCGCTGGGACACGGCCTGCCTGTCGCGGTAGGGACTGCCATTGCGTCAAAACTCGATAACGCCGGGTGGCGCACGTTTGTCATAACTGGCGACGGCGAATTGCAAGAGGGCAGCAACTGGGAAGCCGCTATGACGGCGGCGCATTACGAACTCGATAACCTGACGGTGATTGTTGATCGCAATCGTTTACAGCAGGGAGACAGAACGGAAAACACTGTGCGACTTGAGCCATTGGCCGATAAGTGGCGAGCTTTCGGCTGGGCCGTCGCGGAAGTTGACGGACACGATTACAACGCCTTGCTGGACGCCTTCGAGCGGTTGCCTCTAACGCCGGGCCAACCGAATTGTGTAATTGCAAACACTCGCAAAGGCAAAGGCGTCTCTTTCATGGAGGATCAAGTCGGATGGCATCACCGCGTACCAACAGCAGAGGAACTGGCAGCGGCGCTGCGCGAATTGAGCGAGGTGCAATAGTGAGCGTACAACACGCGAAACTCTATGATTGTCGGGATGCGTTTGCCAACACCTTGCAGGAATTGGCGGCGACTGATCCGCGCGTCCTGGTGGTGGTCAATGACTCGGTTGGCTCCAGCAAGGTGGGAGAGTTCCGCAAGGAATTCCCGCAACGTACCATCAACGTCGGCATTGCCGAACAAAACATGATCGGCGTTGGCGCAGGGCTGGCGAACGGCGGCAAAATTCCGTTTGTGTGCGGTGCTTCATGCTTCTTAACCGCGCGCGCACTGGAACAGATCAAAGCCGATGTGGCGTATTCGGAGGCCAACGTCAAACTGTGCGGAATGAGCAGCGGCGTGGCATACGGCGAATTGGGGCCGACACACCATTCCATCGAAGACCTAGCCTGGCTGCGCGCCATCGCCAATTTGACGGTAATTGTTCCCGCTGATCCAGTCGAAACGGAACAAGCCGTTCGCGCGGCCTGGCGCACGGAAGGGCCGATGTTCCTGCGTATCAGCCGCATGCCAGTGCCGATTGTGCATACAACGGAATACCAATTTGAAATTGGACGTGCCGCGCGTTTGCGGGATGGCGACGACGTGACATTGATTGCGAATGGCACGATGGTCAGCCGTGCGCTGGATGCGGCAACACTCCTGGCAGACAAAGGCATCAACGCCCGTGTGCTGAATATTTCTACAGTGCGACCTCTTGATCGTGAGGCGATTATTGCCGCCGCCACAGAAACCGGGCGCATTGTGACAGTGGAAGAGCACACGATTTACGGTGGACTAGGCGGTGCCGTGGCCGAAGTCGTTGCGACAACAAAGCCCGTGCCGATGCGTATCTTGGGTTTCCCGGGCGTTTTCGCGCCCACTGGTTCCGCAAAATGGTTGCTGGAACATTTTGGTTTGACCGCAGAAGGCATTAGTCAGGCTGCACAAGAACTGGTCAAGGGATGAGGCCGCGATGAAAGCGATTCTGGCGATAGATCAGGGCACAACAAACACCAAAGCATTGTTGGTGGATGCCACTGGCGTTGTTGTGGCACGAGCCACTCGACCGCTCAGACAAACCTTCCCGCAACCGGGCTGGGTCGAGCAAGATGCCGCTGCCATTTGGCAAAGCGTGCAGGAAGCAATTGACGAATGTTTACAGGCAGTCGGTGCCTTTGACCTGGTCGCACTGGCGATCACAAATCAACGCGAATCCGTGATGCTTTGGGATCGGCAAACCGGTCAACCCGTCGGCCCGGTCGTCATCTGGCAATGTCGGCGCACGGCTCCGTTTTGCGAGGAGTTGCACGCGCGTGGGTTGGAACGAATGCTGCGCGAACGCACCGGGCTGACGATTGATCCGCTCTTTTCCGCTTCCAAAGCGCGCTGGCTGCTCGACAATGTCGCTGGCGCGAAAGAGCGGGCAGCAGGCGGCGAACTCTGCCTCGGCACGATGGATAGCTGGGTGTTGTGGAATCTGACTGGTGGTGCAATTCACGCTTGTGACGTGACCAATGCTTCGCGCACACAGCTTTTTGATTTGCGCCAACTCCAATGGGACGACGAATTGCTGGCGCTGTTTGGCGTTCCTGCGTCTATCTTGCCCCAAGTCAAACCTTCGAGCGCGGTTTATGGCACAAGCATCCATACAGGCCAGTTGCCGGGTGGCGTCCCTATTGCCAGCCTCATCGGCGATTCGCATGCCGCGTTGTACGGGCAAGCAGGTTTTGAGCCAGGCACAGTCAAAGCGACCTACGGCACAGGTTCATCCTTGATGACCTTGACGGCGGAACCAATTATTTCCGAGCAGGGGCTTTCGACCACGATTGCGTGGGGGCGCGACGTTGCTACCTACGCGCTTGAAGGTAATATCTCGGTGACGGGCGCGGCGGTGCAGTGGCTCGGCGAATTTTTGAGCTTGCCTGATCCGGTGCGCGATGTCGCGCGATTGGCTGAGCGCGCGAACGATTCCGAAGGCATTTATCTGGTTCCGGCGTTTGTCGGCTTGGGTGCGCCTTACTGGAACGAAGCCGCGCGCGGTTTGTTGACGGGCTTGACACGCGGCACAACGGCTGCGCACGTAGCGCGCGCGACGATTGAATCCATCGCCTATCAGATTCGAGATGTCTTTGACGTGCTGGCTGCGGCTTCGCCCGCCGGACTGTCCGCTTTGCTGGCCGACGGCGGAGGCAGCAGCAACGACGCGCTGATGCAGTTTCAAGCCGACATTCTCGGACGCCCCGTGCTGCGTTGCACATCGCCGGATGTTTCTGCCCTGGGTGCAACGTATCTGGCAGGGCTAGCTGTGGGGCTGTGGCAATCGGAAGCAGAAATCGCCGCGTTGCCGCGGGAACGGGATCGGTTCGAGCCGCGCCTGTCTTCCTCCGAACGCAACAAGCTTTACGCCGGATGGCGGCAGGCCGTTGAGCGCACACTGCTCGGCGCGGGAAATCAAAGCAAAAACAACAACGATTAAAATATGGCACGCATTGACGAACTGAGATTACTCACCAAAGTGGCGCGGATGTATTACGAGCGCGGCTTGCGCCAGTCAGCAATCGCCGATCAATTGAATCTGTCGCAGGCAACGATTTCACGCCTGTTGAAGCGCGCTGAGGAGGAACGGCTCGTGCGCACGACGGTCAGCGTGCCGCTCGGCGCATTCCCGGAACTCGAAGAAAAATTGCAAGCCATCTACAACCTGAAAGATGTCGTTGTCGTTGATTCCGTCCAGGATGACGATCAGATTCTGCGCGATATTGGGGCAGCCGCCGCTTTTTATGTCGAGACGACCGTCAAGCGCGGCGAAGTCGTCGGCATCTCGTCGTGGAGCGCGACCTTATTGGCGATGGTGGATGCAATGCACCCGCTCTCGAAATCAGTCGAGGCGAACGTCGTGCAGATTCTCGGCGGCATTGGCGATCCCGCAGCCGAAGCGCACGCGGCGCATTTATCGCGGCGTCTCGCTGCCTTGATGCACGGCAAATCCGTCTTTCTGCCCGCGCCCGGCGTAGCAGGCACGGCGGAGACGCGCCGCGTTTACCTGGATGATCCGTTCGTGCGCGAGGCGATGACGCTCTTTGACAGCGTGAGCCTGGCGTTGGTCGGGATCGGCAGCGTCGAGCCGTCGCGGTTGCTCGCCAGCAGCGGCAACGTTTTCTCGACGGAAGAGTTAGAACAACTCAAGGCACAAGGTGCCGTTGGTGATGTTTGCTTACGCTTCTTTGATAGCGCCGGACTGCCCGTCATCACGCCGCATAACGACCGCGTCATCGGCATCAGCCTTGACCAACTCCGGCAGGTGCGCCGCACCGTCGGCATCGCGGGTGGCGCACGGAAGCTGGCGGCGATTCGTGGCGCGCTGGAAGGCGGCTGGATTAATGTGCTGATTACGGATCGGTACACGGCTGAAAAACTGATTCCGGGCGCGCGCGGTGGCGTTCATCTGCCTCATTTGGCAGCTTCGGAAAGCAGTTTACAAATTCACTAAAACGAATGGAAAACAGAGCCAACATCTTGTTGCTGGTCGCGCTGCTGTCGCTCACCTCGTGCAAGCTCTGGACGATTCGCCCCATTGAATCCAAAGAGCAAAAGCCCGCCGCTTCGTCTCAGCAATTCAACGCCGACGCTTATGTGGATTCGATCTGGCAAAGCAAAGCCGTGCCCACAATGTTGGAGAAAGCCGTAGACCTGTCCACCGTATTGACCGGACTCGACGCTGATGCTGAAGCTGCCAAGAAACAATACAGTAGCGGCGATGCGGGCGGCGCAACGCATTTCATTATCAAAGGTACAGGCCGTGTGAGCCGCGTGGAAAGCCGTTCGCAAAATCGCACCATCACCGTTACGCTGCCGAAGTATCAGGGCAAAACCGAAATTGCCATTCAGGTTGGCCCGGTGTTTCGCGGCACGGCGCTGCGCGATGCGGTTGGGTTCATTCAATTCAATCAGTTCGTCAATCAGCTTCAATTCGCCGAAGTCGGCAACAAGTTGAATGACCGCGTAGCGGCATCAGTCGTTAAGGATTTCGACTTGGCTACGGCGCAAGGCAAACAGGTTTCCTTTCACGGCGCGTTCACGCTCAGTGAGCGCAGCAAAATCGTCATCACGCCCGTGACGCTCAACGTAGGAGGCCAACCCTGATGCAACCGCCCCAACGAGATGAAGTCGTTTTACGCGCCGAAGGAATCACGAAAGTGTTTTCCGGCACGGTCGCGCTCAGGGGCGTTGATTTCAATGTCTATCGCGGCAAGGTCAACGTGCTGATTGGTGAAAACGGCGCGGGAAAATCTACGCTGATGAAAATTCTGGCTGGCGTGGAAACGGCGACAGCGGGCAAGCTGTTGCTGGATGGTCAGGAAATTCAGATCAATGGCCCGCGCGAAGCAGCACAACACGGCATCGGCATCATTTATCAGGAACTGAATCTCTTTCCGAACCTGAGCGTCGCCGAAAACATTTTTATGACGCGCGAACTCACAACGCGCGGCGTGGTCATCAACGAAAAAGAACAACAGCAACGCGCTCAAACGATTCTGGCTCGCTTTGCACAGCCGATTGATCCGCGCGCGCTCGTGGGCGATTTGCGCGTTGGCGAGCAGCAACTTGTCGAAATCGCGCGCGCACTGTCGCAGAACGTCCGCATTCTGATTATGGACGAACCGACTTCCGCGCTCAGCACAGCAGAAGTCGAATCGCTCTTTCGCGTGATCCGCGAACTGAAAGCACAGGGCGTAGCGATCATCTACATTTCGCACAAGCTCGATGAACTCTTGCAGATCGGCGATTACGTGACTGTGCTGCGCGACGGGCAGTTGATTGCGGAAGCGCCCGCTGGTGAAATCAATGTAAATTGGATCGTCGAGAAAATGGTCGGGCGCGACACCGAATCTTTTTTTCACTACGAAGAACACGAGCGCGGCGCGGCTTTGCTCGAAGTCGCCAACCTGACATTGCCGAAAGCGCGCAGTACAGAAGACCTTCTCCACGATATTTCCTTCACTTTGCGCGCCGGAGAAATCCTCGGCATTTACGGCTTGATGGGAGCCGGGCGAACCGAATTGTTTGAATGTCTGATGGGGATGCGAGCGGGCTACACGGGCGAACTGCGGCTCAACGACAAACCTGTCACCGGATGCAATGTTGCTGACCGCATCGCGCAGGGCTTGATGCTCGTACCCGAAGATCGGCAGCAGCAAGGGCTGGTGCAAACGCTTTCCGTCGCCAGCAATATTACGCTGGCGAATCTGTCCAAATTCACGAAAGGCTTTTTTCTCTCGCAACCCGACGAAGCGCGTGAAGTGACGCGGCTGATCGGCGAACTCGGCATCAAAACTTCGACTGCGCAACATTTGATCGGCAGCCTGAGCGGCGGCAATCAACAAAAAGTCGTCGTCGCCAAAGCCTTGCTGACCGCGCCGCAAGTGTTGTTGCTGGACGAACCGACGCGCGGCATTGACGTCGGCGCGAAAGCGGAAATGTTCGAGATTATGCGCCGCCTCGCCAAGCGGGGATTAGGAGTGATTTTTAGCTCGTCCGAGTTGATGGAAGTGCTGGCGCTCGCAGATCGTATTCTGGTCATGTCAAAAGGAAAAATTACCGGAGAGTTCAATCGTGCCGAGGCCACCGAAGCCGCTCTAGTTGCAGCCTCTGGTATCGGACACGGCACGCGCCACAAGGAACAAGCAAATGCACGAAGTTGACCTTTCATCAAAAGCTGAGCCTACATCTGCCGCGAAGCTGCCTGTGCGCGAATGGCTTTTCAAACTGCGGGCGCTCATCGCGCTAGTGCTATTGATTGCAGTTTTCGCTTCGTTGTCGCCCGCGTTTTTGACGACGGGTAATCTGCTGATTCTGGCCAAACACGTAGCGATCAATGCAATTTTGGCAACCGGAATGACCTACGTGATTTTGACGGGCGGCATTGATCTGTCGGTCGGTTCAGTTGTCGGGCTGGCAGCGATGATTGCGGGCGGGCTAATCAATCAGGGACTGGTGCTGCCGATGTTTGGCGTGGTCGTGTATTTCAATATTTGGCTCATCATTTTGCTGACCTTGCTGGTCGGCGTACTGATTGGTGGGGCGAATGGCTGGCTGATTACGCGCTTTCGCGTCGCGCCATTTATCGCTACGTTGGGGATTATGTATGTCGCGCGCGGCTTCGCGTTGTTGCGGTCGAATGGTGCGACGTTTCCGAATCTTGTTGGCGATGCTGAACTCGGCAACACGGGCTTTCAGCTTCTCGGTTCCGGTTCGTTCATCGGCATTCCCGTGCCGATCTGGTTGATGATTTTGTTTGGTGTTGTTGGTGTTTTCATTGCCAACAAGACGCCGTTTGGGCGACGCGTTTTTGCCATCGGCGGCAACGAACGTGCGGCAGAACTTTCCGGCATTCGTGTCAATCGCATCAAGCTGTCGGTGTATATGATTTCCGGCTTCTGCGCCGCGATGACGGGCTTGATTATCGCTTCGCAATTGCTGGCAGCGCATCCGGCCACGGGCGAATCGTTTGAGCTAAACGCTATCGCGGCGGTTGTGCTTGGCGGCACATCGTTGTCCGGCGGCAGAGGCGGTGTCGGCGGCACAATCATCGGCGCGTTCGTGATCGGCGTACTCAGCGATGGCCTGGTTTTATTGGGCGTTTCAGAGTTCTGGCAAATCGTCATCAAAGGCATCGTGATAATTCTGGCCGTTGTGGTGGATCAATTACAGCAACGGCTGCAACGATAGGAGAGAGAGTGAATGACTAACGCAAAAGAGCTGTGGTTGATGGTCGTGTTGATGGCTTTGCTGCTCGCAGGCTGCGGACAGTCCCCGCAGACGGCGAATCAATCAGCAAGTGGCAAAAAGCTGATCGTCATCATCACGCCGCCGCACGATAATCCGTTCTTCAAAGCAGAAGCGGAAGCTGCCGACGCGAAAGCCAAAGAACTCGGTTACGACACATTGGTGCTGACACACGGCGGCGATGCGAATCGGCAGGATCAATTGATTGAGACCGCAATTGCCCAAAAGGCTGCTGCGATCATTCTCGACAACGCGGGCGCGGACGCTTCCATCGCTTCGGTGCAAAAAGCCAAACAAGCCGGGATTCCGAGTTTTCTGATTGACCGCGAAATCAATGCAACCGGGATTGCCGTCGCGCAAATTGTCTCGAACAACTATCAAGGCGCAACGCTCGGCGCGCAGCAGTTCGTAGATTTGATGGGTGAAAAAGGCAACTTTGTTGAATTGGTTGGCAAAGAATCCGACACGAATGCCGCGATTCGTTCCAACGGCTACCACGATGTGATTGACAAATATCCGGGAATGAAAATGGTCGCGCAGCAAAGCGCGAATTGGAGTCAGACCGAAGCCTTTGCCAAGATGGAAACAATTTTGCAAGGGCAGTCCGACATCAAAGGCGTGATTGCGGGCAACGATACGATGGCATTGGGCGCCGCCGCAGCCCTGAAAGCGGCAGGCAAGAAGAACGTCATCGTCGTCGGCTTTGACGGTAGCCCCGATGTCGTTGCTGCCATTAAGGCGGGCGAGGTTAACGCAACGGTGCTACAACCTGCTGCCATGATTTCGCGCCTGGCGGTAGAGCAGGCCGACCAATACATCAAAGCCGGCGCAAGCAACAAGCCGGAAAAACAGGCGATTGATTGCGAGTTGATCACGCGCGAAAACGCCGCGCAATTTGGCCTCTTCGGGCGCAAATAACACTTACACAAAGGAAGCCTCGAAAGACGGTTCGCCTCCAAAGTATTTGCGGTAGCACAAAGGAAATAATTGACAGCATAAAGAGAGTAGTTTATCCTTGTGAAGATAAACATACTTTACTGAATAAATATTCACATTGTCCTTGCTGGGATCATAGTTAACACCAAATCAGACGTTTTCTCGACTTTCGTTGAGGCACTTGCTTGTTTGCAAAGTGCTGATTTCACAACGGAAAAAGTTTTTATTTTTATAGGTGAATAAATATCAGAAGCCGGATGCTTATTCTCCTTCTTGGAAGCATTGTCGGGGCATGGCTGATTGGTGCGTTCGTTGAAGCCTGCATAATTCTTGGGAAACATTTGCTGCGCACTTAGGTCTAAGAGGCGCTCCCCAATTTCCCCAACTTGGTCTACGTCAATTTCACAATGATGTAGCCAGCCCATTTTAGGAGGAAGTATGAAAATTTTGAGTAGAAGCGTATTGCTCTTCGCCGCTTTAATTATCGTCGTTCCTGTCTTCGCCCAAGATGCCCGAGGCCGCATCCAAGGGACGATTGTTGATAAGACTGGAGCTGATGTTCCCGGCGCGTCCGTGACGCTAACAAACGATGCGACAGGCATTACTGTCACTAGCCAAAGCGGGGATAACGGGCGTTACCTCTTTAATCAGATTGACCCCGGCACATATACGGTCACAGTGGTGCAAAAAGGGTTCAAGACCGTCGTGCAGAAAAACATTCGGCTTCATTCGCGCGGCGACGTCACGGCGGACATCACGCTGGAAATCTCTGACATCTCCGAAACGGTGACGATTGAATCAGGCACCGCCAATGTGCAGTTCAATACCACCAATCACGAACTGACCGTGGAGCAGACCTTCTTCAAGCAACTGCCGCTGGTCACGCGCAATCCGGCGAACCTGATTTCCCTTGATCCGACCACCAACGTGCGGGGCAGGAACTCGGCAGCGGTCGCCAACTTCGACCACTACGCGCTGAACGCCTTTGACATTGGCGGTCGCAGTGCCGGGGCGAATGACGTTTTGATTGACGGTTCGCCGCTCGCCAACTCCTCGAAGCTCGGCTACAACCCGCCGCTGGATGCAGTGGCCGAATTGACGGTGAAGCAGAATGCGGTGGACGCCGAATTCGGCCACAGCGCCGGAGGCATCCTGACCATCTCGATGAAATCGGGAACCAATCAGATTCACGGCAGTGCCTACTATTTTGGACGTCGGCAGAATTGGAACGCGCTGAGCGACCGGACGACGCGCCAGCATTCCCGCAACGCTTTCTGGAACGGCGGAGCCACGCTCGGCATGCCCATCATCAAGAACAAGCTCTTCTTGTTTTCTTCCTACGAAAAACAGCTTGATAGCTCGTTTCGTGCGCTGAATTACACCTTGCCGACGGCGCTGGAACGCCAAGGTGATTTTTCGCAGTCGTTCAATGCGAACGGCAGCTTGCGTGTCATTTATGATCCGCTCACCTCGCGCATCGTGAACAATGTGATCGTCCGCGACCCATTTCCGGGCAACAAGATTCCGCAGGCACGCTGGGACTCGCTGGCGACTCGTATGTTGCAGAACCTCTGGAGTCCAAATAATGCAGGTGATGACCGGACTGGATTGAATAATTACAAGTACGAAGACTATCGGTATTATCGGTACTATAACATTTCCAACCGCGTAGACTGGCAGATCAATGAGCGATGGAAGTCCTTCGGCAGAGTCAGTCTCTTCCGCACGAATCAGCCTGCGAACGATTACACAAACGGGGCGGACAAATTGAAGATGCGCCGGACGGAAGGCTCGACGCGCCACGGTCTCAACATCGCTGCTGACACGGTCTACACGTTCAATCCGACGACGCTGCTCACGTTGAGCGGTTCGTATTACAAGACCATTGATCGGCGCAACTATCCTGAAATGGCTATTGGCGAAGAAGGCTATCATAACCTTTGGCCGAACGATTGGTGGAAGCCGTATGCGACTGACCGACCACTAATTTATTTTCCCAACTTCCAAATTCCCAGTGGCGATACGTTCGGCGTGCGCAATTTCTGGTGGCAGCAACCGTTCGGCTACAGCCTCGGTGGTGTGCTCAACAAACAACTCAACAATCATTCGCTCAAGTTCGGCTCGAATGTGCGTCTGAAGCGTGGTGATGCGGCGCGCTATTTCTTTGCCAATATGGCCTTCACCGCGAACAACACTGCAAACACTACCTCCGGTGCGAACGTGAACACTGGTCATCCTTGGGCCAGTTTCCTGTTGGGCGCATTAGACCCCGGTGGCTCCAGCGTACAGTTTATCCCGCTGCAAGAAGCCAACACCGAAATGTATGCGTTTTTCGTGCAGGACGATTTCAAGATCAGTCGCCGACTGACGCTCAATCTCGGGTTGCGTTATGAATATGAGGGCGGTTATTGGGATACCAAAAACCGCATCCCGCAGCGCCTTGATTTGAGCAATCCGATTCCTGGGATGCAGGCGGCAATTGATCCGAAACTGGCGGCGCTGGCGGCGGGAACTACCGGCAAAACCGTCGCCCAGTTGATGGCGGAATCGGCGGGACAGAAGCGCTACCTTTACAACGGCGCATTCTATTTCACCGAAGATGACAACAAACGGGCGACGCAGAGCGATCCGTATCAGTTCATGCCGCGTCTCGGTCTCGCCTATCGGTTGAACGACAAGACTGCCATCCGCTTTGGCTACGGTCGGTTTTACACACCCAACTCGCTCGCCGATGGGGGCAATGAGCCACTGGGATCGTTAGACCTGGGCAGCTTCAGCCCGACCACCAATGCGTTGCCTGCGTTGCAGGGCATTCCGCAGGCCTACCTGTCCAATCCGTTCCCCCAAGGACTGACACCGCCGGTTGGCAAAGCGTATGGTCGTTACACGAACCTCGGCGACAACATCACGATTGACGAATACGAACGCCGTCCACCTATCAGCGACCGTATCAATTTTTCGGTACAGCGCGAAATCTGGGGCCGGACAGTCGTGGATGTCACGTACTTCAAGAACTTCGTCAGCCGGGATCAGTTTACGGTAAACCTCAACATGGTTGATCCGCGCCTGAGCTACAAATACGGCGCAGAACTGAGCCGAAATGTGGCCAATCCGTTTTTCAATTACGGCACAGTAGACACGTTCCCCGGTGCCTTGCGCCGCCAGTCTACGGTTTCAGTGGCGACGCTGCTCAAAGCGTATCCACAATACGGCAACCTCACCCAGACTTCGACCGACCTCGGCAAATTCCGCAACCAATCGTTGCAGATTCGCGTACAGCGACCGCATCGGAGCGGGTTCTCCTATCTGGTCACGTATGCCTACGTGCTGGCGAACGCGCAGCTTTATTACGATGAGCAGGATCAGTATGACGGCATTCTGACGCGCTACAACGAACCTGACTCTCGTCACCGCATCATTGCCGCTGGTACTTACGAACTGCCCATCGGGCGAGGCAAGCGGTTCGGCGCAAGTCTGCCGCGTGCGCTTGATTTAGCTATCGGCGGTTGGCAACTTGCTACCACCTACACCTATCGGTCAGGCTCCTATCTGCGGTTCGGTTCGATGATTGCGCCGCAGAGTGTGACGCAAACCGGGCAGGTGGGCAGCAACAAATACTGGTTCGACATCACCGGGTTCAATCGCCTGCCCGCCTTCACGCGCCGGACAAACCCTTTGCAGTATGACAACCTCAGGGGGCCGAACTTCTCGAACGTGGACGCCGTGCTGAGCAAGAGTTTCAGACTCACGGAAAAATTCAAACTCGAATTCCGGCTGGAAGCTTACAACGCGATCAACGGAATGAATTTTGCGAATCCAAACCTTAGCATTACGGCTTCGGACTTTGGGCGAACCAATGCACAGGCCGCCGATTATTTCGGACGGCAGTTGCAGTACATGTTCCGGCTGGAGTTCTAGGCTTTACCGCTCCGAACAGGCGGCGCAATGACCTCCGCGCTGCCTGTTCAATGCTGGCGTGGTGAGCGCGGTTTTGTTTTTCGTCAAGCAGGGACATCGAAATTACGGATACATTATCTCTGGCGCTTTCGCCTTGGTTTTGACACTCCTGCCCCCAACGCTCTATCGTTGGGGAGTCTTTCTTGCGCGAAAGCAAGGCCCGGATGGCCGCGCAGTCAGCCGTCGCCGAACAAAGCGCTGGGCACGGCGCGGCAGACGATACGGCATCAAAAAGTTAGTGGGGAACCAGACGGAATATGTATTTCAGCAACCGGAATTGCAGGCTATTGCTATTGGTTTTCGCTGTGATTATGGGCATCCCGTCTGGATCAATTTCCGGTGAAGGCCGATTCAACTTAGTTGGTACGGCAGTAGTTCAGGAAAGCCAGGTACGTTGGGGGAACGTGCTCAATCAAAAGCCGGAGTGGTACGCCAGCGCGGAATCTGTGCGCATTGCCAACAACGTTTTGTTATTGCAACGCCGCAGCGGCGGCTGGCCGAAAAACACCGATATGGCCGTCGTGCTGAGCCAGGCCGAAGCAGCCAGAATCTCCAAAGAACCTGCCGAACCTGATTCGACCATTGACAACGGCGCAACCCGCGAGCAGTTGATCTATTTGGCGAAAGTCTTCAACGCCACCCGGCAGCCGCGCTTCAAAGAAGCCTTCCTGAAAGGGTTGGATTATTTGTTCGCCGCGCAATATGCCAACGGCGGCTGGCCGCAGTTCTTTCCGCTGCGCAAAGGGTATTACTCGCACATTACCTTCAACGACGGCGCGATGGCGGGCGTGCTGACGCTGTTGCACGAAGTCGCTCGGAAACGCCCAGTTTATGACTTTGTGGACGAAGCCCGCCGCCAACGAGCCGAACAAGCTGTCGCCAAAGGCATCGAGTGCATTCTGAAAACTCAGGTTGTGGTGAAGGGCAAACGCACTGTCTGGTGCGCGCAACACGACGAAGTGACGCTGCAACCCGCGCCTGCGCGCGCTTACGAACAGATTTCGCTCAGCGGCAGCGAAAGCGTCGGCATCGTGCAATTTTTGCTGGCGCTCGAAAAGCCGGATGCGCGAGTGATCGAAGCGATTCAATCCGCCGTTGTCTGGTTTGAGCAAGCCAAACTTACCGGCATCAAAGTGGTCGAAAAGCGCGATCCGGCTTTACCAAAAGGTTTCGACCGCGTTGTTGTACAGGACGCGCAAGCGCCGCCGCTGTGGGCGCGCTTTTACGAGATCGGCACGAATCGCCCGATCTTTTGCGGGCGCGACGGCGTGATCAAATACAGCCTGGCCGAAATCGAAATCGAACGTCGCACCGGTTACCGTTGGTATGGGGATGGAGCGGCAAAGTTGTTGGCCAAAGACTATCCGGCGTGGCGGGCGAACCGGAAGCGATTTGCCGCCACAGACGACGGATCGCAGACCAGTCAGCGTTATCGCGTGCTGGTCTCAACCGACATCGGCGGCACTGACCCTGATGACTTTCAATCAATGGTGCATTTCCTCTTGTCTGCCGACCGCTTCGACATCGAAGGGCTGATTTCGTCGCCGTTCGGCCCTGGTCGCAAAGAGCACATCCTCGAAGTCATTGATTACTACGAACGCGACTACGCCAATCTGAAAACCTATTCCCCACGCTATCCGACGCCGCAGGCATTGCGTGCCATCACAAAAGAAGGGGCGTTGGAAAGTCCCGGCGCGAAAGGCATTGGCGCTCCGACAGAAGGTTCGCAGTGGATTGTCCGCAGTGCGCGGCGCAAGGATGCGCGTCCGCTACACGTGCTGGTTTGGGGCGGCATCGAAGACCTTGCGCAAGCCTTGCACGACGCGCCGGACATTCTGCCGAAACTGCGCGTTTATTGGATCGGCGGGCCGAACAAGATGTGGAGCGTGGACGCTTACAACTACATCGAAACGAATCATCCGAAGCTCTGGATGATCGAAGCCAACGCCACCTATCGCGGCTGGTTTGTCGGCGGCAATCAAGCGGGTGAATGGGGCAACAAGGAATTCGTTGCCGCACACATCGCGGGGCGGGGCGCACTCGGAGATTACTTCAACACGCATCTCAAAGGCGTTATCAAGATGGGCGATAGCCCTTCTGTCGGTTGGCTGTTGCACGGCAATCCTGCCGACCCATCACAACCCGGTTGGGGCGGAAAGTTCGTGCGCATCTGGGACGGACGCAAAACCATCTTCAATCGTCTGACCACCGAAGCCGATCAGGTCGAAGTCTTCGGCGTGGTCGAATTCGCGTTGCCCGTTCCGGCGAGCTTTGCGGCGACGAATACGGCGAAGATGGTTTTTGAGAATCGTATCGTTGCTGTCGGTGCGAACGAAGGCAACGTGCTGCGCTTTCGCTTCGCCACGCGCGACGCCAAAGTGTGGTCATACACAATCAAAAGCGACTTCGCCGGACTCGATGGGCAAACAGGTAAATTCACGGCTGTGCCTCCACCCATCGAACGCACGAGCAGACCTTCGACTGTGCATCCACACTGGTGGATTGACGATCCTGATCCGACTGCCGCCGAAGGCGTTCATCCCGGCGCAAAAAGCGTGAATCAATGGCGTGTTGATTTCCTGCGCCATTTCGCGGCGCGCATGCTGCGCTGCCAACTTCCGAAGAAAAAGTGAAACTATGAAACACCGTGTAGCCACAATCTTTCTCGTCGCCGCTGCCTTATTCATCTGTACAAGCCTGACAGCGTTTGCCAAAGATCGCGTCATCGTGCTGACCGACATTGAAAACGAACCCGACGACACCCAGTCAATGATTCGGTTTCTGACTTACAGCAATCATTGGGATGTCGAGGCTTTGGTGGCAACCACGTCAATTCATCAGCGGGATAAAACCGCTGCGGCGAGCATTCGGGTGCTCATCGAAGCCTACGCCAAAGTCCGCGAAAATCTGCTGCAGCACGAACCGGGGTATCCGACGGCGGATTATCTGCTATCCGTGCTGCGCGAAGGGCGGGCGAACTACGGCATGAATGCGGTCGGGCAAGGGATGGATTCGCCTGGTTCGGACCTGATTATCAGCGTGGTTGACCGCGACGATCCGCGTCCGGTGTGGGTGCTGGTGTGGGGCGGGCCGAATTGTCTGGCACAGGCGTTGTGGAAAGTGCGGATGACGCGCTCGCCGGATGACGTGGAGAAGTTCGTCGCCAAGCTGCGCGTGTACACGATCTCAGATCAGGATGACAGCGGGCCGTGGCTGCGCAAGACTTTTCCGAATTTGTTTTACATCACCAGCCCCGGCATTCACGCGGGCGGCGCGTATCATCACGCCACCTGGAGCGCGATCAGCGGAGACAACTTTCACGGACGCTTCGCGGGCGCGGATTTCAGCATCGTGGACAATCCCTGGCTTGACCGAAACGTTCGCAGCAAAGGGCCGCTCGGCGCGCTGTATCCGATCAGTAAATTTTTGATGGAAGGCGATACGCCGAGTTTCTTGTACCTCATCAACAACGGGCTGGGCGATGCTGAACACCCGGATTGGGGCAGTTGGGGCGGGCGTTATGAATTTTATACGCCGCGTTTGCGCAAGTGGCATTCCGAGCAGGAGACGCGCCCGTTCTGGACAGATACCGAAGACGAAGTGTTCGGCGTGGACGGCAAATGGCACACCAGCAACAAAGCGACAATTTGGCGCTGGCGCTCGGCCTATCAAAACGATTTTGCCGCGCGGATGGATTGGACGATCAAACCTTACGCCGAAGCCAATCACCCGCCCGTCGCTAAACTCAAACATCCCAACCGACTCAGCGCCAAAAGCGGCGAGCGCGTTAATCTGAGCGCCGAAGGTTCCACCGATCCCGACGGTAATGCGCTTAGCTACGATTGGATTTATTATGGTGAGCCGGGTACGTTCGTCCTTGCCACTGCCCGCACAGGCGCTCCGCTCAAGATCGAAGACGCGAACAAAATCAATGCATGGTTTACCGCGCCAAAGGTTACGAAACCTGCGACGATGCACGTCGTCCTGGCCGTGAACGATCAAGGCGCGCCTGCGCTCACCCGTTACCAACGCGTGATCATCACGATCTACCCCTGAACCGGCTCAAGCTTTGACCAGCGCCTGCGGGCCGGTTGCCGGCAAGACGAAAAAAACGATGTGCCAAGTATCTCAAGGCCGCGTTCCGAGCCGCTGGGGCTATGCCGGTTGGGACCACCTGCTGAACTGGCGACTGTACAAGCAATATTCCGAAAGGCTGATGGCCGAGTTAGGTGTTAGCAAGCCACGCAAGAATAGTGGGATACTGTTTCTTCACATCCTGACCGAGTCTGTCTTCAATGTGTTTATGAAAAATACGAGACGCTACGACTTTTCATTGTTCGGGCTTGCGCTCGTTCTTTTGCTGTCTGTTTTTTTGCTACCCATCACAAGCTATTCACAAACCTGATCAGGCACGATAGAGGGAACGGTTACCGATAATTCCGGCGGCGTCATCCCCGCTGCCCTCATCAAGCTCAAGCATAAAACCACTGGCGTCACGCGCACCGCGCAGACCGATGTACAGGGCTTCTTTCGTGCGACCGATTTAGCTATCGGCAAATATGAAGTGCGAGTCGAACAGGCGGGCTTCGCGCCTTGATTACGCCGATGCTATTTTACCTGTTGCGCAAAGGCGGCCTTTGAAAGGAGCGAATGGTCTCGGCCAGAAATGAGACAATGGCTTACTGAAACTGTAGATGAAACTTTCTCCTGCTGGACATCCCAATCCTTCTCCTGTATTCTATGAATCGCTGGAATACAGGAAAACGCTATGTCCACCAAAACCAAACTTGTTATCAAATCAGAATCAGCGATCTGCCCAGGCGGGCCGACGCTCGACCGGCGCGGCCTCGCCAGGATGAAAGCGAAGGTCAAGGCCAACGGCGATGTTGACGCGCTGGCTGATTTCTTTTCTGTAGTTGGAAACCCGCAACGTTTGCGAATTCTGCTTTACCTGACCGAAACGGAAGAGCTTTGCGTGTGCGATATTGCCGACCTGCTTGATATGAATGTCACCGCTGCTTCTGCCCATCTCAACAAAATGAAGCTACAAGGGGTCTTAAAAACCCGCCGCGACGCGCAGATGATTTACTACTCGATTGCTGACAAAGAGCGAATGAAACTCTTGTCGCATGCCTTTGGCGACTTGCGACGGGCGATGAAACTTTAAGAGGGGATGAAGCCGTGAACCAAACCAACACCGCTGCAAAGCCGCAGACACTTGTACAACTCTCGAAAAAGCTAAAAGGCATCGGCAAGATCGAAAAGTGTGAAGGCTGCGGCTGCTACATAGACACCATCAACGAAGTTGACGCCGTGCTAAAAAAGGCCGGTACAAATTCGCCTGATGATTTAGCCGCTCGTGAAATCGTTGATGAGCTTTCTGCCAAACATAAAACCACGCACGGCTGTATTGGCTGTGACCCGTGCTATCCGGTCGCCGTCAGCAACGCTCTTTATGCCTTAAGTGATGGTGAAAGTGTGGAAGGGCTAGAGCCTAGCAAAGCGCCAGATGAAAGCTGCGGCTCTGCTTGTGGCTCTAGTTGTGAAGCTCCTGCGCCGGTCGTCCTCAAGCCGCAACCGGTTTTTGCTTCGTGGCCGCTTGAAACGGGTGATTACAGGCTCGGCAATCTTTCGGGCTGTGTTGCTATCTCCACACTTGCTAGTGAAGACCTCTACAAAAGTTTTTCTCAAAAGCTCTGTGATGATGATTGCGCTATCTGCGGCAAGGTCTTTACTGAAAACATCGGCATCGAAAAAGTCATCAAAAATATCATCTCAAATCGGCACATTCGTTTTTTGATTCTTTGCGGTCAAGAAGCAAAGGGACATCTAACCGGGGCTTGCTTTAAAGCACTGCACGCCAACGGCATTAAAGACAAAGGAAAAATCATTGATGCGCCGGGAAAACGCCCCTGGGTCAAGACTCTTAACCCTACGGATATTTCGCGCTTTCAGGCTCAAGTTGAAATCATTGACCTCATCGGCTGTGAAGATATTGAACTCATCGAAGAGACTGCCGCCGCACTTGCTCGGCGAAATCCAGGGGCAATGGAAGATGATGTGCGGTTAGAAGGTGTGCCGCACTACATGGCAAGTGAGAAGGCAACGCTTCGCCTTGATAAAGCAGGCTTCCTCATCGTTCATCCAAAACCAGAATCCGGCTTGATACTGGTTGAGCATTACA
>CAZWAK010000153.1:0-19440 GCA_964631865.1 uncultured Heliobacteriaceae bacterium | reverse complement strand
ACCGGCTGCCCCGAACTGATGTTGGCGACGTTGTTGTGAATCGAACGCAGATCAGCGCCGCCGCGCCACGTCATCGCGCCGCGCTGCCAGGTATGCAAAACCGAGAGCTGCGGCGTGGTCTGATGGTCAACGAACGCGCCGTTGATCGCCGCGCGAATGAACGGCGCGGAGGCCGGCCCGGCGCTCACCAGAATGCCGAAGGTATCCGACACGCCGAGCGCCGCGATGCGCCGGTCAATGCCGCCTTGCGTGAACTGGCTGAAGCGATTGCGCAACACGCCGCCGCGCACTTCAATCGCCTGCGCGGGCGTCAGGTTGTAATTGAATTGCGCGAGGGCGGATTGATATTGGCGCGGCGCGACCTGCGTATCGAGCGGCGTCGCCGACCCCGCGATCACGAACGAACGCGCAAAGCTGTAACGCACATTCGCCGTCAGCTTTTCGGTCAGATGATGATCGGTGCGAATCAGAAAAGCGTTTTGCTCGATGTTGATGGGCGGCGCGGCGCTGATTTGCACCGTACCCGCTTCGCCGTTCGCGGTGTTGCCGTCAAAGAACGCGGCGGGAAAACCGGCGGCGACGATGGCTGCGCGCTCGCTGGCAGGCAGCGCCGCAAACGTCCCCGCCGGATTGCCGCTCGCCGGAACGATGCCGCGATCAACGTAAAAAGCCTTGAAATAACGCCCCAAATCGCCCGGCACAAAGCGCAGCAAATTCGCGTTCGGCACGACCAGATTCGACGCCGTTTGATTCAACCGCCGCTGCTGAAAGCCCTCATAACTGCCGAAGAAAAAATGCCGGTCGCGCACGATCCTGCCGCCGAACGTGCCGCCATACAGGTTCTGTTTGAAGGGCGGCGTTTTGGCTTGGCCCTCTGTCGTGACGAACTGCGGACGCGGATTGGCTTTGTAAAAATAATCCGCCGCGTCGAGCGCATCGTTGCGAAAGTATTCATACGCCGAGCCGTGCCATTCGTTGCCGCCCGATTTCGTGACGACGTTGATGTGACCGCCGCTGCCGCGTCCAAAGGTCGCGTCGGCGTTCGAGGTGATGATGCGATATTCCTGCACGGCTTCGGTCGAGATCAGATTCGGCACGTTCTGGCCGAGATCGGTGTTCGAGCCATTCACGCCGACAAAGCCCGTATTCAAGCGTTCATCGTTCGCGCCAACGCCGTCCACCGTGTAGCTGTTCGTCACCGCGCGCGCGCCGTTGATGGGCGGATTGTTCGCCGAGCCGGGATTGCCTACGCCGGGCGCGAGTTGCACGAGCTTGATGAAGTTGCGCCCGTTGAGCGGCAGTTCTTTCACGCGGCGTTCATTGACGAGGCCGGAAAGCTCTACGCTGTGGGCTTGCACGAGCGCCGCGCCCGCTTCGATGGTGACGGTTTCGCTGAGCGCGCCGATGCTCAACGTCACATCGGCGACGGCGTTTTCGTTGACTGCGATGATGAGGCTCTCGCGTTGTGCGCGTTTGAAGCCGTCCTTTTCAATCGCCAACGCATAAACGCCCGGCGCGATGCGCACAAACTGATAATCGCCGTTGCTGTCGCTCACGGCGCTTTGCGTCAGGCCAGTGGCGGCGTTGGTTAATTTCACGGATGCGCCCGCGATGGCGGCGTCGCCCGTGTCATTGACGCGCCCGCGCAAACTGCCGTTGATGCTGACCTGCGCGAACGCCGTCAGCGGAAACACAAAAAACACGAAGAGCGCCAGCGCCCGTCTGCGGATGTTCATGAAAGAGGCTCCTTGTTGCGGAAAACCAAAGGTTCGTTATGGAAATCCGCACTCTGCGGCAAGGCGCAAAAGCGGGCGAGCAATTTTCAATGAACGGTTGCAGGGCTTCGGTCAGTGGGCGGAAAAGAGGGGGTCACGATTGTCCCGTGCTCATTCCGTGCGCAACGCGTGCGACGCCTGCAAGCTGAAACCTGGCGCAAATCGGAGGAAGCATGAAAAAATGCACCATCGGCGGTCGTCGTCAATGTCGGGCTGTTCGTGGGATCGTTGATCTTTCTGGCGAGCGGCCAGAGTTTCGAGCAGTTCAAAGGGATCGAGTGAGCCTCGCGGCGCGACGGCAGCAACGGCAAAACGTATGGACATGAAATTACCGCCGGGACAACGAGCCATCGCAGACTTCCCGCGCTTCGGCCTGGATCAATTCGCCCGCCGCTTTCCGCCGGAAACCGCACGCATCGAAATCCGATGTAGCGGCGCGGTCGCCAGCGAAGTCTTGCTTGCCGATGCGTTGCAAAACCTGCCGCGCGTCGAACAGATCAGCGATTTCCATTGCGTGACGACGTGGAGCAAACGCGGGCTGCGCTGGGGCGGCGTGCGCTTTGCGGACTTTTATGAACAGGTGATCGTGCCGCGCGCGCAGCCGCAGCCGGAGGCGGCCTGCGTAATCCTGCGCGGACAGGACGGCGCGCGCACCAGCATGTTGCTCGCGGACTTGCTTGCGCCCGACGTACTGCTGGCCGATACGCTCGACGGCGCGCCGCTGCCGCTGGCGCACGGCGCGCCGCTGCGATTAGTAGCGCCCGCGCATTACGGCTACAAATCGGTCAAGCATCTGTCGCGCCTCGAATTCCGCCGCGACGATCATGGCTTTCGCGCCTCCGGCTTGCGCTTTATGCAACATCCGCGCGCCCGCGTCGCGTGGGAAGAACGTGGCCGCTGGTTTCCCGGCTGGTTCCTGCGTTACCTCTACCGCCCGCTGATCGGCGGCACAGTGAAACGCTTTGCGCGGGCGCTGGACGAATACGAACAAAACCGCCGCGCATGAAGACCGCTTCGGCGAAGCGTCTGCCGTCTTTCGCGTCCACATGAAAACCGACGGCCAATCCGCTGCCAAAGTTGTGTTGTCACGCAAAGGCCCGGTCGTTAGCACCAATAACGACCGGGCCTTTGCGTTATATGAGAATTTTAGTGACTGTTTTTTCACTCGTGGCGAAGCGCAACCAGTGGATTCACTTTCGTCGCGCGCCGCGCCGGTATCCAGCAGGCCAGCAGCGCCACCAGCAATAACCCTGTCGCCGTCAGCGCGAACGTCAGCGGGTCAGTGGGACTCACGCCATACAACAGCGTTTTGAGCAGTCGGGTGAACGCCCAGGCTCCGCCCAAACCAATTAGCACGCCGATGATTGCCAGCTTGCTTCCTTGCTTCAGCACTAGCAGCAGGACATCGCGCGCCTGTGCGCCGAGCGCCAGCCGCAGGCCCAGTTCCGGGATGCGTTGGGCGACGGCGTAAGCCATCACGCCGTACAAACCAATCGCCGCCAGCATCAGCGCAAGCAAGCCGAAACCGCTGATGAGCCATGCCGCCAGACGTTGCGGCGTCAGCGCATTGTCGAGTTGCCACGCCAACGTCCGCACCTCATGAAGCGGCAGGTTTTTATCCAACTCACGAATGGCTTGTTGCGCGGAAGCGATCAGTTGTTCCGGTTCGCGGTTCGTGCGCAGGTGCAGCGTCATCTCCGCGCCGTAACATTGTGATAGAGGCAGGTAAAGTTGGGCGGGCATCGGCGCGAAGGGCGCGTGGCCGGTGGTGTCGCGGACCGTTCCGATGACTTCAACCGGCAGGTTGTCGTAACCGCGCCGCTGTACGGTGAAGCGTTTGCCGAGCGGATTTTCATTCGGCCATAACTGCCGCGCCATCGCTTCGTTGACCACAGCGACGCGCGGCGCTTGCGCGCTGTCTCGCGGCGTGAAATCGCGTCCGAGCAAAAGCGGAATGCCCATCGTTCCCCAATAGCGCGGCGCGACGATGTTGTAGAGTACGTTGATCCGCTCCGTTCGCCCTTCCAGTTTGATGCCGGTTCCATAATCGCTGCCGGTCAACGGCACGCTGAGCGCAAGACTGGCTTGCTCGACGCCGGGCAAGACTTGAGCGCGTTCGAGCAACTGTTGATAAAAAAGCTGCCCCTGCGGTTCGGCATATCGTTGCCGCCCCAGATCAAGCCTGGCCGTCAACACTCGTTCGGTCTCAAAACCGAAGCCGATGGCGCGCGCATGGTTGAGCGTGCGCAGGCACAGCCCCGCGCCCACTAGCAGCACCAACGACAACGCGATTTGCGCAATGACCAATGCGCTGCGCAAACGCGCCAATCCCGCGCCGCGCCCGGCAACGCGCTGCTCTTTGAGCGTGGACACCAAATCCGGTTTTGACAATTGCAGCGCGGGGGCAAGTCCAAACAGCAATCCGGTCAACAACGCGATGCCAAACGTAAAACTCAGCACGCGCACGTCCACACTCAAATCAACGTCGAGCGGCATTCCCAAATACTGCTCCGGCAACCACGCCCGCAGCCAGATGCTCAACCACAGCGCCAGCAGCAACCCCAGCAGCCCACCGCCCACCGCCAGCAACAGGCTTTCGGTCAGCAACTGCCGCATGACGCGAAGTCGGCTAGCGCCCAAAGCCAGCCGCACGCCGATCTCTTTGCGCCGTGTGCTCCCGCGTGCCAGTAACAAACCTGCTACGTTTGCACAGGCGATTAACAACACCAGGCCCGCCGCCGCTAGCAACAATCGAGTGAAATCACGAGTGGGCTGCCGGTCATCTGGTCGAAGCCCCAACCCGGCCAACAATGTCACGCCTCGTTCCTGATTGGTCGGGTGAAGCTCCGCCAGTCGGCGCGCGATAACAGACAAATCCGCGCTGGCCTGTTCAAGCGTCACGTTCGGCTTCAGTCTCCCAAAGGCCGATAGCCAGACGATGCCGCGTCCGCGAAATTGCTCGCCATTCAATTGAGCGAGGCTCAGATCGGCGTACTGCGTCATTGTGATTGGCGTCCACACGTCAAGCTTCGCGCTCACACTGGTTCCGCTGAATCCATCGGAAGCGACGCCGACAATGGTGCAGGCTTGTGAATTCAGGCGAATCGTTTTCCCCACGATGTTCGGCTCAGCGCCAAAACGCCTGCGCCATAACCCTGCGCTGATGACGGCGACCGGCTCCGCGCCTTCGGTTTGCGCATCAGCCTGCGTGAGCAACCGCCCCTGCATTGCTCGCGCGCCTAACGCGGCAAAATAATTGCCGGACACCAACGCGCCTTGCACCCGTTCGGCTTCCTGCCCGGTACTCAGGTGCAAGGCGGTTTCGTTGAAAACTGCGATCTCGGCAAAGGTAGTGTTTTGCTCGCGGTAATCCAGATAATCGGGATACGCCAGATTGCCGAAGGGATTGTTTTTCGCCGTGCGCGCGATTTGCACCAACCGCTCCGGTTCCGCAATTCCTGCCAGCGGACGCAGCAACAGCGCGTTAGCAAAACTGAAGATCGTCGTGTTCGCGCCAATGCCCAGCGCCAGCGTCAGCACGGCGACGACCGTGAAGCTGGGATGCTTCAACAGCATCCGCATGCCATACCGCACATCCTGCACAAGCGTCTCGATTGATCTGATTCCACGCATTTCGTGATTCACCTCCTGAAGCAATGTGATGTTTCCGAATTGACGGCGCGCGGCCCACGCGGCCTCGGCCTCGCTCATCCCCTGGCGGACGTACCGCTCGGCGAGCAGGCGCAGATGCTCCTCGATCTCCTCGTCAAGCTCGCGCTCCGCCCGGCGATCACCGAACAAGCCCCGCAGTCTCGCCGCCAGTACGCGCAAATGTTGGAGCATCGCTACACCTCGCCTTCCAGCTTCAACAGGCGACCGATGACGCCGGCGATCCGCTCCCAGTTCTCCGTTTCGACGGCGAGCTGTTGGCGGCCTTTTTTCGTGATCGAATAGAACTTCGCCTTGCGGTTGTTTTCCGACACGCCCCAGTCCGACGCGATCCACTTCCGCTGCTGCAGCCGCAGCAGCGAGGTGTAGACCGTGCCTTCGTTCAATTGCAGCATCTGCTCGCTGACCTGCTCGATGCGGCGCGCGATGCCGTAGCCGTGCTGCGGCCCGAGCGCGTCGAGTACTTTGAGCACCATCAGGTCGAGCGTGCCTTGCAGGATTTCCGATCTGTGCGGGTCTTGTTGCGTGTTTGGGTTTCTTCCTATGGACATGGCAAAGAAGATACACGACTTCCTTTGGCGTGTCCACAGGAAGTCGGCAAAGTGAGAGGCGTGGCAAACTTTCGGCGCAAGCTGGAGTGTTTCTTTTCTACTCTTCGCGCAACGCCATCATCGGATCAACCTGTGTCGCACGCCGCGCTGGAATCCAACAGGCCAACAACGCGACGCCCGCCAGCACCAGCAGCACCACCACGTAAATCAACGGATCAACGCTGCTCACGCCATACAGCAAACTTTTGATGATTTGCCCGCCCAGCAACGCGATAACGACGCCTATGCCCAGGCCCAGCGCAATCAGCCTTGCGCCTTGTCCGACGATCAGCCGCAACACCATGCGCGGAGAAGCACCCAACGCCATTCGGATGCCGATCTCGCGCGTGCGCTGTCCGACGGTGTAAGCCATCACGCCGTAAATCCCTACGCCCGCCAGCGCCAATGCCAACGCCGCAAAGACCAGAAACAGCGTGCCCGCCAAACGCCGCTGCCAGACCGTGTCGGCGATGCGTTCGTCCATCGTCACGAGGTTGAAGGTGGATTGTTCGGGGTCGCTTGCCCAGACGGCTTGCGTGGCGGCGGCGGCTAATGTGTGCGGCGGAACTTTGGTGCGCAGCAATAAATACATGTTCGCGTCGTTGACCTGCTGATACGAAACATACAGATCATAGCCGCCCTCGCCCGCAATCGCTTCGTGTTTGACGTTGCCGACGACGCCGACAATCGTCGTCCATTGGGCGTCGGAATAGAGCGCGCCGCTTTTCAGGCGTTTGCCGATGGGGTCTTGGTTGGGAAACACGCGCGCGGCAAAGCGTTCGCTGATGACGCCGACGCGCTCGGTTTGCGCGGTATCGGTGTCGTTCAGGTAACGCCCTTTCAGCAAGCGAATGCCCATCGTCGGAAAGTAATTCGGACTGACGCGCAAATCGTTGGCGAAGGGATTGCGCTGCTGTTCGTCGGCGGATTGCCCTTCGATGGTGAAGGTGAGCTTGCCTTCCTGACGCTCCGCCGCGAGCGGCAAATTGCTGGTCAGCGCCGCCGCTTCAACGCCGGGCAAGGTGGACAGGCGCGCGAGCAGTTGTTGGAAAAATTGGCGCTGCCGTTCGACGCCTTGCTCGTCGTTGTATTTGCGCCAGGGCAACGCCACGCGCATCGTCAATAAATTCTGCGGATGGAAGCCGAGTTCGGTTTGCTGCAAACGCGCGAAGCTCTTGACCAGCAAGCCCGCGCCGATCAACAAGACCATTGCCAGCGCGACCTCGGCGACGACCAGTGCTTTGCGCAATTGCTGTCGCCCGCCTTGCGAACCTTTCGCACCTTCTTTGAGCAAATCGTTGAGGTCAGGTTTGGAAGCTTGCCACGCGGGCGCGAGGCCCGCGAGCAAGCCGGTCAGCAACGAAACCACCAACGTAAACACCAGCACGCGCCCATCCAGATCAATCGCCACCCACGAAGGCAGTTCGGCGCGAATCAGGCTTTTCAAGCCGCGCACCGACAGCCACGCAAACGCCAATCCAACAACGCCGCCGCTGCCCGCGAGCAATACGCTTTCGGTCAACAACTGCCGCATCAATCGTCCGCGCGCCGCGCCCAACGCCGTGCGAATCGCAATCTCGCGTTCGCGCGCCAGCGACCGCGTCAGCAACAGGTTCACGACGTTCACACACGCAATCAGCAACACGAAGCCGACCGCCGCGAGCAACAGCCACAAATACGGGCGCACGTCGCCGACGGTGAGATCACGCAGCGGCTTGAGCGTGAACGTCAAGCCTTTGTTCAGGTCGGGATAGATCGTCGCCAGCCGTTGGCTGAACACTGAAAGTTCGGCGTTGGCTTGCGCGACGCTCACACCGGGCTTGAGCCGCGCGACCGCGTAGACATTGCGTTTGTCGCGCTCTTCGTAATTCGGCAGCAGTTTGTTGATGGCGATGGAACGGAAGAGTTGCGTGTTCGCGGGAAAGTTGAAGTGCGGCGGCAGCACGCCATAAATCGTATAAAACGGCGCGGCATCCAACGTGATCTTGCGGCCCAGCACATTCGGGTCGCCGCCGAAGCGACGCTTCCAAACCTCGTGCGTCAACACCACGCCGAAGTTGCGCTCGCGGTCGTATTCGACCGGCCACACCGTGCCGAGCGCGAGCGGTACGCCCATCACGTCAAAGAATTCGCGCGTTGCGAGCACTGCCGAAAACTCTTCGGGCGCGCCATCGCCACTGTAGTTGTATTGCGCGCCGGGAACATAAGCGCCGATGCTCTCGAACGAAGACAACTGCTCGCGCATATCTTTGAGTTCGAGCATCGAGAAACGGCCTTCTTCATTGCCGCGCAACGCCGTCACGCGCACCAAACGATCTGCGTCACGATAAGGCAGCGGACGCAGCAGCAGCGCATTGACGAAACTAAAGATCGCTGTGTTTGCGCCGATGCCGAGCGCGAGTGTCAGCATCACGACCAGCGTGAAGCCCGGTTGTTTGCTTAACGTGCGAGCGGCATAGCGCAGGTCTTGCCCAAGTCGTTCCATAGTTGCTACCTCCGTTTGGAATGCGAGGCCGACAGGGTAGCGGCAACGGCTGGCAACCGCGCGCGTTTTTCAATGAGCGGTTGTTCCTGTCCAGTCAGTGGCGCGTGTGAGGCGATTATTGGTTGTGCCTGCGCGCCGCCGTCAGGAATAACACAACGCTCAACGCCAATAACGACAGGCTTGTGAGCGGAAACGAAACCGCTTGCGCTTCGTCCTGAAACTGATGGCGCGGCAGTCGTTGCCAGTTGATCGGCGGCGGCGCATCGTTGCGCATCAGGAAAGGATAAATAGAGCGGCGCACCTGTTCGTGAAAGCCGCGCACGGAAGCGAGATAGGCCAGGTGATGATCGAGTTCGGTTTGTGCGATGTGATTGAAGGCGATTTGCGCATTGATCGTCGGCACGAGCCACGCCAGCCATTGCAACCATCGTTGTCGCTGTGCGAGCTTCGCGCGCAATTGCGCGGATGATTCTGCTGCCTCTTCATCGCCGAGCTGTTGCGCAGCGTAATACCAGCCCCACGAAAACTTGTCCGACGGCGCTTGAAACGCGGCGTATTCAGGATAGCGCGCAAAGAACCGTTGCATCGTTTCCGCTTTCGGATGATCCCACTGTTGATGATAGCCCTCGCGTTGATTGACGGTAACAGCAAACGCTTCGGGCACGGGCAACCACGTTGCCAACGCGATATTCAACGCGGCGGGCAACAGAATTGTCAGCGTCAGCCAGACACCGAGCAACGTCAGCGCGTTGAAATTCGACGAGCGTCTGAAGGACATCACAAACCACGATGCCGCAAACCAAAACAGCAAATACGCCAATGAAATCAGGGCAACGAAGCCGATGCGCCGATCCAGCGGCAGGCGTAACCAGATCACTGCTGCCAGCAACGTCAGCAACCAAACGGCGACAATCGGCAAAAATCGTAACGTTGCTTTCACCGTTAAAATCCGGTGCGGCGCGATGGGTTGTGAACACAGCAACGGCCACGTGCCTTGTTCCTGTTCGGACGAAAGCGTGTTGTGCGTGAAGGCGATGATGAGCAGCGGATACAAAAACACCAATAAAAACGCCAGATCGAAGTTGCCCAGCGCCAACGTCGCCGGATTGCTGATGTCGCTATCGTACAACTGCCCTTCCAGCGTCAGGATGCGCACTTTCAGATTGAACGGGTTCACATCGCGCAACCCAACGGAAAGCGGCGCATACCGCGAAGGCTCGTGCGTGGTGAAAAAGTTGAGATAGTACAGCGTATTCAGCGGGTCAGGCGTCGCATGTTGCGCGAGCATTTTGTCGAGATGTGCTTGCTGCATCTGCGGTGTCGCGGCAATGACTTGTTGTTGCGCGGCAATCACGCGGCGTCCGTGTTCGAGCGCGTACAGCCCGGCGAGAAAAATGACGAGCAAGCCTGTCAATACAGCGCGTCCGGCAAGGAAGTTTTTCAGTTCGAGTTGTAAGAAACGGGACCAGTTCATTGCACGATGCTCGGTTTGCTGCGCCAGACCAACCACAGCAACACCACGCTCCACGCCAATAACGACGCGGCAGCCAGCCCTTGTTGTCGCAGCGCCCAGCCCACCGCCGGCGCGCGATATGCAAACGCGGGGAACTCCTGCCAGCGTTCGTGGCTGATGCGTTGCGCGCGGTCATTTTCAAATTTAATTTCATCCATGTGCAGTTGATTCAACTTCTGCACCATCTCGTAACGAAAGCTTTCCGCCTGCCATTGAAACTCGGCGTAATGCGCCAGGTCGGAACCCGCCAGCGCCATCGAAAGCGCGCGCATCGCCAGAAAGGGATTGATCGCCGCTGCCCCTTCGCTGAAGCGATTCTGCCGCCGAAACGTGGCGAGCAGTTCGCCGTAATGCCGCCGGAAAATTTCGGAGCTGATTTTTTCGGCTTCGAGCATCACGAACGCGCCGTAATTGAACGGCAGGTCTTTGACGGCAGCGACGTTGTATTTCTTCAGCGTCGCCTCGCGCAGTGCCGCAAAGTGCGGATCGTTCGGATTGTGGCTGTCGCCTTCTTGGGCCAGTTCGTTTTCGAGGCGCGCATCGAATTCCGCTTTGGCAGGCGCGGGCGCAAGCGCGGAACCGAGCGTTTGTGCGCCGCGCGGAATCACGACGAAGAGCGCGATCCACAATAAAATCAGGCTTGTCAGCGCGCCGCGCGAGGTTTGTTGCCACGCCGAAATCAGCACGGTGAACAATGCACAAATCAACAAATACAAACTGTATCCGGCCAGCAACAGCAACGCGCGCCACAATGTATCGCGGCTGAATTCATTGCCCGCGAACAAGCGCCAGCCGATCAACAACAACGCTCCCGGCGCAGTCACGAGCAACGCCATCGCCGCCACGCCGAGCGTTTTCCCCATCATCAATGCGCGCCACGTTACGCCCTGTGCGAGCAGCATCGGCAGCGTTCCGCTTTCACGCTCGCTCGTAATGGCCGCAAAGCCGAGAAAGAAAATCGCCAGCGGCACGAGCAGTTGCAACACCAGCGCCGGACTGAGTTCGCCAAAGCGCAGCAGGCCGCCCGCGTGGCGCGCTTCGCTGAAATTCGCCGTGTTTTGCCGATGCGCTTCGAGATAAACCGACGTGCCTGCGAAGCTGTCTACGCCGGAATCAAAGAAGCTGAGCGGCGCTTTCGGACGAAACGCGAGATAGCCGTAATGCGACGCGCGATGCGGATGGCGGTCGGGTTGCTCCAGCCAGTTGGAGCGCACACGCTGTTGATATTCGTCGCGCTGCGCGTTGAGTTTGCTTTGATTCTGCTGCGCGATGATGGCCGACAGCAATAACAGTACCGTCACGCTGACACAGGCAATCAGCAACGAACGGTTGCGCAGGCTGTGGCGGATTTCATTGGCGGCGATGCGGGTGATGACAGCTTTCATGACGATGGGCGGAGGCTATTTGATCACACTGCTGAGCGAAGCCAGCGGCTCACCGGCGCTGACAGGCGGTGTTTTCACAATGAACATCACCTTACCGGCAAAGGGCGCGCGCGCTTCCCATAGTTTCTGGCCGAACAAATCGGTCACGTATCCCAACACTTCATCCTTTTTCACGAACTGACCGCGTTCGACCAGCGGATAAAAAATTCCTGCCGTATTGGTGCGTATAGTTTCGTCGCGTTCCACATAGATGGGCTGGTTGATCGGCGTCGCCCGCCCCGGCAGCATGCGCAAATGTCGGACACATTTTGCAGCCCGTTGACGATGGTCGTCACGGAAAATTCGTCCGCACGCGCCAGCCCGCCGCATTCGACCGCCAACACGTACTTGCCTGCGATCTGCGCGGCATTCGTCAGGTAGATGGAATTGTTCGCATCCGCCGAACGCCCGCTGATAACCTTGATGTGTTCAATGCCGAAGCGTAGCGCCAGGTCTTTGACGCGGGCAATGCGTTCAGGTGTGCTGGCGTGCGTATACAGCGCGAGATAAGGAATCAGGTCTTCGTTGCCATCGCCGCAATGCACGTCAATCACGTAATCCGCGCGCGGAATCAATTTGGTGGTGATGGTGTGGGCGATGCGTTCGGTGAGCGTGCCGTCCGCCTTGCCGGGAAACGAACGGTTGAGATTCTTGCCGTCCACCGGCGAATAATAAATCGTGCGCTTGAAGAATGAAGGCGGATTGGCGGTATGTACCAGCACAATCGTACCGCTGAGTCGCGCCGCGTCCAGTTTGGGCGACAGCCGTTGCAGCGCAATGATCGGCGCGTATTCGCTCCCGTGAACGCCCGCTACCAGCAAGACGGTCGGGCCGGGTTTGACCCCGTGCAGAATGGTGATCGGCAAGCGTGTGCCTTCGTCTACGCCGGGCGGGATTTCCAGATACCCCGTCGCCCGTTCGCCACGCTGCGCCGTGATAGTTTCCAGCGCAAACGACAAGGACTGCGACCAGCCGGCCTGCGCCAGCACTGCGAGCAAAAAGAAGGAAAGCAGAATTTTCATAGCGTAGTCTGAAAGTCATTTTCTAAACGGTGTCCACGCCAACGTCAGCATCACGGTGCGCGGTTGTCCGGGAAAGTTGCCGACGCGCGCCGCAAACAACGAACTCGTCGCGTATTGTTTGTCTGTAATGTTCGTGATTTGCAATTGCAGCCGCGCGCGACTGGTGAGTTCCTGATAAAAACTCACATCGGCAATCGTGTAGCCCTTCGCGCGAATCCCCGCGAATGGTTCGATGCGCTCGCTCACGCTTTCCAGTCCGAAGCCGAGGCCTGTGCTTTCGAGAAAGTTGTAGCGCGTGAACCAGCCGGTCGTGTGCTTGGGCGCGTTGGCGAGCGGGCGTCCAATCAATGCCGCCACGTTGTCGCGCAAAATCTTCGTGTCCACGTAAGCATAATTGAAGGCCGTGTACCAACGCCGCGTCAGAAAGCCTTCGACGTTGAATTCAAAGCCGCGACTGCGCGCTGCGCCGACTGACAACAGCGCATTCGCATTGTTCCCGCCCGGCCCCAGCAGTGGATCAGGACGCAGGATATTTTCTTTGTTGATGTGGAAAAACGCGCCTGAGATAAATAGACGGCGATTGAGGAGTTCGGTCTTGACGCCGAGTTCTGTTTGTCTGCCGGTTTCAGGATTGAACGGGCCGTTGGCTTGCGGCGCTTGCGAGAAAATCGGCGCACGAATAAAGCTGTTGGCGACGCTGGCGTAAAACGAAACCTGCTCGACAGGTTTGACGACGACGCCCGCGCGGCCTGAGAGCGCGGTGTCTTCGTATTGCAACGGCACAACGGCAAAGCCTTTGTCATCGTAGCGATCCACGCGCCCGCTCAGCAGCAATTGCACGAAGCGATTCACGACGATTTGATCCTGTGCATAAAAGCCTGTGCGCTTCGTGTTGGCCGTGCTGGTCGCAAACGCGCTCAACGTATAATTGCGTTCATTCGTCAAACCATAGACCGGATTGAAAAGATCGAGCGCGGGAACGGTGCCGCCCGCGACTTCGCGTTCGCGCGCGCGGGCTTGGCGAAAGGCGTGTTCCTGCGCGACGTGTTCGACGCCAAAGAGTAACGTATGCAATCCAAAGCTGCTGGCGTTCGCCACTTTGCTGACGTTGCCGTTCGCGCTCCAGTCGTCGTTCCAGCGAAAGAAATTGCGAAACTCGCGGCGCATCGTGCGGCCTGTGGCGGTTGCGGCGTTCAATCCGCGCGCTTCGTGATACTTGTCGTTGTTTTCGTATTCGAGATAACGAAAGGTGTAATCGAGATTCCAGCCGCGCGACAAATTATGTTCACCGCGCAGTTGCAGCACGCGCGCGACCAGCTTGATGAAATCGGTCGGCTCATTGGCTGACCATTTGATCGAAGTCAGAAAGTTGCCGTTCGCATCCACCGGCACGCCGCGCAAGCGATTGCCGGGCAGTCGCTGATTGATGAATTCGGCTTCGGCGCTGAAGCGATGGTTGTCATTCGCTTTGTAGAGCAGATTCGCGGCGGCGTGGGAATTCGTCGAACCGGCGTTGAAGCGAAACGAATCGCGGTCTTCAAAATAAACCGCGCCGCGCGCCAGCAACTTGTCCGTGATTGGCCCCGTCAATTCGCCGTTCATCATTCGTTGCGCAAAGCTGCCGAAACGCACCTGCACCTCGCCGTCCAAAACTTCTTTCGGTTTTTTCGTGATGTAGTTAATCAACCCGCCGACTTCGGTCGAACCATACAAAGACGAGGCCGGGCCTTTCAGCACTTCGACGCGCTGAATGTTCGTCAACCGAATTTGCGACGTGCTGAAGCCCGCGTTGTTCACATCGCCTTCGAGTGAGCCGAACGGATTGCCGCGCAGGCCGTTGTACAAAATCTCGCGTTGCGTGAAGCCGCGAAAGGTCATCGCGCTGTACACGTTTTGATTCATCCCGCTGACATTGCGAAAGAGTTCGTTGCCTTCCAGGATGGCGCGGTCTTCGATGAGTTGATTGGGAAACACCTGCACCGACATCGGCACATCCATCAACCGCGCATTGCCGCGCGTGGCAACGCCGGATTCTTCCAGATGATATTCCTTGAGGCTGGCGACGACATCCACCGAAGCCGAGATTTTTTCGAGTCGTATTTCCTGCGTCGTCGTCTGTCCCGCCTTGAGTTCGAGGTCGCGGGTTTGCGGCAGATAGCCGCCGCCCGAAACAGAAATCGTATATTTGCCCGGCGCAAGATTCCCAAACGAAAAACGGCCTGTGGCATCGGTCGTGGTTGTTTGCCCGGTTTCTTCGAGCTTCACGCGGGTGCTGGTTGGCACGTTGTTGTCCGCCGTTAGAATGCGCCCAGCAAGGGAACCTCTTGTTTGTCCATACACGGTCGCTGTGCAAAGGCAAAGAGAGAAGGCGATAAGCCGGATGAACGTTTGTGACATGCGTTTCCTTTTGTAAATACGGTCTGTATTGTTTCTGCAACGCGACTTATAGCCGTTAGGCGGACAGGTCAGAAACAACTTCTTGATGAATGGGCGAAACCGGCCAACGAATGGCTGTCGGCAAACAACGGATGGCAACGGGATTGACGTACAATGCGAACCGTTCTAGGCAGGGTTGGCTGTTAGTTGAAGCTTGGCAGCCATTCATTGTTGTTTGACGACCACTCATTGAAAAATGGTCGGGGTTGGCGATGCGGCGTGCCAAACTGAGAACGCTTCTTCTGGCAGACGCTGTCTGCACTCTGCTTGACGGATGGCATGGCGATCAATCACGATAAGCTGTGGCGTCAATGATAGATTGACGAAGAATTATGACCGCGCAAGCGATAGCAACCCTCATCAACTTGTTGGCTTACATCACGGGTCTCGCGCTCTACACGATGTTGCTCGTGATGTTGCTTGGCGCGCGCACGACGGCGAGCCAGCAGCCCATCAACAAACTGCCGCTGGCGACGGCGGTGTTGGGCTTGGTGTGGACACTGGGCGCGTTTGCCGTGTTTGGGTTAGAGCAATTGAGCGCGTCGGGATCGCACGTTTGGATGCGAACCACAGCCTTCACCGCACTCGGCTTCTTGCCTGCGGTCGTCGTGCATTCGGTGCTGCGGCGCGGCGACACGATGCGCGGGCGTTCGTTGTGGTTGACGAGCATCGCATACAGCTTGAGCGCGGTCGCGTCGGCGTTGCACCTCTTCAATGCGTTCGCATCGCAGCCCGTGCCATCGCACGTCGCGTTGCATCTGCTGACGATTGGATTTGGCAGCTTGATTGTGTTGATGCTGGTGCTAACGTTGCGCGAAGGTTGGTGGCGCAGTGCCGGTTGGGTGATCGCACTCGCCGTGTTTGCCGTGTCGGCTTCGCACTTGAGCCATCACGAAGGCGACAATTATGCGTGGTGGGTGGAATTGATCGGGCATCATTCGTCGTTGCCGCTCGCGCTCGTGATTTTGTATCAGGATTATCGGTTTGCGCTGGCGGATATTTTTCTCAAACGCGCCTTGTCCTTGCTGAGCCTCGTGGCGCTGGCGTCCGTGTTGTACTTCGCGTTGGCTGTGCCGTTGATGACCAACGCTGTGCCGTCGGATCCGCGCGTGGTCGGCGTGTTGTTGACCTTGTGGATCGTCACAGCGTTGTTGTACCCAGGGCTGAAACGCGCGGCACATTGGTTTGTAGACACGATTATTTTGCAGCGCGTGGATTACGAGGCGCTGCGCGAAGACATCGCGAAAGCTGCGGCACGATGGGAAGAGCCGGAAGCCTTGCTGGACGAGGTTTGCCGCCGCATCGCGCAGGCCTTGACCGCACGTCAGGTAACTTGGCAGCAAGGCGAAGGCGCGGGCTTTCGCGCCGTTCCGCCACGCTTGAATTTTCTGCGCCGGAAACGCGCGGAGGTTTCGATTACCGCGCCCACGCACGACGCGACACCCGCTGTCACCGCTGCGATCCCCGTGCTGACCACCGATGCACCCAACTATCAATTGTTGGTGGGCGCATTGGCAGGCGGGCGACGATTGTTGTCGGACGATTTGGCCATGCTCGAAGCCGTCGCGTTGATCGCCGCGCGCCGCATTGACGCGATGCGCGTGACGCACGAACGCTATGAACACGAATTGCGCGAACAGGAAATCACGGCGTTGGCGACCGCAGCCGAACTCCGTGCGTTGCGCGCCCAAATCAATCCGCATTTTCTCTTCAATGCACTGACGACGATAGGCTATCTGATTCAGGAAGCGCCTGATCGTGCCGTGCAAACGTTGCTGCGGCTGACGGCGTTGTTGCGCGGCGTGCTGCGACGTTCGGAAGGCGAATTCACGACGCTCGGCGAAGAGGTCGAATTGATTGCCGATTATCTGGAAATCGAACAAGCGCGCTTTGAGCAACGGTTGCGCGTGACGATTGATGTCCCAGCTTCGTTGTGTGCGCTGCGCATTCCGGCGTTGCTGTTGCAACCGCTCGTCGAAAACGCTATCAAGCACGGCATCGCACCGTTGCGGGCGGGCGGCGAAGTGATCGTGACAGCGCGTTTGGAGGCGGCAACGAAGCACTTGTGCTTGATTGTCAAAGACACGGGCGCAGGCGCGGATTTACACCGGATGCGCACGAGCAGCAACGGCAATGGTATCGGCCTTGCCAACGTCGAACGTCGCTTGCGTGTGCATTTCGATGAGCGCGCCACGCTGCAAATGCAAACTGCGCCCGGGCAGGGAATGACGGTGGAAGTGAAGCTGCCACTGCAACAAACGGAACTTAATAAACTCGCGGTCGAAGCATTTGCGGCTAGCGGTGCAAGGAGGGACGGATGAGTCAGAAACTGCGCGTCGTGATTGCCGATGACGAACGCCCGGCGCGTTCTTTTTTAGCCGCGTTGCTCCGTGATTTTGAAGACGTCACGTTGGTTGGCGAAGCGGACAGCGGCACGGAGGCGGTGGAACTGATCGAACGCGAGCATCCCGATTTGGCGCTGCTGGATTTGCAGATGCCGGAACTCGATGGTTTGGGCGTCGTGCGTTTGCTCAAGAAAAACCGTATGCCGCTCGTTGCGTTCGTGACGGCCTATGACGAATACGCGGTGCGCGCATTTGAGTTGAATGCGATTGATTATTTGCTGAAGCCGGTCGAGCGCGCCCGCCTGCGCGAGACATTGCAGCGCGCGATGGAGCGGTTGGAGCAAAGCGAATCGCTCGCAAGCGAAATTGAACGAGTCCGCACGGTCGCCAAAGATTACGAAGCCACAACACAACCCTATTTGGAGCGCATCCCGATTCGTCGCCGCGACGACATTCTTCTGCTGCCGATTGCGCAGGTTGCTTCTATCGTGGCGGAAGGTGAACTGCTCCACATCACGACGACGCGCAACGAAAGCTATACGATCAGCTATCGCTTGAAGGACCTCGAAGCGCGGCTTGATCCGGCGAAGTTTGTGCGCTTGGGACGCGGCACGATTGCGAATCTCGAACTGATTTCGGTCGTGACGCAAATGCCCGGCGGCACGTACACTGCAACGCTGGCGAACGGACAACACCTGGCCGTCAGCCGCTTACAATCGCGGATTCTGCGCGAACAGCTTTTGCGCTTGTGATGTCGCGCGGTTCTCCCACCCGCTTTCTCGCCTTTGGCCATCGCTTTACTAATCCCGCCGCAGCCGTTACGATTACGATTTATGCCGTTGCGCGACACAGAAGCCTTTGTCCTCCGTAGCTACACGCTGAAAGAAGCGGACAAGATTGGCGTTTTTTTTACCCGTGATGCGGGCAAGATTCGCGGTGTGGCGCACGGCGCGCGCAAATTGAAAAGCAAGTATGGCGCAAGCCTCGAACCGTTCACGGAAGTTTCGTTGCACTACTTCGAGCAGGAAAACCGCGAGCTGGTTTCGATCAACAATTGCGAAATCATCCGCTCGCAATTCGCCGACACGATCAGCAGCGAACGGCTCGCGGCGCTGCATTATTTCAGCGAATTGCTGCTGGAATTTCTGCCCGATCACGAACCGAACGAGACGGTTTACAGGCTGGTCGGGGCGGCGCTCAAGGCGCTCAAGCAAACGGGCGATGATCCGAGTTTGTTGTTGCGCTATTGCGAAGTCTGGGTCTTGAAACTCGCCGGCTTTTTCCCCGATTGGAAACGCTGCGCCGAATGCGAAGGCGAATTGACCTTGAACGCGGCGGCGTGGTTGTCTGCCGAAGGCGCGGCATTGTGCGGCAATTGCTCCCATCAACGCGGCGAGTTGTTGACGTCGGAAACGCGCATGCTCGTCAACGATATTTTGCGGCAGCCGCCGGAAAAATTTGTCGCGCAAACCTGCGATCCCCGCGCGCTCACCAAGCTTGAGTCTATCGTAGCGAGACTCATCAAAAACACGCTCGAACGTGAATTGAAATCGTATGAAATGTTGGGGCGACTAAAACCAGTAGACGGTGGACAGTAGACGGTAGACGGTAGAGGAGTAACCACGCATCAAGTAATGCGAAGGGTTCTCTCTACTGTCTACTGTCTACCGTCTACTGTCTACTCAACTTCAAATGGAGAGTTATTAGACAATGAAATACGTTTATTTGTTCGCCGATGGCAAAGCCGAAGGCAACACCACGATGAAAGATTTGCTGGGCGGCAAAGGCGCAAATCTGGCCGAAATGACCAATGCCGGTTTGCCCGTCCCGCCGGGCTTCACCATTACCACCGAAGCTTGTAACGCCTACTATGACGAAGGCGAAAAGTTCCCCGCTGGCATGATGGAGCAAGTGCTGGAAGGTATCGCCAGAGTCGAAGCCGTCACCGGCAAACAATTCGGCGGCAGCGACAATCCGCTGCTCGTCTCGGTGCGTTCGGGCGCGAAATTTTCGATGCCCGGTATGATGGACACCGTTTTGAATTTGGGCTTGAACGATGAAACGCGCGATGCGCTCGCCAAGATTTCCGGCAACGAACGCTTTGCCTGGGACGCGCATCGCCGCTTCATTCAACTGTTCGGCAAGATCGTGCTGGGCATTGATTCCGAAAAGTTCGAGCAC
>CAZWAK010000152.1:0-19530 GCA_964631865.1 uncultured Heliobacteriaceae bacterium | reverse complement strand
GCCGAGCCGTTTTGGGTGTTCGAGAAAATGGATCCCAAAAGCAAGCAAGCCCGTGCGGGATCGAATCTCTATCGCCTCATCGAAATTCTCAAAACCAAAGGCGGAGAGACAGCGCAAGCCGAAGACGACACGACCCCGGAAGACAAGCAGATCGCGGTCTATCTGGCAGGCGACTTGCATCATTACTTTCGCGTGTGGGGCAAAGAGGATCACCAGGATCGGCGCGAGAAAAATAAACTGCAAATCACTTCGGGCGGCGGCGGCGCGTTTCTGCATCCGACGCACGGAGCGATGGCGCGTGCGTATCGCAAGTCGGATTTCCGCACCGAAAGCTATCCGAGCGCCTGGGAGTCGTGGTGGATCGGCTGGCAGAATCTGGGCTTTCCGTTGTGGAACTGGCGCTTTGGGTTTGTGACCGCCGGATTGTATGTGCTGATTGGCTGGTTCGCCTTTTTTTCGCGCCTTGCGGCCCCTCCTCCGAGTGATTCAAAGACCCCCACTGATCCGTTTCATCATATTGTCCATGCCGATTCCTTCTACGTGTACGCGGAGGCGTGTTTGCGGGCGGTTTCGGCTAGTCCGTTGTTAGCCGTGTTGCTGCTGCTGACCGCGGTCGGGTTTACTTTTTTCACCTTTACAGAACACACCGCCCGCTATTTTCGCTGGTGCGCCGGAGTGTTGCACGCCGCTGCGCATATCAGCGCCGCCTTCTTCTTGCTCCGCCTCAGTATGAAAGCCGCCGAGTGGTTGACCTCGTCTGCCGTCAAAGAATTTGCGAAGAGGCTGGGCAATTTATTGCTCAGCCAAGCGGTTTTTTTTAGCGTTTCGGGAATTATCAAATTTTTGTTTTCGATTCCCAAATTTCTGATCGGTGCCGTCTTTTTGTTTTTCCTCGGCGGGTTAATTGGTTCCTGGTTGATGGGATTGTATTTGCTCATCTCGCTGAACGTCTTCGGCCAACATCTGACGGGCGGATTTTCGTCGCTGAAAATCGAGGACTGGAAAAACTTTCTGCGGCTGAAAATTGATTTGGAAACCGGCGAACTCACGATTTACCCCATCGGCATTCGGCGCGTGCCACGCGCGTGGAAAACGCCGGGGCAGGATGACGGCATCCCGCTCGACCCGTACCGCAAAGCGCATTACCAACCTGCTGACGAAGCAGATTTAGAACTCGAACTGATTGAAGGCCCCATCATTGTTACCCCTATCGAAGGACATGTTGACCGCGTGAATGTGAGCCTCAAAGGCAATACGTCGCGCGTCAAAAGGAGCAACCAATGGCTACAACGCTACCACCTGGAACGACGCCTGCCGTTCCTGAAAGACCGCAAGAAGAAAGACCGCTGAACCGTAAGAAAATGGTGGGCTGGTACGACCCCGGCCAGTTGATGAAAACCGCCAACGAAGTGCTGGTTTCGACCATTCTGGGCAAACACGCCGACCGCCGTCTGGTGCAGGTGCTGACGCCGGAAAAAATTCAAACCTACGATTACTGCAAAGTCATCCCCGCCGAGTCCAATGGAGCGACCACCGCGTATCAGCAGTCACCCGACCGCGAGGAAATCTGGATTGATTATGTCAGCGATCTCGGTGATGGCTGGAACCCCACCTATGCCGTCGCGTATCACCTCGCGCAAAACGAACTGACTGTCGGCGGCCAAACCTTGCCGCGCGGCGACATCCTAATTATGGGCGGCGACGAAGTGTATCCGACCGCCGACAGTGCGGAATACACCGACCGCCTCGAACATCCGTACGGCGCGGCGCTCAAAAATCACACAGGCGAGCCGCCACGTCTGTTTGCGATTCCGGGCAATCACGATTGGTATGACAGCCTCGCGTCGTTCACACGCATCTTTTTCGACCGCGTTTATTTTCCGCTCTACGACGAAGACGAGCCGCCCAATCAATCTACGACGGGCTTGTGGCGCTTGCCGCAACATCGCAGCTACTTCGCGCTCAAGCTGCCGCAAGGCTACTGGCTCATCGGCGTGGATTTGCAACTGAGTTCGGACTTGGATGTGCAGCAGATTGACTACTTCAAAGAAGTCGCCAAGCAAATGCAGCCGGGCGATCAAATCATTCTCTGCGCGCCCGAACCGTATTGGGTCTTTGCCGAAATGTATGGCCAGACGCACACGACCTACAACGAAACGCGGCTGAATCGGCGTTATCTGGAAGAAAAAGTTTTCCCGCAAAATGTCAATGTCGTGTTGTATCTCGCAGGCGATTTGCACCACTACTTTCGCGTCCGTGATAAGCAGACGAATGTCGTCCGCATCACGGCAGGCGGCGGCGGCGCGTTTCTGCATCCGACCAACGGGCAGTTGGATACGACCTATAAGAAAAAGGGCAATTCCTTCAGTTTTCCCACCGCCGCCGAATGCCAACGACTGTGCTGGCGCAACTTTCTCTTTCCCTTGTTGAATTGGCGCTTTGGCGTTCTCACCGCCATCGTGTATTTCCTTACTTCGTGGTCAATTCTGGCCTTTCTGAAAGTAGACGCTGAATGTGATACATACTGGGACGCGCTGGTAGTAACCTTTCTTGGCGTACTGGAAAACCCCGTCGGAACTATGTGGGCGGTGTTCATTTTGGGTGGGTTCCTACTATTCACTGATACACATTCGCGCTGGTATCGTGTCGTCGCGGGCTTAACGCACGGCGTGACGCATCTCGCGGCGATCTTCCTGCTCGGCTGGGGATCGTATTTTCTGACGGTCGGATACGGCCTGAAGTACAAAAACCCAGAGCAATTTTTCGCCTCCGGCGCGATTATTTTTGCGGGCGGCTGGATTGTCGGTTCGATGATCTTCGGCGTGTATTTGTTCCTTTCGCTGAACGTCTTCGGGCGACATTCCAACGAAGCGTTTTCGTCATTGGCAATTCAGGATTACAAAAACTTTTTGCGCATGAAAATTGACCGAACCGGCCTGACGATTTACCCGATTGGCCTTCGTCGCGTACCGCGCAATTGGCGCGCGGCCACCGCCAGCGATCATACGGTTTCGGCCCTCGTGCCCGATGATCCGAACGCGACTCCGCCATTCTTGATCGAAGAACCCATTCAGATCAAACGACAACCAAATGCGGCGTAACGCGATTTGCCAAATCGCGCCACATCTGGCGTAACGCGATTTGCCAAATCGCGCTACCTTTTCTGAGGAGCTACTACAATGAGCAAAAAACGTGCGTTGATCTTTGCTGGCGGCGGCATCAAAGTCGCTTTCCAAGCCGGTGTGTTGCAAGTTTGGCTCGACGAAGCCGGGTTGGAATTTGACCTGGCCGATGGCGCGAGCGGCGGGACGTTCAATTTGGCGATGTGGTGTCAAGGGATGAGCGGCACGAAGATCGCCGACAACTGGCGCAACCTCGAACCCATCGAAGGCGTGGATTTGAATTGGCAGCAATATCTCAAGCTGTTTTACGCGCGTTCGCTCTTCACACTCGACAAGTACAAAGAACGGGTCTTTCCAGGCTGGGGACTGGATTGGGACAAGCTGCGCGCGAGCCAGAAAGAAGCCACGTTCAATGTCTACAACTTCACGAAACACGAACTCGAAGTGTTGACGCCCGCGCAAATGGATGCCGATTGGCTTTGCGCTTGCGTGTCGTTGCCGATGTGGTTTCCGCCTGTGATAAAAAACGGGGAGACGTACATTGACCCGGTTTATTACACCGACGCGAATGTGGAAGAAGCGATTCGGCGCGGCGCGGACGAACTCTGGATTCCCTGGACAGTCAGCGAGCAAGGCGTGTGGCGCGACGGCTTTGTGGCGAATTATTTTCAGATCATCGAGGCTGCATCCAACGGCATCTTCAAACGCGATCTGCGCCGCATTGAAGAAAACAACGCAGCGATTGCGGCGGGCAAGCCTGGTTTGTATGGTCGTCACATCGAAGTCAAATTGCTCAAGGCCGAAGTGCCGCTGCATTACCTCATCAACTTCAGTCAGGATCGCTTGATCGAAGCCGTCAATCTTGGCGTCAAAGTCGGGCGCGAATGGTGTCAGCAACAAGGCATCCCGCTCAACGCAGGTGCGGACTACGCCACAGAAATCCACTCCGTTCAAACCAAGTTACAATTCACCGAAGAGATGAAAGGCTTCGTCACGTTGGGCGAACCGAACTATGACCGAGGCTTTCGCGAAGGCCGTCAACAGGGCACATCGTTGATGTTTCACCTCGACATCAAAATTGACGGCGTGAATCGTTTCGTCGCCAATCCCGATCACGAAGCGGCGGCGGAAGGTTATGTGCATTGCGATGCGCTCGGCGGTCGTTTGCCGGTCGAACAAGGCATCTTCAATCTGTTCGTGTCCGAAGACGATCCAACGCGCAAGAAGATGTTGTATCGTTTATTCCTGCGCAACGCAAAGGGCGAGCGGTTTACTCTCAGCGGCTACAAAGACATTCAGGACGATCCGGGCTTGGACGCCTGGCAAGACACGACCACGTTGTTCACGACCATTTATCGCGGACACGTCGCCGCCGAGCAGGAAGCCTCTGCCAAAGTCATCGCAGCGGGCATCATTCACATCCATCTACTGGACTTCCTGCGCCAACTGACGACCTTCAAAGTCGAAGGGCCGACGCTGGCCGACCGCGCGGCAGCGATGACGCGCTTCGGCAAATTGTTTCTGGGCAGCTTGTGGGATGTCTACGCGCGCGAGATTCTGGCTTACGGGCCGTTTTAGGAAGGAGCAGAAGGTTAATGAACAACCGATTATTTTTAATCAGCGGCTGTATTTTCTTTGCTTCGTTTTTCTTTCAATGCAATCGCTTTGAACGTAAAGACTTGCTAAAACCACCGCAAGATCGCACAGCGGAGCCGGTGCGAAAACCCATAGAGGAGGTGGCCCCCAAACTACCGCCAGGACAACAAGTGCGCCGTCCCGGTGAACCTGAACAAGGTATTTCATTGTATTTAGGGTCGGAATGGGAAGTTCGGATAGATAAAATCGCGCGTTTGGAGGTGGATCAAAAGGTTCCCGCGACGAAAGAGGGGATGTGGTATCAAGTCCAGATGACCCTGGCAAACAAAAGCTCGCAAAGCCTGCCCGCCCCTTGTTTTCAGTGGAACATTAATACCTCTGTTCACAAGATTTCCCCTAATGTTGTCTATTCCGTGGCTTCTCAAAAAGGTGTGCAGGTTACAACCGCTGGCTGCCTTTTTCCTCAACTGCGGCATCAGCCTTCCGCAGTTTTATTGGTGAAAGCAAACATTCAACGCCCCGTCTCGCTCTCGGAACGTGCCGCAATTCTTTCGTTTGAATGTGCCATGAGCCAGGCAAAGAACGAGAAAATCCAGCATCAGATTGGCTATCTAGCGGACATTTATCCATAAATAGTTTTTCAGGGAACATATAGGGGGAGTATGAATTTCGACGTCATCGTTATTGGTAGCGGCTTCGGCGGCGCGATTACGGCCTGTCGCTTGGCCGAAGCGGGCTATAAGGTTTTGATCCTCGAACGCGGTCGCCGCTGGAACAAAACCACCTACCCCAGCGTCACGAACAAAGATTGGATTTGGAAACACGAAGCGCCTGAATTGCTGAATGGCTGGGCGGATGTGCGCGTGTTTCCGAATATGTCGGTGATTCAAGGCGCAGCGGTCGGCGGCGGTTCGTTGATTTACGCCAACATTTCAACCGAAGCGAAGCCGGAGATTTTCACCTCGCCCTGGCCGCCGGAGATCACCTACCACGAACTCAAGCCCCATTACGACGCCGTAGCGAAATTCATGAACGTGCGACCTGTGCCGGAAAATCAATGGCCGGAACGCACGCGATTGATGCGCGATGGTGCGAACGCGATCAACGAAGGCCAGCGCTTCAAGCTGCTCGACTTGGCGGTGTCGTTTGATCCGAACTTCAACTTTGCGCCGAATGACCCGCCGCCTGATTTGCCAGCGCGCACATTCATCAACGCGCAAGGCCGTGAACAGGGCTATTGCACGCATCTCGGCTTGTGCGACGCGGGTTGCCCGGTGGATGCGAAGAACACGCTGGATTTGACCTACATCGCGCAGGCCGAAAACAAAGGCGCAGACGTGCGTCCGCTCCACATCGTCAAAACGATTGAGCCAATCAGCGGCGGCTATCGCGTGCATTTTGATCGCTTGCAAAACGGACAGCGCATGGGAGGAACCGAAACGGCGCGTATCGTAATTGTCGCGGCGGGTTCGTTAGGCTCGACCGAACTGCTGTTTCGTTGCCGCGACGAACATAAAACGCTGCCGCACATCAGCTCATTTTTAGGTCACAATTGGAGCAGCAACGGCGATTTCCTCACGCCCGCGTTGTATCCGCACCGCAACGTGTCGCCGAGCAAAGGCCCGACGATTACGAGCACGATTGATTTTCTGGATCGCAGTCAGGAGGGTCAAAGCTTTTGGATCGAAGACGGCGGCATCCCGGATTTGCTGGGCTATTTCAAGGAATCGCAATTCAAGCGCAGTTGGTTCGGCCATCTGCACACCGACGTGCTCGTGAACTTCATCAATCAATCGCTCGAACGCCGCGATGCGTTCGGCAACATCATGCCCTGGTTCGCGCAAGGCGTGGACGCGGCGGACGGGCTGCTGCAATTCAAACGGCATTGGTGGCAATTGGGCTTCGGCGCGAAACGACTGCATTTGCATTGGGACATTACGAAGTCGCGTCCGGTCTTTGATGCCATCGTGCGAATGCACAAAAAGCTGGCGGAAAAAACGGGCGGCGAGCCGATGGTTTCGCCGATGTGGACAATCTTCAAAGACCTCATCACGCCGCATCCGCTCGGCGGCTGCAATCTCGGCACGAGCGCGACAACCGGCGTCGTCAATCACAAAGGCGAAGTGTTCGGCCATCCGAATTTGTTTGTGTCTGATGCGGCAATTATTCCGACGGCGCTCGGCGTGAATCCATCGCGCACGATTGGCGCGTTGGCAGAGCGGATTGCGAAGATGATTATTGCCGAAGGACGCTGAGTACTCTGTAAAGTAAGTTTCCTAGCGTAACGCGATTTGGCAAATCGCGGGTTTCAGTAGAGAAAACACGCGATTTACCAAATCGCCTTACACCTTAGAATTTAATTTACAGAGTATCGAGTGATTCAAAGCTGCACAGCTTGACCAGTCCGCGCGGATTTGTACACCGCAAACACGACGCGCAAATCTTCTACGCCGGACGCAATGGACACAGGCGCGGCGCGGCCATCGCGCACGGCTTCGAGAAACAGCCGCTGTTGATTGAAAGGGTTGTGAACATTGCCGAGCGCGGGGGCGATGACGGTAGATTGTTGTTGCGAAGCAGCAGCGCCGGGTGCGCCGGGCGCAGTCAGATTGCTGCCGCCTTTGTAGCTGATGACTTCGCCTTTGAATGCGCCGACGATGGAATCCAGCAGCAGCGTTTGATTGCCGATGTATTCCGCCGTACCGCGCGTGCCGTGAATCGAAAGCTGTTCGCCCGCCGTGTTCCAAGCCATATCGAGCGTAGCCAGCGCGCCGTTGCTGAACTCCAAAATCGCACAGGCAATGTCTTCGCCTTCGAGGCCGGGGCAATGCTGATTTTTCGTCATTGCCATCACGCGCGTGACCTGTGCATTCATCATCCACGCAAACAAATGCACGTAATGCACGGCGAGTTGAATGAAGCAGCCGCCGCCTGTTTGCGCCAGCGAAGCACGCCAGTTTTGCGCGCCCGACTGCACTTGTTGCGACAACGACAACCCGCCCCGGTGCATCAATCGCGCGTACAAATGCGTGATGTCGCCGAACCATCCAGCCTGCACCATCGCTTTCAGATCGTGCATCAAGGGTTGATCGAAGTAGCTCAAATACAATCCGGTAATGAGGCCACGTTGGTGAGCTTGTTCAGCAGCGGCAACAATCGCCTCGGCATCAGCCAGATTCGCTGCGACGGGTTTTTGCAGGAGGACATGTTTGTCAGCAGCGAGCGCGGCGAGCGTTTGTTCCCGATGCAAATGATTCGGCGTGTTGATGACGACCACATCCACATCCGCCGCGAACGCATCGGCGACATCCGTAGTCGCCCGTGCTCCAACGGCTTGCGCCGCGCGCGTGGCACGTGCCAGATCAACATCCACGCACGTCGCCATCGCGACCCAATCCAGATCACGATAGACACTGAGGTAATGCTCGGCGATGCCGCCACAGCCGAGGAAGGCCGCGCGCAACGGAAGTTTCGCCATCGCTACCCTCGCGGCAGTTCGACTTTTTTCCACTCGCCGCGAATGATGGCTTCGCGGATTTCTTTGGCGCTCTTGCCTACACGATTCAACTTATCGGCCAGGAGAACCTCCTGGAGACAGACCTGTCAGTCCGCCGAGTGGTTGTCTATGTGACAATGCAACAAGCTGCCGTGTCCGTGCCCTCGGTCGCAATAGCAATAGCAGGGCTGTTGCGCGAGCACTTCGGGGATGCGGCGCGCGGTGGCGTAGGCTTGTTTGGCCGCTGCGGTTTTCATCGAATCGGGATCAAGCGTTTTCGGAAAAGGTTTCGCTTGTTCCGGGTCATCAAAATAATGCGGGATGTTTTGTGCGACTTCAGTTGTCGCTGGCGTCGCAGCGGAAGTCGCGTGATCGCTATGCGAAGCCGCCGCAGTCGTGGAAGCGGCGGGCGCGGTGGCTGTGCTTTGGCTGCATCCACTCAGCCACAAGACGAACAGCGCACAAGCCAGCAACAACAAGCTGGCACTTGTACTTTTCATACGAAGAAACTCCTTTCAAATTGCATGTCATGAAGGTACAGAAGATCGCGCCCGTTCTCAAGCGCGTGTCACTCAAGTTCCAATTCGGCGCGCAGATCGTCTCCGGCATTGCGAGGGAAATTGAAGTACCACCAATTTTCCGCGCGCGTCCATCCCTCTTCGGCAGCTACCTCGTCGCCCCATAAACATTCAGCAGCGGGCTGCAACAGCGATTGCATTCGGGCATCGGCAGCGTCCACGCGCGGCTGAAATCGCTGTCGTTCGGAGGCGGGGGCAACGGTCATCGCTTCCGCCAACAATTGACGCGCATCGAGGTCATTCAAGTAATCATCCAAGCCGCGACGATAGCCTGCGACAACGGAAGCCACCACTTGCTCCCACGTTTCGACCAAGCCTGCCAGTCCGCCGCTGACGATGTGGTCGCCGCAGCCTTTGTCTTGCAAATATTCGCGTACCGGATCGCTCATAACGTTATAGCTCTTATTTACTTTGGCGATTGAGTTGCCGCTGGAAATAGCGTTCGCCGTCGTTCGGTTTGAAGAACGTGCGAATCGTAAAGTCTTCGTTGAAGGCCAGAAACGTTCCGCCCTGGCGATCAAAGCGCGTCGTCACGCCGTCCTCGCGCACGGCTTCGAGAATGTCGCCGCCTGCCGTGCGGTCGCGCAAGGTTTGGGCTTGCAGCAAATATTCGGCCTGCGAAAGCGCGCCGAATTCGCGCCCGTGCTTTTCGTAATGCTCTTCCAGATGGCGTTGCGTGCGAAAACCAATGTGCGTGCGAATTTTGGGAGCTTGCGTTGCCGCTTCAGAATTGGCAACGGCGGGCGCGGTTCGCGTTGCCGTGGAGCGACAGGCTAAACTGCCCCCCCAAAGCAACACACCAACAACAATGAAACTGATGGTTCGACGCATCGTCATCCGCTTGTGTCCTTTGTTTGCGCGGCGACATCGTACGGCAGAACCTTCCCGCTGCCAACTCAGGCCATGATTTTACTCGCCGTTCAGGCTCCTTTGCTTCCTGGCGTAATCACGCGAGATTCTGTCGTGCAGGGCTGTGGTTGGCTTGCTCCTGAAAAAAACTTTTGCATAATCAGGCAATCCTGTTTAGTTTATGAATGAGTGTGGGGTGCAAGCGAAGCGTCCTCGAAGCCGTTGCAGTCCCCAACGTGATTCGCCGTACCGCGATTGAGCAAATCGCGCTACATTTTTGAAGGAGACATCATAATGACAGTTCGTGCGTTTCGCCTCACGGTCATCGTAGTTTTGGTTGCAATGGGTTGGAGTTTCCTGTCGCCTGGCTCAGAAGCTGTGCAACGTGCGCCGCAACCGCGTCGCAACATCGGTTTGTTTTTCGACAAGCTCCGTGCAGGCAAACAGGTCACAGTCGCCTACATCGGCGGTTCCATCACGGCAGGCGCGGGCGCAAGCGATGCGAACAAAACCTCGTATCGCGCGCTGGTCAACTCGTGGCTGCGCACCCGCTTCCCCAATTCCAAAATCAACGAATTGAATTCTGCCGTGAGCGGCACTTCATCGCCGTACGCCGCGATTCGCGCGCGCCGCGATGTCGTCGAATACAAACCGGATTTGGTCTTTTTGGAATTTGCCGTGAGCGATGCCAGCGAGCCGGAAGACGCTGTCAAGAAATCTATCGAAGGCATCGTGCGCCAATTGCTCGCGGTGTCGCAGCCGCCCGAAATCGTGATGTTGTATGCGCCGAATGCCGACGGGAAAACGGCGATGAACTGGCACGAGACGATTGCGGATTACTACCATTTGCCGAAACTCAATTGGCAGGAATTGCTCGCGGCCAATAATCAAAGCCTCGCCGCGCTCAGCAGAGACGGCGCGCATCCGAATGACGAAGGGCACAAAGCCTACGCCAACCACATCATCGCGTATTTGAGCGAGCAGGAAAAACTGCCCGCCGCACAACCGGTCAAAGTCTTACCGATGCCGTTTTTGAGCGATGAGATGACGTACGGCGAACTAAAAGCCTTCGCAGAAATTTCGCACGGAGTCGCGTGGAAAGCGGAACCCACGACCGACAAAACCTTGCCGGCTTCCCTGCTCAGCAGCGACAAAGCCGGTACCGAAATCAGCGCAACGTTTGAAGGAACCGTCGTCGGACTCACGTTCAAAATGGGGCCGGACGCGGGGCTAATCGAATGCCTGATTGACGGCAAGCCCGCGCCGGAACCGCTGCGCCAAATTGATGGTTACAACAAAGACCCGCAGATCGGCACACGGATTTTGGCGGGTGGTTTGCCCATGGGCGAACACAAATTGACGATCCGCGTCAAAGGCGACAAGAACGCGAAGAGTACAGGCACGTGGGTGCGACTGGGCGCGTTTTTGATGGGCGGCGCGAGACCGGAGAAATTGTAACTTTTTTCAGATTTCAGCGGAACTTAGCCTGTCCTGTCCACAGAACTGAAGTTGCTATGAAGACTCCATTAACCAGCGCCGTCCGCAGCGTCCTCGTGCGCGTGCGCGATCTACCGTCCGCCAAAGAATTTTACGCGCGCGGTTTGGGTCTGCACTGCGTAGCCGAAGTCGAGACGATCAGCGCAGAGGCGCGTCAATATTGGGGTTTGGGCGCAGGCACGATTCGCGCGGCACAATTTGCCCAGCCCGGCAATCCGTTCGGCATGATTGAGTTGATCGAATGGAGCGGCGGCAGCGATGAGCCGATTCGGGACGATGCGCGCCCGTGCGATTACGGTTTGTTCACGATCAATTATCGTACCAGCGATATGACGCGCGCGTTGGAATTGTTGGCCAGCTTTGGCGCGACGCCTGTCACGAAAACGCAAGCGTATCAAGCGGGCGGCAAAGAAATTCAAGAAACGATGGTCACGTTGGCGACAGGCGAACGCTGCACGGTTTTGCAGGTCGGCGAAACGGTCGAAACCGAACATCCCTTTGTCGAAGCCGTCGCGACAGTCGGAGCCATCGTGCCTTCGCTTGCAGAATCACTCAGGTTTTATCGGGACGCGCTCGGTTTGTCGGTCGCGGTCACGCTCGATCAAACAGGTGAGCCGTTTGCTTCGATGCTCGGTGCGCCGCCCGACACGCGCTTGCAAATGGCGCTGCTGACGTCGGCGGGCCATTGGACGGGCAAATATGAATTCCTGCAACTGACGAACGCGGCAGAAAGGCGCGACGCGAATGCCCGCGCGAATGGCCAGCACAACGGCTATTGGATGATGAGCGCGCTGGCGGACGATTTGTCCGCCGTGGCGCAGGCGTGTCAGACCGCAGGCGCAACGATTGTGCGCCCGGCAACAATTCTCCACCGGCCCTTCGCAGGCGAGGTTAAGACAATGCTCGTGCGTGCGCCGGGCGGCGAATTGCTCGAAGTGATTGAGCAATGTGAATCACCCACAGATTAACTCCCTCATTCTGCCTTCTTCATTCTCAACTCTTCATTCTTTTACAAGAAAGCATCGTTGTCTGAGAATGAAGAATCGAGAATGGAGAATCGAGAATTTATTTCGCTGTACTGGAAAGGACTTCCCTCGTTATGACTGCCTATCGCGCGCTGTGTTTGCAGGTGAAATGCCACGCCGTCAGTTCGATCCAGGACAAAGCCGAAGCGCGTGCCGTGATGCAACAGAGCATCGCGCGGATTCGCGGGCAGGTGTTGGCTGGCATCGCGTTTTTGGGCCCGGAAACCAAATTCATCGTCTTGCCGGAATATTTTCTGACGGGGTTTCCGATGGGCGATTCTATTGCGGCCTGGGCGGACAAAGCGGCATTGGAGATGAATGGCGCGGAGTATGAATTGCTGGGCAAACTGGCGCAGGAGGCCAACGTGTATTTCGCGGGCAATGCGTATGAACTCGATCCGCACTTTCCTGATTTGTACTTCCAAACCTGCTTTTTGATTGCGCCGTCGGGCGATGTGATTTTGCGCTATCGCCGCTTGAATTCGATGTTTGCGCCGACGCCGCACGACGTGTGGGACAAGTATCTGGACGTGTACGGACTCGAAGGCGTGTTCCCGGTCGCGAAGACTGAAATTGGTCACATCGCGGCGATTGCGTCCGAAGAAATTTTGTATCCCGAAATTGCGCGCTGTCACGCGATGCGCGGCGCAGAAGTGTTTTTTCACACGTCGTCGCAAGCCAACGAAACCGCCAGAGCCGTCAAAGAAATCTGCACCATCGCGCGCGCCATCGAAAATTGCGCGTATGTGGTTTCGACGAATTCCGGCGGCTACGCGGGCACGCCGATTCCCGAAGATTCGACCAACGGCGGCTCGAAGATTGTGGATTATCAAGGCTTGGTGCTCGCGAAAACCGGGCAGGGCGAAAGCCTCGGCGCAACGGCCGCGATAGATTTGACGGCCTTGCGCAGCTTTCGCCAACGACCGGGCATGGAAAACCTGCTCGCGCGCCAACGCTTTGAATTGTTCGCCGAAAGTTACGCGCAGCATCAGCATTACCCCGCCAACAACCTGGCCGATGTGCAACCCACGCGCGCGCATTTTCTCAACACCCAACGCGAGACGATTGCGCGCTTGACGCAAGCGGGCGTGATTCAGGAATAGTTTTTTGTGGTAACGCGATTTGGCAAATCGCGGTGTTTTTTTTCACTTCATCCCGCGATTTGCCAAATCGCGTTACCCGCGAAACCCATGTTCTCAATTTGCGCGCAAGATTCGGATAGTTTCCTCCGCCCAAATCCGTACAATGCAGCGTATGACAACAACGACTTTTGATCCCAAGCAAACCGAATATTGGCAGGCCGTGCAAAGCAAAGATCGGCGCTACGACGGCGTGTTTGTCTATGGTGTGCGTTCGACGGGCGTGTTCTGTCGTCCGCATTGTCCGGCACGATTGCCGCGCCGCGAAAACGTCGAATTCTTCACCGCGATTGCGCAGGCAACGCAAGCCGGGTTTCGTCCGTGCCGTCGCTGTGCGCCGCTCGACGCGAACGATCCACACGCAGCGCTCGCGCAGCGGATGTGTCGCTTCATCGAAGAACACGCGGCAGACGCGATCACGCTCGAAACGCTCAGCGAACAATTCAACGTCAGCGCGCCACATCTGCAACGCCTCTTCAAACGCAGCGTGGGTCTTTCGCCCAGACAGTATCTGGACGCGGTGCGGATGCGGCAACTGAAAGCACAATTGCGACAAGGAGATGCTGTGACCACAGCACAATTTGACGCGGGCTACAATTCCAGCAGCCGTCTCTACGAACGCGCCGCCACGCAATTGGGGATGACGCCGGCCAGCTATCGCAAAGGCGGGCAGGGCGCACGCATCGTTTCGACCGTTGTTGCCACGCCGTTGGGACAGTTGTTGATTGCGGCGACGGAGCGCGGGCTGTGTGCCGTTCGTTTGGGCGATTCGGCGGAAACGTTGCAAGCCGAATTGCAAAGCGAATTTCCGCGTGCCGACATTCAGCCCGACGACGCACAACTCAAACCAGCGGTCGAAGCCTTGACGCGCTATCTCAGCGGCAGCAACATCGCGCTCAATTTGCCGCTCGACATTCAAGCCACTGCGTTTCAGCGGCGCGTCTGGGAAGCGTTGCAGGCAATTCCGTACGGCGAGACGCGATCATACAGCGACGTTGCGGAAGCGATTGCGCAACCCACCGCCGTGCGCGCCGTCGCGAGTGCCTGCGCGGCCAATCCGGTCGCGCTCGTGATTCCGTGTCATCGCGTGATTCGCGGCGATGGCAGCCTGAGCGGGTATCGTTGGGGCTTGCAGCGGAAAGAAACGTTGTTAGCGCAGGAAGCCAAATCGTAGTCCGTCATTTTCCCGCGCGTCCAAGCCTTGCAATCCGCTGCCAAATCGGGTTATCTCTGCATCCTGATTTTGCTGACTTGCAAGGGCGGTGCGCATGGAAACGCAGACGAAGCGATTGTATCTCTTTGATGACTTTTGTCTGGATGCCACCGACTGTCAACTGCGGCGGCGCGGCGAAGTGATTGCGTTGCCGCCCAAAGTGTTCGACATGTTGCGCGTGCTGGTCGAAAATCGCGGGCGGATTTTGGACAAAGAGTTTTTGATGAAATCGCTCTGGCCCGACACGTTCGTCGAAGACGGCACGCTGGCGCAATACATCTTCCTGCTGCGCAAAGCCCTCCACGAAGACACAGCAGAACATCGCTACATCGAAACCGTGCCCCGACGCGGCTACCGCTTCATCGCGCAGGTGCAGGAAGTGGACGGGCGGACAAGACATGCGAACGGAACCGCTGCGCCGGAAGAAATCGCGCTCCCACGAAATGGCGCGGGCACAAAGCTCCCAGTCGTGCCGGACGCCGCTGCACCCGCTGCGTCGTGGCTCAAGCCTGCGGTCGTGGTGTTGTCGCTGCTCCTCTGCGCCGCGTTGATGCTCAGCGGCTATTTTCTGCTGCGCCGCACCGACGCGCCGTTGACCAGCCCGCAGACCATGCAAATTACGAAGCTGACGGCGACGGGCAAAGCGGGGATTCCGGCGCTCTCGCCCGACGGCAAGTACGTGGCCTATCGCGTGGACGATGCGGGCAAGCAAAGTGTGTGGCTGCGGCAACTCGCAGCAGTCAACGGCGTCGCCATCGTCCCACCCGCCGAGATGGAATTGACCGGGCTGACGTTTTCGCCCGATGGAAATTATCTCTACTACACGGCCTATCAACGCCCGCCTGTCTATGGCGCGCTCTATCGTGTGCCGGTGCTCGGCGGCAATCCGGCTAAGCTTTTGGACGATGTGGACAGCGCGGTCACTTTCGCGCCCGACGGCAAACGGATAGCCTTTGTGCGCATCGCGCCGCTCGAAGGCGAATCATTCATCTTCACAGCCAACGCCGACGGCAGCCAGCCGCAGAAACTGGCCACGCGCAAATTGCCGAATTATTTTTATCAGGAAGACGGGCTAGCGTGGTCGCCGGACGGCGCGCTCATCGCCTGCCCGGCGGGCAGCAGCGGCAGCAATGGCCCGTTTATGAATTTGGTAGCGGTACACGCAACTACGGGGCAGGAAACGTTGCTGACGCAAAAACATTGGCGCAGCGCAGGGCAAATCGCGTGGCACAAAAACGGCCAGGGCGTCGTCGCTGTCGCGCGCGAACTGGATTCGCCGCTGGCCAGCAATCAGTTGTGGTTTTTCCCGTTCCCGTCCGGCGAACCGCGCAAAATCACGAACGATTTGAATCTGTACTCCGGCGTCAATCTCAGCCACGATGCGCGCCAACTCGTGACCGTGCAATCGGCCAAAGTCGCCAACTTCTGGCTCGTGCCCGCCGCCGAACCCAGTCGCGCCGTGCAAATCGGTGGGCAAGGCATTGACAACCACTCGCATCGGCTGGGCTTAACGTGGACGCCCGGCGGCAAATTGTTATTTGGCTCGTACGCGAGCGGCAATGCAGATTTGTGGTTGATGGATGTCGCGGGAGGCCAACCGCAGCAACTTACGACCGATCCCAAGCTGGACTTGATGCCGACCATCTCGGCGGATGGTCGCGCGGTCGCGTTCGTATCCAATCGCGGCGGCGGCTTTAGCATCTGGCGCATGGATGCGGAGGGATTGAATGTGGCTCGTTTGACCCAGGGACAGGCCGATCATTTCCCCAGCTTCACACCCGATGGTAAATGGGTGTTCTACACGACTTCGATCCACGAACAACCTACGGTTTGGAAAGTTCCGGCGGCGGGCGGCGACCCCGTGCAGGTGACGACGCAAATTTCGTTCAGCCCGACGGTTTCGCCCGATGGCAAATGGGTGGCGATGTTTGTCGTCGTGCCGAAAGACTTGCTCTACAAACTCGCGTACCTGCCGATTGCGGGCGGCGAGCCGGTCAAAGTCTTCGATGTCACGCCGCCGGAGATTCCTGTCGTGCGTTGGAGTGCCGATTCGCGGATGCTGACGTACGTGAACACCCAACAAGGCATTTCGAACATCTGGGGGCAACCGATTGACGGCAGCCCCGCGAAACAACTCACCGAATTCAAATCCGACCGCATCTTCCGCTTTGCCTGGTCGCCGGACGGCAAGATGTTGCTGTGCGAGCGCGGCTTTTATGTGAATGATGTCGTGTTGATGCGCGATTTTCTGACCTAAAGGCTGACCCAGCCAACCTCCATCTCCGCAGCCACTTGACACAACCTTGATGCGTCCTTGAGAAAATCTTGAGCCTCCCTTGAACCTTGCCTCAAGACGCGCCTGCGTCCAATTCGTAGACTCGCCTTGTAACCAATCATTGCCTGTCTCAGTGATGGGCAATTCAAACGATCCTTGCCTGCCCAGCTTCAAGCGAAGCGCGTTGAGCGGCTGACACTCCCGTCTCGACAGGCAGGCAAGGAAGCGTCGTCTTCCTAAAGCCCCAAAAGTTTTGTATCGCGTTCCATCTTCAGTCTTCGACCTGTACGGCTCGAACACGTCGAAGCGCATGTTCACACGCAAGTAAGTGGTGGCGGGCCTTTAGGGTTTGAGGGCATCCTGCAAAATGTCCCATTGCGCCGTTGTCACCGGCATCACAGACAAACGGGGCAAGCGCACCAAATCAAAATCGCTGAGTTCGTCAATCGCTTTGATTTCCTGTAGTGGCAGCGGGCGCGGGAGTCGTCGCTTGGGTTTCAGATTCACGACGACTACTTTTTCGTCCACTTCGTTCGGATCAGGATAAGCATCACTAATCGCCTCCGCGATTCCCACAATCGCTTTCTCTTCGCCGGAGTGATAGATCAAAACTTCATCTCCCAACCGCACCTCCCGCAAATGTTTCAGGGCAAGATTATTGCTGACACCGTCCCACACGGTTTTCTTTTCCTGCTCCAAATTATCATAACTGTACTCATTCGGCTCCGTTTTGAATAACCATCGTCGAGGCATGCTTTTTCTCTCTAAGTTTTTTATGGGCAAAGTATCTTCAGCCTGCTGTGGCCTGTTGGAATCTTAGTGACAAAGCAATTCTTGTCAAGTTGCACAACGGGCGGGCCAGGCTTGACAAAGCGGCTTATTTGGCAATGTCGGCCAGCGTCGCTGCGGTCGCGCGTTGCAAATCAACGGGCGCGAGAATCAGTTGCAAACCGCGCTGTCCGGCGCTGATGCTGACCTGCTCTGACAAGATGATCGTTTCATCCAGAAACACCGGATATTTCTTCTTTGCGCCGAGCGGAGAACAGCCGCCGCGAAGGTAACCCGTCAAGCCGAGCAGTTCTTTCACCGCGACCAATTCGATTTTTTTGTTGCCGCTGATGGTCGCTAATTTTTTCAAATCCAACTCAGCATCCGCCGCGACCAGCGCCATCAGCACGCCGGTCTTATCCCCGCGCGCCACCAGCGTTTTGAAGACGGCTTCGGGCGGCAGGTTCACTTTGCGCGCGACACTGACCGCGTCCAGTTCCTCTTCGTTGACTTCATACGCACGCAATTCGTAGGCGATGTTGAGTTGATCCAAAATTCGGGCGGCAATGGTTTTCATTGGTTGTCGGTTGTCGGTTATCAGTGGCTTGACTTGTTCCAAACCGGGGTGACAAGATGCCAGTTCATTAGCGGAACAATTTACTCGAACCTGACTCAAATGAAAATTGCTACCTGGAACGTGAATTCAATCAGCGTGCGCTTGCCACAAGTCCTGACGTGGCTTGCCGACAATGCGACCGACGTGCTGTGCTTGCAGGAAATCAAATGCGTGGACGAAAAGTTTCCCGCGCAAGCGTTTCAAGACGCAGGCTATTTTGCTGCCATCTACGGCCAGCCAGCCTACAATGGCGTCGCGTTTATTTCCAAGACGGAAGCACAGAATGTCGAGCGCGGCTTTGAGGGCGATGCAGTGACGGGACAACGTCGTTTCATCGCGGCGACGTTTGACGGCGTGCGCGTCATCAACACATATTTTCCCAACGGCCAGGAAGTCGGTGCCGAAAAGTTTTTTTACAAACTCGGCTGGATGAAAAACCTGCGCCATTATTTAGACACGCATTGCGATCCGCACGCGCCGCTGGCGCTCTGCGGCGATTACAACATCGCGCCCGATGACCGCGATGTCTACGACCCGAAAGCGTGGGAAGGCCAGATTCATTGCAGCCCGCAGGAACGCGAGGCACTCAAAGAAATCCAGGCTTGGGGCTTCGTGGACACGTTTCGTCAGCATCAAGCCGACGCCGGTTTTTATTCGTGGTGGAACTACCGGGAAGGCGGCTTTCGCAAAAATCAAGGCTTGCGCATTGACCACGTGTGGGCCTCGCCACCGCTCGCCGAAAAATGCGTGGCGGCCTGGATTGACAAGGTTCCGCGCACGTGGGAGCGGCCTTCGGATCACACGCCTGTGGTCGCGGAATTCGCGCGATGAACGAGGCTCCACCACAATGTGCGTGCGATAAATTTCAGCGGTTGGAGGGCGCGGCCACACAAGCCTACCTCACGCAATTTTTGCAAAAGACGGGCGCGGATGACGACGCGACGTATTATCAATGCCGCGTTTGTGCGACGAATTGGAAGAAGATCGAAGAGTCCAAACGACCTTCACTCGTGCAAATCAACGAATCGTAATTATGGCCTTACCGACACGGCAAAATCCCGACACCGACGAACTGGAAGTCTTCGTCAACGAGCAATGGGTTCCGTTTCAGGAATACCGCGACCGGCAAATCGCCGATGCGTATGAAAAATCGGTACTCTTTTTGCGCGAACGGCTCGGCGAAGACGAAGCCCGTAAAGCTCACGATAATTTAGCAAAGGACTCCTCGAATGGCTGATTCAAACACTTCATTAACCAACGCCAAATCGCTCGTGATTGACAAAAGCGAGTTCGACTACATCACGCTCGAACAAGCCGACGACAAAGCGACGACGGTCAAATTTCAAGTCATGAACC
>CAZWAK010000151.1:0-19551 GCA_964631865.1 uncultured Heliobacteriaceae bacterium | reverse complement strand
ATGAATCAATGAGTTACAGTGAGTTTACGATTGACGATTTGAAAGAAAGGTTCGGCATCAAACTGATCGAAGATGTCTCGCTGTTTCCGAACCCTCCTTCCGTAGAAACGCCGGAACAACTTACTGAAATCCTCCCGCGCTATATTCTGTTGGCGACGAACATCAACACCGAAAAGGCGCGGTCGGAACTTATCATCGCGCCGATTCTGGCGGAGTTTAAGTTTCACTTCAAAGATCGCATCAGCCTCTTTTCGGGCATTGAATTCAACGTGGATGCGTCAGTTGGATTAAAAGGCCGCTGCGATTTCATTCTCTCAAAATCCAGCGAACAACTTGTCCTGAGCGCGCCAGTACTGATGCTGGTCGAAGCCAAAAACGAAAACATCGTCGGCGGCATCCCGCAATGTATTGCTGAGATGATCGCCGCGAAACGATTCAACGAAGCCAAAGGCAAACCGATTGAACCGATTTATGGCGTAGTCACAACGGGCAGCCTGTGGCGGTTTCTCAAGCTGGAAGGCGAGCGGGCGTCTGTGGACACGATTGAATATCCGGTGCAGAGTTTGGATAAGATTCTGGGGATTCTGACGACGGTTGCGACGCTATGATCTGACAAAGCTTATTCGTCTGACACCGCGAAATGTTTCTCATCTACAATTACAGGAGATCATTATGAAAAGCCTTTTCCTGCTTTTACTTTTTCTTTCTACTTCTTCGATAATGATTCACAGCACTGCTCAAAATCGGCAAAGATACGACCCCTGTTCGGGGGCCACGACGCAAGATATAAACGAGTGTGCAAAAATAGAATATGATAGGGCGGATGTAGAATTGAATAAGGTTTACAGAGAACTGATTTCAAAGGTAAAAGATGTCAGGCTGAAAAACAAGCTTATTGCTGCACAACGAACTTGGATAAAATTTAGGAATGAGAGTTGTAGTTTTGTCTACGATCTTCATAAACAAGTAACCATTCGGACTGTAATGTCGCTTGGCTGCCTCACAATGACTACAGAGAACCGAACGAAAGAATTGCGAATTATCATGAAAGAAGCATTTGAGAGGTAATGACATTATGAGCGGAGGAAATGTTGAGTATAACTACCTTACTGGGCAGCCCCGTCGGATCATATCGGACGTTTTGAGAAGCATCAGCGCGTACACAAGATCAGACAGAGTAGAATCATTCAAAATTGGAATTACGAATAACCCGGAAAAGAGATTTAAAGCCTCATATGCGTCAACATACGACAAGATGATTGCTGTTTATCGCTCTACTTCGATAGATAATGTGTCACGACTAGAAGCGGAACTTATCGAGCATAATCGGGATCTGTCAGACAACATAATTGCTGGTGGTGGCGGTAATATAGGCGATCCCCCTTACTACCTTTATGTGGTTATCAAGTACGCATAGCGACTGCGTCTCTCACTAATGAGTTGAGAGCCTGCATTTCAATTTTTATGGATGAAGTAATTCCATTGGTTCAAGCAACCGAACAATCCCGCAACCAATTTCTCGTCTCCGTCGCCAATCTCACCTTCGCCCAAGCCACGTTCCAACCCGATCCCGACACGTGGTCAATTCTCGCCATCACCGAACACATTGTGCGCGCGGAACAGTCGGGCGTGATGGGGATGTGGAAGGCGTTGGATGGAGTTCGGAACGGCAATCCTGTTTGGTTGGGTGAGCCAATTCATCGCGGCTTGTCTATCGAAGAAATCGTCGCGCGCACGTGGCAGACCAAAGAGAAAGTGCCGGAAATCGCGGCTCCGATTTGGGGCGGCTCGCTGTCGTATTGGGTGGCAATGCTCAAGGCGCAGCGGGTGTTGTTGCAGGCATTGGCGGCGGCGCTTGATGGTTATGATCTGGAAACGATTCTGTTTCCGCATCCGATTTCCGGGCCGTTGGATGTGCGGCAGCGATTGGAATTCCTGCGCTTTCATCTGGATCGCCACCGCGCGCAGGTCGAAGCGGTCAAAGCGCATCCTGATTTTCCGCTTGATTGACAGGCGCAGGAACAGGCCGCAAACTTTGGTTGGAGGTAGTTTTATGAACGCTCAGAAACATTCCGCGCAGCTAAAAATAATGGTCGCCGCAGAAGTAGGCGAACCACGTCAATCAAACCGTAAAAATCCAACTGTGCCTGCGCTCACGTCTTCGCCCGATGTGATGCACGGGGCGTTAGTCCTGGGCGGCACGCGCATTCCGGTCGCCATGGTGTTGGACGAATTGATCGCGGGCGGCACTATCGCAGACTTTGTGGAAGGCCATCCCAGCATCTCGTGCGGCGATGTGGAAGCGGCCTTGCTGCAAATACGTGATTGGTTGGAAGATGGTGGAAATATTCAAGGCACACAGGGATGAAGGTTCTTCTGGACGAACATTTGGATTGGCGGTTGAAACGACTGTTGCCCGATGATGACGTTGTGCATCTGGATGAGTTGGGTTGGAAGGGCAAAGGAAACGGGGAGCTTTTGGCCGATGCACAGGCGACGTTTGATGTTTTATTGACCACTGACCAGAACATTCCTTCCCAACAAAAAATGAATGAGTTTGCTCTCGGCATCATCATCCTGCGTGCTTTTAGCAACGCCCGGCGTGACCTGGAAAAACTGATGCCATTGGTGGCTGAGGCGCTGGACATGATTCAACCGCACGAAATCGTGTTGATTTACCAAAGCGAACGAATGCGGCTGAATGATGAGCGGCAGGGAAAGCTGCAAGGCTGGAAATATTATTTGCTTGTGGAGTGATCCGCTTGTCAGCGGCAAACTAACCTATGGCAGTTGCACAAAACAACGATTCATTGACTGTCGGCCTCGCGCAAATCGCGCCCGTCTGGTTGCAGCGCGAAGCCACGCTGGCCAAAGTCTTGCACAAGATCGAAGAAGCCGCCGCGCAAGGCTGTCAACTCGTCGCGTTTGGCGAAGCGTTCGTGCCGGGTTATCCGTTTTGGATTGAGCATACGGATGGCGCGCGGTTCAACTCGCCGCTGCAAAAAGAACTGCACGCGCATTACCAGCAACAGGCCGTGCAAATCGAAAGCGGGCATCTGAACGAGGTTTGTGCATTGGCGGCGCGGCACAACATTGCGGTCGTGCTCGGTTGCATCGAACGCCCGTTGGATCGCGGCGGGCATAGTTTGTATTGCTCGCTCGTGTACATCGCGCCGTCGGGCGACATCGCGGCGGTGCATCGCAAATTGATGCCGACGTATGAAGAGCGGTTGGCGTGGTCGCCGGGCGATGGACACGGTTTGCGCGTCCACGCATTGGGTGCGTTTTGTGTGGGCGCGTTGAATTGTTGGGAGAACTGGATGCCGATGGCGCGGGCGGCGCTCTATGGGCTGGGCGAAGATTTGCACGTCGCGCTGTGGCCAGGCCGCGTGAGCAATACGCAGGACATCACGCGGTTTATGGCGTTGGAAGCGCGTTCGTATGTGCTGTCGGTGTCTGGCTTGCTGCGCGCATCGGATGTACCATTGGACACGCCGCAGCGCGATTTGTTGATGACTAAACTGCCGGACGTGATGGCCAACGGCGGCTCGTGTGTGGCGGGGCCGGATGGCGAATGGGTCATCGCTCCGACCGCGAATCAAGAGACTTTGCTGGTCGCTACGTTGGATCACCAACGAGTCCGCGAAGAGCGGCAGAACTTCGATCCGGCGGGGCATTATGCGCGCCCGGATGTGTTGCAACTGTCCGTAGATCGTCGCCGCCAAAGCACGATTTTATTGCACGATTAAACCGAAGAAGTAACGCGATTTGGCAAATCGCGCTACCCTTTCTCAGGAGATTCCAAAATGGCTACCGATCAATTTTTCTATTTGCTCGAACAACTGCACAAGACGGCGCAAACGCGCGCGATTCCCTGGCAACCAACAGCCTCGATGCGGGAGTTCAAGATCGGCTTGGGCGAAGGCAGTATTCGGCTCAAGCTGTTTGATGAAGAATATATGGCACGCAGCGTGACGGCTTCGTTGCTCAATCAGGAAGAGCGGACGATTGACGAACTCGAAGCGCGCGAATATGACTCAGAGAACTTCAAATGGCTGTTGGAATTGTATCTGCAAGCGCACGCGACGGCCTTCAATTTGAACCACGTCGTAGATTCGATGATGGGCGATTTGGAGATGGGGAAGTTCCGCGAATTGCCGCCAGAAAAGCCCATTGACTATGACGACGACGACGGCATCCCGTTTTGATTACAACAATCGTTCGCCCGCTTCGGCAGGTGCGACGAGGATTGTTTTGAACGATGAGAGCCGCACCTGGCCGGGCGCGAAGCCTTTCGGTTTGCTCACGAATTTTTTCTCGCAATAATTCACGGCGACCTTCGCACCCGCGTCGTTATTGGCTTGGCTGAACTTCGCGGCCAGTTGCGCGGCTTCGACCAGGGCGCGTTGCGGTACTGCGCTGCGCTTCGGATTGCGCAACACCACGTGTGAGCCGGGGTAGTCTGCGGCGTGAAACCACAGGTCAAACGACTTCGCCACGCGCAAGGTCAAATGGTCGTTGTCGCGGCTCGTGCGTCCGACCAAAATCTCGTAGCCATCGCTCGAACGATAACGCCGCACGCCGCTGATCTTCTCCTGCTTTTTCGGCGTGGCGGTCGTTGCCGCTTTTTTCTCCGCTTGCGGCTTCAGCCCAATTTCACGCAAGAATTCATTGAGTTGCGGTGCTTCCTGAATCGCGCGGAGTCGCTCAATCTGAAATCTCAAATTTGAAATTTCAGATTCGACCTGTGGCAAGCGCGTGGCAATGGTCTGCAAGCCGTGGCGCGCTTTGCGGGCGAGCTTGAAGTAATGCTCGGCGGCTTCCTGTGCGGTCGCCTGGTTCGCGGCGGGAATCGCCATCTCGCGCTGTTCGGGGTCGTAAAAATCTGTGACGCGAAACGTCTGCTCATGTTTTTCGGCTTGATGCAAATTCGCCAGTAACAATTCGCCGTAGCGTTGATGCGTCTCTGCGTTGGCGAAGGCGGCTTGTTCGCGCGACAGATTTTTGTGCAAGGCTTGCAGCTTTTTCAGGCGTGCGTTGAGTTGCGATTCGGCTTGTTGTCGTTGCGCGAGAAAGCTGCGCCGCGCGTCGAGCAACGTGAAATACGCTTCGGCGGCTTGATGGACAGAGGCGAACGGCGTGGCGTGCAGCGGCTGCAAATGCTCCATCGCAATCGGCGCAAACGTGAGCGTCCACGAATCGCGGCCCGGCGTTTGTTGCAATTCGTCGAGCGGCGCGGACGAATAGACTGTGGGCGTTGGCGCGGGCGCGAAAGTTTCGTCGAGCAACTGTTGCAACGCGGCGTGTGGTGCTTCGTGTTGCGCGCGCGCAGCAAACTCGGCGGCGAATTGCGGGCCGAAGCCAATCAAATGCACGCGCGCGGCGATGGCCGGATCGTTCTCGCTGGTCGCGATCAAGTCATGCAGCTTTTCGGCGGAGCAATAAAATGGATCGAGTTTTTCGGCGGGCGGGAGCGGGTCGGCATAGATTTCATCGGCTTGACGTTCGCGCAGAGACGCGAGGACGCGGTCGTTTTCCAACACCAACACATTCGCGCTGCGCCCGGTCAATTGAATCACCAGGTCGCGCGCCACTTCTGCTCCGGTTTCTGCTTCGGCCACGAACGACATACGCACGACGCGGTCGTAGCCCAAGTAGTCCAGCGCCGTCACGCGCGCGCCGCTCAAGTATTTTTTGCTGAGCGCGACGAACGGCGTGTCGGTGCGCGCGTCGTTGTCCGTTTGTCGAAAGGAGCGCGACGACAAGTACAACGCCAATCGGTTCGGATCGGTGGAGACCCACAACCAGCGTCCGTCGCGCAGGTGAAAATCCAAGGCGAGATCGGTCGCTCCCAGTTGCACGACTTTGCCGAGCCGATGTCCGGTCAACAAGGGCGCGAGTTCTGTGACGAGGGCGTGGAGCGTGAAGCTTTCCATAAAATCAAAAGGCAAAAGTTAAAAGGCAAAAATCAAAAGGGCGGCACTTTATTTTTTTTCAGATAAAGCGGCGCAGCCTTCCGAATTCACTTTTGCCTTTTAACTTTTGCCTTTTGCCTTTTGATTTGCCTACTTTCGGATGCGTACGACCTGCGTTTGCGACAGGTAATCGGACAGGCTCAGCCGCTCGTCGCTGCGAATGATGCAGAAGACGTTGAGCGGAAACAGCACTAGGCTGATCGTGCCGCCGAGCGAACGCAGCAGCGCCTGTTTGATGGTGAACGTGACGGTGCTCGGAGCCGCATTCGTCAGCGTGTCGGCGTGGGATGAAAGGCTGGCCAGATGCAAATTGCACCACGCCATGCCCATCGTGCGTCCGGCCAAAGCGTAGGTCGCAAAGTAATAAGCGGTGGTCAGCAGGAGGCTCACCAAAATCGGCACGGAAACCGTGGGTGCTTCAAACCAACCGCTCAGGAAGAAGTACGCGCCGAACAACGGCAGCAACGACAACGCGATGATTTCCGCATCAATCACCGCCGCCGCAAATCGTTTCGAGAGCGCCGCTGCTTCGAGCGTCGTGTGCGTGGACGCGGGCGGTTCGGTTTCCAGAATGTCTTGCGGATCGGGAACTGCCATCGTCGGCAGGATGGGATCGAAGTGGATTTCCGGCAACAACTCTTCCTCGCCGACAAACGCATCAGTATCTAACGGCAGCGGCGTGGCTTCGAAGTACGGCTCTGGCAACACACGCAGCGGCGTGATCGAATGCAGCGCCGTCGGAATCGGCGTGACAATCGTTTTCTTCGGCGGCCTGAGTTCCAGCACTGGCGGCGGAGGAACGACGATTTCTTCGACGGGCAGGGGAGCCAATTCGGCGGCGACGGCGGAACGCGAGCGCGGCAACGGCGTAATCGGTTGCAGGTAATCGGCGCGATGAATGCGGTTCAGCGCGTTGATGATGATCGGATTGCGGTCGAGTTTTTCAGGAGCGGGCGGCGGCGCGGCGGGTGGTTCGACGTCGAGCGCCCGTTGTTCGCGGATTTCTTTCAAACGCAAATTCAGCCGTTCTTTCCAGACCGGAACTGTCTCTGCCACGACCGGCGGCGGTTCGGGCGGCGGCGGGGTAGCGGTGCGTTTCGGAAACCGAATCAACGTCGCTTCTTTGGCCTCGGCACGCGGGCCGCGCACGCGCGCACGCGGGTCTTGCGGCAGTGGCTCAGCGGGTTGCTGAATCGTGGCCAACTTTTGATGGCGTTTTTCTCGCCAAACATCCATCCGTTGGAGCACTGGATTATGCCCGCAGCCGTCGCAGGTGCCGATGCTGCTGGCCAATTCTTGCTTGCAATTTTCACAAATCATCATAGTGGTTAGCATTGAGCGTCAGCCGTTGGTGGCGAGCCGCACCGTGAGTCCTGACGAGGGCAGAGAGTTACGAATTCAAAGCTTTGTCTATGCTGTCGCGAATCATCTTGGGTGCTTGGTTCGGGTTGAATCCGACCAAGTGCATCACCAAATTTCCATCCTTGCCAAAAATGTAGGTTTGCGGAATTCCCCCGGTTTTTCGCTGGTCAAACGCCATCAGCATGCCATCCGGCGCAAACCCAACCGGATAGTTGATCTGAAGTCGCTTGGACATATCAATCACGGCCTTCAGATTTTTGGTGGTCGGGTCGGTGCGATGACCTTCTTCCGGGTCTTCGATGGACAGCCCATAAATTTGTACGCCTTTGTCACGATACTCATTGTTGAGCGCCACCAGATCGGGAATCGAAGCTAAGCAGGGCTTACACCACGTGGCCCAGAAATCAATCACGACGACCTTGCCCTGACCGAGTGTTTGCGACAGCTTGCGCGGTTTCAAGTCGCCATTGCCTTCGAGCATTTGCAATTCAAAATCGGTGAGTTGTTTGGTTTTCGGCGCGGCGTCGGCACCGCTCTTGTTGGTCGAATTGTTGGCGTTGGCTGCTTTTTCTTGTACGACACTGCCCTCACAAGCCAGCAGAAACGTCAGCGAAAGAATCGTTACGAACCACACAAAATAACGCATAGTGTGAACCTGGGAAAAAACGTAAGTGAAGAAGTACGAACTCTGCTTGGGCGCAAAGCGCATATTATCGGTTAAGTGACAAGCTGGCAACCCATTTGCGTGCGCAAACTCAGATTCTTGTTGAAGTTGTGATTGCATCAAAGAGTAGCGCGATTTGCCAAATCGCGTTACCTCGCATTACTCGCGTGCTGCTAGCTTCCTCAGCGGCGGCGCTGCCGCGTCGTCTGGATAAATTCAGGACGCAATGTGCCCGCGCCGAGGCTCGTGATTTCGCTGCGCTGATTCGAGATCAAATACGACCGCACCAGACTGCGCAGCCGCACGCTGCGCCCCGCCGTCAAATGTTCCGCCAACGTCAGCATCCGAAACCACGCCGACTCCAATTCGTCGGCGAGCCGCGAAATCTGCGTGATGTCGTACGGCACGGCGACGGCTTCGAGGCCGAGCCGCGCAAACACCGCCAAATACCGCGCCGTCGCCAAATCGGGGCAGAGCAACCGTCGCTTGCCGAGCTTGAGTTCAATGCCGAGCAGCGTGTGCAGCACTTCGACCGTGACGGGTTTGGCCGGTGCTTTGAGTTCGTATTTGCGCGTGCGCATCGGCAAAATGCGTGCGCGGTAGATTTCGGCGATTTGCTGTTCGCCGAGCATACGTTCGACTTCCGCCGCAATCGCATCGGCCTTGACCGTTTTGGGTTGCGCTTCGAGCTTTTCGGTGATGTCAATAATTTCAGCCATAAGAAAAGAGCTATCAGCTATTAGAAATCAGCCAACAGCCAACAGATGATCGCGGTTGGCTGACAGCGAAGTTCAATATAACACGTCGCTCTCGCCTTTTTGCGCGACGAGCTTTTCAAAATACGCCACGATTTTGTCGCGGCGCAGCAGGATCGCTTTGATCTCGTCTTTGGTCAGGTATTTTTGCGTCGCCTGTTCCACCTCGCTGCGCGTCAGTTTGCGCAAGCGGTCGAGCAATTGGCGGTCGCATTTGACGAGGTCTTTTTCATTCTTGAGTTGGTGATGCAGCCGGAAAGCGCGCGAGAAATCAATCATGTAGAGTTGCCATTCGGGACCGATCAGCAGGTTGGTCAAATTGCGATCCATGTCGAACACCAGTTGCGTAAAGACGCGGACGCGGTGCATTTGGGCGTTCCACTTTTCCGGATTCGGCGGCGTGATTTTCTTTTTCATACGATCTACTTCGTCCATCTGCACTTTCAGCCACCACGTCAACGAACCGTTTTTGCCCGCGATTTTGCGCTCGACCGTCACCGGCATCATGTGGCCGAGGCCGAGCAGACAGGCCAGTTCGTAGGCCGCGATGTTGAATTTGTACGAGTCCCGAAAGTTCACCTCGGAGCCGCCCCGATCAAAATCCATTTTGGCTTTGGAGTCATCAATCGTTTGAAAACCAGCGTCGTGCGTGAGGACGCTGTCGGTCATCGTCAGCCGCGAAGGCGCGGTCACACCTTTGCTGGTTTGCTTTTCTTTGATGACCTTCGCATTCAGCAAAAAAGTTTTCATCTGCTCGACCGTAAGTTGCGGTTCTTCCGGCGGCGGCGTTTGCGCGGCCACCGACAAGCTGAACAGGCAGAACATTGCCGTGAACAAGAAACGGAACATGCTTCCTCCTTTCGATTGACTGATCGTCAACAGGAACAAATTGTTTGCCGAAATCATGAAAGCTACAACGCCGACCGGGGGAATTTCGCCCGTTGCCGGTTGCTTTCACCGTGTAAGTACAAATAATGACTTGAATACCCAAACGGAACTTATACCTCTGGCGCGGATTTGGCAAGCAGCCTGCGGAATTTTTCTCTTTCCTCTTCGCCACTTCGCTAGGCAGTCGCGCCCACGTTCGGTAAACTGCTCGTGGAAACAAACCTATGGCGGTTTTCAGTTGAATGGATGGTTGAGGAGCGCGCAGCGTTTGGAGTGCTGCGGCAGGACGTAGCTTTCGAAGCGCATGCAATTCCAAAGCGACGTCGAGACCGTCGCACTCCAAACGCTGCGCGTGACCCCATCGGCTCGTTCAATCGAACCCCGCTGTAAATTGAGGACACGCAGATGAAAACTCTGATACCGAAAGGCTGGCTGTGGCTGATTGTCTGGGCGTGGTTGCCTTTGTCCTTGAATAGCACCACTCCGCAGGCCAAAGCCGAATGGACGGACGTCGGCAAAATCGTAGCCATTGGCGACATTCACGGCGCGTACGACGAATTCGTCGCCATCTTGCAGGAACTGAAATTGATTGACGCGCAATTGAGGTGGACGGGCGGCAGCGCGCATCTCGTGCAAACCGGCGATGCCATTGATCGCGGCCCGCAGGATCGCAAAGTGCTGGACTTGCTGATGCAGTTGGAGAAGCAAGCCGAGAAAGCCGGAGGCCGCGTGCATCCGTTGCTCGGCAATCACGAAGTGATGAATATGATCGGCGATTTGCGCTATGTCACGCGCGAATCCTACGCCGCATTCGCTTCAGAGAAAGCCGAAGAACTGCGCGAAAAAGCCTACACGCGCTACGTCAAATATCGGGAAGCACGCGCCAAACGCCTGATCCCGCCGCAGGAATTCAAACCCGACCAGAAATTCAAAGACGAATGGCTGGCGAAACGTCCACCCGGTTATTTCGAGCAGCGCAAAGCCTTCAGCGATTCGGGCGTCTACGGACGTTGGCTGCTAACGCGCAACGCCGTGCTCAAGCTGAACGACACGGTTTTTCTGCACGGCGGCATCAACGAAGCCCTGTCGCAAACGAGCGTCCGCGACATCAACGACCGGATGCGCAAAGAACTGCGCAACTTCTTTGCGATGCGCAATGTGTTGGTGCGCGATGGCATTCTCGACGATTCGCTGGATTACGACGAAGCCTTGCAGCAAGTCTCTATCGAAATCAATTACCAGGCTACCAAAGGCGTTGCGCTGGAACAGCCCACGATTGATGCCTTGAAGCAATTCCAGACGCTCGGCAACTGGCTGATCACGACTCCGACGGGGCCGCTCTGGTATCGCGGTTACGCGCAGGAACCGGAAGAAATCTTCAAGCCGATTCTGGCGCGCATCAAAACGAACCTCGGCGCGGCGCACTTCGTCGTCGGACACACGCCTGCGTTGACGGGCATCACGGGGCGCTTTGGCGAAGATGTGTTTTTGATTGATACCGGCATGCTGCGCCGCTATTACAAAGGGATTTGTGCGGCGCTCGTCATCGAAAACGGCAAATTCACGTCGGTCTATCCGAAGGCCGGCCCGTGCGCTTGAGGTTCTCTTCGGAAACTGTAGCGCGATTTGGCAAATCGCGTTACGTCGCATTCAATCCTTCTCTGCCATTTCGTATTTGGGGGCAGCAACGGACAACTGACGACTGACTATTGACGACCGCCTATGGGTTGGGACTGGCAAACGATCAAACATCTGCTGACGATTCGCAAAGAGGATTACCTCAACGCCTCGTTGTTGTTTCTCTATCTCTTCCTCGTCATCACGGCGCTGATGATTGGCAAGTCGGTGAGTACCGCGTTGTTCATCAGCCGTTTTGGCGCGCTGCAATTGCCGTACGCGATCATCGGGCAGACGATTCTGATTACGTTTTTAATCGCGGGCTACTTGCGACTGTGGCGCGTCTATCAACCGCCGACGCTGATTTCATCCACGCTCGTGTTGTTCGGCGTGAGCGGCGTCGTGCTGTGGTGGTTGGAAAAACATCACGTCGCGGGCGTTGTGCCGCTGTTGTATATGTGGGGCGGGATTTACGGCGGCGTCGCGCCCGTGCAGGTGTGGACGATTGGCAATTGTATTTTCACGACGCGCGATGCACGCCGCTATTTCGGCTTCATCGGCAGCGGCGGCATTCTCGGCTTTATCTTCGGCGGCTATCTCAGCAAAAAACTGGCTCCACTGCTCGGCGCAGAAAATCTGTTGCCGACGGTCGCCGTGTTTTGTGTCGTTTCGGCGTTGCTCGTGCAGTGGATTTGGCGCAGAAACAGCGAGCGCATCGTCGAATTGCAAATTGAGTCCGGGCGCGAATTCAGCTTGAAACAAAGCGCCTTGAGCATTTGGAACTCGAAATATTTGTTGCTCATCACGTCGCTCGTCACCATCGTTTCGCTCGCCACGAAAATCGTAGACGTGCAATTTTCCGCCATCACGGAGCAGTTCTTCCGCGACGAAAACGAAATGACGGCGTTCTTCGGCGGCGTCTACACGTATATGGGCTGGGGCGCGTTTTTCTTGCAATTGCTCTTCGGCGGCAAGATGTTGGACAAGCTCGGCATCGGCGTGACGGTTTTGATCCTGCCGCTGAGTTTGTTGACAAGCACGCTGGCAGCGTTGTTGTTCACGGCGTTGTGGACAGCCGTGCTGCTGCGGTTGAGCGATCAGGTTTTCAAGCATTCGATAGACAAATCCACGACCGAACTGCTCTATCTGCCGATTCCGACGGACATCAAAATTCAGGTCAAATCGTTTATTGACACGGTTGTGTTGCGCGGCGGCGACGGCGTCGCGGCATTGTTGTTGCTGCTGTTCACAAACGTCGTTCCGCTCATCAATCGCGCGCGTCCGGGCACGATTAGTTGGTTGAATTTGCCGATCATCGGTTTGTTGTTGTATGTCGCGTTTCAGATTCGCAAAGAGTATTTGAACGCGCTTCGTTCCGGCTTCAAAACGCGCGGGCTTGATCCGAAAGACGTTTCGCAGTACATCGCGGAACCAGAGACGTTGGAAGAATTGCACAAATATCTCGCCAGTCCTGAACCCGCAGAGATTTTGTACGCACTCGACATTTTGACGCAGGGCGAGCAGCGCGAGGCGTTGTTGTTGCCGCATCTGAAGCGCTTGCTGCGGCATCCAGCGGCGTCCGTTCGGCTGAAGGCGTTGCAAATGCTTGCGACCTTCAGCCGCGAGCATGTCGTGCCGGAATCCGAAGCCTTGCTGCACGACGAAGACCCCGCCATTCGTGCGGAAGCCGCGCGCTATGTTTACACGTTTACGCAGACCGACATTTTGACGCGCGTCCAATCGTTGCCGGACTATCCCGCGCACGTCATTCAGGGCGGCATTTTGCTGAACTTGTTGCAGCAAAATCGCGCGGACAACTTGCCCGTCGCGCGCATCATTCTCGACGGGATGGTGAAGAACAAAGACGCCGATGGAATCCCCGCGCGCATCGAAGCCGCGCGGGTGTTGGGGCTGATTGCATTGCCCGTGAAGTGGCATTGTCATCTCGTGGACTTGTTGCAAGACGATGCGCCCGAAGTCGTCCATCAGGCGCTCGACAGCGCAGGCCGCACACAACATCACGACTTCATTCCGTTCCTGCTCGAAGCGTTGGCCGACCGGCGCACGCAGGTTGCCGCGCGCGAAGCTCTGGTGCATTTCGGCACGCGCATTTTCGGCACGCTCAAAGATCATTTGCGCGATCCGGCAGTCAGCCACAACTTGCGCAGCCACATCCCGCGCGTGCTCTCGCGCATCGGCGGGCAGGAAGCCGTAGACATTCTGCTGGATTGTTTGGAGCAAAAAGACGTGCAATTGCGCTACAAAATTCTCAAGGCGCTGAATCGTTTGCGTTCGGCGGATGCGACATTGAAGTTTGACGAGCGCAAGATTTTGAATCCGTTGTTTGCTGAACTCAAGCAATATTACCGCTACACGCAACTGCTCGTGAGCTTCAATCCAACGGCTCCGTCTTCGCTCGAAGCGGGTGCGCGACGGCTGGATTTGTTGACGACTTCGATGTTGGAACGACAGGAACGCGCAATGGTGCGCATCTTTCGTTTCCTCGGCTTGCTATATGCGCACCACGACATTCATCAGGCGTTTTACGGCTTGCGCAGCGCGCGCGCGCAGAACCGCGCCAACACCGTCGAGTTTTTGGACAACCTGCTGAATCCGGCCTTGCGCAAATACGTCTTGCCGCTGATTGACAACAAAGTGACGTTAGGTCAGCGTGCGCGCAAAGGACGTGCGTTCTGGAAATGGAAGCCGTTGTCGCGCGAAGAAGCGTTGGCCGAGTTGTTGCGCGGTTCCAATCGCTGGGTTTGTGCTTGTGCAATGTATGCGGCGGGGCAATTGGGCTTGAATGGGTTGACGAGTTCGATGCAGCAGTTGTCGCAGTCGTCTGATCCGTTGTTGAGCGAGACGGCTTGCTATGTACTCAAGAATTGAATGAAGAAACGCAGGGGAGAGATCACGAAACATACGAAAATAACGAAACACACGAAAAAAAGCGAGAAGGTGGGGACTTAGGCCAATGTGCAGCGATTTGCCTAACCGCCGAGGTTAATGCGCTAATACGCCGCGCGATTAACCAAATCGCGCCACCTCTGCATGCGTTCTAAAGGTCATACAAATTCCGTATGTTTCGTTATTTTCGTATGTTTCGTGATCTCAAAAAAATGCCTTTACCATGCTAACCGTTCTCGAAAAAGTGATGTTTTTGCGCCAGATTCCGCTGTTTTCCAACACGCGGATGGAAAATCTGGCGCGTGTCGCCTCCATCACGAAGGAAGTCGAATTCCGCAAAGACGACGTCATTTTCCAAACCAATGACCCGTGCGATGCCATCTATTTTATTCGGCACGGAGCCGTGCGTTTGCACCGCGACGACGTGGACATTTTCATCGTCTCCGACAACGAATCCTTCGGCGAAATGGAGGTGCTGAGCAACGAGCCGCGCTTTATGACGGCGACCGTGCTCGAAGACGTGCTGGCGCTGAAGATCAGCAACGAAGAGTTCTTCGATGTGTTGGCGGATAACATTTCGATTGCCCAGGACATCCTGCGCTTGTTGGTCGGGCGCATCAAAGGGCTGCTGGAAAACTCGCGGATGAGTTTGGTGTTTTGGCTGAAGGACGATTGAGTTTGTTGGGACAGGCAGGATTGGAGGTGAGGATTTCAAATCTCAAATCTGAAATCCTCTCTCCCTATTTTTGAATCGCAATCTGCTGTGCCGCGGGCGCTTTCTGCTGCAAAATCTTCAAGGCGCTGTTCGGGAACAACCCGAAATACAACGTCCCGATGATCGTCAGCGCCAACGCAATCTGCGCCATTGCGTTGATGCGCGGTTTGACGAAGCCTTCGACCGGCGGGCGGAAGAACATCACGACGATGGGGTACAAGTAGTAATAAACCGAGATGATGCTGTTGACGATGGCGACGATGACTAACCACCGGATGTTCGGCGAACTGACCCACGCGGATTTGAAGACATAAAATTTGCCCATAAACCCGGCGGTCGGCGGAATCCCGGCCATACTCAACATAAAAATCGCGAGCGGAAAACTCAGGTTCGGCACTTCAAAGCCGATGCCGGCGTAATCGCTGATTTCGGTTTTCGCATCGCCGCGCCGCGCCAGAATTTGCACGATGGCAAATGCGCCGAGGCTCATCAGCGCGTAAGTCAGCATATAAAATCCGACCGGCGCGTATTCCGTCGTCAAAAAGCCGATCAACGTGTAGCCGCCGTGCGCGATGGACGAATACGCCAGCATGCGTTTCATGTTGCGTTGGGCGAGGGCGACGATGTTGCCAAACGTCATGCCAATCGCGGCCATAATTGCTAACGAAGCAATCCAATTGTCGTGCAATTGCGCGCCGACTGCCGGAGCGTTCGGCGTGCCGAATCCTTCCGCAAACACGCGCAGGAACGACGCGAACACGGCGACTTTCGGCCCTGTTGCGAGGATGGCCGTGACGACGGTCGGTGCGCCTTCGTACACGTCGGGTGTCCACAAATGAAACGGCGCGGTCGCAATCTTGAAGCCGAAGCCGACGAGCATCATCGCGCCACCGACGAGCAGCATTTGCGGATACGCGACCTTGCCTGCGATGATGACTTGGCGAATGACTTCGATGTTCGTCGAACCTGTCGCACCATACGTCAGCGCCATTCCATACAACAAAAACGCAGCCGAAAACGATCCCAACAGGAAGTATTTCAGCGACGATTCATTCGCGCGCAAATCGGTGCGACGATACCCGGCGAGCACGTATGTTGCTATCGAAGACGTTTCCAGGCCGAGAAACACCATCACCAAATCGCCCGCCGACGCCATCATCAACATCCCGCAAGTCGCAAACATCATCAGCGCGTAAAACTCGCCCGGCGGCAACGCTTCATCATCCAGAAATTGCGACGCGAGCATCACCGCGATGATGCCGCAGACGACGACGACCAGCGCGAAGTACAGGCGTAAGTGATCCGTCACAATCATCCCCGCAAACGAAGTCGAGTTCGCGCGCGGCCACAACGCGGCAATGGCGACGCCTGCGGCGACGAGGCTGAACAGGCTGAACCACGGCCCCGATTTGCGCGCCCCGTTTTTCGAGAACGCATCCAGCAGCATCAACACCACGCCCGCGAGCGCCGTGATGATTTCGGGCAGAATCGAGAAGTAGTCGAGATTGAGATCGGTCAGTTGCATGAGTTTTTATGGGTTGGGTTTTTGAAAACGAATCTTTGCTTCTGCGACGGAAAGGATCGCCTTGCAGCGCGTAAGAAAATCCATTCCCAGCAAACCGTCAAAGTAGATTGCAGAAGGTATCGTGTATGCCACGACGGGGAAATTCCTGATGGTTTGTCCCAGACAATTAAACCAAGCGACATTGAAGATAGGCGCTATCACAATCCCGCTTACTCCTGTGAAACGCGCCAGACCTTGAGCCTGCTGTAAATCATAGCCAAGCCCAACAATAACCTCCATCGGTAAAATCGTGTAGCTTGAACCAGTGTCCACTAAAAGCTGCGCCTGCCCATTTGTGCCACTCAGGTTTCCCGCTGTCGCGCGTGCGCGGAATAGGTCGCCAAAACGAGCCAAGCGATATGCTTTGGTGGTTTTTACAGTGCGGCTGCCCATCCTTCTGGCGGTTCGCCATTGTATTCAACAGCGAACGAACGTCCTTTCAGCAACAGGATTTTGCGATACACTTCGTCTCTGTCTTTCGAGTGTGCGAATACTTCGCCGCGAATAACGTTTAGTTCTTTATCTAATTCTGTATCCACGATCAGTATCCACTCATCAGGGTATCGCTCTTTGATTTCGTCGTATGTCAAAACTGCGGACATAACGGTACTCCTAACTTATTTCGCCGCGCGTGATGCCTGGCTCTCGACAATCGCACGAACATTATCTACCGAATTGTAGCTCGCCTTCAAAAACAGCATCGGCGTCACGCCCATAATCACGGCCATCGCGACGGGCGGGATCAGCGAGAAGCGTTCGCGCAGGGTCAGGTGTTCCAGTTCTTCGTTTTCGTGTTTGGTGATTTGCCCGAACAGGACGCGCTGCAACATCCAGAGCAAATACACCGCCGACAGCACGACGCCGACGCCGCCAATCACCGCGAACCATTTCGCGCCCGGAACGGTCGAAGAGAACGTGCCGAGCAGGATCAGAAATTCGCCGACAAAGCCGTTGAGCAAGGGCAAGCCTAAACTCGACATCGCCGTAATCAAAAACATTGTCGAGTAACGCGGCATGCGTTGCGCGACGCCGCCGAATTCTTCAATCTCGCGCGTGTGGCGACGGTCATACAAAATGCCTACGCAGAGGAACAACGCGCCGGTCGAGATGCCGTGATTCAGCATTTGATACAGCGCGCCTTGCATGGATTTGTCCGTGAACGCGAAGATGCCAAGCACGATGAAACCCAGGTGGCTGACCGATGAATACGCCACCAGCTTTTTCATATCCGGCTGCACCATCGCCACGAGCGCGCCGTAAATGATGCCGATGACCGCGAGCAACATGACGAACGGTGCGGCCTGATACGACACTTCGGGAAACATCGGCAAATTGAAGCGCATCAGACCGTACGTGCCCATCTTCAGCAGCACACCGGCCAGAATGACCGACGCTCCCGTTGGCGCTTCCGTGTGTGCATCGGGCAGCCACGTGTGAAACGGCCAGAGCGGCACTTTGATGAAAAACGCCAGCGCGAACGCGAGCCACATCCACCATTGAAAATTGCGCGGAATCACGAGCTTGCCCGCCGTGATGTTGTTCGTGATCTCGACCAGATCAAACGTGGTGACGCCGGTCGCCTGCGTGTTCAGGTAATACAGCGCGATGATCGCGACGAGCATCAACAAGCTGCCGACAACGGTGTAGATCACGAATTTGATCGCCGCGTAGATGCGGTTCTCGCCGCCGTAAATGCCGATCAGGAAGTACATCGGGATCAGCACGATTTCCCAGAACAGATAAAACAGAAACAGGTCGAGCGACACGAACACGCCGATCATCCCGGTTTCCAGAATCAGCATGAAAATCATCAATTCATGCACGCGCGTGCGGAACGTCCAACTCGCCATCACCGCGCCCGGAACCATAAACGTTGTCAGCAGCACCAGCCACAAGCTGATGCCGTCCACGCCCATGTAGTAGTAGACGCCGAGTTCCTGAATCCACAACACCTTCGTCACCAGTTGCGGCTCCGTTTTCGCGCCGTCAAAGCCGAGCAGAATGCCGAGCGAGAGCACGAACGTAATCATCGAAGTGATGAACGCGATCCAGCGATAGTGCGGACGAATCTGTTCGCGATCCTTGCCGCGCCGCAGTTGAATAATGCTGTAGAGCATAATCACGATGGCACCGAGCGTGGGGAAAAAGGTGGTGAAAGTGACGATTGATGAGTTCATAGACAATACTCAATTTCAAATTTCAAATCATTTTTGCTGCACGACCAGCGAGCGCACTTGATTGACTGACCGATCCGTCGCGCTCAGAAAGACCATCGGCGTCACGCCGAGTACGACTGCGAGCACGACCATCGGCACTAACGCCGCTCGTTCACGCCGCGTCAAATCTTCCAATTCTTTGTTTTCTTCTTTCGTGACCGCGCCGAACAGCACGCGCTGCATTTTCCAGAGAATGTAAATCGAAGCCAGTACGACGCCCGCTGCGCCGATGATCGCAAACACTTTTGCGTATGGCACGGAAGACGAGAACGTGCCGATCAAAATCAAAATCTCGCCGACGAACCCGTTCAGCAACGGCAGACCGAGGCTGCTGAAGGCGATGACCATAAACGCGGTCGAGTAGCCGGGCATCTGCGTGGCCATGCCGCCGAATTCTTCAATCTCGCGCGTTTGCCGCCGTTGCGTAATCAGCCCGACGCAGACGAACAACGCGCCCGTCGAGATGCCGTGATTGACCATCTGAAACAGCGCGCCCTGCATAGATTGGCTCGTAAACGCGAAGATGCCGAGCACGACGTAACCCAAGTGGCTCAAGCTGGCATACGCGACCAATCGTTTCAGATCGCTCTGCACGATGGCCACGAGCGCACCGTAAATCAACCCGACGACCGCCAGCGCCATCACAAACGGCGCAAACTTCATCGAGATTTCAGGGAAGAGCGGCAGGTTGAAGCGCATCAGACCATACGCGCCCATTTTCGCCATCACGCCCGCCATCAGGATCGAACCCGACGTCGGCGCTTGCACATACGTTTCCGGCATCCAGGCGTGCAACGGCCACATCGGAATTTTCACGAAAAAGCCCAGCGCAAACGCGAGCCAGAACCACACCGCCCAACTCTCCGGGATCAACGTTTTGCCCGCCGC
>CAZWAK010000150.1:0-19553 GCA_964631865.1 uncultured Heliobacteriaceae bacterium | reverse complement strand
TTAGTGACAATCAGACGTGTAAAACAACCGGGGGAAGGTGAATTAAGCCTTGCAAACTCCCGATTGAACCTCTCGCAATAATTTCAATTCGATTTAGCGGGTGCATTGGTTAATTCGCTCTTGATAACTTGTCCATCTTTCATCACAAAATCAACCCGTTCCAGCACGGTCACATCTTTTAAGGGGTCACCTGAGACGGCAATAATATCAGCGAAAAAGCCAGGCTCGATGGATCCAACTCGGTCTGCCCAGCCAAGTAGCTTCGCAGCATTTACCGTGGCAGTCTGGATTGCCTGAGTCGGAGATAAGCCGAGTTTGACCAACATGCCAAATTCACGGCCATTCAATCCGTGTGGATAAACACCCGCATCTGTGCCAAACGCTACTGGCACCCCAACTTTTATGGCTCGCGAAATATTCGTTTGCCCTGCCTTCGTCACAGTTTTTGCTTTTTCGAGTGAATATGCTCTGACACCCGTTCTTTCCATGTACTCTGGTGTCCAGTAGGTGAGGTAGATCGTTGGCACAAGCCATACCTGCTTTTGTTTCATTAACTCGGAGATTTCGTCGTTGATATACGAGCCGTGTTCGATTGAATCAACACCAGCCAAAATGGCCTGCTTGATACCAGACGCCCCGTGCGCGTGGGCGGCGACTTTTCGGCCTAATCGGTGAGCTTCTGCCACAATTGCCCTTATCTCTTCGTCACTGAACGACTCTGCTGCGGGCGAATCACCTTTGGACATCACACCGCCTGTTGCCATCACTTTGACCACATCCGCACCATACTTAACGAATAACCGGGTTTTGCGCATAGCTTCAGGTACACCATCTATCACACTTTCTGAACTAATTTGCAGTTCGGGTGGTAGAACGTTGTTGTCACCGTGCCCCCCTGTCGGTGTAAGACCCCGCCCAGAAGCTAAAATCCGCGGACCAACAATATCTCCAAGATTGATGGCGTCACGTAAGGCAATACCCGAGTAGTCAGGCGATCCCAGGTCGCGAACGGTTGTAAATCCAGCGTCTAACGTGATTCTGGCATTTTTTGCTCCAATCAAGGTTTTGAGCGGAAGTGAATAATTCGCAAGCTCAGGGCGTTGAATATCCCCTGTAAGATGAACATGGCAATCAATCAGGCCGGGTAGCACAGTTGCATTTGATAGATCAATTACACGCACATTTGCAGGAGCCTTGCTCATCACAGATTGGATATCACCCAATTCTTTAATGCGGTTGCCTTCGATCAAAATCGCTTGATTGCTGAGCAGCCTACCTGTTTTCGCATCGAACATCTGCCCAGCTTTGATAAGTGTTATCTCCTTGTTCTGCGCTATGACAAGAAAAGGGCAGAGAAGTATACAAAGAGATGTGACAAACCTTGTAATGAGTTTATTCATAGTCTTTGGATGAGTCATTGGTCTCCTTTGAGATTTAGCGAGTTATTACTCTCAAGATGGCCGAACAATTGTTTAGCCGGACAAATTGAGGTTCCTTTCTACACCTTGGTTACTTATTCCGAAACAACTCGCTCTCGATCAGCAATTGCAGCAACGTCTTCACGCCGTAGCCTTTCGTCGCCGCACGATCCAGCAACGCTTCGACTTTCGGGCGGTCGCTGAATTGCACGCTCGCGCCGGTTGCAAAAATGATGAGTTGATTTGTCAGGTTGCGCGCGATTTGTCGTTCATCTTTGAGCAGCAATCGTTTCAATTCGCGCACGTCCTGAAACTTTTGCCCATCGGGCAGCGAGCCGGAAGCGTCTACGGGCTGAATGTACCGAAACGCAAACTTCTGTCCGTTTTTCCCAATACCAGGCGCTTTTTCGCCTTCCGCCAATGCGCGGTATTTGTCGCGCCAGCCGCCGAACACATCGAAGTTTTCGAGCGCGAAACCTGCCGGATCAAACTTCGCGTGACAGGCATTGCAGCTTTGAATCGTGCGATGTTTTTCCAGTTGTTGCCTGAGCGTCGTCGCGCCGCGTACATCGGGTTCGACAGCGGGCGTACCGGGCGGCGGTGGCGGGACGGGTTTGCCGAGGATGCGTTCCATCATCCACGCGCCGCGCACGACGGGCGAAGTCGTCGTGCCGTTCGCCGTGACTTTCAGTACGCTCGCTTGCGTCAGCAATCCGCCGCGTACGGAATCGGGCGGCAACGCGACGCGACGAATCTTTGAGCCTTCGACACCGGACAAACCGTAATGCGCCGCGAGTCGTTCGTTGATGGTCACGAAATCCGAAGCGATGATGTTGCGTGCGGGCAAATCGCCGCGAATGAGTTCGGCGAAAAACGCTTGTGTTTCGGCGGTTGCGGATTCGACTAAATGATCGTCCAAGTAGTAATCGGCGTACATCAACTCATCCGGCGACGTGATGTTCACTTTGCGCAGATCGAGCCAGTAATCCAGAAACGCATTCACGAACCGTTGCGATTTGGAATCGCTGAGCATTCGTTCCACTTGCGCACGCACGACGGCGGGCTTGCGCAGTGCGCCTTGCTGCGCGAGTTCGCGCAACTTGGCATCGGGTTCGGAATTCCATAGGAAATAGGACAAGCGCGCCGCTAACGCTTGATCGTCCAAGCGACCGGGCTTTTCTTCGAGCGTTGTGAACGCGGGCGCGCACAGCACGGCGGAATACGTCGTAATCATCGCTTCGGTAAAGCTGCGGCTGGTTTTATGCGCGGCGGCGAAGATTTTCAGGAAGCGGTTTGTGTCTTCTTCGATGGCTTGCGGCGTCGCGCGGCGATAGGCGCGGGACAGGAAATTGCGCAACAATTTTTCCGCATCGGCGTGGGGATTATTTGATTTCACGCCGCAGATTTTTGTCAGCTTTTGATTGGGATTTTTCGCCCGTTTGGCGGCTTGTGCCTCCGCGTTTTCTTCGTCTTCATCATCCAGCAGAGGCTGTCCCGCGAGCGCGTCTTTGCAGTGAATCGGCAAAGCGCCGAACAGCAGGCGATGGCCTTTGCCCGGCCATTCGTCTTGCAATGGGCCAACGACTTCGAGCCAGCGAAATGCGACGCCTGGCTGTCCATCTTTTTCCGCCAGCGGATTGCGCCAGTTCGGCGGACGCGAACGAAACAGCCGCACGGCGTCGGGGCGAATCGTTTCGTCTTTCAGCAAATAGACTTCAACTTCCTGCAGCGACGGATCAGGCGACACGTCCACGTTGGCGAGGTAGCGCATCTGACGCGGCGGAATCTCTGCATACAACGTGATTGGCTCGCGCGTGCGTCCGGCAGCAGCGACGAACCGACTCGGACGCCACCATCGTTCGGCGCTTTCCGGCCCAGCCCAGAACGAATGTGCGTTGAGCCGCAATTTGTACCGACCGGCGACGGGCGCTTTGAATTGATTGAAGCGGATTTCGAGCGGTTCGTACGAACTGGCAACAACGCCCATGCTTTCCAGTTCGCGTTTCGCCGGGTCTTTGTCGCCGACGGTCATCGGCGCTTCTTTTTTCAGCACCGCGACATCCGCAGCATTGCCGAGCAGCGGGAACGTCGCGCGTTCGGACGCGGTGTTGAATTGTGAGAATTCGACTTTGTTGGTGAAGGCGCGTTGTTCGCGCGCATAGTAGCGTTTGGTGATCGTTTCCGGCTGTTTCTCCGAGCGCGCCATCACTTCGCGGAGCGCATATTCCGCCGCTGCAAGATAGCGACTGATTTGCACGTGCGAGACGCCCAACGCTTCGCCGGATTTATTGAAGCGATGCCGCTCGCCGTCTTCGGGCAGCAGTTCTTTGATTTGCAGCCAGGGCGCACCCAACAAATCGCGCAAGGTGTTTTCGTATTCGTAGCGATTCATGCGGCGCAGCACAGCACGACCTTCCCGGCGAATGCGCGCCGCGTCGGCGGCCGTCATCGGCTCGGCAATGGCTTGCAGGAATCCGGCGCGTTCTGTCGGCTCCGGTTGCGGCGCACCTTTCGGCGGCATCTCGCCGTCGCGCACGCGGTCGTGAATCTTGACCCACGTGGCGAAGGTTGGCGCGTCGGTGAAATCCGGCTTGAGCGCGGTCACGTCCAGATTGCCTTTTTTGGTTTTGCCGTTATGGCAGGCTGAACAATTGGCTTCCAGAAATGCTTGCGGATTCGTCGCGGCAAGGGGCGCGGCGGCGTTGGCATCTACGTTTTGCGGTGGCGGCGCGATGGCCCAAGCTGCGCCGAGCGCCACGGCTAACACCAGGATGAATTTGATTCGTCGGGTCATACAGAGTTCTTCAGATTTGATGATGCAAGATTCGCGCCTGACAGTGCGCGGCGCTGACTGCAAGAGTAACGCCGCGCAGCGCCAGGCACAAGTCTTACCACTCGACGCGCAACTGCAATTGAAATTCGCGCGTGTTGGCGGAATCGAATTTTGCGTTGCGATCAATCACGGCAGTGACCGTGCCGGAGGCGACGCCTGCGGTGATGCTCGTGTTCGGCGCGGCATAGTTGGGATGATTCAGCACGTTCGTGCCCAACGCTTCGAGCTTGATGCGCAGCCGTTCGCGGTACACGAAGTTCTTCGCCAGACTCGCGTGAAAGACATTGATCGGCGTGCTGATGATGACGCCTTTCGCCGACGTGCCAAAGCGCCCAACCGGTGGCGCAGCGAACGCACCGACATCGAACCAGCGATTGATGGTCGGATTGTCGAGATTCGGATTGCGCAGGATGTCCGACCGGAGCGTGACGATGGCACGTTGTCCGCCCGCCGCAAAGCGCGTCCCGGTCGGATCACCGAAATTCGGCAACGCATAAAACTTCTCCTGAATTTTCAGCGAGACGGGATTGAGCCGCGAGGTCGGAATTTTATTGCCATCAAAGCACGCCGTTTTGTCCGTCGCCGTGCAAGCGCCGGTCCTCAACGGATCGCGCAGGAAGAGTCCCGACACGCCGCTGAAATCGCCGTTGCGCCACGTTTGCAGCGGCACGGTTTGCGTCAGCAACGTGTTGCCCGCACTACCCGCACTCATTTCCAGCGTAGCAAAGTAAAACGTCTTGTTGCGTCCGTTGTAGATTTTCGGCACGACAATCGGGCCGCCACCGGCAAAGGTCAGGCGATGGGAAATGCCTGTGCCGCGCGACGTGGCAAACGGATTGCGCGTGCGCAGCACGGGCGACGAATAGTAATCCGAAAACGTGCCGTGAAAATCGTTGTTGCCCGCGCGCGTCGTCAGCGTGACGCCGCCCGGCGTCCCGTATTCCGCCGAGTTGCCGGACACATCCACGCGCAGTTCCTGCAAGTTTTCCGTGCGATCCATAATCGGGCCAAAGGCGAAGCCACCGCCCGGCGGCGTTACGGTGATGCCGTCAATCGTGGCTTCGGATTGATTCGAGCGTGAACCGGCGAGCGAAATATTGAAGCCCGTCGTCGTGCGATTGATCTGCGGCGTCAGCGTGAACTAATCCCACGCGCGACGCAGCGTCAACGGCAACGCGCGCAATTGCGCGCGGTCTTTCACATCGGCAATGCGCGCGGTTTCGGTTTCGATGAGCGCCGCGCCGCCTGCCGTCACGTCCACTGTGGTGGTGACGGTTCCGACCTGCAAGCGCACATCCACACGCCGATTGTCGCGTGCGTTGAGCGTGATGTCGTTGATCGTCAACTCGCCGAAGCCGGAAGCTTTGGCTTTGATCTGGTACGCGCCTTCGAGCAGATTGGCGACGGTGTAAACGCCGTCCGCATTCGTGGTGGCGGTGTAGAGGTAACCGGTCTTGATGTTCTTCACTTCGACCGTGGCGTTGGGAACGCTCGCGCCCGTCGGGTCGGTGACCGTGCCGGTGAGCGTGGCAACGGTACTTTGTGCCTGCACGGCGCTGACCTGTATCAGCATCAGCAGCGCGATTGCAAACAAGGTTCTGAAACTTCGCATAGTGGCTCCTTATTGGTTGCCAGGGTGTGCCTGGTGATCCTGTGCCGCGAAAGAGAACCCGCACTGACCGTGCGGCGGCAGGTCAGTGTAAAGGGAGTAGCGCAACCAGCCGGGGTTGCGTGGCTTCAAGTAGCGATACCCGGTGGAAACAACGCAACCCCGGCTGGTTGCGCTACTTTCTCAAAGTTCACGTAACACCGCGCGGGTGATCTCCAGCGTGCGCGCAATGTCGTCTTCTGTATGCGCCGCGCTGATCGAGCCTTGTTTGCACGGCAAAGGAAAGTGATAAATGCCGCGCTCAATCAACGCGCGCCGATAACGGCTATCGAACGCGAAGTCATGACTGGCCAGCACATCGTGCCAGTCAATCGGGACGTGATCGCTGAAATACACGCAGAACGCTGAACCAATGCGGCTCACGAGCGCCGTCACGCCCAATTCTCCGAAGATGTAGGCGAGGCCGGATTGCAACCACGCGGCGCGCGCTTCCAGTTGCTGGTAAACTGCGCCCTCGTCGCGCCGCAGGATTTCCAACGTGGCCGTCGCTGCCGCGACCGTGAGCGGATGCCCGTTGTACGTGCCTGCAATCAACACGCGCCGCTTCGGGTCTGGGTCATCGAACAAATTCATCACGTCTTTGCGCCCGCCGATCACGCCGAGCGGATAGCCGTTCGCCACCGCTTTGCCAAACGTCGAAAGATCAGGCGTGACCTGGGCGATTTGCTGATAGCCGCCGAGCGCGGCACGAAAGCCCGTCTTCACTTCATCGAACACGAGCAGCGCGCCGTAGCGATCACACAGCGCGCGCAACGTGTGCAAATAGCCCGGCAGCGGCGGCACGACGCCGCTGTTTTGCAACGCGGGTTCCGTGATGACGCAGGCGATGGGATAGCGGTTCAGCACATATTCGACGGACTCCACATCATTGAAATTGACGACGTGAACGCGCTGCTTCACCTCGTCGGGAATGCCCGCCGACATCGGCACGAACGGGTATTCGCCTTGCTCCACGCGCGGGCCGATTACATCCAGCGTCGGCATCACCGCGCGCGCGACATCGTGGTGCCAGCCGTTGTAACCGCCGAGCGTGACGATGATGTCGTCGCGCCCCGTCCAGGCGCGGCTCAGGCGAATCGCGTGCGCGGTCGCTTCGCTGCCGCTGTTCGTGAGTTGAATGCGTTCGAGCGAAGGAACCGCCGCGCGCAGCAGTTCGGCGAAGCGCATCTCCCAGAGCGTCGTTCCACTGCCCGTCAATGACCAGTCCTGCCGCAACGCCTGCACGACGGCTTCGTTCACCGCCGGATGATTGTGACCGAGAATGTGCGGCGCAAACGCGGCGTGATAATCAATGTACTCATTGCCGTCCGCGTCATAAATCCTGCTGCCCGCGCCGCGCACAAACACGATGGGCGGGTCGGTCTTGCGATTGAGCGACACGACGCCGCCAGCAATCGTTTTCGCACTCTGCGCGGTTAGCTTGCGGGATTCTGCATAACGCTCATTCATAAATACTCAAGTAAAAAATCAGCACTTTTTTCATTTTCCATTTTTCAATTGTCATTTGTCATTTGTCATTGTCAGCAGGGGACGCGCCAAGCAATGACAAATGACAAATCGAAAATGGAAAATGAACAATGAAATTACCGGGTGACTTATCCAGGCAATCCGGCGCTGAAGCCACCATCCACCGTCATGGCCGCGCCCGTGATGAACGAAGCGTCATCGCTGGCTAAAAACACGACGAGACGCGCGACTTCTTCCGCTTGTCCGATGCGCCCCAATGCATGCAAACCGCCTGCCGCCGCGCGTGCTGCGGCGGGGTCTGCTTGTGCCTCGAAGTATCCTTGTGCCAATCCTGCGTCAATGTAGCCCGGACACACGCAATTCACGCGCACACCGTCGCGCCCGTGATCTATCGCCATCGCTTTCGTCAGGCCGATGATTGCCGCTTTCGTGGCGCAGTAACCTGCGCATTGCGGCTCGACAAAAAAGCCGTTGACCGACGACAGATTGATGATTGCGCCGCGCGTTTGTCGCAGATGTGGCAGAAACGCTTTTGCGCAAAGAAACACGCCGCCAACATTGACGTTCATCTGTCGCTGCCATTCGTCCCACGTCGTGTCTGCGATGGTTTTGTTGATCTGAATGGCCGCGTTGTTGACCAGCGCGTGAATTGCGCCACAACGTTGCGTTGTTTCCCGTGCGAGCGCCGCGACGGATTCCGGCTCCGCGACATCTGTCTGAATTGCCCAAGCCATGCCGTCGTGCGCTTCAATCAAGCGCACAGTTTCCTGAGCTGCTGCCAGATGGATGTCCGCGACCACGACACGCGCGCCTGCGGCGGCACAGGCCAGCGCGCACGCGCGCCCGATGCCTGCGCCCGCGCCGGTAATCACAGCGACTCGATCTTGCAATTTCATCGCGGCTCCTTATGCTTAGGATCGAAAAAGATGCGCTGCGATACTACTCTGGTGATGACGAGCGGCACAGACGGGCGCGCGCACAAACGTAGTTGCTGTCCAATACGCTGGACAGAATCTTGCACAACCGTATGTCATCACCGAAAACGACCTATGTTCCGGCGGTCGAGCGCGCCTGTCAGGTGCTGGAATTGATCGCGCAATCGAGCAAAGGCTTTTCGTTGTCCGATCTCAGTCGCCGCTTGCAGTTGCCGAAAAGCTCGCTCCACCTGATCGTCACCACGCTCGAACGTCTGGGCTATTTGCAAAAGCATCCGCAAATCGGGCATTACCTGTTTGGGGTAAAGTTGTTCAGCCTGAGCCGCGCCGCACTGCAAGGCATGGAATTGCGTGCAGTGGCGCGTCCCTGGCTCGAAGCCTTGATGAAACGTACCGGGCTGACGGTGCATCTGGGCATTTTGGAACACAACGAAGCGGTCGTGATTGAAAAGATCGAAGCGCCCGGCCTGCTCAAAGTCGCTTCGTGGGTGGGACGAAGAATGGATGTGAATTGCACGGGCATTGGCAAGGCGCTGCTGGCGTTTTTGCCGGAGGCGGAGTTTGACCGTTGGTTCCAGCCCGGCAGCCTGCCGCGCCACAATCAAAACACCATCGTGTCCATCGCGGGCATCAAACGCGAGATCGCGCAGATTCGCCAGCAGGGCTTTGCGCTCGACGACGAAGAAGATGAATTAGGCGTGCGGTGTATCGGTGCGCCGCTGCTCGACCGTCACGGCTGCGCCCTCGCTGCCATCAGCCTGGTGGGGACGTTGAGTCAGATTCCGCTGGAACAAGTGGAACCGTTGGGCACAACACTGCGACAAACCGCCGATGAGATTGCGGCGCTGCTGCGACTGCAAGAAAATTTGACCTGAAGCGGCGCACGCCACGTTCCCTCAACACAGGCATTTGAAGAGTGTGCGGAATTGAAACCCAATCAAAGCAAGGCATTGATTTTTCCTTCTTCATTTTTCCTTCTTCATTCCTGACGAGAGAGTTTCTTTTCTTTCTCTCGAAAAGTAATGAAGAAGGAAGAATGAAGAAGGAAGAATGGACTTCTGCATTCCGCACAGTCTTCGGTTATTTCAGCGCCTCCACGCCGGCTTTGGCGATGAGGCCGTCTTGTTGGCTGGTCACGCCGGAGACGCCAATCGCGCCGATGATTTTGCCGTTCACGAAGATGGGCAAGCCGCCTTCGACGGGGATGATTTCATCAATGCCCAGCAGTTTTACGCCCATCCCGCCTGCCGCAACCTGATCTTCAAAAACTTTCGTGGAGCGGCGCATCGCGGCGGCGGTATGGGCTTTCTTTTGTGAAATCTTGATGCTCCCGATTTGCGTGTCATCCATGCGTTGGAGCAGCACCAGATTTGTAGCCGAATCCACAATCGAGATGACGACGTTCCATTTGTTTTTGCGGGCTTCGGCTTCAGCGGCGGCGGCCACTTTTTTGGCCTGTTCGAGCGTGATCGCGGGGCCGTACGAGGGCGGTGCGTCCTGCGCAGTCGAAGGAAATTGCGCGAGCAACAACACGATGAGCAAGGCCAGTGACAAGCGAAGTGATTTCATTGTTTCTCCTGATGAAAAGTTTTTGTTGAAAATTTGCGGGTGGCAGCTTACTACATCTCCGTTTTTTTGGGCAGCAAGAGCGCAGGGCTGCGCGCATTCGTCACACGGCGATTGTACGGCTGCGCGCAGCTTGAGAATTTTGTCGAAACTCTTGCCTCGTTGCTGCTGGCTAGTGTCCTCACACGTGGAATGCCCGCCGATTTCCAATTGTCACAGCAACTATCAGAACCTCATCATCAATGACGCAAACCTTGCGCTTTTAATGCGCAGCGTCCACTCGCCTCCGGGTGTGAGAAACGAAAGGCATTATGATAAGCGCACGAAAAGGCATCACCATCACGTTAGCTCTCCTGCTGAGTTTCCCCTGCACCGTATTCAGTTCGTCATCCTCGTCCGTCGAGCCAATGCGCCGCAAGTCGGCCAAGCCGAAGCTTGCGCCTGATCTGCTGGAACTGCTGGAACAGGACGACCAGGACGCCGCCTTGCGCTTGCAGGGCAAGACGCTCGCTGAGATTCGTCGGGCGCGGTTGCAGCGCCGCTCAGCGGACATCGCCACCGCTCGTCTGCGCGTCAACGGCGTAACGCTGCCGTCGGACGAAGTCGCGCCCGAAGAACAACAAAGTTTCATCGTGCAATTGAACGGGGCAACGCCGGACGTCGCGTGGCAGGAAAAATTGGCGCGGATGAACGGGCGTGTCACGCAAAAAATCAATGGCTTCGGCTTGGTCGCGATTGCCGCACCGCGCACGGCGATTCGGCAGTTGGCTGCCGAAAACAGCATCGCGTATGTCAGCCCGGATCGCCCCGTGCAATCGAACGGACATCTGACCACCACGACCGGCGCGGAACAAGCCCGACGGCTCTCTTCCGCCGGGCTGTTCGATGGCAAAGGCGTCGGCATCGCCATCATTGACAGCGGCACAGACATCTATCACAAAACGCTGAGCGCCTCGACCAATCATCCTGGCGTTGTCCTCAGCGTCAACTTCAACAACGAAACCACCGCTGCCAGCGTGGATCAATATGGACACGGCAGCCACGTCGCGTCGTTAGCCGTCGGCACTGCTGATTTGTTCAAGTCCGGCTATTACGAAGGCGTTGCGCCCGGCGCGAGCGTGTACAATTTGCGCGCGCTGAACAAAGACGGGCAAGGCAGCATCAGCGCCGTGATCGCAGCTCTGGATTGGTGCGTGCGCAACCAACAAACCTACAACCTGCGCGTCATCAATCTGAGCCTGGGCGCGCGCGCCAAAGACAGTTATCAAAACGATCCGCTCTGCCTCGCTGCACGGCGGGCCGTGAATGCTGGCATCGTCGTCGTCGCGGCAGCGGGCAACGAAGGCAAAGATGCCTATGGCAATAAAGTCTATGGCGGCGTTCATTCGCCCGGCATTGACCCGTCGGTCATCACGGTCGGCGCGGCCAATACCTTCGGCACGGATGATCGTTCCGATGATAACGTCACGTCGTACAGTTCGCGCGGCCCGACACGCGGCTACACGACCATCAACGGCGTGCGCAAATATGACAATCTCATCAAACCGGACTTGGTCGCGCCGGGCAACAAATTGATCGCCGCGTCGTCCAAACCTGATCCCTGGGGATCGAAGAATGATTACAACGTGATTCTGAGCGAGCATCCTGAATTGCTGGCCTCGCTCGGCAAAGAAGTGTATGGCGAACGGATGATGTATTTGAGCGGCACTTCGATGTCTGCGCCACTGGTCACGGGCGCGGTGGCGCTGATGCTGCAAGCGCGCCCCGCGCTCACGCCCAATCTGGTCAAAGCGATTTTGATGTACACGGCACAACCGCTGGCGGGCGCGAATATGTTCGAGCAAGGCGCGGGGCTACTGAATATTGATGGAGCCGTCCGCCTGGCACAATTGGTGCGCCCGACGTTGCCGTCCGCGTTGGGCGACAATCTGCTGTCCGAATCGTTGCCGCAGCCGGTGAGTTTCATTGCCGGACGTTCGTTCGTCTGGTCGCAAGGCGTGATTACGAATTGGGGCTTTCTGACTGGCGAAGGTTTGCTGACGCGCTGGCAAAGTGTGTACGGCACGGGCATCGCGCTTGCGGATGCAACGATCTTCAGCGATGGCGCTTTTACCAAAGCGGCAGGACTCACCTCGGCAGGCGTGAACCTCTATTCCGGCGCGGTCAGCATTACCAGCAGCGGCATCGCGCTGGCCGATGGCATTGCGTTGGCCGATGGCATCGCGCTCGCCGATGGCATTGCCTTAGCCGATGGCATCGCGCTCGCCGATGGGATGTTGATGTCCGACGGCATTATGATGGCTGATGGCATTATGATGGCCGATGGCATCACACGAGCAGGCTCCATTTTCATCGGCGATAGCACGCCTTGCATGCAGCCTGTGCCTTCGCCAACCGTGACCTCGACCACCGACACCACAACTACCGCCGCGAGGTTAGCAGACACCACTTCAAGCACGACCACGACAACCCGTTCAAAAAGGAAATAACGTGTTCCGATGCGGTCTTCAAAGCCAGGCAGTTGCTGCCTGGCTTTTGTGTTTCAGGGCGAACGCAGCGGCGCTTCCAATTGTTACGGCAACTATCAGAAACTCATCATCAATTCTGAAAACTTGCGGGCTTTAATGCTTTTGTATCACTGATGACCTGTATCTACTTGAAAGAGGTGTCAGCGATGCCAAGGAAAACTTCAAGAGAAAGCTGTATGAGAAAATATCTTGCACTCTCGCTGGCCGTGTTATTGGGCTTGCCAACCACACCCTCCGGGTCGCCGCAAACCCAAACTTTGCAAACCCTGCGGGCGCGCGCGAAAGCAACCAAAAAGCCCAAGCTCGCACCCGACCTCGAAGAAATTCTGGCGCAGGACGATCAACCCAGCATCACGCTTGGTCAACTCCGCCAAACTCGCCAAACTCTCAAAGCCAATAAACCAGCACCGCTGCGACTGCATCGGCTGACCTTGCCTTCCAGCGAGGTGGCCGCCGAGGAAAAGCAAAGCTTCATTGTCCAGGTGGATCGCCACACGCCCGACGTCGTGTTGCAGGAAAAACTGGCGCTGTTCGGCGGACGCATCAGCGGCAAAGTAGAGCAAACCGGTCTGGTCATGATCGAAGCGCCGCGCACCGCGATTCGGCAGATTGCCGCCGACAGCAACGTGGCCTACGTCAGCCCGGATCGGTTGATGAACGCGACGACCTGGGGCTATGTGCAGCGGATTTCCGGCAGAGCCAACCTGAATAGTGGCGATGAGAAGGAGGAGGAGGAGGAAGATGACGACGAAAATCGGGCGGGCGAAAATATGAACATCGCCGTACTGGATTCCGGCATTTGGGGCGAGCATCACAATATTGGGGATCGCTTACTCACAAATGTGGACTTTACGGGCGGCGGCGTCACGAAAAACGATCCGTTCGGACACGGAACGCACGTGGCATCGTTAGCGGTGGGAAAATCGCATGTGGCCAAAGGGGCGTATGAAGGCATCGCTTCCGGGGCGGAAGTCGTGAACCTGCGCGTGCTCGATGCGGAAGGGCGTGGCAGTGTTTCGTGGGCACTCAATGCTATCAACTGGCTGCTCAGCAATGCGGCGAAAAATAAAATCCGCGTGGTCAATATGAGCTTTGGCACAACGGCGGTGGATTCGTACCTCAACGACCCGCTGTGTCGCGCCGTGCGTCGTTTGGTCAATGCCGGCCTTGTCGTCGTGGTTTCCGCCGGCAATAACGGCAAGGACAGCAACGGCCAGAAGATTTACGGGCGCATCAGTTCGCCCGGCAACGAGCCTTCGGCCATCACCGTCGGCGCAGCGAACACGATGGGCACAGACACGCGCGCGGATGATTGCGTGGCGACGTTCAGTTCACGCGGCCCGACCCGCAGTTCGTACGTGGATGCGAGCGGCGGGCGACGCTATGACAATCTGATCAAACCGGATTTGGTCGCCGCAGGCAATAAATTGGTCGCGGCGGCGGCAGACAGTAACTTCATGCTTCGCACTTATCCAAATATGAATGCACGAGTGGCCAACGACGCGAAGCACAACCAAATGTTTATGAGCGGCACTTCAATGGCCGCGCCGGTCGTCGCCGGAGCCGCGTCGTTGGTCTTGCAAGCGAATCCCACGTTGACGCCGAATCTGGTCAAGGCCGTGTTGATGTACACGGCGCAGCCGCTCAAGGGCTTCAATATGTTAGAGCAAGGCGCGGGGCTGCTGAACGTGGCGGGCGCGGTGCAATTGGCGAAACTCATTCGCACCGATTTGACGAGCAGCACCGCGCGCGGCACGACGATGCTCAGAGCCACCTTGCCGAATCCGCAGGCCAACGTCATCAATGGCGAGACCTGTTATTGGGGGCAAGCCGTGATCGCCGACCACACGTTCTTTTACGGCAGCGCGTTGATGACCAAATGGCAGGGCATCTATCGCCTCGGCACGCTTCTCGGCGATGGTACGATCCTGGGCGATGGCACGCTTCTCGGCGATAGAACCTTTATGGCGGAGGGCGTACAAATCGCGCAAGGGCCGGTCAAGATGGGCGGCACAGGCGTGGTCTTCGCCGATGGAACCTTGTTCGCCAAAGGCGTGGTCTTTGCTGATGGCGTCATTCTGGCCGACGGCGTCATTCTGGGCGATGGCACGATCCTGGGCGACGGCTCACTCTTGAGCGATGGGGTCATCGTCGGAGATCGGCTGCAAAGCCTGAGCATTATGGCCAATGGGGACAATACGCCCGCGATGCCTGTGATTGCGGACGATGGTTCGGTCATTGATTAAACGCCCTGCGGCCACAACAAAAATATCGAAGAAAAGCCAAGCGTTATGCTTGGCTTTTTTGTTGGAAGAGGAACAAACGCAGCTACAGGCGTAATGCCACAGACGTTCCAATTGTCAGAGCAATCATCAGAAGCGCATCATCAATTCCTCATACTCGTCCAGGCCACGCCGGAGCATCTGGACGCAGTGCTGGAAGCGCAAGCCACCGCGTTTGTCGAAGCGACGGGCAGCGATCCGCGCCAAACCGACCCTGAAGGGTTTCGTCGCCGCACGCTCGAACGCATCGAACGCGGACGCACGTGGATCAAGCTGGCAAACGACACGGTCGTCTTCAAAGCCGAATTGCAGAGCGTGACGCCGGACGTGATTTCTGGAAGGCATCTGGACGCACACGGAATATCGGCAACGCGGCATCGCGCGGGAATGCGTAGTCGAACTCACACATCGGCGCTTGCGCAAACAACAAGTCTTGTGTCTGGCCGTCGAGCCGGACGAAGTGACCGCGATGCGGATTTATGAACACGCCGGGTTTCGCCATGAGTCGGATTATCAAGCCCGTTATCCCCAGCCGGTCACAGCCAATCCGTCGCCCGCCAAAGCTTTGTAAAGGCGACTGACATCTTTGTTTGCCCCGAAGCCCGGCGCAGCGTCTGGCTTTTCTTTTCTCGTCGAATGGGCGGCGCGTCGAGGACACCCCTGAATAAGCCGCACGACAAACAGTCGGAAGCCGCCTTAGGGAAGTTCCCAGTCTCGTTCGCACCTTCCTTGTAGACAAGTTTGCCCATCGTTTGAATAATGCGCGCGCTTGGTTCTTTTCACGTTTCAGCTTTGCCTCAGGAGCAGCGCCGTCTTTCCAGGCTGAATAAAAAACACAACGGAGAGTTTTGTGGAGCGGGGGTCGAAACGTTCACTTCTTCAGCCTGTGAGGTGCAAGACACAGGCCGAATGAAGAGCTGCGGGCACCGTTCCACAAAGCGTTCCGGCACATTCCCACAGTTTACTTCGCCATTTCACAAGCTCATCACACAACCTTGACGTTACTATTCTTTTCAATCGCCGTGTCGCCCCACGATGCGCCACACGTCTACGACTTGTTCGCCGCGCACGCAGTACATTCGATCATACAAATTCACGTTTGGGTCACAGTGCGGCACGATGAATTCCAAACGGTCGCCGAGCTTCACGTCGCGGCTCGGATGGTCGAGCAGAATCGTACCGTGTTCGTCGCTGCTGATGAAAACACGCGCACCGGTCAGGTCTTTCAGATTCGGCCCGAACTTGCGATCTGTCGCAAAGGATTTGATGCCGGCATCGGTCGTCGCGCGGTCGGAATGATTGCGGCTGATGACCGTCGCCATCACGGTCAACGACGGCGCAAAATCATCGTAGAACTTGTCATCGCGTTGCCCGCCAATCATCTGATACTCGACATCCATAAACACGTATGAGCCGCATTGCAATTCGGTCATCCCTTTGAAGGCCGGATCAATGTTGTACGTGCCCGTGCTGCCCCCCGAAAGAATCTCCATTGGCAAACCGCGCTGCTTGAGGTTTGCAAACGTTTCGAGCGCGGGCGTCATCGCGTTGAGCGAATGTTGTCGCCGCGCTTCAAAGCCCGCGACATGTGCGCTCGTGCCCGAATAACAATGAAAGCCGCGCAATTTCAGATGCGGCATCTTCATCAGCTTTTCCGCGAACGCAATCGTCGGCGCACCGCTCGCAATGCCCGTGCGTTTGCCGCCGGGATCAACATCAATCAGGAGGTTGAGCTTGAGCTTCGCCGCCGCTGCCGCATCGTTCAATTCCTGCGCGTGCGTGGGGTTGTCCACGACCGCCATCGTGTCCGGCGCTTTGCGAACGACGCGCATCAATCGTTCGATCTTTGGACGACCGACCAACTCCGACGTAATCAACATGCCCTTGATGCCCGCCGCCGCCATCGCTTCGGCTTCGCGGATCGTGGCGACGCTCAAGCCGACGGCTCCGGCTTTGATTTGGCGCTGCGCGATGTCCGGGCATTTGTGCGATTTGCCGTGCGGGCGCAAGTGGATGTTCGCGGCTTTGCAATGCGCCGCCATCTTGTTGATGTTGGATTCAAACGCATCGAGGTCGAGCAATAAACACGGGGTGATGAGATCACTTTTGGTCAACGATTTGCCTTCTTTCAGATGCCGCTCGCTTTCTGTTGACGAGTAGCCGCTTTTGGGTTTGGCGAAGATCAATTCCGGCGCAGCGGTCAGCGCCGCTGCGCTCAAACTGTTCTGCAATAACTTTCGACGTGATGTTTTCATACAACCTCCGTTGTTTATTTTGCCAACGGGCGACGAATGGCCACGCCCGGTTTGACGCCTTCGACCAGCTTGCCGTCCTGCACAACAGCGACGCCGTTGACCAGCACGTGCGGGATGCCTGCGGAATATTGCGCCGGGTTTTCAAACGTCGCTTTGTCCGTCACGCGCGCCGGATCGAACACGACGACATCCGCATCCGCGCCCACTTTGATGCGGCCTTTGTTGCGCATCATCGGCACAAAGGATTCCAACCGCTGCGCGGGCAACAACGACATCTTGCGCAGCGCGTCCATCAACGACACGGTTTTCTGTTCGCGCACATAATAGCCCAGCACGCGCGCAAACGTGCCTGCGCCGCGCGGATGGCCTTTGCCGTCGCGCAACATCCCATCGCTTGCGACAATCACGGAAACATTGCCCGCCGCGAGTTTGGAAATTTCTTCGGGGATCGAATGCCCGATGACCGAGCCGCCCTGCTGGCGATATTTGGCAAACGTTTCCGCCGTCAATCGCTCGCCCGTCGCCACCCATTGCAAATCTTTGTATGTCATCCCCAGCCGCTCCTGCCAGCCTTCGCCGTAAATTGCGGAATCCAGATTCGTTTGCGTCGCGGTGTAGGGATAGGCTTCGGTCGTCACATCCACGCCGCGTCCGCGCGCGCCTGCAATCACTTGCAAACAGGTCGGCGTCGTGCGCAAACACGTGCTGGTCAAATGCACGACGTGCAACGAAGCGCCCGTCGCTACGGCGTCCGCGATAACTTCCTGCAACGCTTCCAACGCGCTGCCCGGCTCAATGCCGCCCGCGTGACGCAAGTGTACGAAGTTCGTGACTTTGCGTTCGGCAGCAAGCGCGAACAAATCCAGCACTTCTTTGCGCGTCGTCGTCGGCACGTAGTTGATGCCGAAACCGATGCCGAGCGCGCCTTCATCCAAGCCGCGTTTGATAAGGTCAGCGACTTGCTGCACTTGTTCGGGTGAAGCTTTGCGCGTGACGGCATTGTCGCGCGGCAGGAATTCGCCCGTGTCGCCCAGCACTTTCATCTTCGCCGGAATATGCCCGACCGTCGCGCCGAAATTGACGAGCGATTTGCCTGCGCGTTCGGCGTACCACGACGCCACGGGCGACGCGCCGACTTCCATTTCGAGCGCCGTCGTCACGCCGTCCATCGCTTTGTAGCGATAGTTTTCATCGGTCTGCCCGTGCGAATGCAGATCAATGAACCCAGCCGTCACGACCAGCCCTTTCGCCTCAATCGTGCGCTTGCCTTTGAGCGGCGTGGTGGAGATGGCGGCAATGCGATTCCCGCGAATCCCGATGTGGCGCACGGCATCGAGCTTCGATTCCGGGTCCATCACACGCCCGTTCGCAATCACGATGTCAAAGTCGCTGCGTTGCGCAAACGCCGGGAACGATGTCATCAAACCCAATAACGACGCGGCGATCAGCCCACGCCACAAGATCGTTGTGTTTCGGTTCGTCATAAATTTCCTTCTCTTCACAATGGTTTGGCGCGTCATTATCCAGCGCGCCTCAAGCTTTGCCAAGAGCCGACTACCGCAAAAAAATAAAACCACGAAGCTTGCGAAGAATCTAACGAATGCTTGCGCTGTCTTCGTGCTTCGTGGTTCGTATTTTTTCGGCGCAACGAGGCTTACAAATTCTTCAGCCAGATGTTGCGATATTCGACTTTCATCGGCGGCCCGGTGTGCATCTGGAAGCCGATCAAACCGCCCATCGCACGGCCCGCCGGATCGTCGTCAATCACTTCGGACATCAGATGCCCGTTCAGAATATGCGTGAGCCGATTGCCGCGCGCAATGATGTGCAATTGGTTCCAATCGCCGTTCTTGATCGCAGCTTTGAGGTCGTCGCTGCTGCGCAAATTGGCGATGATGCGCTTCTTGTTGCCGGGTGAAATTTGCGTCACTTGCCCGCGCATCGCCAGGAAGCCGCGCCCGCGCTCTTCGTACAACTGTCCCGTGAACATGTTGTTGAAGTCAATGTCGGCCTGATAGCCCTTGAGCACCCATTTGCCGACATCGTGCAATTCCTGACTGCGATACTGCACGCCGCTGTTCGTCGAGTTGATGCGGTATTCGAGCTTCAATTCAAAATTGCCGGGCTGGCTGCCGCGATAGATGATGAACGTGTTGGCCTTGAGCGGTTTCTCGGCGGTGCTTTGTCCGACAATAGCTTCGTTCTCGACGCGCCACGCTTCGGGATCACCGTCCCAACCCTTCAGCGTTTTGCCATCGAAGATTTGCTCAAAGCCGGTGTGATCGTCCGGCGTCATCGGCTCAATGCCAGTGCGCATTCCGCCGCCGGGCGGTCGTCCTTGTCCGCCCTGTCCCCCTTGCGGGCCTTGTTGCGCAATTACAACAAAGGTCAGAAAGGCCGCGACGAGGAGCGCCGCCGTGATGATGGTTAGTTTTTTCATTGGAGTCCTCCGGGTCATTTTCCATTTTCCATTTTTGATTTGTCATTTGTCATTTTTTGCATCAACAACGACCACAATGACAAATGAGAAATGCCAAGTGGAAAATGAAAAATGAAATGAGTTTGATTATTCAGCAGAGCCGACCGCTTCCCATTGCCGC
>CAZWAK010000149.1:0-19742 GCA_964631865.1 uncultured Heliobacteriaceae bacterium | reverse complement strand
CTCACCATCATTTTGTTGATCTTCAAGGGCGGGGCGGCCAGATTGCCGTGAAAACGCAGGTCTTTACCAATCATTTCAATGCCGCGCAGCATGTCACGGAAATTCCCGGCTATGGTGACTTCTTCAATCGGAGAAGTCAAACGCCCGTTTTCGATCCACTGCCCCGCTGCGCCGCGCGAATAATCGCCCGTCACCGGATTGAAGCCGAAGCCGATCATCTCCGTCACATAAAAGCCGTTCTTGACCGACGCGATCATTTCTTCTTCCGTGTGTTCGCCCGGTGCGATGAAGAAATTCGTCACGCCCACGCCCGGTGCGCCGGTCAAACCGCGTGTCGCATTCGCCGTCGAATGCAAACCGAGTTTGCGCGCCGTGTAGGTGTTGAGCAAATAGCTGCGCAGTACGCCGTCTTCAACCACAGCCGTGCGCCGCGTGGGCAAACCTTCGCTGTCGAACGGACGCGAACCGACTGCACCGGGCAAACGGCCATCGTCAATGATCGTCAAGATTGGCGCGGCGATGACTTCGTTCAACTTGCCAACGAGAAACGAAGCGTGGCGAAACACCGACTCGCCCGACACCGCGTCGAAAAAGCTGTCGAGCAGTTCGGTTGCCGCCGCCGCATCGAACACTATCGGCACTTCCTGTGTGTGCGTTTTGTGCGCGCCGAGTTTGCGCAATGCCCGTCGCGCGGCTTCGTGGCCAATCGTTTCCGGCGAATCGAGTTTGTTGAGCCAGCGTTGCCGGTCGCCCCAGCCGCCGACTTGCATCTGTTCGCCGTCGCGTGCAATCGGCGCGACCATCAAGCCGCAATGTGTGCCGCGATATTCGCCCGCAAAGCCGGAACTCGTGACGAGCAACATCCGCCCCAACGTGGTCGAACAACGCGCGCCTTCGGAATTCGTGATGCGCGGATCAAAGCTGCGCGCCGCCTCTTCGCCCGACTGCGCCATTGCGATTTTGCGTTCGGTCGGCAACGCGGCAATCGCTTCGTCGTAAAGCTGCAAGTCCACGTCGGTGTCGCCCGTGAACTCCGCGCGCGATGGCAACACGGCAGCTTCGTCTACGGAAGTCAGCCGCGCCATTTCGACCGCATCGGCGACGAGTTTTTCGAGCGACTTCGGTTGCGTGTCGGACGTCGAAGCCGACGCTTGGCGACCTTCGTAAATCACACGCAAGCCGAGTCCGCGCGACGCTGATTCTTCCAGCGTTTCCACTTCGCCGAGCCGCACATCTACCGAAAAGTCCGTCGTTTCGAGCGCGATGACTTCAGCTTCGGTCGCACCGCGCTTGAGCGCCGAAGTAACAATGTCTGAAAGTAGTTCTTGTGTGATTTTCATTGCGGTTGCGTAAATGAATGAGAAGACCGCTGTAAGTTCAATGCTTATCCTTTGGTCCCGCCGACTGTCATCTCCGAAATCTTGATCGTTGGCAAGCCGACGCCGACCGGAACCGATTGGCCGTTTTTGCCGCACAAGCCGACGCCTTGATCCAACGCGAGGTCGTGACCAACCGCGGTAACTTTGGTCAAGGATGTCGGGCCGTGTCCGATGAGCGTTGCGCCTTTGACCGGCGCGGTGATTTTGCCGTCTTCAATCAAGTAGGCTTCGCTCGTCGAGAACACGAATTTGCCGTTCGTGATGTCCACTTGCCCGCCGCCGAAATTCACGGCATAGAGGCCGCGCTTGACCGACGCGATGATGTCCTGCGGCGCGTCCTGACCGCTCAACATAAACGTATTCGTCATACGCGGCATCGGCACGCATTGATAGCTCTCGCGCCGACCGTTGCCGGTGCGATTGGCTTTGGTGAGCTTCGCGCTCAAGTGGTCTTGCAAATAGCCGCGCAGGATGCCGTTTTCAATCAGCACCGTGTGCGACGTCGGATTGCCTTCGTCGTCAATGTTGAGCGAGCCGCGACGGTTTTCAATCGTGCCATCATCCACAATCGTGCAAAGCTCGCTCGCCACTTTTTGTCCGATCAAGCCGGAGAACGCCGACGTGCCTTTGCGATTGAAGTCGGATTCCAACCCGTGCCCGACGGCTTCGTGCAACAAGATGCCCGGCCAACCGGGGCCGAGCACAACCTCCATTGCTCCGGCAGGCGCATCAATCGCGCCGAGTTGCAGAATGGCTTGCCGCGCGGCATTCGTGGCGAAGGCTTCGGGCGAACGTTGCTCGCTGAACATGTCGAGTCCCGCGCGACCGCCGCCGCCTGTGCGACCGGCTTGCAAATTGCCGTCGTCGTCCGCGATGCACGAAACGTTCATCCGCACGAGCGGTTGCACATCGCCGATCAACAAGCCTTCGGACGTGGCGATCAGGATGACTTTGAATTCGTCAATCACGCTGGCCTGCACTTCGCGGATGCGCTTGTCGTAAGCGCGTGCCGTGCGGTCGGCGCGATGCAGCATTTCGATTTTGCGTTCGAGCGGTTCTTCGCTCGCCGGGTGTGCGACGGGGTACAAATTGTGTTGGTGTTGCCCGGCGGTAACATTGATCGGAGCGGTTGCGCCTGCGCTGTTGGCAATGTGCGCAGCCGTCAACGCAGCGGTGCGAATCGCTTCGGGTCTGATCTCGTCGCAGTAGGCATAGCCCGTGCGCTCGCCCGCAATGACGCGCACGCCGACGCCTTGCGTGATGGCGCGATTGGCGGATTTGATGAGCTGTTCGTCGAGGCTCAAATTGCTCAGCACCGCGTATTCAAAATACAAATCGGCATACTCGCCGCCGCGTGACAAGGCGACGGCCAAGAGCTTTTCGATGTCCGCCACAGTCAAGTCGAAATTGTCGGTAAAAAAAGGTAGAGGTGAAGTCATTCGCTCTTCTCTATTTGGTTTGGGCAGCAGAACAGGTGGGGGCAGGGCGCACAGTATAAAACAAGCTTCCAGTTCTGGAAACTCTAAATTTCTGTGCCTGTTCGCGCTGGTTGCTGTGATCGTTTCGTGCCAAGGTGGAGCGCGGCGATTCCAGCCGAAAGGTTCAAGTACGTAACATCTACAAATCCTGCGTCGTGCATCATTCCCGCCAACCGCTGCTGGTCGGGGAATTGGCTGACCGATGCGGGCAGGTAAGTATACGCCTGCCGCGAGCCGGAGACCAGCGCGCCAATGCGCGGGAGAATTTTTGTGAAGTAAAAGCGAAACGCCTCGCGCAAGAGCGGGACGACCGGGCGCGAGAATTCGAGAATCGCCACGCGCCCGCCGGACTTGAGTACGCGCTCAATTTCGCGCAAGCCGCCCGCGACATTTTCGAGATTGCGCAGCCCGAACGCATTCGTCACCGCATCGAAACTCGCGTCGGCAAACGGCAGCCGCAAGGCATCGCCTTCAATCAACTTTGCTTGCGAGGGCGCTGGGATTTTGTCGCGTCCCAAGACCAACATCGGATGACAGAAATCGCAGCCGATGACGCGCGCGTGCGGCGCTTGTTCGGCCAACTCCAACGTCAAATCTGCCGTGCCGCAACACAAATCCAACACCCGCGCATCGGGACGCGCCAACACATCGCCGAGCTTCCTGCCGACCAGTCGTCGCCACCGCTTGTCAATGTTTGCGGACAGCAAATGATTGAGCCGGTCGTAAGTCGGCGCGATTTCAGCAAACATCGCGCGCACTGCTTGATGCTTGCCCATCGCGTTGAATTGCGGGTTTGGATTGGCTGTCATCTAACACCCAGATCATTTTCCATTTTCCATTTCTGATTTGTCATTTGTCATTGTCAGAACAAATGCGACCACGATGAAAAATGAAAGATGGGAAATGGAAAATTATTCTGATTGCGATTTCGCGCCTTCGCTCACTTTGCCGAGCACGAGCACCGTTAACGCATTCGCTTCGAGCAAACGTTTCGCCACGCGCTGCAAATCAATCGTCGAGACGGCTTTGACTTTGCTTTCGTAGGTGAGCGGATAGGTTTCGGACAATTTGAACGTCGCAATTTCTTCGAGGTATTCCGTGATCGGACGCGCCGCGTGTTCTTTCAGCAAAACCGCCTGCGCTGTTGCCAACTCGACTTCAGAGATTTCGCTTTTGTCAAGCGTGGCAAACAGGTCGGTGGCTTGGCGCGAAAACTCAACGGCTTTGTCAGCAGCGACAGTGGCCGTGAAATACAGCGGCGCAGCCAACATGCGCGGTGCGAACGGCGCAGTCGTAGAAGCTTCGAGTTTCTTGAGCCGATTCTCCAACACCAACGCCAGCAAGCGCGTCGCAATGAAATCCGCATCCGTGTGCGAAACGCCGATCACGCCGCCGCGCACTTCGACGTTCGTCAAATCGGCTTGCTCAACCTTTTGCACGCGCGGCTCCAACGTGCGATGGGGCGGGCGGAACATCGGCGGGGCCGGCACGCCTTTGATCCAGCCGCCATAAAACATGCGAAACAACGTCATCACACGCTCGTGCCGCAAACTGCCGTACACGACGGCGAACATGTTGTTGGCCAGATACACGCGCTTATAAAAATCCAGCACATCGCCGTACTTGATCGCACCGACCGTTGCCGTCGTGCCTTCGACATTGTGCCCATACGGATGGTCGCCGTAGAGCGTCGTGAAAAAGGCTTCGTCGGCTTTGTGCGCGGGCGCAAGTTGCAGCGTCTTGAGTTTTTCGAGCCGCGCTTTTTGCGCCACTTCAAACGCCTCTTTGCGTACCGATTCCACGACCAACAGACGACCGAGCATCGCTAACACCTGATCCAGATTGCCGCCCGGCGCTTCGATGTGAAACCACGTCGTATCGGACGTGACGCCCCATTTGATCGTGGCATCGAGCGATTCCAACTCCTGTACCAGATTTGGATTGACTGCGAGCAGCGCTTCCGCTGTCAAAATGGCGAGACCGGTTTTGCCCACGACATCGAACATCGCGCCACCGCGAATCACGAGACGACAATTGACTTTGGGTTCCTCGCGGCGTTCGAGCGAGATGACCTGCAAGCCGTTGAGCAACGCATCGCGGCGCACATCGCTGTACGGCGTGCGCGCGACGGGTTCGGGGATGGTCGGCGCAGTGAGCTTGGGCTTTTTGTCCTTGTCGTTTTGCGCGAACGCGAAGCCGCTGAGCAAAAGCAAAAAGAGCAATGTGAATTTTTGGGCTGACATAATGTTCACCTGTTGCTTGAAGATGTAATGAATTGGAAGTGTACCTGTGCGCAGGCGCGAGCGTCAAATCAACCTCGCATTCGGATTAACTCGCTGTCACACTTGCGAAATTGTGACAGCGGCGCAGCGGAGTCGCGCGGATTGCGAATATACTGATGGCCTCAAAACAAAGAGGAGCAAATTATGCGACGGGAGCGATTGCGGAAGTACCTTGTGCTTGGTTTTCTTAGCGGTTTCTTGCTGGCGACAATCTCGCCAACGCTTTGTGCGCAGGCCACAGTTGCGCCTGCGCCGTTTGGCAAGCACATCGAAACCGTGAATGGCGTCACGCTGGAATTGGTCAGAATTCCGGCGGGGAAATTTATGATGGGCAATGACCGCAGCCCGAACCCGGAAGAAAAACCTGCGCATCTGGTGAATATCAAATCGTTTTACATGGGGCAGTACGAAGTAACCAGAGGGCAGTGGAATTTTGTCAGGACTTTGCCAAAAATCAATCGAGACTTAGAACAGATGTTTATCGGAACAAGCAACGGCTGGACTCGTGAAGAAACTACTCCGGCAGATTTCATGTTTTGGGACGATGCGGTGGAGTTCTGTGAACGATTGACGAGGTTTACAGGGCGGAGATATAGATTGCCGTCCGAAGCGGAATGGGAATACGCTTGCCGTGCTGGCACAACCACAGAGTATTCATTTGGAGATCAAGTTGATTACAATCTTGCTCATTTCAAGAATCCTCTCTCAACAGAACCTCTCCCCATACTGCTACCTGTTGGAAAGAAAGGATACTCCAATAAATGGGGACTCTTTGACATGCACGGAAATGCCGGAGAATGGTGTTTGGATGCGGAACATTCAAATTACATTGGCGCGCCAACAGATGGAAGCACGTGGGGGCTAGGAGGCGGTGCGCAGCGAGGAGGATATTATGGCGTCAAAGAAGAATTTGGGCGATCATCTTCAAGATTATTTTGGACAAGAAATTTACGTGTAAGCACTTTTGGCTTTCGCGTGGTTGCTGAAATCAGTCCTACTATTGGTACAAATGTTGTCGCCGCAACTTCTGCTGCCAATTATCTCCCGCAAAACTTGTCCGCCGATTCACTTGGCAGTCTCTTTGGCAACAACCTCGCTTCCGAATCTAAGGCTGCTGGCTCCTTGCCCTTGCCCACGACCCTCGCGGGCAGCAGTATCTTCGTCAAGGATGTATTGGGGCACGAGCATCTGGCGAAACTGCTGTATGTCTCGCCCACCCAAATCAACTTTCAGATGCCTGCCGATTTGCCTCTCGGAACCGCGCAAATTTATGCCGTACTGAACGGCAACATTCATTCCTCCGGCACGCTCAATATCACCCGTGTCAGCCCCGGCTTGTTCTCTGCGGATGCGACGGGCAAAGGCTGGGCCGCCGCCGTCGTGCAACGCTTCAAAAGCAATGGCGCGCAATCCTACGAACCCGTGACGCAATTTGATCCCGCGCTCAACCGGATCGTCGCGCTGCCCATTGATGTCAGTCAGCCCGACGAAGAAGTGTTTCTCGCCCTCTTCGGCACAGGCCTTCGGGGACGTAGCTCGCTGGCAAACGTTACGGCGCAAGTCAGCGCAACCGATGTGGAAGTCTTGTACGCTGGTGTGCAGCCCGATTACGCCGGACTGGATCAAATCAATACTCGTCTGCCGCGCAGTTTGCAGGGCAGCGGCGAGGTAGTCATTAAGATGAGTGTAGATGGAGTGGCAGCGAATCCGGTCAACGTGCAAATCAAGTAGGCATTGCGGGACAAGTTGGGACAATAGCTGGTAACACTGCCCTGCACGTTAGCACTGGTGGTTGCCGTCACTAGAACTGGTCGGGATCAAGGCCGAGTTCGCGCAATTTGGCCGCCAGCCGCGCGGCGCGGGTTTCAGCGACTTGGCGCGCAATCTCGGCGGCTTGCCGTCCTGCTGCTTCTTCGGCAGGCGTGCGCAAGAACTCCTTGGTGGCGGGATTCCAGAGCCGTAACGTCTGTCCTGTATTGACCAGTTCCAACCCTAGTTCGTGACTGAAGACACGGTTCTGACTCACAATCTCTTCAACCAATTCGTCACCCCGCAGCCGAAAGGCACGCAACGGCGCACGCAACCGGGCTTCGGGATCAAAGACAAAATACTCGCGCACACCCAGCCACGCATACAACTCCTTCTTCTTGCCGAAGTCCTCCTTGCGCGTCTTGCGCGACGAGATTTCCAGCACGAAATTGGGAGTAGGCTCTTCCCAGAATTTATAAATACGCCGCTCGCCTTTTTCTGCTCCACGCACGACGAAGACATCGGGCGAGACACTTTTGGTGGGATCGCCTTCCACGTAATAGCACATCAGGTTGCTGCCCACATAAACACGTTCGGTTGTGCGAAAGTATTCGTCCAAAGCAAACCGCAGATACATCATCAGTAAAATATGCTTATCGGTTTCGCCCATAGGTTGTCCATCGGATTCGGGGTATTCGACCTGGCGGAGTAAATCTTTTTGTCGTGCGCTCATAACTTCCTCGCAATTAGCCTTCACAATAGGGCGCAGCATAGCATAGTGCTCCGAACAGCGGCAAAGTTGTGGGCCGGGCATAGCGACTACGGTGCATTATGTGATTGTGTCAGCGTTGGGAGTCATAACAGCGTGTTCTTGGTATGCTACCGATCCGTTCACGATGGTTGCTGCCACGGAATAATCCGCGCGCAAGATTGCAATGTCCGCATCTTTGCCCACTGCAAGCGAGCCTTTGCGATCCACCACGCCACAACGTTCGGCGGGCATCGTGGCGGCCATAAACGCCACATCGAGCAAGCTCATCCCGGTAAATTCAACGGCATTCCTGACCGCTTGATTCATCGTCAGCACCGATCCGGCAATCGTGACGCCGTCCATCAATGTGCAGAGCGCGCCGCGCACTTGCACTTGAAACTTGCCCAATTGATAAATGCCGTCGCCACAGCCTTGCGCCGTCGTCGCGTCGGTAATCAACGCCAATCCCGCGCGGCCTTTGTTGCGGGCGGCGAGCCGTGCCATCTGCGGGTTCACGTGGACGCCGTCCAAAATGATTTCCGCAGAGATGCCCGGTTCGTTCAAGCAACATGCCGCCAGCCCCGGTTTGCGATGATGCACGCCGGACATCGCGTTGAATAGATGCGTGGCGTAGGTCGCGCCCGCGTCAATCGCGGCTAGAGCCGTGTCGTAGTCGCATTCGGAATGCCCCAGCGACGCGACAATGTGGTTGGCTTTGAGCACGCGAATCATTTCCATACTGCCGGGCAATTCGGGTGCGAGCGTCATCACTTTGATGCGGCCTGCGGCGGCTTGCAGCAATTCGTCCAACTCGTCAAAGTTCGGATCGCGGATGCCTTCGTCCGGTTGTGCGCCTTTGAATTTTAAATTGATGTACGGGCCTTCCAGATGCAATCCGAGGATTTGTGCCATCGGTTCGGCTGTGCGTTCCGCCTCGCGCGTAGCTTGAATGGCGAAGAGAATTTCTTCGTGGCGCGCGGCAATCGTCGTCGGCAGCCACGCAGTTGTGCCGTAGCGTAGCATATTACGCGCAGCGCGTTGTATTCCGGCGGCTCCGTCGGTCATCACATCGTCGCCGCCGCTGCCGTGAACATGGGTGTCAATGAAGCCGGGCAGGACGAATTGACCAGTGGCGTCAATGATCTGCGTGTTGGAATCCGGCTCCGCGTCCATCATTGCGCCGACGAATTGGATGCGTCCGTCTTCGATCAGCACAAGGCCGGGCGCAAAGATTTGAGTGGGCGTGACGACCGCGCCGTTGATAATGGCTACTCGCATACATTCGTTTCCTAACTCCTGCCTTCAGGTTTGCTCAACCCGTTCGGAAAAAGTCCTCTTTTAGCTTTTCTCCCTTTGTAAACTATGGCATCATAAGCCGTCAATTTTCAGTCCAACTGAATTGGTTTTTGGTGCCCCACTGTTACTTGAAAGACCGTCATTGTAAGACGGCTCTCGACATAAAGTCTTACTTTACCACCAAGGCAACTTGCTCCCCGCAAGTGGAAAGCGAAAGACGCCACACGCTCACGACGACTGGCCCCTGTTCCCAATCGTCTCAGCAACGCCCCATAGAAGCTCTGAACTCTTCCGACCAGATGTTCCTCTATCGGGCCGAAGTATAAAGACCGGGTCTTGTACGACCAGACGAATACTATCACTACTGAGAGAAGCCTATGCAATGCCGATCTTGTTTGCGTGCAATCAAACGTTGGCAGCCTTCTTGCCCCTTTTGCCGGACTCCTATGAAACCCAACTCATATTCCACCATTACGGAAGCCCAAGAAACCCTGGAACAGAATTCGCGACGGCGTTTGTTGCAGCAGGTGCTGCAATTCGCGCTGCTGGCCATCGCCTTAATCGCACTAGCCAGTCTGGTGCGCTTCAATCCGCCCAAAGCACAGGACAATTTGCGTGCGGCGACCAGTGTCGCGTCCACGCCTGCGCCGACCACTGCATCACAACTTGACGTGCCGACTGCTGCGCCTGCTGAAATGGCACAGGCTGCGCTTGCGCCCGCGCCCGCGCCGACTGTGGAACCGCAAACCCTGTCGTTGTTTTCAGCCGAAGATTTGAGGTCGGCGAACAAAGACGCAACGCCTGTCGCTGCTGCGCGTCCTGCTGTTTTCCCGCTGGGAGTGACTGTGACGGCGACGCCCAAAAATCATCGTCGTGCGGTTGCGACAACTCCTGCCGATGAAGCCGCGCCGAAAAAACTGGCGACGCCGATTGCGCCGTCTGCGGCTGTGCCACCGCCCGCGCCCGTTGCCCCCGCTGTCGAAGCGGAACCTCAACTGGAAGTCGAAACGACCGGCGTGTTGTTGCCTCCGAACACGGGACTTGTGACGATCAAAAGCTATGTGCCCGCGCGCGTCTACATTGATGGTGTGTATTCCGGTTCGACGCCGCGCAGCGTGAAATTGCTGGCGGGCGAACACACGATCAGCTTGCTGGCCAATGGCTATCACGAATATTCGCGCAAGGTCAAAGTGAGCGGTCAGCAACAAGTCGGGATTTTGGCTTCGATGAGCAAGAAGTAGCGCCGCTCATCGCTGGTTCTCAAGCTGGCGCGTGCGCTCTTCCGTGACGCTGAACGGTTGCTGACTGCCTTCGGTGAGATGACGATTGGTGGTCAACGGATTGGTCGTGACGGGCAACGACATCGGCGTAGGCGTTGACGATTTTTCGGCGCGGTGGATGAGCTTGAGCAATTGTTTGATAATCACCACGAGCGCAATCAAACCACCGATCCCAAAAAATAAACCTACGGGCGGGCCGTTGTGATCGGAATAAATCAGCGACAAAAAGATCGTGCCCAGCGTGATGAACAGCAAGCCTAAGATGCTGATGACCGTCGTCATTTTCAGCACGGAAGTGGCCGACAGATCGTTGTTCGATTTGCCCGTTGCCAGTTCGTTCACGATAGAACGCGCATACTCAACGGCCAACAAACTCGTGCCGCAGCGCGTACAAAACTTCTGATTCCGCGAATTTTCCGTTCCACATTCTGGGCAAAACATAAGTTCTCCTGAAAGTAGGTAGCGCGATTTGCCAAATCGCGCTACGTCTAAGTTGCCGCGCAACCTAACAGGTTACGCTACAGTTTGCGACAGGTTCCCACTTTTATTTGATCCGCACGCGCACCGTGTTCAGCGCCACGCCGTCCATCGTCAACGTCACATCCACCTCGCCTCGGCCTTTCAAACTCGGTGGCAACAGGATGTTGATTTGATCCAGCCCGACAAAACTGCCTTGCGTGCCCGCGTAATCTACGGGCAAGGTCGTGCCGCCGATGTTGACGCTCGCGCTTAGCGGACTGCTGCGTCCGCGCACGCCCGTCGCAAACAACAGCAAAAACACATTGTCGGTCGGCGGGTCGAGGTCAATCGCAATCGCGCGCCATTTCGTGGTGTCCGCCGGATCGCGCTCGAACATATCTTCAAACGTCGAAGCGCCGCCGCGCAGGCGTTGGACTTTGCCCGCTGCGACGCCGCTGCCGTTCGAGGCGGCAGTAAAAATGCCGGGCGCAAAGGTCTCAATTTTGAGCGCGCCGGAACTCACCGTTGTGCCATTGATTTTGACGATGACAGCCCCATAGCCGAGCGCCGAGCCGGCTGGCACTTGAAAGTTGATCTGGCTCGCACCCGCATAAAATAAGGGCGCAACGCGCTCGACGCCCAAGCGGTCACGCACGGTCACAGTCGTGCCGCCGAGATTGGTCGGCAACGGCAAGCCCGGCGTCGAAGCGTATTCGCCGTTCGCCAAGCCCGTGCCAAACGTGGACGCGATAGCTTCAGGCGCAAGCCCTGCGGCGGTGTTGTACGCTGCGCCGTCCACCGTGCCGAGGTCGCGCGGCGAGGTCGCATTCACCATGCGCCACACGCGCCCGCCGCTCAACTCGCAGACATAAATCTCGCCGCTCTCGTCTTCGCCGAACGATGAAATATTGATCGTCGTGTCTTGCACCAATGATATTTGCCCGTTCAGTGCTTGCCAGATTTCGCCTGTACAATGATCGCCGTAAATGTACGCGCCTTGCGCAAAGGTTGCACGCGCGCCGCGATAGAGATAACCGCCTGTGATCGAACAACGCCCCGCGCTGTGATCGTATTCAAGGAACGGTGGAATCATCGGCAACGCGCTGCATTCAGGCGAGCCGGGCGGCTTCGACGTGTTGCAGCGCGTGCCTTCCCACGTCGCCCAACCATAGTTCCGACCACGCTCGATGATATGCACCCATTCGCGCACGTTTTGCCCGACATCGCCCGCATACAACTGTCCGCTCAAGCGATCAAACGACCAGCGCCAGGGATTGCGCACGCCGAGCGCGTAGATTTCATCGCGTCCCGCCGTCGCGCCCGCGTATGGATTGTCGGGCGGAATGCCGTATGGTAACGCGCCTTCCGTGCGATCCACGTCAATGCGCAAAAACTTGCCGAGCAGGTCATTGATGTTTTGCGCCCGATTGCCTGGATCGTTGCCCGCGCCGCCATCGCCCATCCCGATGTAGAGCAGGCCATCCGGCCCGAACTCAATCATCCCACCGTTGTGATTGGAAAACGGTTGCGTAATTGTCAGCAAGATGCGTTCCGTTGTGTCCGCGACCTGGCGATTGCCGGCCGACGCTTGAAACTCCGATACGACCGTCGCGCCGTCGTTGCGTCGCGTGTAGTTCACATAAAACTTGCGATTCGTTTTGTACTTCGGGTGAAACGCGAGGCCGAGCAATCCTTGTTCGCCGCCGGACAGAACTTTCGCCGTGAGGTCCAGAAAGTCCGTGGCGGATGTCGCGCCCGGTTGCTGCACCTTGATCTTGCCGCCGCGTTCGATGACGAAGAGCCGATTGCTGCTGTCGCGCGCATTCGTGACGAGTAAGGGCGACGAAAGCCCCGTCACGACGGGTTGCAATTGAATGTTGGGATTTTGCGCATAGGCGCAAGCAGAAAAAAGAATGACTAAAAACAGAGTCAGTTTGTTCATCACAATTCCTTACTTCCCACGCAAGGTTATGAGGAAGGGGCAAAATTAGAGAATCTCGCGGATGTCCCCCACGCGCCGCGTGACGCGCGAACGATCCAGATATTCGAGCAGCGGGATGGCATATTTGCGCGACACGTCCGTGAGGTCTTTGAAGATGCCCACGTCAATCCGCGCGCCGTGTTCGATTTTGTATTGTTGCAGCGTGACGCGCAAGTCGTCTAACGCCTGGCGATGAAACACCAATTCACCGACACGCACCAGTTCGCCGCTGTTCAGCAGCATTTGCGCGAAACGTTGCGCCCGCGCGGCATCAATGCCAAAGCTTGGCGCGGCGGATTTCAACGCTTCTTCGAGCGAGATTGGTTGCAGCTTGGCTTGCAGATAAATTTGCGCGAGATGATCTTTCGCGGCTTGTTCTTCGGTGGAAAGCGCGACGCGATGTGTGCTCAAGCGCAGCAAATCTTTTTCGGCGACGACTTCGTTGCGTTCGGCGAGTTGCGCGATGACGGCGCGAAAGATTTCCGCAGGCAATTTGGCAAAGATACGTTCGCGCAACTCTTCGCGACCAAGACCGGATTCGAGCGGCGCTTGTTTGTGAAAGGCTTTCAGCAACTCGCGCACTTGTTTCGCCAACGCTTCAAACGGCTCGCGCGCGATGAGCAAGGTTGTGGTTGCGGCAATCAGGCGGCGTGTTTTCGTGAAGTGTTCCGCCGCTTTTTTGATGACTTCATCGGTTGCGCCACTGCGGGCGGCGAGCGCAGCAAAACTCATTCCCGCTTCGCCTGCCATTTCGACGAGCAACGCGATGCGTTCGGTTTCATCGGCTGCCGCAAGCGTTTCGAGTTTCGCCGCCGCCGCCGCCGCCTCGCGCAATCGGTGTTTGTTCGGCAACGAATCTACAATGACGCCGCCGCCAATCGTGATTGCGGGCGAATAACTGCGGACGATGAAGCGATCTTGCGGCAGTGCGAGCAAAGGCGTTTCCAAGCGCAGTTGCGCGAAGGCTTTGCCGCCGGGCGCGAGTTCCGTTTGCCCCAATAAAATCACGCGCGCCAACGCTTCCGCCGTGCCGTGATGCAAGCGCACACGCGAGCGCGAACGCAGCGGCTTCGGCGCACTTTTTAGCAATTGCAAGTTTACGTCGAGCAGATGCGTTGCCACCAAACGACCCGCCGGAGCGAGCACTTGTCCGCGCGTGACGTCGGCAACTTCGATGCCTTGCAAATTGATCGCCGTGCGTTCGCCCGCTTGTGCTTCGTTCGTCGTTTTGCCGTGAACCTGCAAGCCGCGCACGCGCATCGGACGCAGTTCTGATGACAGCAATTCCAACTCATCGCCCGTCTTGACGCTGCCCGCAATCAAGGTTCCGGTCACGACTGTGCCGAAGCCTTTGATCGTGAACACGCGATCAATCGGCAAGCGCGCAACGGCGTGGGCATCGCGCAGCGCAACTTTCGCGGCGAGTTGCGCGAGCGTCTTTTTCAACTCATCAATGCCTTGCCCGGTTTTAGAACTGACACGAATGACGGGCGCATTTTCGAGGAAAGAACCCGCGACAAATTCGCTGACTTCGGCTTCGACGAGTTCAATGAAATCCTCGTCGGCAAGATCAGCTTTGGTGATGACCACCAAGCCCGCTTTGACTTCAAGCAAGCGACAGATGTCGAAATGCTCGCGCGTTTGCGGCATCACGCTTTCATCCGCCGCGACGACCAACATCACGAGGTCAATGCCGTGCGCGCCCGCGAGCATGTTCTTGACAAAGCGTTCGTGCCCCGGCACGTCTACGAAACCGAAATGCGTGTCGCCGACAGTCAAATCGGCAAAGCCAATATCAATCGTGATGCCGCGTTCTTTTTCTTCTTTCAAGCGATCCGCGTCCACGCCTGTGAGCGCGCGCACGAGAGCAGTTTTCCCGTGATCTATGTGTCCCGCCGTGCCAACAATGATTCGTTTCATGCGAAGAGAGAGTACCGCAAGCTGCGACGATTTGTCGAAAGGAGAGGGCGGGAAGTGGAGAGGCTGGTAGCTCTTTCGCCACTGAATTCAATTTCACGGAGTTGGATTTTCGGCGCAGGTAAAATTATTTTTGAAAGCAGGAGAGATTACGGAATAAACGAAAATATCGAAACAAACGAAATATCCCAGAGCCGTAATGCTCATTCCGTATGTTTCGTTTATTTCGTGTGTTTCGTAATCTTTCTCTTTATTCGTAGCTGGTTTGATTGCGCGATTTCTCTCGATGGCGCTCAAACGCCAGTTCAATCAAACGATCCAGCAATTGTGAATACGACAGCCCGCTCGCTTCCCACATCTTCGGATACATACTGATCGAAGTGAAGCCGGGCAGCGTGTTCAGTTCGTTGACATACAACTTGTTCGTGCCGCGTTCGAGGAAGAAGTCGGCGCGCGCGAGGCCAGAGCCGTCAATCGCTTGAAAGGCGCGAATGGCGAGGGTTTGGATTTCGGTGATTTGCTCGTCCGTGAGCGGCGCAGGGATCATCAGTTTTGCGCCGTTCGGATCAACGTACTTCGCTTTGTAATCGTAAAACTCCGCGTGTTCCGTCGTCGCGATTTCGCCGGGCAGGCTCGCAATCGGCTCATCGTTGCCCAGCACACTGACTTCAATTTCGCGCGCATTGACGCCGCATTCGACGATGATCTTGCGGTCGAATTTGGCGGCGAGCGCGATGGCTGTGTGCAATTCGTTCGCGTCGTCCGCTTTGGAAATGCCGACGGAGGAACCTAAATTGGCGGGCTTGACGAAGCAGGGGAAACCAAGCTCGGCGATGACTTCGGCTTCGATTTTTGCTGGGTCTTTTTCCCACTGCGTGCGCAGGAAGTGCGTGTATTCGACAATCGGCAAACCCGCTTCGTGAAAGAGCCGTTTCATAATCACTTTGTCCATCCCGCACGCCGATGCCAGCACGCCGCAACCGACATACGGAATGTCCGCCATCTCGAACAGCCCTTGAATCGTGCCGTCTTCGCCGTACGTGCCGTGCAGGATCGGGACGATGACATCCAATGGATCGCGCACTTGTTCGCCGTCCGATGAAATGCGTTCGAGGCCGCGCTTGGTCGGGTCGCCGAGAATCGCTACGCTTTGATCGGCGGTGGCGATGACGGAGCTTGGCAATAAATTCGTAGCCTCACTCGACGCGAGCCATTGGCCCTGCGGCGTAATTGCAATCGGCACGACTTCGTATTTCGTTTTGTCGAGCGCGTTGATGACGGATTCGGCGGAACGTAGCGAAACCTCGTGTTCACCGGAACGACCACCGAAAATGACGCCGACTCTGAGTTTGTTGCTCATACTTCTACCTTCCCAATTCAACTTTTGGGAAACCAATCTTGTAACTGCTTTTTGAGCTTGAGAAAAGCAGGATCAATACATTTCTGGAAACTGACTTTTTGCGTCAACTCCAAATAAATTGCTGAAGACCTTGCCCTTTTCACTTCACGTAACACCGCCTCTAATGCTTCTTTGGGACGAGTTGGTTTGATTGTCCCTGGCTGCAACCAGTTTTGGCTGATTAACCAATTTCGCAAGCTTGGCATACGAGTTCCCCAACCCAAGACTTCATCTACTTGAGGCGAGTCGCTCCAAACCCAAATCTCCAGTTCTGGATCAAATACAACTGCTGCTGCGCGATCATCCCAGCCCGAAATGGCCAATCTATTTTCGATGTCGCTTTCCATTTCCTCTCTTGAGAGCTTTTCCTTGCCGCTTCCTTCTCGGTCAAGCAGGACTAAGGCGTGGTTGAAGTCTTTGGAAAACGGGCGCAGCAAATCGTCACAACGGCGGAAGCATCCGGCATCTTGTTGCGCTTGAAGGATCGTTCTTCGTTCTTCTGGCAAAGCATGAATGCCTAACTTGCGATGGTTTTCCAAGATGCCTTTGACGGCGAACTCCATGTTTTTATCTGCCACCAAAACCACCAAGTCATTGACATTCTGAGTCATCCAAGAACTCCCGCAGCAAACAACTCGCCTAAATTTGTTTCCCGCTGCCAATTTCTAAGATTGGGATGTTCATCTCCCCTCACTATATCAGTGATTCCTGCTGGGGTTTTGGCAAAACACAAAACATCCTTCGGCTTGGCCGTAGCCAACACCACGGGCGAGTGAGTAGCAAGGAGAATTTGCGCACCATAAACTGAAGAAAGCGATTGAAAAACACTCTCAACGGCGCGGGGATGAATGCCGTTCTCTGGCTCCTCAATCAAGTACACTCCTTGAAAGTCGGAAAGGTAGGCGGGCAAGGTTAGTGCCATAAGGCGTAATGTTCCATCGGAGGTCATCCACGAAGGCACTTGCAAACCGCTGTCATACTTGATAACCAAGTACCGGTGTTTGTCATCTGGACGCTCGACAGTTCTAACATCCTCAATATCGCCCAAAGCGGTGCGTAAATGAGCGATCCATTGCCTAAAGCGAACAGGGGCTTTTTCTCTCAACCGATGAACAATCCAGGGCAAATTGGAGCCATCGGGCTTGAAACCTTTCGCGTGGCTCGGAGGACTAGCCTTGCGAATGAACAAGCTATTCAAGACGAAAGGCTGCACGCCCTCCGCAAGTAAGATTTTGAGCCAAGTCGAGGCGGGGTATTTAGATTCGTCCTCGGGTAAGTTTCCTAATGCCGATTTTCGTACTCCTAACTTAAAGCTATTGATCCAACCACCCCCTGATCTGCCGGAAAACTCAGTATAAAAATTCACCTTTCCTTCAGGTGCTCGGCTTACAATTGTCTTTGTATTTGGCTGTCCCTTACTCCGCTGTCCCTTACTTAGAATACTTTCCGGCACTTCTAATGCTTCGGGGAAAAGAGACCTTTGCGGCTTGCTTTTTGGCGTTCCTTCTCGCAGCAAAACCCTTTCCCCTAGAATTGCTGGAGCTTGTGTCTCGACTTCGATTCCAATAGCAACTTCATATCGAATAATCTCAAATCCATTTGCAGGGAATTTATCGTGGATGGCTTCAGGAATAATAGCCTCTATTGCCAGTTCGAATTTTTTTCCTTCGCGTCCCCACGTCAAATCTCGAAAATCTTGTGTTCTTTCTTGTAGCGCAGTATCTAAGCCTTCAGAAACTAATCGCCCAAGAAAAGCGACGACATCTAAAAACGTAGTTTTGCCGCTCGCGTTGGGGCCAACTAGAACCTGAAATGGTTCCAACCCGACGTTGACATACTTAAGGCAGCGATAATTTGAAGCTTCGATTAACTTAATCATCAAGGGAATCAGTTCTACCAAATCACATAATTTTCTTGCCGAACGCGGACAAAATCAGTTGCACGCCCAATTCCGCCGTGCGATTCGATGTGTCCAAGACGGGGTTCACTTCGGTCAATTCAAACGACAGCATCTTGCCCGAATCTGCGACCTTCTCCATCGCCAAGTGACTTTCCCGATACGTGGGGCCGCCGGGCACAGGCGTGCCGACGCCGGGCGCGTAGTCAGGATCAACGAAATCCATGTCCATCGTGACGTGAAAGCCGATGGTGTTGCGCGAGGCGATGGCGATGGCTTCGTCCACGCAGGCGCTCATCCCGCGTTCGTCCACTTCGCGCATCGTGTAAATGCGCACGCCGGAATTGCGCATAATTTCGGCTTCGGTCGAATCCACATCGCGTGCGCCGATCAGCGCGCAATCTTCCGGGTAAACCTTCGGCGCGAAGCCACTGATATGCGTGAGTTCGGGGACGCCCTGGCCGAGAATCGCGGCGAAAGGCATCCCGTGAATGTTGCCCGATGGTGAGGAGTCGGGCGTATTCATATCGCCGTGTGCATCGAACCACAACACGCCGACGCGCTGTTCGTGCTTGCGATAGAACGCGGCGAGACCGGAGACTGTACCAATCGCAATCGAGTGATCGCCGCCGAGCACAATCGGGATGCCGCCGTGTTGCAGCACGGTGTTGACCTTTTCCGCCAACGCCTGACAGGCTTCGGTGATTTCGGGCAAATACTTCGCGTTGACGTGGACTTCGCGCAGCATTTCCGGGTTGCGAACGTTGATATTGCCGCCGTCCGCGACTTGATAACCGAGCGCGGTCAGACGCTGATTCAATCCGGCCACGCGCACCGCCGACGGCCCCATATCTACGCCGCGCCGATCCGCGCCCAAATCCATCAACACGCCGATGATGGTGACTTGTTTGCTGGTCATAAAATTATTTCACGGCACGAATCAACGAGAAGCTGCGCGCATTGGAGTCACCGCGCAAACCGCGCAAGACCACTTGCCGAAACCCGGCGGCGCGCAACATCTCGGTCAATTCGTGCGACGAATGATAATGCGCTTCTGCTTCCTCGCCTTCGCCTTTGACGAGGCGGTTGTACTGCCGCCGCAACTTTTGCGTCCAATCCGCAATGGTCGCGGGCGGGGTCAATTCCGCCGCTGTCAACAGCACGCCTTCCCAGCGCAAAATGCGGTGCATTTCCTGGAAAAACTCTTGTGGCTCGAATTGATTGAAGACGCTACACGCGACCAAATCCACCGCGCCGTCTTTGAACGGCAGATGGCGAATCGAAGCCACACGCCATTCGATGCGCGTGCTGACTTTGGCCGATTGCGCGTCGAGCCGAGCTTGCTCGATCAACTCTTTGGTGCTGTCCACGCCGATGATCTTGCCTTCGCTACCCACCAGTCCAACCAGATGGCGCGCGATCATGCCAGTACCCGCGGCGACTTCCAACACCCGCATGCCAGGGTACAAGTCCGCGTTGTCGAGAATTTGTTTGAGCAGGGTTTGGTAATCCAAACCCGTGCGCCGCTGAAATTCTTTGGCGCGTTTTTGCTCATATTCATTGAGCCAATCCGAAATCGGGAGGGCCGGGGCTGCTTTTTTCTTTTTGAGTGGATGTGCTTCTGCCGGAAGCTCTTTCGTAATCATTATCGATACAACTCCATATTCGTGGTTTCAGTTGCTTTCCTCGTCGTCTGGGCGTACTGCACGGGGCAACGACCCGGAAAACCTGCTTCAGTGAGGTAACGACCTGGGGGACAAAGATTGTTTTGGGTGGTCGGTGGTCGGTGGCTGGTGGTCGGTTGAATCCATCTTCAAAGAGTAAGGCTTCGATGAACCTCTAACCTCAAAGACAAATAACCGACCACCGACCAC
>CAZWAK010000148.1:18120-19777 GCA_964631865.1 uncultured Heliobacteriaceae bacterium | reverse complement strand
CTCTTTCAAGCCTTCACGCAAGCCGACGGCTCGACGACGCGGCGCTTTGGCGGCACAGGTTTGGGGCTGGCGATTTCCAAACAACTCGTCGAGCTATTGGGCGGTGAGATTGGCGTCGAAAGCGTGCTGGGACAAGGCTCATCCTTCTCCTTCACCGTGTGGTTGGAAAAGCAAGCCAGAGTGAGCGACGCCGCTCCCGTGCTGTTCACCGATTTAAGCCATCTGCGCGCCCTCATCGTGGACGATCACGCTATTTCGCGCCACATTCTGGTGACGCAAACCACCTCGTGGGGCATGTTGTCGGTCGAAGCCGCCAGCGGCTTGCAAGCGTTGGATTGGTTGCGCAGTGCCGCCGCGCAGGACGAACCGTTTGATTTGGCGCTGGTGGATTTGCAACTGCCCGATATGGATGGCTTCGATTTGGCGCGCGCGATCAAAGCGGATCCGGCCTTAGCCCAGACGCGCGTGATTCTGATGTCCACTTTGAATCGGCGTGGCCATCGCGGGCACGGCGAAGTCGCGCGTCAATTGGGACTCGCCGCCTATTTGCCGAAACCGATTCGCCGCTCGCAACTCTACGATTGTCTCGTGACCGTCATTGCGGGGGCGGAGCGCTCCGCGCTGGTGACGCAGCATACGTTGAATGAAGTGCATGCCCAAAACGCGCTATCCACGCCGCCTCGCATCGGCGCGATCCTGATTGCCGAAGACAATGAAGTGAATCAAAAGGTCTTGAAACGACAGATGGAAGAACTCGGCTACCACGCCGAAATCGTTTCCAACGGACGTCAGGCGGTCGAGGCTGTGCAGCAAAAATCATACGATCTGGTGTTGATGGATTGCCAGATGCCGGAGATGGACGGTTATGCCGCCACCGCAGAGATTCGGCGGCTCGAAGGAAGACTGCGCCACACGCCCATCATTGCGCTGACGGCGCACGCCATGACCGGGGATCGCGACAAATGTCTGGCCGCTGGCATGGACGATTATCTGTCCAAACCCGTGCGCCTGCGTGACCTCGGCATGATGCTTGCGCATTGGTACAAATTGTCGTGTACGTGGTCGGGCGAACCGCCGCTGCCGTACCCGGAATTGTTGCTGACTACGCCGCCGGAGTTAGACGACGTGCCGGTAGATGTCGAATTGTTGCTGGAGGTCGGCGGCGGCAATGGCCCCGGCGTGCAAGACCTGGTGGAGTTTTATTTGCAGAAGGCGACAGCCGTGATCGAAGAACTGAAGCAAGCCCTGGCGGCCAGCGATTTCCAACGACTCGAACGCGCCGCGCATAGTCTGAAAGGCTCCAGCGCCACCTGCGGCATGCGCGCCGTCGTCCCACCGTTGCGCGAGTTAGAAGAGTTGGGGCGCAAACAGCAACACGAGCCGATGGCCGAAACCCTTCAGCGCCTCGAACAAGAGTTCGAGCGCATCCGACTCTTTTTAGGAGAGTGATTTGGGCGGAATTCGATGGGAGTGAAACGATGAGTGAAATGCTGAGAAATTATTACAGCGGTTCAAATACTGAGAGACCGAAAGTATTGGTGGTCGAGGATGACGAGATCATTTCGTATTTGCTCGATTTCCGACTCAAACGCGAAGGGTTCGACGTCACGCTGGCTGCCGACGGGCAACGCGCCTGCGAATATTTGGACACGATGAC
>CAZWAK010000148.1:0-18020 GCA_964631865.1 uncultured Heliobacteriaceae bacterium | reverse complement strand
TGGCGCAGACACAACCGGCGGCGCAGCAGGTTGAGATTGAATTGCGCACGAGTTATGAACGCCTCACGCACGGCTATGCGCCCTGGCGCAGTGTCACCCTCGATGTCAGCAAAAAACTGGCCGCGCGACGTGTGCTCTATGGCTCGGTGAGCGCGACGGAGCGGTTTGCGCTGCGCGATCAGCAATTCACGGGCGGCGTCTATTTTCCGCTCGGCCAACGTTGGCTGGCCCAAGTCGAAGCCAGCGCCAGCCCGTCGCATCGTGTGCAGGCGCGCTGGTCGGCGTTTGGTCAATTGGGGCGCGAATTGGGACGCGGTTGGGTTGCTCACGCCGGGTTTCGCCATTCGGCCTACAACCGCACGAGCGCGAATTTGAGCACGGTGACGCTGGAGCGGTACTGGCGAAAGTATCGCGCCGCGTACACGCTGTTTGTGAGCCAACAGCCGGGCACGGGCGTCGCGACGAGCCACAGCGTGCAAGCCAATTATTACTACGGCGAGCGCCATTCGATAGGTATGACTGTCGCGGCGGGGCAGGAATTGACGAATCTGGGGCCGCGCGGTTTGTTGCGCAGCGAAGCGCGCGGCGTGGCGCTGACCGGACGTCATTGGATGAATGCGCATTGGGCGCTCAGCTACGATGTGAACTGGAACCGGCAAGGCGACATTTACAGTAAGAAGGGAATGAGTATTGGGCTTCGGTATTACTTCTGAGCAGATGCTCAAAGGCGTGATCTGGGGGGGCATTGGCGTGTTGGTGCTGACGCTGCTGTTCGCCTTGCAATTGATGTTGTTGCGCGCCTTGCTCATCGTGCGCCAGCGCCGCCGCGAACGCTTCCTGACGCGCTGGCGACCTTTGTTGATGCAAAGTCTGGAAGCGGTGCCACCTAGTGTTCCGCCCATCGCGCGCGCCGATGTCTACACGTTTCTGAGCTTGTGGAATTATCTGCACGAATCGTTGCTCGCCACCACCAAAGATCAATTGAATGAACTCGCGCGTCTGACCGAAGTGGACAAAATCGCCCGTCAAATGTTGCGCCAGCGCAGTCTGCGGCAACGATTGATGGCTATCGTGACGCTGGGGCATCTGCGCGACGCGGCGGTGTGGGAGTCGCTGCAAACCATCGCGGGCAGTTCGCACACGGTCTTGGCGTTAGCGGCAGCTCGCGCGTTGATGCAGATCAATGCCAGCGCGGCGCTTCCGTTTCTGCTGCCGCTCATTGCCACGCGGCAGGATTGGCCCATGACGCGCATCATGCAATTGCTCAAGGAAGCCGGTGCCGATGTGGTTTCGCAACCGCTCGCACAAGCGTTGTTGACCATTGCGCCTGCCTCCCGGCCCCGACTGATTCGCTATCTGACCGTAGCGCACGGCGAAGTGGCGCTTCCGCTTATTCGAGAGTGGTTGCAAACCTCCGAAGACGAGCGCGTGTTGCACGCCTGCTTGCCCTTCATCAACGATCCTGCCGACGTCGTTTTCGCGCGCGCTTGTTTGACGCATCCGCAGTGGTTGGTGCGAATGCAGGCGGCGGTCGCGTTGGGTCGCGTGGGAGCGGAACAGGATCAAGCACAACTGATTGCGTTGTTGGAAGACCCGCAATGGTGGGTGCGGTATCGCGCTGCGCAATCTCTCGTGCATTGGCCGTTTGGCGAACCGACCCGACTCGCGCCTCTGGCGCACACGCATCCGAATCCCTTCGCGCGCGAGATTCTGACGCACGCCCTGGCCGAGCGCACGATGCAGGAGGCGTTGCCGCGATGACGCTTCACGAGTTGGTCGTCCATTCGCAATGGTTTTTCCTGCTGTATTTTCTGGGGCTGCACGGCAGCTACCTGCTCCTGCATCTGATCTCCTTCCGCAAACTTTCCCAGTACACGCAAGAGCGGTCATTGGATGATTTGCCGCAAATGTATTCCGGCTTTGAGCCGCCGATCAGCGTCCTCGTGCCGGCCTACAACGAAGAAGCCAACATCACGGCCTCGATTCGTTCGTTGTTGCAGATGAACTACTCGGAATACGAGATCATCGTCATCAACGACGGCTCGCGGGATCGCATGTTGGACGTGCTGATCGCAGAGTTCGCGCTCGTGCGGTTTCCTGAAGTGTATCGGGATCGCTTGCCGACGCAGGAGGTCAAAGCCATCTATCGTTCGCCGCACTATCCGCAATTGCGCGTGCTGGACAAGGCCAACGGCGGCAAAGCCGATGCGCTGAATGCGGGCATCAACAGTGCGCGCTATCCGCTGTTTTGCGCGCTCGACGCCGATTCGATTTTGCAGCGCGACAGTCTGGAACGGTTGGTGCGTCCCTTTTTGGAAGACCCGCACATGGTGGCCTGTGGCGGCACGGTGCGCATCGTCAACGGCTGTCAGGTGCGCGGCGGGTTTTTGGTCGGCGCGGGGTTGCCGCGCAATTTGCTGGCGCTGTTTCAAATCGTCGAATATTTGCGCGCGTTTCTGTTCGGGCGCGTCGGCTGGTCTGAGTGCAATGCGTTGTTGCTGATTTCCGGCGCGTTCGGGTTATTTGACAAAGAAACCGTCGTATCGGTCGGCGGCTATCGTCACAGCACGATTGGCGAAGATATGGAACTGATTGTGCGAATGCACCGTCGGCTTCGCGCGCGACGGCAACCGTATCGCATCGCCTATCTGCCCGACCCCGTTTGTTGGACCGAAGCGCCGGAAGATTTGCCTACGCTGCGCAATCAGCGGGTGCGTTGGCAGCGCGGTTTGTCCGAGAGTTTGTGGCTGAATCGCGGTTTATTGTTTGCGCGGCACGGCGGCGCGGTGGGCTGGTTGGCGTTTCCGTACATGGTGCTGTTTGAATGGCTCGGCCCGTTGATCGAAGTCGTCGGCTACCTGTTTATGGCGTTGGCCTTCTGGCTCGGTTTGGTTTCCAGCACGGCGACGCTGGCGTTTCTTTCGCTGGCGCTGGGGCTGGGGCTGCTGAATTCGGTCACGGCTTTGTTATTGGAAGAACTTTCGTTTCACCTCTATCCGCGCCCCAAACATTTACTGTTGCTGCTCGCTGTGGCGGTGGCGGAAAATTTTGGCTATCGGCAGTTGAATTCCTACTGGCGTATGAAAGGGTTGTTCGACTGGCTGTTCAAAAAGCAGGCCAAATGGGGGGCCATGACACGCACGGCTTCGTTGCACAGCGCCGACGTCAAAAACTCTTCCTAACCCCAGCGAGGATTTCTCTCAGCCCCTGCCGCTTCACAACACATCGCGTTGCAACTGCGGAAAGACCTTGCCCACTTTGCCTAGCAAATACGCGCCATACGTGCCACGAAATTCGTGGACGCTCGCCTGATCCCAGCGTTGCGCTGCGTCATCGGGAACGCTCAAGCCGTGCGCAATCGGCGCAATTTCCGCGTGCCAGTTCGGATCGAAGAAAAACGGAAACGACAAGCGGTCGCGCCCGCTCACATTGCGCACGCGATGCGGCGTCGAGCGATACAACCCGCCGGTCAAGCGATCCAGCATATCGCCGATGTTGCAGACGAAGGTGTTCGGAATCGGCGGCGCTTCGATCCAGCCGCTTCGTGTTTTCACTTGCAAGCCGCCGCAATCGTCCTGCTTCAAAATCGTCAGCAAGCCGTAATCGGTATGCTCGCCGACGCCCCAGCCGCTTGCGTCAGCATTCGCCGGATAATTGAAAATGCGAAACAGAATCAACGGATCGCCCGTATAGCGCGCGGCGAAATACGATTCCTCCAAGCCCAAACTCAGCGCAATGTCGCGCATCACGGTGTGACCGAGTTCGGTCATCGCCGCGATGTATTCCAGCACCGTTGCGCGCAACTCCGGCCATTCGTCAGGAAACAGGTTTGCGCCGTGCAGCGGCAACGGATGGTCGTCGTGCAATTCTGCACCGAAGTACAAGCCTTCTTTCCAATCCGGCAGCCCCGACGTTAATTCGCCGCCGACCGGAAAATAGCCGCGCCACGCTTTGCCGCCGCGTGCCATCGCGATTTGCATTTTGGCTGCGGCGGGTTGTGCGAAGAATTGACGGCTCACGGTTTCCAAGCGCGCTTGCAGGGTTTCATCAATGCCGTGTCCCGCCAGATAGAAAAAGCCGTGCTCGCAACAGGCTTGGTGCAATTGTGTCGCCACGACCGCGCGGTCGGGATGATGCAGGTCAATAACAGGAAGCGTCGTTTGCATAGCGAGGATAGTACACGATCTCTGGGCGGTTTTGGGACGGCGACATCCCGAAAGCGGACAGTTGATTGCGCTGTGCTGGCCCGGGCGCTGCCGCGTTTGCAAGCAGTTAGCTGCCTGGCACATCGCTTGACAGCAATTCTCAATTTGGGGATGAAACCACTGGATTCTTCATTGTTCCTTCTTCACTCTTCATTGTTCGACGAGGGAACCCCTGGGAAACAATGAAAAAGGAAGAAGGAACAATGAAGAATTGGTATTTTTCGTCCACGGCAATTTCAAATTGGGAATTGCTGATCGCCTGACTGACGAAGACTATTTCATCAAACAAGCAGGAGGAAGCACGCCGTGAACAGTTTGTGGAAAGACATCCGATACGCCGCCCGCATGCTGCGCGCCAAACCCACATTTACGCTAACCGCCATCATCTCGCTCGCGCTCGGCATCGGCGCTTGCACCGCGATTTTCAGCATCGTGGACGCCGTGCTGTTGCGGTCGTTGCCATATCCAAACGCCGACCGCCTCGTCGCGCTCAACGAAGTCAACGAACGCGGGAACAAGATTCGCTTTGCCCAACCGAACCTGGATGATTTGCGCGCGCGCCAGCAAAGCCTGGAAGCGATTGCACAATATGGCAGCGGCACGACGACCGTGCTGGGCGGCAGCGAACCCGTGCGCAAAGACGTGGCGTGGGTGTCGCGCGAATTTCTTCAAGTAATGGGTGTGCAGCCGCTCCTCGGTCGCAATTTTGTTGCCGAAGAAACGCGCGTCGGCGGAGCGACTGCGATCCTCGTTAGCCACGCTTTCTGGCAATCGCAACTCGGCGGCAAAACCGATTTGAGCAATGTGCAACTGCGCGTGGATAACAATAGCTATGCCGTCATCGGCGTGATGCCTGCGAGCTTCAATTTTCCGCTCGGCACCGATTTATGGACGTCAAGCGAATTGCGCCCGCCCAATCAATCGCGCACAGCGCACAACTGGCGCGCGATTGGTCGTCTGAAATCCGGGGCGACGTTATCCAGCGCCCGCACCGAACTCAGTGCCATCGGTCGGCAACTCCGACAGGAACACGGCAAAGGTGTAGACCTGGTTGATCTCGCGGCCACGCCGTTGCAGGAAGCGGTCGTCGGCAATGTGCAACAGACGCTCACGATCATTCTGGCGGCGGTCGGATCCCTCTTGCTCGTGGCCTGTTCCAACGTCGCGAATTTGTTATTGGCGCAAGTCACCGCGCGACAAAAAGAATTCGCCGTGCGCGCGGCGATGGGCGCGACGCGCTGGCGGTTGTTGCAGCAACTGATTATCGAGAACGTGTTGCTCGCTTTGCTCGCGGGCGCGGGCGGCGTGTTGCTGTCGGTATGGTGTTTGGATTTGCTGGTCGGGCTGAACAAAGCAAACCTGCCGCGCGCGAACGAAATTGCGATTGATTGGCGCGTGCTCGGCTTCACGTTCGGCCTGTCGTTATTGGTCGCGGTGGTGTTGGGCTGCGTTCCGGCGTTGCGCTTTGCCGCCGCCGAATTGCGTGCGGGCTTGAACGAATCGGGGCGCGGAATGTCAGCGCATACGGCCAGCAAACGATTGCGTGCGACATTCGTGGTCGCGCAAATCGCATTGACGTTGATGCTGTTGATTGGCGCGGGATTATTGGCGAAAAGCTTCCGCACGTTGCTGCAAATTGATCCCGGCTTCCAAGCGGAAAGCGCGGTGGCGATGGAGTTCACGCTCCCCGCGCCGATGCTGGATGTCTCCAGCCCGAATCCACAGGAAAACGTGCAGGAACAACAACTCGCCGTAGCTCATCAACAAATGCTCGAACGCATGAAAGCCTTGCCCGGTGTAGTCTCAGTCGGGGGCGTTTCGGTTGTGCCGATGACGGGCGGCGGGCCGAATGGGCAATTCCTGATTGATAACGACCCGACGAAAAAAGGGATTGGCGAATATCGCATCGCATCGGGCGGCTACTTCGATGCAATGGGCATTCGGTTGGTGCGCGGACGTGTCTTCAATGACAGCGACGGCCCGAATGCACAGCACGCCGCCGTGATTACGGAGCGCTTGGCAAAACAATTTTTCCCGAATGAAGACCCGCTGGGGCGCACGTTGCAATTCGGCAATATGGATGGCTACGAACAGTTGCTGCACATCGTCGGCATTGTCAGCGACGTGCGTGATTACGGCTTGGACGCCAACACCGAAGCGACGATTTACGTGCATTATTTGCAGCGTCCGCGCCGCACCGCAGATTTTTCCGTCGTCGCGCGCGCACAAGCGGAACCGGCGACGTTGATCCCGCAACTGCGCGCGACGATGCAGCAACTGCAACCGAACGCGCCGCTCGCATTTCGCACGCTCGGACAAATCTTCTCGACATCGCTCAATCAGCGCCGCTTCAGCCTCGTGCTGTTCGGTGCGTTTGCGAGCGTCGCGTTGATCCTCGCCATCGCCGGGATTTACAGCGTGATGATGTACGCCGTGACACAACGCACGCAGGAGATCGGCATTCGGATGGCGCTCGGCGCTGGCAGAGGCGAAATCCTGCGGCTGATGCTGGGACAAGGTTTGCGACTGACGTTGACGGGCATCGTGTTGGGCGTTGCGGGAGCCTTCGGCGTGACGCGGTTGTTGTCGGCGATGTTGTATGGCGTTGGCACAACCGACCCCCTAACCTTCACCGGAGCCGCGATTTTATTGGCTCTCGTGGCGCTGCTGGCCTGTTGGCTTCCGGCCCGACGAGCGACGAAAGTAGATCCGATGATTGCGCTCAGATGTGAATAGCTATCAGCCATCAGCTATCAGCCATCAGCCGTCGGCACATCTCTTGAGGCTGAAAGCTGATGGCTTGAGGAGAACTTATGCAAACCTTGTGGCAAGACCTGCGCTACGGCGCGCGAATGTTGAGGAAACAACCGGGCTTTACGTTGATTGCCGTGCTGACGCTGGCGTTGGGCATCGGCGCGAACACGGCAATTTTCAGTGTCATCAATGCGGTGTTGCTGCGGGCGTTGCCGTTTGCGGAAGCGGAGCGCATCGTCGCCATCGGCTCGACCGAAACACAGGATCCGCACGCGGTTTGGTTCGTTGTCGCATCCTGATCTCGTAGACTATCGCGCGCAGAGTTAGGCGTTCGAGCAGCTCGCCGCGTATGGTTCGAGAGGCTTCACGCTGGCGCAGGAGAGCGGTGCGGTACGATTGCGTGGAATGGTCGTCGAGTCTAATTTGTTTCCGCTGCTCAAGGTCGCGCCGTTGTTGGGCCGCACGTTTACGGCGAACGAAGACAGAATCGGCGGCGGGCGCGCGGTCGTGCTGAGCTACAATGCGTGGCAAAACCGCTGCAAAGGCGATGTCAACATTGTCAGTCAGACGTTGCCCCTCAATGGCGAACCGCACACCGTTGTTGGCGTGATGCCGCCTGGATTTCAGTTTCCGATACAGGCGGAACCGATTGAATTGTGGGCGAACTTTGCGCGCGATGCCGATGTGGCTGGTGCTGGGGCAGGGAATGAAGCTGGTGGTGAGCGGCGTCGGCATTGGTTTGGTCGGAGCGTTCGGTTTGACGCGGTTGCTGAATGCGTTGCTGTTCGGCGTGCGTGCGACAGATCCGCTGACGTTTGCGGCGGTCGTTGCATTCCTGATCGTCGTGACGTTGTTCGCGTGTTGGCTTCCCGCGCGGCGAGCGACGAAGGTGGAACCGATTAGGGCGCTCCGCTGCGAATGAACTTGCAGCGCTTGCGTCTGTTAACAGATGTGCGGGTCAGATAGGTCTTCAAGCCAGTTGGCATTTTTCTCTCCCACATTTTTTTGCCTGGTTCTTGCCCTGACTTCGCCAATCGCGCTACGCCTCAGAATTTCTTCTCAACGTTTTCGCCGCACCCGGAGTAGTTCATAATGACAGAGCAAGATGGAGGTTGCCAGAAGGAGGCCGAAGATGAGCAGCAACGTTGCCGACATCGCTCTTGTGATGAATCAGGTTTCGCAGGGCAGTCGTTACAATTCAGACACGATCATTGCACGTGCGCGCAGCGGCGATCCGCAAGCGTTCGAGCAATTGATGCTCGCCCATCAAAAACGGGTGCTGGCGACGGCGTGGCGGATGCTCGGCAATCTGGAAGACGCGCGCGATGCGGCGCAGGAAGTGTTTTTGCGACTCTACAAACACTTGCCCAAATACGACGCGCAGCAGGAATTCGCGCCCTGGCTCTATCGCATCGTCATCAACGTCTGTCACGACGTCGCACGCAAACGCAGGGCTGCGCACTCATCGTTGGAAGCCGAGCAGGAAGCTGGCACGTTGCCGCCGTTATTGAGCCGGGACAATTCCGAACGCGCCGCGATGCAGGCCGAAGAGCAGGTGATTGTGCTGCGCGCCCTGTCAACCTTGAGCGAAAAAGAACGCGCCGCGCTTGTCTTGCGCGATTTGGAAGGCTTGCCGACCGCAGAAGTCGCGCGGATTTTAGGCTCGTCCGCGACCACTGTGCGTTCGCAAATCAGCGCCGCCCGTACCAAGATCAAACAATACCGCGCCTGCTTCTTGAAAGGAGGTCAGCGCAAACTATGAACTGTCGAGAAGCTGAACAACTTATCCCGTTCTTTGTCGAAGCCGATTTGGACGCTGCCGCAATGCAGCAAGTGACGAAGCACGTCGAACTGTGCGATTCGTGCCGCGCGCTCGTCGCTGAATTTCAAGCGAGCCAATTGTCGTTGCGCGCGATGGCGCTGCCTGCATTTGATGAAGCAATGTTGGCTACGATGCGGACTGCGGTGCGATGCGAGATGGCGCAAATGAATTCACGTCCATCAATCGCTGATTGGCTGTCGCCGCTTTGGAATTGGAAAGTAGGATTCGCTGCTGCCGCTGTTATCTTGTTGGCGAGCGGCATTCTGCTGTCGCGGCGTGATGCGGGAACCAAGAACGTTCAAGTTGCCAACAAGACAAGTGACTCTGCATCATCTGTCTTGAACGTATTGCCAAAGGAAGCTACACAAAAAACACCCATCGCGCAAAACATCTTTCAGCCCCGAATGGGGCGCAAGAATAAAGCCCAGGGTGGAGTGAGCGTCAGCGAACGCAACCCTGAGAACAGTGCGACAAATTCGCCCAGCCCTGCAAGGGCAACAGGAGTTGAAGCGCCCTTACAACCCGAAGACGCGACAGCCGTTGCCGCTGCTCAAGAAACCGAACCCGAAATGCTGCGGATTGAATTGCAAACCGCTGACCCGAACATCCGTATCATCTGGCTCATGCCCCAAGAAACGGGGCGGACAAATCCTGTTCCCTTGACCGAAAACACCAAATAACGTTGGAGAAAAGCTATGAAAAGCAAAGCACTCTTGATCGCCTTAACCTTCTTATGTTCGTTTTCCGTGCGGGCGCAAACAAACACGCAACCACAGCCGGTTAGAGAATCGAAATATGTGGATTTCAGTGGATTCAAAGGGAAAATCTTTGAACTCAAGAACCGTGACCCGCGAGAATTACTTTCCATTCTTGAACCACTTGGCAGCGGCTTCAAAGGTGCTACGATGCAACCCGACAGCGAAATGAAAACGCTCACCGTGCGTGATTTTCCCGAAAACATCGCGGCCATCGAAGAAGCGATCAAGCGGCTCGATATTGCCAAACCTCCGGCCAAACGCGCCCCTGATGTAGAGCTTCACTTGCATGCATTGCTGGCCAGCAATATGGATTCTGCGGACACCAGTGCCGCCGTTCCGGCTGAACTGAAGGACGTAATGAAGCAGTTGCAAACGACCCTGAACTTCAAAAACTACTCTTTACTGACCTCCATCGTTCAGCGCGCATACGCGCCAAGCGGAGTGGGAGGACGAGGTGTGATTACCGTTGGCGCGCCGTTGTTTGAGCGGAAACAGGATGCCAATTACAGCTATCACATCGGTCAGTTTTTGGGGCAATACGATGTGACCCCATCGAGTCTGTACTTGAATGGATTTAAGTTTGAGATCGCGGGGCAAACCGCTGAATTTGGTTCCGCGCAAATTGGCAATAACCTTCAGATTCGTGAGGGCGAAAAGCTGGTTGTCGGCACGGCCAGCTTGCGCGACAAGGCCTTGATCGTCGTCTTAACCGTAAAAGTTATTAGATAAAGAAAGGCCGAAGGTTTGATTCAACAAAGGGCGATCTACACAGGTCGCCCTTTTGCTTTGCACTCCGCGCTTCTGCTGCGTTATAAAACTCAAGCAAGTTAGGTGGTTTTTACTTGCGCGACGGGGTTGAGGAGAAAACGACTTTGGCACAACGATTTCAATGGCATCCGCCCAAAGCTGCGAGCAATCTCAAGCGGCACAGGGTTTCCTTCACGGAAGCCGCTACCGTTTTCGATGATCCGCTGCATGAAGTTTTTCCTGACCCTGATCGTTCAGCGTCTGAAGATCGTTTGATTGCGCTCGGAACTTCTAACAAAGAGCGGATTTGTTTCGTTTGTCGAACGCGGCGACGTGATTCGGATTATCAGTGCGCGAAAAGCGACGCGCCAGGAATTACACGACTATGAAGAAGAACCTTGAATTACTAACAGATAATGAATACGACCTGAACGACGAACTGCGGCCTGAGTACAATCTCAAAGAACTGCGGGCCATTGCACGGCGCAAAAATTTGAGCGTGACAGTGCAGCTTGAACCGGACGTGGCTCGGTACTTTCCTGACAACACGGCAGTCAATGAAGCGTTGCGAACCTTGATTCGCTTGAAAGGTGTGTTGTCATCGTAAATCGCTACGAACTTCTGCGATCTTCATCTGTCTCCCTTTTCGCTTTGCACTCCATTCAACTCCGCGCTATAACTTTGCGCGCACAAACGTTTCCAATTCCAACACTCGAAAGGTTAACCTTGAATGCTCAAAGCTGTGTTGCTGACATTTCTGCTTTCCGCCATCACACTTGCACAACGCAATGAAGCGCGTCCCGAACCGATTCCGCTCTGGCCGAACGGTGCGCCCTTGGCGAAAGGTTCGGCGGCGGCAGACATCCCTTCGCTTCAGATTTACAAACCCGCGCAACACTTGGCAACGGGCGCGGCGGTGGTCGTTTGTCCGGGCGGCGGGTATGGCGCGCTGGCGGATCACGAAGGCTATGATTATGCGAAATATTTGAATGGCATCGGCCTCACCGCAGCCGTGCTGAAATATCGCGTCGCGCCGTATCAGCATCCTGCGCCAATGCTCGACGCGGCGCGTGCCATTCGGTATTTGCGGTCGAAAGCGGACGAATTGAAACTTGATCCGAACCGCATCGGCATTATGGGTTCGTCGGCGGGCGGGCATTTGACGGCGACGCTGGCGACGCATTTTGATGAGGGCGACAAGAATGCGAGCGATCCGATTGAGCGCGTCAGTTCGCGGCCTGACGTAGCGATTCTGTGTTACCCGGTCATCACACTGACGAACGAAGCGTTTGTGCATAAAGGCTCGCGCAAAAATCTGCTCGGCGAAACGCCTGATCCAAAGCTCGTGGAATTGATGTCGAACGAAAAGCAGGTGACCACGAAGACGCCGCCGACGTTTTTGTTTCACACGATGGATGACGCGGGCGTGCTGGTCGAAAACAGTTTGTTGTTTGCCGAAGCATTGCGCAAAAACAAAGTGCCGTACGAACTGCACATCTATGAACACGGACGACACGGCGTCGGCTTAGCGCCGTATGACAACGCGCTGAATACGTGGCCGAAGCTGCTGGAAAATTGGTTGCGGCTGCGTGGGTTTATTAAGCAGATGTGACTTTTGAAAAGGATGGGACTGCTGAGAGTTAGGGTACGAATAGGAGTCTTAATGCCAAACCTCCTATTTGTCCTATAACTCCTATCAGTCCCATCCCCAAGCTTTATGACCACCATCCCCAAATCCCAACCGGTGATGACCCCAACGACGCCAGCGGAATACGTCAACACGATGGCGCATTACTATCGCGGCGAGATGGCGCGCATGCAGAGTTGGCGCGACCGCATGGATCGCACGACGAATTGGGCGATCACGGTCGTCGCCGCATTGTTGTCGGTGTCATTATCAACGGCGCAATCGCATCACGGCGTGTTGTTGTTTGGGATGGTGTTGGTGTATTTGCTGCTGGTGATCGAATCGCGGCGCTATCGGTTCTTTGATGTCTATCGGCGGCGCGTACGGCTGGTCGAACGCAATTATTACGGCGCGATTTTTGCGGCGGATAATTTCCAGGAATATGACTGGATGCGCGAATTGGGCCGCGACATTCGCAATCCGCAATTTTACGTGTCGCTCAATCAGGCGATGGCGCGACGGTTGCGCCGCAATTATTGCTGGGTGTTTTTGATTTTGCTGCTGGCGTGGACGCTGAAGACGACGACCAGCGTGTTGCAACCCAGAAGCGGCGCGGCGGAATTCGTTCGCTCGACGTCGGAGTTGTTCAGCAACGCGGCTATCGGTTACATCAAAGGCTGGATCGTGATTCTGGCCGTCCTTGCGTTTTATGGCTGGCTCGCGTACATCGCCTTGAAATACAAAAAAGCGGACGGCGAACTGTCGTACAGTCCCGTCCACGTCTAAATTTGAGGAGCGAATTCATTGGGCAGGAGAGATTACGAAACACACGAAAAAAGAAATAAACGTTACCGGCTTTTTCTGGCTCCCCCGTGCGCTCCGTAATCCTCGTGGTTTATCCCCGATAATGTCTAATGTTCCGTTTGTTTCGTTATTTTCGTATGTTTCGTAATCTCTCCTGCCGGTCGCTCCAAATCTGAAGAAGGAGTTCACACGTATGTTAGAAGACCTCAATAGTTTATTTCCCCAAACCAAAACCTCGCGGCGCGGCTTTATGGCGACATCGCTTGCCACGGGCTTTGCGCTCGCTACACATCCGATCAACGCGCAGGATTTGATTACGACCGACACGACGGGCCTCGTCGCGGGCGAAGTCAAAATCCCGACGAAAGATGTCGAAATCCCGGTGTATCGCGCAATGCCGGAGAAAGGCAAAAACTTTCCGACCGTCCTGGTCGTGCAGGAAATTTTCGGCGTTCACGAACATATCAAAGACATCTGCCGCCGCTTCGCCAAGCTCGGTCATTTGGCGATTGCCCCCGAACTATATGTGCGGCAAGGCGACGTATCGAAGCTCCAAATGAACCAGATTTTTCCCATCGTGCAAAAAGTCCCGGACGCGCAAGTGATGTCTGACCTTGATGCCGCCGTCGCGTGGGCAGGCAAAAACAAAGGCAATACGAAGAAACTCGGCATCACGGGTTTTTGCTGGGGCGGGCGCATTGTGTGGTTGTATGCGGCGCACAATCCCAAAGTCAAAGCCGGTGTCGCGTGGTACGGACGTCTGGTTCCGCCGCAGCAAAAAAGCGATTTGCAGCCGAAGCACCCGACGGAGATTGCGGCGACGCTGAAAGTGCCTGTGCTGGGGTTGTATGGCGGCAAAGACACGGGTATCCCGCTGCCGACGGTGGAGCAAATGAAAGCCGAGTTGGCGAAAGGCAAGAGCAAGTCTGAGATCATCGTCTACCCGGAAGCCAAGCACGGCTTCCACGCGGATTATCGAGACGGCTACAAGAAAGACGACGCGCAAGATGGCTGGAAGCGGTTGCAAGCGTGGTTCAAGAAATACGGAGCGGCTTGATGCGGTAACGCAAACTGTCAGTTTGCGTGGTCTGCAAATCCAATATGCTGAAAGAAAACGGACGTCTGCGATCTTAGTTTTCTATCCAAAAATCACGAACGAACGCCGCAAACTGACAGTTTGCGCTACCTTAATTTTGACTATGAGCTATACCTTTCGCATCACGGGCAAAAAGAACATCAAACTCAAACAATTCGACCCCGACCACGATGCCGGACTCACGCGCGAGGAAGCGGACGCGAAGACGGCGGCGCTCTGCGAGGAGTTGATGGAGTTGCAGGAACTGCTGTATGCCGCAGGCGAGCAAAGCGTGTTGATCGTTTTGCAAGGCCGCGACACGAGCGGCAAAGACGGCACGATTCGTGTCGTGATGGGGCCGCTGAACTCGCTCGCGTGCAACGTCGCTTCGTTCAAAGTTCCGACGACGAACGAACTCGCGCACGACTTTCTCTGGCGTGTGCATCAGCAAACGCCAGCGCGCGGGCAGATGACGATTTTCAATCGCTCGCATTACGAAGACGTGCTGGTCGTGCGTGTTCACAAGCTCGCGCCGAAGCCGGTTTGGAAAGCGCATTACGAACACATCAACCACTTTGAGAAACTGCTGCTGGACACGAACACGATTGTGCTCAAGTTTTATTTGCACATCAGCTCGGAAGAGCAGGAAGAACGCCTCCTCGAACGCGAGCAGGATGCGACGAAAGCGTGGAAGCTCTCAGTCGGCGATTGGAAGGAGCGGGAACATTGGGACGATTACAGCGCCGCCTACGAAGACGCGATCAATCGTTGCAGCACCAAAGACGCGCCCTGGCACATCGTCCCCGCGAACAAAAAATGGTTTCGCAATTTGGCTGTCGCGCAGGCCATCGTGGATGCGCTGAAACCGTACAAAAAAACGTGGCTGAAAAAACTGGACGCGATGGGCGCGGAAGAGAAGGCGTTGATCGAAGTGTTTCGACGCGAGAAACAAACATAGTTTTTTCACCGCAGAGGGTTCGCAGAGGTTCACAGAGTGTTTCTCTGCGTAACTCTGCGAGTTCTCCGCGTCTCTGCGGTGAAGGGAGATTCAAATACAAAAGGCCACCTTTGCAGTGGCCTTTTAATTTGGTTGCGGGGGTAGGATTTGAACCTACGACCTTTGGGTTATGCGTACCACTTCGGCTTTCGCCGCCCGACGATTCGGTTCGTGGTCTGGACTTTCTCTTCACCCTCAGCCGAACTGTTAGGGTGCCTCCCGTCAAGTCTCTACACCTTCTTGCCTTGCGACAAGCTTGGCTCGGGATTACCAACGCTTTAGGCTTCCCCGAATTTGAGAGGTGATCGCACGCAAATTTCTTCGCGTGCAGCCCATCCAGAATTAGTTGTCAAGCGTTCTGACTAATCAGGTGATTAAGCCCAACGAGCTACCAGGCTGCTCCACCCCGCGTCAAAATCGAAGGCGGGACTTTACTCGCCGCCTGCGTCTTTGTCAAGCGCCCGCATCTTGGCAATCTAAAATTGGCTCGCTATGATGAGCGGCATGAAGACGAATCCTTTCTCCCTGTCTGAACTGGAAGAACAACAGCTTGATACGGTCGGCTATGTCGTGTTGCCTGATTTTCTTGCGACCGAACGACTGGACACTTTGCGCGCGCGCTGCGAAGAAATTTATGCCGAGCAGGGCGAGAGCGCGGGCGCAGAATATCGGCAGGAACCGCAAACGCGACGGCTGGCGAATCTGGTGAATTGCGGCGCGTTGTTTGAAGAGTTGATCGCCGAGCCGAAGATTTTGTCGCTCGTGCGCCACGTCATTGGCGATGAAATCAAACTCAGCAGTTTGAACTTTCGCTCGGCCAATCCGCATTCCGATTGGGTGCAGCCGCTGCATTGCGATGTCGGCGCGGTGCCGGACGAGAAAGGCTTTTGGATTTGCAACACGATCTGGCTGCTGGACGATTTCACGGCGGACAACGGCACAACGCGAATGGTGCCCGGCTCGCATCACATCGGCCAATTGCCACAAGACGTGTTGGCCGATCCGTCCGCGCCGCACCCGGACGAAGTGTTGTTGCTCGAAAAGGCTGGGACGGTCGTCGTGATGAACACGCACATGTGGCACGGCGCAACGGCGAATCGCACCAGCCAGCATCGCCGCGCGCTGCACAGTTTTTATTGCCGCTGGGACAAGCCGCAACAGCAGTATCAAAAAGAATTGCTGAGCCGGGAAGTGCAAGAGCGGTTGAGTCCGTCGCTGCGCCAATTGCTCGCGCTGGATGATGCGTTGAATGATGAATTGAGTTCTCAGTTCAGCCGCGCGAGCGGGTTTATGAAGTAGGGATTCGTCGAATTATTCAGCTTTGTCCCAGCGGGACGATTGAGCGTAGGCAGGTCATTTATGGCCTGCTGAGCAAAGATGAAACGACCGCGTCGCGTAGCGACGATTGAATATCTGCTGATTCAATCGTCGCTACGCGACGCGGAAATCATCGGCTCTCTCCACAGGCCATAAATGACCTGCCTACGCTCAAATGCCGCTACGCGGCTAAATGGCTACGATCCATCAACGTTCCCTCACTTCTTCGCCTCCGCCGCCCAGTTCGTCACGACGGTGAATTGCAGACTCGCGGCCTCCTCCCGAGCCGTGACGAAGAGGAAGCGCTCTCCCGCCGGCGTCACCGCATAGCTGTTGTTTAATCCAGTAAGCGCCCGCGCTGGCGCGAGATCAAACAGCGCCCGGGGCGCGGTCGCCTCAAAGCTGCCGCCCGGCTTCACTTCTACTGCCATCAACTTCCCGTCAGCGGAAACGTAGTACAACTCTTTGCCATCGCTGCGCCACAGTGATCTCAATCCGCCATTGGTCGAAATCTGCCACTTGCCACCCGAAGCGGGAAAGGGCTGCACGTACACCTCGGGCCTTCCCTGATCGTTTGAGGTATAAGCGATCCAGCGTCCGTCGGGCGAGAAACTCGCCAAACCCTCCCTGAACGGCGTCTGCAAAAACACGGTGGGCTGTCGGTCTGCCGCCATCGGTAGCACCCAAATATCAACATTCGTTTTCGGCTCATCCCGAGTGTAGAGAAGAAAGCGGCCATCCGCCGACCAACTGCCGGAACCTAAGTTAACGTCTGATTTAAGCAGCACCTCTTCCGCCCCGACTCCGCTCGACAACTTTTGATAGATCTGCCAGGCCCCGCCGCGAGTCGCAGTCCAGGCGATGCGACTGCCATCGGACGACCAGGCCGGATAGCGATCTTCGCCCGGATCGAAGGTCAGCCGCGAACTGACACCCCGCGCGAGGTCTATCACGTAGATGTCCCAGTTGCGGGTCTGCGGATCACGTCGCCCCACCGCGACCCGTTTCCCGTCGGGCGACAGCGTGGGAGATTCATACTCGCCCACTGGCCCGACCGTGCCGAGCGGCTTGCCCGTGCGATCCAGCCAGGTCAGTTGCCGAGTGGCGGTGAGAGTGTTCGGATCGTAGACCAGGCTGCCGTTGTCGGAGACGGAAAAGTACCCGTTTCCCCAAAGGGAAACTCCTACCTTGTCCGCGATCACGAAAGGCTCGCCCGTGAGTTTCAGGCTGTCAGCATCGAAAGGCGCGGCGAGCAAGGCGCCTGCGCGCGCAAACAGCAGATGACCGTTGGCATAGCTCGCCTGTGAATCCGTCGCCAACAGGCGCGTGGTCTCCTGGCGATCGAGCGCGGCAAGATGAAGCTCCATCGCTCCCGGCTGAGTGGTGAGAACGAGGAAGTGGCGACCGTCAGGTAAAAAGACTGGCCCGCGGTAAAGATTCGGCTGTTCTGCACGCAGTGTCGGCACCGGCTCGCCGCCCGTCGCCGGGACACGATAAATCGCTACACGGCCCGAGAAGAGAATGACCCCGTCGCGATTCCACGTGCCCTCAGCCCCGCTGTTTGCTGGCAACTGGCACAGCGTTTGTGACGCACCGCCCGCGAGATCGAGTTTCCTGAGTTGGTCCCCGGCAGCGAAACCAATTGAGCGGCTGTCCGGCGACCAGAAAGGAATGCCGGTAACGCCCTCCGTGCCGGGCAGTGGTTGCGCCGTGAGCGAACCCAGCGGACGCAGCCAGAGACTGCTCTTGCCTTCGACGACCGCAACGAAAACCAGTTGGCGGCCATCGGGGGAAAGCACCGGTCCCGCAATGGCCGTAGCCTTCTCTGGCGCGGCGATGGTAAAGCTCACGGAGACCGGCGCAGCGGACGGCGACTGGCGCAGATACTTCACGGCGAAGGGCAACGCCAGCAGC
>CAZWAK010000147.1:0-19959 GCA_964631865.1 uncultured Heliobacteriaceae bacterium | reverse complement strand
CGAAAACCTGCCCGACGAAACCGAACTCTTGAGCGAAATGCTGCAAGCCGAGCGACCCGAACAGGATTTGCAGGAAGGCGATCAGGCGTTTTTCTACGACGAATGGGATCGTGAATTGGGCGATTACCGCGCGAAGTGGTGTCGCGTGATTCAACGCGAAAACCGGCGTGGCATGCGCGATTTCGTGGAGCAGGTGCGCGCCCGCTATTCCGGCGTGATCTCTTCGATCAAACATCAATTCCAAATGCTGCGCCCCGAATCGCTGCGCAAAATCAAAGGCGAACTCGACGGCGAAGAATTCGACTTGCAAGCCGTGATTGACCGTCACGTAGACCTGCGCACCACAGGCCGTCCCACCGACCGCGTCTACATCCGCCGCATCCGCCGCGAACGCGACGTTGCCGTGTCGTTCCTGCTCGATATGTCGTCTTCGACAGCGCGCACCATCACGCGGCATCCGAATCAACCGTACACGCGACCCGGCCAAAAAATCATAGACATCGAAAAGCAAGGCCTAGTCCTGATGAGCGAAGCGCTCGAAGCCGTCGGCGACGCCTATTCGATTTCCGGCTTCACGAGCGAAGGCCGCCGCAACGTGAAATACTTCATCGTCAAACAATTCGGCGAACGCTACACGCCCGAAGTCGAACGCCGCATCGGCGGCATCACCTACCACAACAACACCCGCCTCGGAGCCGCGATTCGCCATTGCGCCGCGCAACTGGAAAAACAACCCGCGCGCACGAAGTTGTTAATTGTGCTCAGCGACGGACGCCCCTACGACCACGACTACGGCGATTCCCGCTACGCGCGTGAGGATACGAAGATGGCTTTACGCCAAGCGAAGACGCAAGGCATCACCCCCTTCTGCATCACGATTGACCGCGATTCGGAGGCAGAGTTGAAGGATTTGTATGGCGAAGTGGGCTACACGATTATTGATGACATCATGAGCTTGCCAGAACGATTGCCGGGAATTTATCGGAGATTGACGACGTAGCCTGAAACATCTAAAGTCAGCCGTAGACTTTCGTAGAAAAGAGGTACGATTATGAGCGATGGTTCCAAAATCGAATGGACTGACGCAACGTGGAATCCTGTGCGTGGTTGTCAGAAGATCAGCCCCGGCTGCACGCATTGCTACGCAGAAACATTTTCAGAACGTTTTCGTGGAGTTCCCGGTCATCCATTTGAGCAGGGCTTTGATTTACGGTTAGTGCCGGAAAAATTGACCGAGCCGTTTCGCTGGCGCACGCCCAAAATGATTTTTGTGAATTCGATGAGCGATCTTTTTCAGAAAGGCGTTCCTGACGATTATATTGTTTCGGTTGCCAAAGCCATGCAGCTTGCGAATTGGCATACTTACCAAGTGCTAACGAAACGGTCAGAGCGAATGCATGATTTGCTTCAGACGAAATTACGATTTGCGGCGAACCTGTCTAATATTTGGTGGGGCGTAAGTGTCGAAGATCGTAAGTATGGTTTGCCGCGCATTCAGCATTTGCAAGACGCTCCGGCAAAAATGCGTTTCCTGTCCATAGAACCTTTACTTGAAGATTTGGGTGAATTCAGTCTTCTCAGCATTGATTGGGTTATTGTTGGAGGCGAAAGTGGGGCGGGAGCGAGGCCGATGCAATCAAGTTGGGTGCGCAACATTCGGCGACAATGTCGGGCCGCGAAAGTTCCGTTTTTCTTCAAACAATGGGGCGGCATCCGCAAGAAAGAAACTGGACGAACACTTGACGGAAGAACCTATGATGAATTTCCTGAAACCTCGTCCGTAGCTATTTTGGACATCGCACAAAGACAAATTTTGCAGTCTCATTTTGAGCAGCAATATCCCACAGGAGTTTGGTGATGAACAAAAAAAACCTCAGCCAAAATGAACTCTACATTGGTCGTGAACAAACTTGGGTCAAGCATCAGATTTTGAGAAAGTATCTGCAACGATTCGCCTATATCATTGGCTCAAATTGGGATGCCATTACCTATGTAGACTGCTTTTCTGGTCCTTGGAAAGAGAAGTCTGATGATTTTCGTGACAGTTCGTTTTCCATTGCACTCGAAGAGCTACGAAAAGCACGAGCAGACCTTGCCAGTAGAAACCTCAAACCAAAATTGCGATGTCTCTTTTTGGAAAAGAAGAAATCTTCGTATCAAAAGCTCAAGCAATATGCAGAGTCGGTGAAAGGAGATGATGAAATTGTCACGCTCAACTCAGCCGTTGAAGATTCGATTGAGGCAATCGTCAACTTTACAAAGAAAGGCGGATTCCCTTTTATTTTCATTGATCCAACAGGATGGACAGGGTTTGGGATGGATGCGATTACGCCGCTCCTGAAAATCTCACCCGGTGAAGTTCTGATCAATTTTATGACAGGCGATATTCGGCGTTTCCTTGAATCTTCAGACGATGCAACACAGGAAAGTCTGATTCGACTTTTTGGCTCAGCTTCATTCAGAAATAAAGTTCAGGGCTTAACAGGACAAGACAGAGAAGAAGCCGCCGTATCAGCTTATGCCGAAGAACTCGCCAAGCGAGGCAGTTTTGGATACACGCCTTCCGCTATCGTATTGCGCGGAGAAGCCGACCGCACGCGGTTTCATCTGATCTATGCCACACGCCATCCGAAAGGGCTTGAGGTTTTCAAGGAAGCTGAGAAAAAGGCAATGGAAGAAGTGCAGCCGCTTCGTGCTGAGGCTCACAAAAGAAAGAGTACAAGTTCGCAAGGCGAATTGTTCGAGCCTGAAGTTCTGCATGGCACTCCATACTATGACCAATTGAGAGAGCAGCATCTTGCTAAGGCCAAAGAGAAAGTGAAGTATCTGTTGCAAGCTAAAGGGAAAGTTTTTTATGACGAGGTCTGGGCCGTCACTTTGCAAGAACCGCTAGTATGGGAGAGCGATTTGAAGCAATGGCTTGGTGATTGGAGCAAAAAAGGATTTCTAACTATTGAAGGGTTGAAATCAACCCGACACACTCTCAAACATGGACAAGGACACTCTGTTATCTGGCGAACAATGTGAAACTCAGATGGCTATTCTTGATAGTCGCGTGATTCGTTAAAGAGGACTTGAATCTATGCTCATACCAAACCAGATTTTTATCGGTGATTGCAGAGAGGTGATGCGCACCTTGCCGGAAAGTTCCATCGCGGCCTGCATTACTGATCCGCCCTACAACTACGAATTCATCGGACACAAATGGAATGCCGCTGAAGTCGAACGGCGCATTGATCGCGTCAAGGACAGCAAGACCTTAGTCAAAAACATTCCCTACGGCAGCGGCTTGGCGGGTGGTGTGCGTAATGCGCGGTGGTATGAGAGGGTGCGGCAAAATATTTTGGACTATGAGCAATGGTGCTTTGAGTGGGCTACTGAATTGTTTCGCGTGTGTAAGGAGGGCGCAATCGTAGCGGCTTTCAACAGCACGCGGACGATGGCGCATGTGCAGGTGGCGCTGGAACGCGCAGGCTTTTATGCGCGCGATTGCCTCGTCTATCGGCGCTCCAGCGGAATTCCCAAAGGGCTGAACTTACAGGCGAAGTTGCAACAGAAAGGCGTTGCCAATCACGAAGAATGGGAAGGCTGGCATAGTTGTTTGCGCAACGAATGGGAAGCGATTGTCGTGGTGCAAAAGCCACTCATCAATAACTACGTCGAGACCTTGCAGAAAAACGGTATCGGGTTGTTTCAGGCGATCAACGAAGACGGTTCGTTTCAATCGAACATTTTAGAAAACATTCCGCGCGACAAGGACGAGCAGGAAAATGTTCATTGCACGGTGAAGCCGCTGGCGTTGATGGAAAAGCTGGTGAGCATGTTTGTCCCGCCTGACAAAAATCACATCGTGCTGGATCCTTTTGCTGGCTCCGGGACGACGTTAGTAGCAGCGAAGAAATTGGGATGCAGTTACATCGGCATCGAGATCGTGCCGGAGTATGTCAAGATTGCAGAGCGACGATTAAGCGAATTGGAAGTGCCAAAACCGAAAGAGAAAAAACGCAAGGCTAACGCCGCACCGTATACTCCAATGTCTTTGTTTGGAGATAACGTTTGAGATCAAACCCCGTCAGTTGTTTGAGGAAGCGAAACGTTTCGTTGCCTGTCAAAACCGTCCAGCCACCAGCGCGACAAGCAGTGATGGCTGCTGGCAAATTGTCTTCCCGCACAATCAGCAAAACAGGTTCATAGCCGTTGTCTTTCAGCAAAGATGCGTATGCTTTGAATTTTTTGAGCGTGCCTGAATCACCAGAGCCAATGCGGTATTTGGTATCAATGGCTTGCTTTCCCACGATCAAATCGCAAGGCTCATCGTTTCCAACTCGTAGCGCGGTGGCAAATTCTGTGCAACAAACGCGACATAGTTGAGTCACCAATCGTTGCCAGCACATTCCGAGTTCGCGGCCCCAATACTGACAGTTCTCGCGTTTGATCTCAGCCGTAATGCCGAAAACCTCCATCAGCAAGTCCGAAGTGTCAGTTTCTTCGATATAAATTTTGCTTGTGAACGATTGCTGATACTGCTCCAGGATTACTCCGAGAGCTTGTTCGATTGGTTGCGGCTTTTTCATTTGCGTTCTTTCACACAATCACTCAACTTAACGCCCAAAGCTTCGGCAATTTTGTTGGCGTTGAGTAAAGTGATGTTGCGTTCACCTCTTTCCACTGCCCCGATGTAAGTTCGATGCAAGCCCGCCAAATCTGCCAATGCTTCCTGCGACAGTCCTTGTTTTTGTCTGAATCTTTTGATGTTTTCAGCAAAGACTTGAGTGACATCCATAGGCTCATATAACATCAATGATGACTATTAGGCGACAGTCTATTAGTAGCAGCGACATTGAAGTTGCCGTCTTTAGATGAAGGCTTTGATCAGTTGTTTTACGTGGCGCTCAATGACGCTCACGAATTTGTAGTGCAGGAGTGGAGCGATGAAGTTTGATGAATTGGACGACAAGATGCGCGTGTATGAAACGGCGTTCGATCTGTGCGCGCTGCCGGGGATGTTTCTGGTGGCGCGGATTGATGGGCGCAGCTTTACGCGGCTGACGAAAGAGGTTCACAAGTTCGACGCGCCGTTTGATGTGCGGGTGCGCGATTTGATGACGGCGACGACGGAGCATCTGATGAATTGCGGATTTCGCTGCGTGTACGGCTACACACAATCGGACGAGATTTCGTTGCTGTTTCATCCAGCGATTGATGCGTTTGAGCGCAAGCTGCGCAAATATGATTCGATTCTGGCGGGCGAGGCGAGCGCGAAGTTTTCGTTGCTGCTCGGCTCGCACGCCGTGTTTGATTGCCGCATTTCACAGCTTCCGAATGAAGGCTTGGTGCGCGATTATTTTCGCTGGCGCAATGAAGACGCGCATCGCAACGCACTGAATAGCTGGTGCTACTGGACGTTGCGCAAGGATGGGCTGAGCGTGACGGCGGCGACGAAGAAGTTGGAAGGGATGCCCGTCGCGGACAAGAACGAACTGCTCTTCCAACACGGCATCAATTTCAACGACGTGCCGAACTGGCAAAAGCGCGGCGTAGGATTGTATTGGGAAACGTACAGCAAAGCGGGCTTTAATCCAAAGACCGGGCAGGAAGTCGCGGCAGAGCGGCGGCGCGTGAAAGTGGATTATGAGTTGCCGATGAAAGATGCGTATAGCGAGTTCGTCCTACAATTGTTGGCGCGCGCAGCGGTGGACATCACGCCAACACTCCAAGCATAACGCTCATCTGCGTCACGATTGATCGCGATTCGGGAGTGGGGGTGAAGAATTTCTACGGTGAGGTGGGCCAGACTATCGAATCAGTGAAATCCTGAAAACTCTGTTGTGTTCTGTTTACAATCAAGCATTGTAGGGCTGGTTCGAGAAAAATATTGTCTGTCTCCCCCGATGGGGGCTGGCAATTGGGTGGTGATATGCTAAGATCGCGTTTGTCCATTGGCAAAACCTTATAGCAGTTTCAACAACGCCATTAATGCTCACGCCGGTTCAGACAGTCATCGAGCGGCGTTGAGAGGATATGGTGGGCAAAGGTTATGGGGATTACGCCATTTTTGTGAGCGGTTCATACTCCGGCAATATTGATATAGTGCCCCTCACCTGTCACTGATTCTGAAAGCCGAAAGGCGCTTGGCCATCGGCTCCTCAGTTGGCGGTTCTCTCTCCTCACTGGTAATCGGACATTTGTAAGTCTTATGGCTGTAGGGCAGGCGGCTCGTCTGTCTACGCTTTGAACCAATGAAACTCGGACAGGCCGGTCGCCTGTTCTAACGTATTTTTAGGAGCTATATGCCTCACGTTCCTCACTCTTTACGTTTGGTCGCAGCGGCGCTCGTCGTTGCGGAAATGTCGTCTGTCTTCGTGTCAGCCGCGTGGCCTCGCGCAGTAGGCATCTTCCTGCCGTAGCGGTGGTACGCCCCGCCTTTACGAAAACCACTGGTAAATCCCCGTCGCACGCGCCTCATGGCTGAGGCCGCGTGGCTGTTGCACGGGGAGAGGTGATGAAACCGCTACGATCAGGAGTTTGCCATGCTTTCCCCGCAGCCTTACCGCGCGAGTCGAGTCCTCACGAAAGAGAGCTTCGAGTACTTTCTGTCCCGATTGGACACCAATCCCGAAAGCGCCGCCCAACGCTATTTGGATTTGCGTGACCGGTTGATCTATTTCTTTGAAGGGCGGCAATGTGACGAACCCATCGCCTGGGCGGACGAGGTGATCAATCGGGTGGTTTGGCGCTTGCGCGAAGGCGAAAAGATTCAGCAAATCGAAGCCTATGCCTTAGGCGTTGCCCGCTTTGCCCTCAAAGAATATTTTCGCCATCAGCGGGCCGTCATCTCCCTGCCGGAAATCTCGCTCCAGGAGACCTGGCAGGCCTCGCAACAAGCCGAAGAACTCACGCGGCAACAACACGAGCGCGAGCGTTTGTATGAAGCGATGCGACAATGCCTGCTGTCCCTGCCCGCGCCGTTGCGGGAGTTGCTGCTCGAGTATTACAGCGCACAGGGGCGAGAACAAACTGAGCAGCGTCGGGCGATGGCGAAAAAGCGAGGACTGAGCGAAAACGCCCTCTACTTGAAAATTCACCGTATCCGCGAGAAACTGGACGCGAACCTGCGTGCCGTCCTGGCGCAAGATGAGAGCTGATGATGAATGGACAGAAAATAATCACGCGCCTCTGTGAAAGAATCCCTTCAAGTAAGACACTATCTTCGTGAAACAACAAAATTCAGACTTTGGTTGCAATGATCCCACTATGATCCAGTACTTGCTGGGCGCGCTACCAAAACAGTGGCGGGAACGTTTCGAGGAGATGTTGTTCACCGAGCAGGAACAGCTCGAACGCTTGCGCATGGTCGAAGACAAATTGGTGGATGATTACGTCAACGAAACCCTGACGGCAGAAGAGCGTCAGCAGTTTGAAAAACACTACCTCACGTCGGAGCGCCGCCGCCAGAAAGTAGCTCTCGCCCTCGCGCTCAAAAAATCGCTGGCCGATTTATCTGCACAGGCGGCGCAGGCGGCGCAGCCCACGCAATCTGAAATTACGTCCTCCACTCCTCTCCCGCCCCCGACCAGCGGGCAAAAGCTGCGGCAAAGGCTGGCGGCGTTTCTCTTGCGACTGCGGACGCGGTTTCGCATCGGGGCCTTGATGTTGGCGCTGCTGTTGCTGGGGGGCGGCCTGTGTATTTTGGCGTTGCTCTGGCGGTTGCCGCGCACGACTGAACCGGTTTCCGCTCCTTCGTCTGCGCCTACGCAAACAACTCAGCGCGATGACCAAACGACGCTGGAATTGCAACCTGGGGCGTTGCCGAACGAGGGGCGAAAACAGTGGTCGCTGCGAGACCGTCCGCGGCTGCGGCTGAAACTCGCGCTCCCACAACCACCCAGCTACGCCGTTTGGCGCATCCTCGTCACGACCGTAAAAGGAACCGAAGTGGCACGATCTTCCGGTGCTCTGGAGCACGCCCCGCCCCAGCAAAGCTACGTTACGGCTTCCCTCGCCACCGGGAAATTGACCGCTGGTGATTATTTCGTGCAACTCCAGGGGCAGACCGCATCCGAAGACTTCCGTACTGTCGCGACCTACGCCTTCCGTCTCACCCCATAACTTCTTCTCCATTCTCTACAACTTTTTTCTTATGCCGCGAAAGAAGTGGTCGTTTCTGGTCACATGAAGTTAGACCCTTGATCTTTTCAATACCAGGAGAGAAACCATGATCTATTACACACAGCGACTCTTTCTTGTTTGCTTATTTTGCCTCCTCAGTCTGAGTGTCGCCCAGGCGCAAGCCGTGCGGTTCACTCTACAAGTGGAGGCACTCGACGATCCTGACCCGGCCCTGGAACTCGTACAGTATCTTCAGGCTTCGGGCGTGGAAGCCTACTATCTGCCCGCCGAAGTGCCGGGCCGAGGGCTGTATTACCGCGTGCGCGTCGGCACCTTCCCGGATATGGTCTCGGCACGTCATCGCGGCGAACAACTGCGAAGGTCTCACGTGATCCGAAAATATTATGTGACCCGCTATGAAGGGAAAGCGGTGGCGTTTCCCAACAACATTCCCAAAGGCTACCACGCACCGCATCGGCCCGCGCCGGTAAAAAAGGTGGTCGTGCCCGTCCGCCGCGCGCATCCGACCCAGGTCCGGCTCGTCGAGCGTCACGGCTCACACACCTGCGTGGGAGTGGCTTCCGTAACTTGGCGCTGCACCAGTAAACCGCGTGTCGCGCCGCGGCGCACGCGAGTAAAGTGCCGCTAGATTTGGAAAATCGCGCGCGCCAATTTTTTTTCTGGTGGGCTGAAAGAAGTGGTCAGCATCGGTCACATGAAATTTAGACCCCCATAACTGATCTTTCAAAACTAGGAGAGAAAACATGATTCACTACACACAGCGACTCTTTCTTGTTTGCTTATTTTGCCTCCTCAGTCTGAGTGTCGCCCAGGCGCAGGCCGTGCGGTTCACTCTACAAGTGGAGGCGCTGGATAGTCTCAACCCAGCCGTTGAGCTTGTTCAGGATCTCCGCGGGGCGGGCGTGGATGCCTATTATCTGCGCTCGGAAATCCCCGGCAAAGGACTGTATTACCGCGTGCGCGTCGGTAATTTCCCGGACACGATTTCGGCGCAATACCGCGGCGACCAACTGCGACGCGCTCGTTTGATCCGCGAGTATTACGTGACCACGTATGAAGGCGGCACCTACCAAATCGTTACGCCTCAAACTCAATATTACTATCCGCCCGCGCGCGTGGCTCCCAGAACAGCCCCGGTGACGGAAGTGGTCGTCGAGGGTGAGGTGCGTGCTTATGACGGCAATCCGGTAGCCTACACGCACAACGTTCCGCGGGACTACCACCCGCACTATGCTCCGCCTCCGCCGAAAAAAGAGGTCATCATCGTCCAGCCCGCGCGCCCCAGACAAGTGGTGGTCCAACGCGGTGGCGTGATTACGGGCGTCGGGGATGTGCCCATCCGCGTGCCATTTGAAAATGACGACCTCGGCGGTTCCTGCTTTTTCATGGCCAATGGTTCAGTGATGACTGCCGCGACTTCCATGGGCGTCTTTACCGCCCGCGACGAAGTCTACGGCGCGATCATCCCGTTCGCGGGCGTGGAATCGCACTTCAAGATGCGCGCCGGAATCCGACAAAGCTGGACGCCGCCGCCCGGTGTGCGCGCCGCCGACTTGATGCGCATGGACGTGAATCGCGCGGGCTACCGCGAATTTCAAGCCGCCTCCGACCCGCTCCGCACGTTCGAGATCAATGCGGGCCGCATTGTCTTTGAGGGATTACATCCCGGCGAATACATGCTCCGCGCCCGCACTTACAACAATAAGTGCCTCTTCCTTCCGATGTCTGTCCGTGCAGAATAGCGGAGAAGACTTTTGAGATCCGTTGGCAATGGAACAGTACCGCGAACGGTAGCTGCACCTACCTCCGGCGGATGACGCCCGGCTCGCACCACGCCGCGTTGTGCTACCGCTCGCGGTACTGTTCCGGCGTCGCTTGATCTGATCGCCCCTTACGCGCACCGTTGCTGGCCCTCGATGAGGTCAGCGGCGGCGCGCGTAAAGATTATGGAAATCATCAAAATCCCCGTCACCCGACCGCCCACTCCCCCTTGGCGCAAATACTTACCCCTCCTCACGCGCTGGCTCCTGGCGCTGGGTTTCGTCATAACCCTAGCTCGGCTGGTGCAGTATCGCGTCGCAGGGGAAAAGCCGCTGGCAGCGAATGCGCTCAGCCCTGTCACCATTGCACCGCCAGCCACTGAACCTCCGGCTCCATCCCCGCGCAAAGTCTCGGCGGAAACGGTCGCCCAATGGCGCAGCCAGACCGCTTTCCTGGCGGGACTGACGACCACCACCGAACCCGCCGCCCAAGCGTTTATGCAAAGCAAAAGCTGGCAAGCCTACGCCGCCCGGCTCCAACAAAAATGGCGCGTGCTGGACGCTACGCGCTGGCAGGCCGTGAGCCGCTGGGCCGCACAGGAATTGCCCTTCGCTGCCGCCGCCCAAACCAAAGTGTTCTATCCGTTTGGCGGCCCGGATTTTCTCTATGCCTCGCTCTTGTTTCCGCGCGCATCCGATTATTTTCTGGTGGGACTCGAACCCGTCGGACAGCCGCCTGCGCTGGAGAAATTCACGGCTGGGGAAATGGAGAGTTATTTGCTCGAACTGGAAGCGTCGCTGAATTCGCTCATGAATTTCGGCTTTTTCAAAACCAATGATATGCGGGCAGACTTCAGTAGCAAACGGCTGAACGGCGTGCTCCCGGTGTTGCTGGCGTTGCTCGCGCGCACCGAGCATCAAGTCGTAGACCTCGAACTGCTGCACGCCGATGCGCAGGGGAATTGGCTTGCCAGTAGCGATCCGCAACCGCCGACCGCTGTCGCGCCTGCGCCCAAAGCCATCGGCGTCAAGATTCAGTTTCACCGCGCCAATGAAAGCAATCTGCAAACGCTGCACTACTTTTCCGTCAATTTGGAAAACAAACCGCTGGCCGAGAACCACGCTTTCACGACCTTCATCACCGCACAAAAACCGCTGACGACGTTCGTGAAATCCGCTTCGTATCTGATGCACACGCCGACGTTTTCTGCGATTCGGGAATTGATTCTGGCACACAGCACGGCGCTGGTGCAGGACGATTCCGGCATTCCGCTGCGTTATCTGGACGAGACGCGCTGGAAGCTGAGTTTTTATGGCGTCTACAGCGGCCCCATATCGCTTTTTAAAGGAGCTTACCAGGCCGATCTGAAGCGACGTTACAATCCAGCGGCCAAACCCCAGACGCTACCGTTTGGGCTGGGCTATCAATGGCAACCCGGCACGGCCAATTTGTTGCTGGCGCGGCAGGCCGAGGCCCGCGCGAGGGTGACGCCTGCGCCCCCGGCTTCGTTGCCCCCCTCAACCGCGACACCGTCTGCCACCGTCGCCGCTGTCATCTCGCCGCCGAGCCGGAAATACACGGTGGTGCTGGCCGAATTCTCCAACTGGAATGCCGTCAGCCCACAGCTTCAGCAACTGGTCGCACAAGGCGAACAAGTCTCGGTTTCGCAAAGCCAATCCAAATATCGGCTCAGCCTCGGGCCCTACAACAATCGCACACAGGCGGAGCAGGCGCTGACCCGATTCAGGCCGCGCTGGACGGCAGCTCAAATTGTTCCGCTAAATGAGTAACACGGCTTGTCTCTGGCGCGCGCAACCAGCAGCTCAAGGACGCGGCATCAATTCGCGCAACTCAGCCAAGGACGAGTCCGCAATCAAGCGAAAGACGCGCGTGTCCAAATCGCCGGGAAGCTGTCTGGCCGTGAGCGTGTCCGCAATCACAAACGCGCTTTCCCGCAAGCCGCGTTGCCAACCCGGTTCATTTGTCAGTCGCAAATTCAATGCGGCTTCTTCAATGCCAACAGCAATCAGCATCGCGTGCGACCAACGCAGAAAATCAGCCCAGCCCGACACGACCGCAATCAATGCTTCAGGCGGCGGTTTCTCACGGCCTTGCATCGCCGCGATCACCGAATTCAAATGCAGCAAATGACAATGCACGTTCGCCGACAAGGCCGCCCGCACCGCATCGGCACGGCTGTACAACGCGACCGGCTGCGCACCTGCTAATTTTTTAGCATTGCAATCGTCCACGCTCGTGCCCGTCACACGCCAGCCCGTCGCTTCGGCGATCTCGGCCATCAGGATCGCACACAACGCGGCGTCAGGATCAAGCACCAGAATGTGATCGGGCGGCTGCAAATCCAGCCAATACTGTACGCTCGCCTTGATGTCCTGAATCGAATGCCCGCCGCCGCGCGCTTGTTGCAAAAACGTCATCGTCAGTTGATCCAGCGCGAGCTTGCCGTCTTCGCTGGTCTCATTCGTGGTTTTCTTTTCGCGCACGTACGCGCCGCTGCCTTGTCGGAGTTCGATCCAGCCGCGTTCTTCTAAATCTCGATACGTGGCGATGACGGTGTTGGCGTGAATACGGAAGCGGCGCGCGAGTTCGCGTGTGCTGGGCAGGCGTTGTCCCGGCTTCAAATCGGCGCTCGTGATGCCGATGATAATTTGTGACGCGAGTTGTTCGCGGATCGGAACGTCACTACTTTTGGAAAGCCAAAGACGCATGATTTTTGCCACGAATTACACGAATTGGCACGAATGAATAAGCGGATCAGAAACTACGTTTTGCAGTGTTTCTTCAGCCTGGCGATCACTGGATGTCCGCTAACAACTCCAACGCTTCGTCCTTCGTCTCGATGCGCAAATTCGCCATCGTGTAGCGGCTCGGTTCGCTGCGGACAAGAGTCAGATGGTTCGTTTTATCGAGCGCGAGTTGGCGCGGCAGTTGCACTTCTTGCGTAAGCAAAGCGGGCAACTCGAAAGCCTTCAGCCATTCATCGGCGCGCAAGTTTACAGTTCGCGTCAGGCCGAACGGACGCCCGATGACATCAATCGTCATCTTCACACGCACGGGCACGGACGCGCCCGCCGCCGCGCGCACGATGATGCGATCATTGCGGCTCAGGATTTCGAGCGGCAGCAATTCGTTGTGGATCGTGAAATGACCGCGCGGCGACAAATTGTACGGAATGCCATATTCGCGGCCTTTCACTTTCGCATTCAAATCGCCTTGTCCGGCCAGGCGCACAAACACGCGCGTAGCGGAAATGTCTTCGACCAACAGGCGCGCAACATCGGCTTTGCCGTCGCCGGATTCGACGTCGGTGTAGTTGAGAATGCGGCCCACCAGCGCGTCTATTTCTTCGGCGCGAATGCGACCTTGTTTGAGCTTCACCGTCAAATCAATTTCACGCGCGGCGGCGAGTTTCGCCAGCATTTCGTTGATCGCGTTCTTGCGCACGCGCACGCGCAGATCGTGATTCAGCGCGAGATGCTCGGTCAGACGCCCGATTTCATTGGTCAACGTCGCTTCGTCTTCGTTGTGGTTGTTGGCTGAAATCGTTGGCGCAGGTCTCGGTTGCAAGTTCAAAGCGACGACCGCGCGCCCATCCAGAATCGCTAACGCCGCTAATGTGAATTCGACTTTGAGTTGGTAGGCGGGCGTTTCGAGCGTCATCGGCATTTCGCCGTTCGCTTCAAACGTCGCGGCGGGAATGTCTATCGTCGGATTTAGTTGCAGCGGGATGTCGAGCGGCGGCAACACCGCGTTCCATTTCGCAGGCGCAAGCCAATCGCGTAGCAAAAGCTTCAAGAACGACAAGCTCGCGGAGTCTTCGGAGCCAAACGCGACATCGGTCAATTGAAAGGGAAGGCGCAAATTCGCGCCGTTGATTTCGCCGCTGCCAAGCTTGCCGAACAGACGAAATCTGGCCGCCTTGAATTTGCTCGACGGATTTACCTCGACGCCCAATTTGACTTGCGCGCTGGCGGGTCTCAATTTGAGCGCGACGGAATTGAGTTTCATCGTCACGCCGTTGCTGAGCTTGATTTCCAAACCTGCCATGCGCTGCGCGGTGTCGTTCAAGGCGCGCTCACTGATGACGGCGACAACATCGTGCTCGCGCCACCCATTCGTCGCCACGAGTTGATCGCGCAGTTGTTGCAGCGGGCTTTGCGCGAAGGCCACCGCGCTCAGCAGCAGCAAAAACACAATGGATTGGAGTCGAAAACGATGTGGCATAGATTTGTTTCTTCAGCCACGAATTTACACGAATTCGCACGAATTAGAAAACTGGATTTGTGATTCGCCAATTCGCGGCCATTCGCGTGAATTCGCGGCAAAAAGCATGATAGATTCCCTCTGCAATTTTCCGATCAACTTCAGGAGACAAGCTTATGATTACGACTCACCGCAATTGGTTATTGGTACTGCTGACAATTTCTGCCTGCACTTTCTTTGCCGTCGCGCAAACCAAACACGCCATCACGCACGAAGATGTTTGGCTGATGAAACGAGTCGGCGCACCCGTTCCGTCGCCCGATGGCAATTGGGTTGTGTTCTCGGTTGTCGAGCCTGCGTATGACGAAAAAGATGTCGTGACCGATTTGTGGATCGTTGCGGCGGACGGCAAATCATCTCCGCGTAAACTCACGAACACGAAAGGCGCAGAGAGCGGCGCAACGTGGTCGCCCGACAGCAAGAGCATTGCGTTTTCGGCGCGGCGCGATGGCGATGACGTGAATCAAATCTATGTCCTGAACATTGCCGAAGGCGGCGAAGCCGTGCGCGTGACTTCTCTTTCAACAGGCGCGCGGTCGCCGCAGTTTTCTCCCGATGGCAAACTGCTGTTGTTCACTTCAACAGTGTTTCCCGACGCGCTGAATGACGAAGACAACAAGCGCATCGCTGCCGAACGCAAAGCACGCAAATACAACGCGCGCATGTACGAAGGCTTTCCGATTCGTTATTGGGACAAATGGCTGACCGATCAGCAAACGCATTTATTTGTGCAAGCCTTGGAGCCGGGCGCGAGAGCGAAAGACTTGTTAGCAGGATCGAATCTGGTCAAGCAGAAAGGCTTTGCCGGACGAATGGCCGACACGGGCGAAGAGGTGGACGCCGTGTGGACGCCCGAAGGCGATGCGATTGTGTTTGCGGCAACGACGGAAAAAGATCAATCGGCGTACGCGAGTGTCAGCACCTATCTCTACAAAGTTTCGCTCATAGGCGGCGAGCCTGTGCAATTGACGAAAGAGAAAGGCTTTCAGTCCAAGCCCAAATTCAGTCCTGATGGCAAAGTGTTGTACAGCGTGTTCACACCGCAAACGAATAAGGCGTACAACCTGAGTCGGCTGGTGAAATTTGATTGGCCTGCCGTTAACGCGCCAAAGATTCTCACTGCGAATTTTGATCGCTCCGTTTCCAGCTACGCGATTGGCGTGGATAGTAAGCAGATTTATTTGACGGCAGAGGATGCAGGGCGCGAACACATTTATCATTTGAGCTACAATGGCGGCGAAGTTGTCAAAGATGACCCGCAATTGAACGTTACATTTTCCAATCTCTCGATTCCGCCGAAAGCCAGCAAAACCTATCTGTTCGCCAACCACGAACGAGCCGATCTGCCGCCTGCGTTCGTGCGGATCGAGCCGAATCCGCGCAGCGAAGTGGCCTACAGCAACACGCTACTGGCAGCCGGGTTCAATGCAGATCGCGCTGCGAAAATTGACTGGCAACCGCTGCGCACATTCACCTTCACGAGCAAGCGCGGCAAGCCGATTCAAAACTTCCTCGCGCTGCCGCCGAACTTTGACGAGAACAAAAAGTATCCGCTCTTTGTCGTGATTCACGGCGGGCCGCATTCGATGTGGCGCGATCAATTTTTTGTGCGCTGGAATTATCACTTGCTCGCGTCGCCGGGCTATGTCGTGCTGTTGACGAATTACACCGGCTCGACGGGCTTTGGCGAAAAGTTTGCGCAGGATATTCAAGGTGATCCGCTGCTCGGTCCCGGCGAAGAAATTAACGAGGCGGCGGACGAGGCCATCAAACGCTTCCAGTTTATTGACAGCACGCGGCAAGCGGCGGGCGGCGCAAGCTACGGCGGGCATTTGGCGAATTGGTTGCAGGCGACGACGACGCGCTACAAATGTCTGATCGCGCACGCGGGCCTCATCAATCTGGAATCGCAATGGGGCACAAGCGACGGCATCTATCACCGCGAAGTCAACAACGGCGGCCCCGTCTGGGAACAGGGCGAAGTCTGGCGCAAACAGAATCCGATTCGTTATGCCGCGAATTTCAAAACGCCAATGCTCGTGACCGTCGGCGAAAACGATTTCCGCGTGCCGCTGAATCAATCGCTCGAAAACTGGAGCGTGTTGCAACGGATGAAAGTGCCGAGCAAGCTGATCGTTTTTCCCGATGCGAACCACTGGATTTTGAAAGGCGAAGACAGCCGCTTCTTTTACAGCGAAGTGCAGGCGTGGCTGAAGAAATGGTTGTGAGTTGTGGTTATTTTTCGGCTTCTCTGGCTTTGAAGCGGTAGCCGATGCCGATGACGGTTTCGATGCAATCGCCGCACTCGCCGAGTTTGCGACGCAAGCCGCTCATGTGAACGTCGAGCGTGCGCGCTTCGCCGTAATATTCCAAGCCCCAGACGTGATCCAGCAACCGTTCGCGCGGCACAACGCGGCCTTGATTGCGCGAGAGAATCGCCAGCAACGCGAATTCCTTGCGCGTCAATTTCACGTCTTTGCCGTCGCACGTGACGGTGAACCCGCCGTAATCAATCCGCAATTGCCCATCATCGTAAAAGGCTTTCTCTTCTTCTTCAAAGCCCGCGCGGCGTAAGGCCGCCCGCATCCGCGCAATCAATTCGCGGACGCTGAATGGCTTCGTGATGTAATCATCTGCGCCCGCTTCCAATCCACGCACCTTGTCGTTTTCATCCGCCATCGCGGTCAGCATAATGATCGGCAATTTCTTGAGGCGATCTTCTTTGCGAATGCGACGACAAAGCTCGAAGCCGTTGATGCCGGGCAAATGCAAATCCAGAATCACGATGGCAGGCTCTGCATGACGCGGATCGTTGCCGCGCAACACATTCCAGCCGTCTTCGCCTGACAGCGCGACTTGTGCGGTGTAGTGGCCTTCGCGTTCGACGTTGTAGCGAATGCTTTCGGCGATGTCGGGATCGTCTTCGATAATGAGAACGTGTGGCTTCATAAAGTTTCGTCAGTCGGATGATTGATCGGTTAGCAAATGAGAACTTAACGGCAAGCAATCAATTCACTGTTAATGACGCCTTAAATCTACCTTAAAAATTGGCGGGAAGCACAACAACGGCTGTCAGCGTTTGATGACTGACAGCCGTTTGTGATGGGAGGATGGTAAAAGTGGATTGAAGTTAGCTCGCCGCTGCCGTGGTGACCGCGCCGTTGCCTTCTTCCTTCTTGTCTTTGACGCCGCCGAGTTGGACGAGCTTCGGTGCGTCGGCTTGCTTCAGCACCGATTGCATATACAACTTGCGCATCATTTGTTGCTCTTCTTTGGCGGTTTGCGGCAACACGCCTTTTTCGCGTCCGCGCGCTGCATCTTCTGCATTGACCGTCAAACGATGCGCCGTATCATCAAGCTTCACGCTGTGATTGTTGGCGAAAATTTCGTGCCGACCGTGATCTTTGTACCACTTGGCGACGGTCGCGTTCTGGTGCATGTTTTCGATGATGTTGCGCCAGCCGATGCCCGTGTTATAAGCACAGAACGAAATCTCGCCTTCCTGCGTGCCGTACGGAATGATGCACATTTCGGTGCGGCGGAAATCGTAATTGAACAAATCCTGGAACCACATGCCTGCGACAAACAGGAAGTTCCAGGGGTCTTGCCGCCGCTTCTCGATGTCTTCTTTTGTGCGTGTGTCGCCGACTTTGCCGTAATCCTTGCCCGACAAACCAAACGTCTTGTCGAACTTTTTCAGCAGATCCGTCAGCTTGAAGGATTTCGGTGCGCCAAACGAATCGTAATTCTTCAGCAACGCCAGCGCGATCATCAGATTTGACATCGTTTTGCCGCGTCCGGCATCCGTGATCTTCGTGATGTCCTTGAGCAGTTGCGGGATGTTGATGAAGCCGGGAACGGGAGCCATTTCCTTCGTTTCCTTGTGGATCATCAATGCTGTGCCGACGCCGCAGTTCGGGTGGCAGCCGCAGCTCATCTGCCCCCATTCGGCCTGCGGGCCGTGGACGAGATCAGCGAAATCCGCAAACGTGGACATAATCGAAATCGGGAACCAATCGCGGTGCGGCTCCGTCACGCCGATGTGTTTGCGGACGTCGTGTGCCATGTGCGACAGCGTGTAGCGTTGGCGCATGCGGCGATCATCCGTGATGTCTTCGTCGCGGCCGGTGAACGAAACCGGCTGGAACGAAATGAACGAAATCTTCTTGGGATTGTCGAGCGCGAAACGAATGACCGGGCCGACTTCTTCGTTGTTCACCGTGTTGACGAGCGTTGTGACGAGCACGATTTCGACGCCTGCTTCGTGCAGGTTGTCAATCGCCTTCAATTTCACGTCGAACAAATTGCCAACTTGCCGATGGCCGTTTGCCGCGTTGCCGATGCCATCGAATTGCAGGTAGACATAACGCAATCCGGCTTCAGCAGCCTTGCGGCAAAATTCTTTCGACTTGGCGAATTCGATGCCGTTCGTCGCGGCTTGCACGGAGTTGTAACCAACTTTCTTCGCGTATCGAACCGCATCAAGGAAGTAGGGCGAGAGCGTAGGTTCGCCGCCCGAAAACTGAATGGACATTTGGCGACGCGGCTTGATGGAAACCGCATTGTCCATGATTTCCTGAATATCTTCCCAGCTTAATTCGTGGACGAAGCCGACCTGGTTCGCATCCATAAAGCAGGGGTCGCACATCATATTGCAACGGTTCGTCAGGTCAACGGTCAAGACGGAACCGCGTCCGTGCTTAATGGTGGACGAGCCGTGTTTGTGCAGCCGTTCGTCGTTGTGGGCGTCAATGTCGCGTCCGGGATACATCGCTTCGATATGCTCCAGGAACTTCGCATCTACAGCCATCATATCTTCGTAGTGACCGTGAATCGGGCAGTCCTTGACCATCCAGATTTCATTGTTGCGGTTGATGATCTGCGCTTTGATTTCGCCGGGCCGATCCTCAATGACCTTGAACGGGTCTTCGCCGTCTTCAATGATGCGTTTGCGCGCCTCTTTGACGCAGGCCGGGCAAAGCGAATCGGTCGTGCGCGGCCAACCGAGCGTCGGCTTGGATTTTTGCCACGACTTGAGCAGTGGCTTTTCTGACCATTTGGGGGTGAACGCGGGAGCAGGCTTGTATTGATTCACGGATTGAATTGCATTGAACGCAAACGACGCGAATTTCGATAGGCCTTTTTCGACATACTTAATGGGACTATGTGCCATTGAATTTCCTCACTTGATTGAAGTTAATTTACATTCGTTCAGATTGTCAGCACCGGCACAGCGCATCTTGATCTATGAGTACAGTTGTCACCGCCGGGGAAAGCGCGTGTGTCATTTCGGACGCGCTCACCTTGATAAACTTGGAATCTCTGGTTATTTCATCAGCCTATAACCGCTCGGCTGTGGCGTGCGACCTTAAAACATCTGGATTATAGCAAACGTCAGGCCACAGTTGGCAAGGGCGGGAGAAAGATTTTTCACTTTTCCAGAAAAGTTTCTAACCACTGTAATCTGAAAGTTTAGCAGAATTCGACCGGGGGCGAAGAAACTGAAGTTAGGGCCCAAAGTATTGTTCTGGGAAACAAGGATCGGGTCAAAAGGAAATCAAATCCGACTATGAGCGGCGATCTGTAGCAAATTAGCCTGCTAAAAAGAGTACGATAATGCTGCGCGCGTCAAAATGAGACAGATTGCTCAATTTCGAGTCGGACAAAGCTCGCAAATCAGCAATTCGATCTGCAAACGCGGCGTCCCCATCGAAGATTTCAGTGCTACATCGGTCGCCGCGATACGCTGGATGGCGTGGAGGATTCGGCTCGTGTCCATCCGCC
>CAZWAK010000146.1:0-20029 GCA_964631865.1 uncultured Heliobacteriaceae bacterium | reverse complement strand
AGCGTCAATTCAATCGCGGCGAGAATCGCGTTGTCGTTCGTGCGCTCGGATTGTCGCAGCAAAAAACTCAACACCATCGCGGGCGGAAACTTCGGCGCACGCCCGAAGCCGCCATTTTCGGTATCAAAACCGCGCATAATCCCGCTCGCGGCTTTGTCCAAAATTTCGACGTTGAGTTCATCCGCAACCGTGAATTCATTGAGCCGGTTGAGTTGTTCGATGATTGTGTTGGCGTTGCTGGCGATTTGCTCGCGTTGTTCGCGGTACGCTTCTGCAATCGAAATCAACACACGCGGAAAGCCCGGCATCCCGCGCCGATCTTCAGGCGGATAATACGTGCCGCCGTAAAACGGAATGCCATCAGGCGTCAGGAACATCGTCATCGGCCAGCCGCCATGTCCCGTCATCATTTGCAGCGCGTTCATGTAAATCGCATCAATATCGGGACGCTCTTCACGGTCAACTTTGATGCTGATGAAAAGGTCGTTCATCAACTTGGCAATAGCTTCGTTTTCAAATGATTCCGACTCCATCACTGAACACCAATGGCAAGAATAATATCCGACACTCAGCAAAATCGGCTTGTCTTCCTGCTTGGCGCGATTGAATGCTTCTTCGCCCCACGCATACCAGTCAACAGGATTATGTGCGTGCTTCTGTAAATATGGGCTGCTTTCATGAATTAGACGATTTGTATATTTATGCGATTCAGTTTGACTGCTCATTTTCAGGTCTCCAAGTCCAACCTTTATGGCTTTTGCGCCTGCCTTTTCGGATGTCGTGCATGTGCATGATTGTCAGGCCATTCGCTTTGCAAAACGCCACGAGGTTAGTGATCGTTACGGGTTGCCCTTGAGGATTGACGTATCCAGTATGAATTTTGATGGAACGTTTTCTACTATTGATATGCGTCCAGCCACGATGACTGCAAATTCTGCCGCGCATCACAGCTAACAAATGCGTGTTGTCCAAATTATGCTCGCGGCAAAAAGCCGCAAGATTTGTGATCGGCGGAATGAGGTTGCCGTGAGGATCAATAAAGCCTTCGTAAGTTTTTACATAATCACGCTGGCGAACACTGTTTTTATGTGTCCACCCTTTGTATGACTTCAATTTGCTTTTCCCCATTGCCAAGCGGTGCAGGGAAGGGAAGTCAAGTTTATGCTGACGACAATATCCGTGGAGATTAAAAATCGTAACTGGATTTCCAGCAGGATCAATAAAACCTTCCCAACAGAAACCCAACTCACTACCAGGAGCAGAAGCTAGAGGGGAAATATTGAAACCAATTCTTCGATTTGTGCAGCGCGTGCGATCAATCCATTTTTGCTCGGCGACCAGCACATTTTTTGAGTCTACAAATTCTAAAACGGAGAATTTGAATTGAGCTTCGCCGTGTTTATTCCACGCTCGTTGCAAATAAAAATTGTGGTGTTCGTCGCGCCGCAATGTAACGAGGTGGCGTTGCCATCGCTCTCGCAGATTTACCGCACTGCCAATATAAAACCTGCCATTCGCCATACAGCGAATTTCGTACACGCCAGATGTGCGTGGTATGTCCTTAACGGATGACGGGGCGATGGCTGTTGCTGTTGCTGGCATAGAAGTCATAGTACGACCAATCCTACACAGGCGCAAAAGCAGCTTTGGCCGTGCCGTTTGTTTGTCTTGCTTTTGTTGGTAGACTCCCTTATTGTTGCGAGCCTCGTTAGCTGGTCTTGCAACCAACGAGGCTCTTTTCATTACTGAATCGGAATCAAAATCGGAAAGCCCCGCAAACCGAAATCACGCGCGTAAAGTTTCACGCCGTTAACGGTTTTTGAGGCACGAAAGATCAACCGATACCCTTTCGGGATTTCGATCTTAATTTTCATAAATATCCTTAGAAATTGGAGTAACGCCTGAGAAACCTTGCTCCAATTTCGGTTGAGCCAAGAGGCTAGAGATAGTCTTCTTGGCTTTTCAGTTTATAACGTCGGAAATTGCAGGTTGCGCAGGAAGCGGCGGCTCGCGGATGCGAGGTAAATGGCAGGATTTGGATGAGGTTACGTTTCGGCTCTTGACGCAAGAGCGCGTAAATACTATTATCACAATGTTTTAAGTGCTGTTGTCTTAGCCACTCGCCAAAGTTCTAAGACAACAGTTGATTAGTCTAAGTCCTTACTAGGTAACTTGGACTTAAGTTGGCGGAGGGTGTCGGACTCGAACCGAATGCCGCCTAGCATTTTCGGGAATGAGAAGTCCCTCAGTGACACCTGTCACGCACCCTCCGCTTTCTCTTATTCAACTTTCCGTTTTCTCTCCATCACCCAAAGATAGCTGTAGAATCCCTATCAGTTTTCTTAAATCGCTCTGATGCCAATCCTTAGGTAATTCGACATAGGCGGTTCTACCTAATCCTAAAGGAATAGGCGTCCTAATTACGTTGAGTGGTGGCGGTTCTTCGTTGACGTTAGGCACTGGCTTGCTTGCGGGAGAAGAGGTGTTGTTATTGGCACTTGCTTTCCCATTATTTGAATTCGATCTCTTTGTGGCCGATTTATTCCGATTACGAGTGATCTTCGTGAGCAGGGGTGAGACCGTAAAGCCAGCATACTGAGCGGCTTTTAATAAGAAGGTTTTTGCCTTTTTGCGGGTGTCACCCGACACATTATAACGAGGATTTGATAAATGTTCCTCAAGTTGAGAAGGCGTGATCTTAGCGAAATCAAGGCCAGCGATGTCGGCGTATCGTGTCTCAACTAATTTTCGGATCAAGTCTTTTCGCTCAGCATCTTTCATTGCCAAATCTGAAAGTAGCTCTCCTTTTGGTATGCCATTTTCATCAATCAAATCCAAAAATCGGAAAGCACTCAAAAGCTGAGTTTTAGCCTGATTTGATAAAGTTGGAAAAACATCATTGGTGACTTTATTTGGAACGCCATTAAGCCCTTTTAGATGATCAAGCGCCGTCAGTAATGTGCTAAACGGCAAATATGGTGCGGCTACCTTCTTTTCTGTTTCCATTCTTTAAGCCTCCTTTGCGATGCGCCTTATGCGCCCTATCATAATTGCACTTGGAAAAAGAAAAGTCAATGCCTTCATACCGTAAGCCAATACTTTATTAAACGATATTATGATGACCGTATCCGCTTGTCTTTCAGCCTTTACGGCGCAGATTCTAGATCAAGGTTTGAGGAGATGCTGTAAGGGAATCTGTTGGCTGTTCCTTCGATTCAGGCGACAACGGCTTGAAGCAGAGTAGGGTGAAAAGTATAGGGGATAGGGAAAAGGTACTTGCTGCACGACGTGTATATTGACCCCTCTAATGAATAAATTGCAGTATCCTGCTGAATAAAGAGCCTACCTTGACCTCTCGCACCTCAGCCCGTAAGATGACCGCTCGTTTCCAAACCGCGATCCCCGCTTTTGCAAGGAGTATTCCCAGTGGCGAGTCCAGAAGTAGCCAAGAAAATTTGGCATAACGGCAAATTTGTTGATTGGAATGATGCGAATGTTCACGTGATGTCGCACGTGATTCACTACGCATCGTCCGTGTTTGAAGGCATTCGGTGTTACTCAACCCCGAACGGCCCAGCGATTTTCCGGCTGCGCGAACATATCGAACGGCTGCGCAATTCGGCGTATGTGTTTCGCATGGAGTTGGATTATTCCGTAGACGATTTGGTCAATGCCTGTGTCGAAACCGTGCGCGTCAACGAATTTCAGGAATGTTATTTGCGACCGCTGGTGATGCGTGGTTATGGGCCGTTTGGCGTGAATCCGCTGGGCAATCCGATTGAGATTTACATTGCCAGTTGGGTCTGGGGCAAATACCTCGGCGCAGAAGCGGTCGAACAGGGCGTGGACGTTTGCATTGCAAGCTGGGCGCGGATGTCGGCGAACACATTGCCCGCAACGGCGAAGTCGGCGGCGAATTATTTGAACTCGCAATTGATCAAAATGGATGCGATCAAAAACGGTTATTCCGAAGGCATTGCGCTCGATGGGCAAGGCAATGTCAGCGAAGGTAGCGGCGAGAATATTTTTATTATCAAAGATAATGTGGTTTATACGCCGCCGCTCGCCTCTGCGGTGCTGCCCGGCATCACGCGCGATTCGGTGATGCAGTTGGCGAAGCTGCTCGGCTACGAAGTGCGCGAACAAGTGATGCCACGCGCGGCGTTGTACATCGCGGATGAAATCTTCTTCACGGGCACAGCCGCCGAAGTCACACCGATTCGCAGCATTGACAAGATCAAGATTGGCAACGGCGCGCGCGGGCCGATCACGGCGGCGATTCAGCAGGAATTCTTTGCGATCACATCGGGCGAAAAAGAAGCGCCGGGCAATTGGCTGACGTTTGCGAAAGAGTAAAGACGAACACAATGCAGGAAACTATGACGGGAAAGAGGGGCGGCGTTTCGCCCCTTTTGCTTATCTTCATCACGATTTTGATTGATCTGATCGGCTTCGGAATGGTTGTGCCGTTGTTGCCGTTTTATGCCTACGAACTCGCGCCGCATTACAGTCAGCAAGTCGTAGATTTGCTGATTGGCGTGATTGTCGGCGCGTATTCCTTCGCGCAGTTTTTCTTCACGCCGTTGCTCGGACGTTTGTCGGATCGCGTCGGGCGGCGGCCTGTGTTGTTGTTCAGTGTGTTTTGTTCGGGGCTGGCGTTTTTGGGGTTGGGGTTGGCGAATACGTTGTGGTTGTTGCTCGCCGCGCGGCTGTTTGACGGGGCGACGGGCGGAAATGTTTCGACGGCGCAGGCGTACATCGCGGATGTGACGACGCCGGAAAATCGCGCGAAAGGAATGGGGTTGATTGGCGCAGGGTTTGGTTTGGGCTTCATTTTAGGGCCGGGACTCGGCGGGGTGTTGAGTTCCTACAGCATTCACGCACCGTTCTTTTTTGCCGCGGCGATGGCCTTCACGAATTCGGTTTTGATTTACCTTTTCCTGCCCGAATCGCTCAAAGAAAAGCGGCACACCTCGCTCAATCTCGGCGAGCATTTTCGGGATGTGGCGCGGGCGCTCCGTCAACCGTCGCTGCGCACGCCCGTGCTGATTTTGTTCATTGCCACGCTGGCCTTTGGGATTTTTCAGCCGTTGTTTCCGATTTTCGCCAAAACGAAATATGAATACGACCCGCGCCAGGTCAGCTATTTGTTTGTGTACAGCGGCTTGATCGGCGTGGTGATTCAGGGTGGCTTGTTGGGGCGGCTGGTGAAAAGCACTTCGGAAAAACCGCTTTTGCTGAGCGGGATGACGCTGCTGATTGTGGCGTATCTGGCGCTGCCCTGGACGCCTGCGCTGCTGCCGTTGCTGGGAATGTTGGGATTGATGGCGATTGGAACGAGTTTTGTCAGCAGTTTATTGCCCACGCTCGTGTCCAAGCGCACGCCTATGACGGAGCAGGGCAGTGCCTTGGGGATCACTCAGGCGGCAGGTAGCTTGGCGCGCGCGATTGGCCCGTTGCTCGGTGGGGCAATGATGGCGTACGGTGGGCAAACCCTGCCCTTTTTTGCTTGTGCTCTCTTAATTTTCTCAGCGTTATGGTTTGCGCTATCCCGGCTTGATAGCTGACGCAGGTTTATTGCAGGGTGCGGTCAACGGTATCTAACGAGGAACTGATCTTGTAGAGGATTCCGTGCAAACTGGTTCCGACTCCGGTCAGATAAGCTACAACAACCGCTCCAATAATGACGCAGAGTAACGAGTATTCCACTAAATCCTGGCCGCGCTCGTCGGAGAGGAACGCTCGCGTCTTGGTAAACATAATGATCACCCTTCCAAAGTGAAGGCTGAAACCAGCAGGCGCAGAATCCGGCGCTTTCCCGCGGAACTGTTTTCGACGTTCATTTCATTACCCCTCGCCGGTTTGCACTGACGAGGCTGCCTCAGACTTCTGTTGGGCGGCAAAGGCCTGAAACAGGAACTGATATGGGGTCATTGTCTAAGCGATTTACGGGGCATCAATTCTAAAATCCGCCTTGCGCGCTTGAGGGGGTGGAATTGATGATAACGATAAAATTTTAAGCAGATGTTCGACTTTTTCAGTGAGGCAACCGGGTGAAGATTGCGCTGCGGTTTTCTACATCTGCTGTGAGGTTAATACCAGTACAAATAACGTAGCAGATAAAACTTGCTTAGATTTCAATGAAAGGCAAACGGAGTATAGCAACCTTTCCAACCGTCTGTAAAGCTGAATTTCCTTGCGACCCTTACGGTTGCAGTCGGTGACTTGCCAAACTGGATTCAGTTTCCAGCACAGGTTCCAGCAAGGTGAACCGCTCTGCTTCGACCATCGGCCCAGTAATTTGGAAAATTTCCTGGAGCTGTGGATCGTTGAGCAGCACCCGCCACTGCTCCTCAAACTCGGCGAGGGAAGCGAATTCCCACCATTCCAGATACTCGCCGACCTCGCCGACCAACGTGCGCCAGAGACCACCGAAGCGCAGGCCGTGCGCTTGGGCAAGCGGCAGAATTTGCGCGGCGAAGATGCGCTCGAACTCCGCCATGTGATGCGCGCGCAACCGATAACTGACTTTCAGCACCACCATAAATTCTCATTGCTCCTTCAGCACAAAATCGTCAAACCACACATACCCGCGCGTCGGGTCATCGTACGAATATTTGGGGATGCGCTGAACTTGCACGAAGACGGCTGTGGCGTTCGCCGGAGCCGTGAACTCCAGGCTCAACGCTTGCCAGGCGTGCGTGCCTTCGGGCAACGGGTCAGACGCGGCGAGCACCGTTTGGGAACTGTAATCCGTGATGGACACGCGCGGCCCCATCGGCGTCGTCAAATCGCGGATTTTGTAGTGGGCTTCGAGCCGATACCGCTTGCCCGGTTTGACCAGCAACAGTTGTTTGATTTCCCCGTCAACCCGCGCCGTATCTTTGCCCAGAAACGCGAGCCGCAACGCTTGTGTGCCGCTGTGCGCCGTCTGCGGATCAATCGCCGCGCGCATGTAATCGTTGTCTTTGATCGTCCAATCGAACTGCGCCAACGCCGGAACAATAGGCGTTTCAAAGCTGCCGTTCCAGAGCAACGGTTGCGGCTTGCCCGTCTCTTCGGTCATCACATCGCCCCACAATTCGCGGGCGAGCGGCACTTGATTCGCCGCGATGAGCGCGGTGATGATCGCGGCACTTTCCGGTTCTCTGCGCCGAATCGGGCGTTCCAACCGACGATAAACCTCCGCCGCTTCGGCGAACTTCGCCTGCCGGACTAAAAATTGTGCGAGTGTCAATTGGGCTTTGGGCAGCGCGCTGGTAATACTGCGAATGGCGTCCAGGTTGCCGCTCGAGACATTCCAAATCAAGTCATACGCATTGGGCAAGAGCATCAGATTGCGGTTCGTCGCGCGGCGAAAGCTGTCCAGCGATTCGTTGACCTTGCCCTGCCGCACCAGATTGTTGGCCAGTCGCCAGTGAACTTCGAGGTAATTCGGCGCGAGCCGCAGCGCCTCCCGATAGGCGTTTTCCGCCTCGGCACGCAGGCCTTGTGCTTCCAAAATATCGCCGTGCAACAGATGATACGTGTATTCGCCCGGCAGCAATGCGATGGCTTGCCGCAGGTGTGATTCCGCCTTCGACAGATCGCGGTCAATGGCGCGGAATTCGGCGGCGACCAGTCGTGCGTGCAGACGGGGCGAGTCCGGGAAATACTCAATGCCCGTCCGCAAGACGTCGCGGGGAATGCTGATGCGATCATCGGTCAACGTGCCCACAACCACGTACCATAAGGCCACCAGAACCAACAGGCCAAACACGGCCAGTGCCACGATTCCTGTGACTAATTTTGCGCGTAACGACTCAACCGAAAATTGTAAGATCATCGCTCGTGAAGTTGATGCAGGGCGTTTGAGAGAAAACCTAAGCCGGCCTCGACGTCCGCCGGATTGACCGCAAAGCCTAACCGAAAATGCCGCGCGGCTTCAAAGAATTTGCCCGGCACAATCGAAGTTTCATAGCGCCTGAGCAAATTGTGCAACGGCTCGCTGTCGTCCAATTGCTTGAGGCGCGGAAAGACGATCATCGAATGCTTCGGCAACACATACTCCAAAAACTCTTCGTGCGCGGCGAGAAAATTGCGCACCAGAAATTGATTCGGCTCAATAATGGCGCGCGTGCGTTCGAGCAACGCATCGAGTTGCCGAAACGCCGCCAGCGCCAACGCATCGCCCGGCATCGAACCGACCGCGCCGAACAAATCATTCAAGCGCCGCATTCGTTCCGCCAAGCGTGGTTCACATAAAATCCAGCCGCAACGCAAGCCGCTCAAGCCGTAAGCCTTCGTCAAGCTGCTGGTCGTGATGAAATGATCGCCGAGATGCGCGGCCACCGGCTCGGCGTCTTCAAACAAAATGTCGCGGTAGACTTCGTCCACCAAGACATACGCGCCCACCGCCTCCGCCAAATCACCGACCTGCGCGAGCATTTCCGCATTCAAAACTACGCCGCTCGGATTGTGTGGATTGGACAGCACAATCAATTTGGTGCGCGTGGAAATCGTAGCTTTCAGCTCATCCAAATCGAGTTGATAGCCATTCTCAAAGCGCCGCGCGAAGCGTTTGATGTCCGCGCCCAAATACGAAGCCGCCGCGAGAAACGGATCGTACGTCGGTTGTTCGATCAGCACTTCATCGCCGCGTTCGAGCAGCGTCGCCAGCGCCAAAAAATTCGCCATTGAAGTGCCTTGTGCCACCACGACGCCGTCTGCATTCACGCCGTAGCGCCGCGCAATCGCGGCCAGCAGCGGCGCAAAGCCTTCGTGATTCGGCCCGTTCAGCATCACGTCATTCAGCGTGAGCGTCAACTCATTCAATTCGCACCCCAGAATGCCGCTGTTCGCCAAATTGTATTTGGCTGCCGCGTGATATTTCGCCCAAGTCATGTAATCGCTCTGTTTCATCATCTCAAATCTCAAATCTCAAATCTCAAATCTCAAATCTCAGGCTTGAGATCAAGCAAGTTTCTTCCATAAAAAATACACCGGCACGCCCACCGCAATAATCGCCGCGCCAATCACCGCATTCGTTGTGTCGGCCACAAATGTGTTCACGACAATGCCGAGTCCCGCAACGATGAATACGAGCGGCGTCAACGGATACAACGGCGTTTTGTGCGGGCGCGGCGCGTGGGGCAGCGTCGTGCGAAACACCATCAACGCGGCTCCGGCGAGCGCAAAGAAAATCCAATCGGCAAACACCGCATAGCCCACCAACTTGTCGTACGTGTTCGTCAACGCAAACAGCGCCGCCAAACCTCCTTGCAACAAAATCGCATTCGTCGGCGCGTGAAAACGCGGGCTGAGCTTGGCAATCGCCTTGAAAAACAAGCCATCCGCCGCCATCGCGTAATACACACGCGGCGCGCTCAACAACGCCAGATTCAAAAAGCCGAACGACGAAATCACAATCAGAATCGTGATCGCGCTCGCGCCGCGTGTACCGAGCAATTGCCCTGCGACATCCGCCGCCGGAGTTTTCGTCGCCGCCAACGCGGGCGCAGACAGCACGTACACATACGCGATGTTCGCGCTCACGTACACCGCAATCACGCACAACACGCCAATCAAAATCGCGCGCGGCAAATTGCGCAACGGGTCTTTCACTTCTTCGGCGACAAAGTTCAAATTCTGCCAGCCGCCATACGAAAACATCACCGGCACAAGCCCCGCAAAAAATGCCGAGAGCAACGAAAGTCCCTGTAAATGCGGGGCGGTTAGCGGCTCGAACGAAATGCCTGATTGCTTCGTGAGCCAAAATGCAACGACGACCAGCACGGCAATCGCAATTGTTTTGCCAAACGTGATGACGTTGAGCAACACGGCTCCCGGCTTGATGCCGAGTGCGTGAAATAAGGCCAGCGCAACCAACACCGCAATCGCCAGCGGCGTCACGAGGTTTGGCGACCATTGCAACAGGCGAATCAAATACTGCGCAAACGCGACCGCGACCGCCGCCGTCGCGCCCGATTGAATGATGAAGAGCAGTGACCAGCCGTGCAAAAACGCGACCAGCGGATGAAACGCTTCGCGGAAGAACGCATATTGCCCGCCGACTTTCGGCATCACGGTGCTGAGTTCCGCAAAGACGAACGCGCCCGCGAGCGCCAGCACACCGCCCGCGATCCATACCGCCAGAATCCAAAATGATGTATGAACTTTCTGCGCGACGATGTACGGGTTGATGAAGATGCCCGTGCCGATGATGCCGCTGACGACGATCATCGTGGCGTCGAAGAGATTCAGTTTTTGGGCGAAGCGTGACGCCTCGTTGGAGACTTTATGTTGAGGCATGAAAGCAACCGGTTACTGAACAAATTGCACGTCGAAGCCAACGTTTTCGGCAGCTTTGGAGAGTTGTATATCGCCACAAACGAAAGGGTGATGACGCGGGTGTTCTTTACACCAAATCAGCGCGGCTGCTAACTGAAACCCATCTGCGGTGCTGAGCACATGTTGGGTTAAGACCTCTTCAGCAAGTAACCGGACATCCTCCAGCGGGGCAATTTCCACCCACAATCGTTGCAACTTTTCGAGCTTGTTGCGAGCTTGATCAAAGCCTTTGTTGGTCAAACTCTTCTCGCGCAAGAGCCGGGAAAAACTGTTGAGGGATTCTGAACGTGTAGCCCACCAAACGACGAGTGGCTGATAAACTCGCAGCCTCTGTCGTGCCGCAAAGCTGTTTTCTTGCACACAGCAAAGCGGCACGATAGCGCTTGTATCCCAAAATCCGGCGTTACTCTTCATCTCGGTCGGCGCGGACGGCAGCGACAGCTTCCTTGAGCGAAACCTTTGGGGTCGGCATTTCCCAGAAGGCATCGGTTAGTTGTTCTTGTGGCAGTCGGACTTTTCCCTCAGCGGCTAACGCCAACAGTTCAGGATCATCAATAAAGTCATGCTGAATAGGCACGATTTTCGCTACTGGCAAATCACGGTCGCGAATAATAATTTCTTCGCCCGCCCGCACCTCGTCGAGATACCGACGTAATCCAGTTTTTAGTTCTGCAACATTGATACTTTTCATAACCACCTTTCGCGGCGTTCATTATAGTTGCCTCTACAAGCAGATCAATTCATTCGCGGTTTGACTTCATTCAGCACAGTAATCATTTGTTCGTGCAGCAGTGCATTCGTCGCCAGCATATCGGGCAAGGCAATATCGAACATGCTGCCGTCCGTTTTCGTGAGCTTGCCGCCTGCCTCTTCAAGCAACAACCAACCGGCCGCGCAATCCCACGGATTCAAGCCCCATTCCCAAAAGCCATCCAGACGACCGCACGCCACGTAAGCCAAATCAATCGCGGCGGAACCCAAACGACGGATGCCTTGCGCGTGCCCCAGGAAAGCTTCCCACGCCGGCATATAAAAGCTCATCCGTTCGCGCACGTCGTACGGAAAGCCCGTCACGAGCAGGGCTTTTTCCAAGTCGGCAACTTCGGACACGCGAATTGGTTCGCCGTTCAACCTTGCGCCTGCGCCGCGTTCGGCGACGAACAATTCCTCGCGCGACGGATCGTAAATCACGCCTGCGATCACTTCGCCTTTGTGCTCCAACCCAATCGAAACCGAATAACACGGGAAGCCATGCGCGAAGTTTGTCGTGCCGTCGAGCGGGTCAATGATCCAGCAATAATCGGCGTCTTCGTGATGGCTGATGCCGCTTTCTTCGGCGAGGATTTGGTGCGTTGGGTGATGCGCCGCAATCAATTCCTTGATGTGCTGCTCGCTCGCCAAATCGGCTTCGGTGACGAGGTTGATGCGGCCTTTGTGAATGATGTCGAAGCGGCGCGCGGCGAAGTCCTGAATGATTGCCCCGGCTTCGCGCGCGGCTTGAATCGCAAGGTCCAGCATTAGTCCAACTCCCGATTGAGCGCGTTCAGATCGCTTTGCAATTTTTCCATGCTCGCGCGCACCGCGTGCAATTGTGGGCGGACGCGCTCGTTTTCTTTTTCCAAACGGCTCAACTCCTGTTGCAAGCGCGTCAGATCGCCTTCGATTTGTCCGGTCACGAGCGTGGGCGAGCGGAATGATTCGATGGTTTCCTGCGCGGCTTCAAAATAATCTTCGTCCACCAGAATGCGATACGGCTCGCCACTGCGAATGTCGTCGCCGTGCCCGCCGTGCAACACCGACGGTACGCCCGCATCGTCGAGCAAGCGGCGCACATACGTGGCTTGCGAGTTGCTCGTCAACGTCACGAGCAATTGCAACACGCCTTCGCTCGCATCGTCATCTTCGTAAACATCATCCGCCGCTGCGTCATCTGCCGCCGCATTCAGCGACGCCACGAGCGGCACGCGGCACGAGTTGCATTCGGTAAATCCCGCGCGGAATTCGGATCCGCAGGAAGGGCAATAAGGCATAGTGAAATCTCCGATGAAAAGTTGTAAAAGAAGCGCGCACTATAACACGGCTAGGCGTGCAGGGCTAAGCAGCGAACGATGAGAGAGCATTCTTCCTTCTTCCTTTTTCCTTCTTCATTACTTTCAGAGGTAAGTTCCTTGAAGAGCGTGCGAAATGGAGAGCCAATAAAAGCAGGGCTTTCCTTCTTCATTTTTTCTTCATCATTATTTGACGAGGAAGGTTCTTTTCTTCTCCTCGAAAACAATGAAGAGTGAAGAAGGAAGAAGGAAGAATGATTGCATTGGATTCAAGCAGGCTGTGCGTTGATGATCGCGGCGGACAACAACGGAATCATCAATTCGTGATGCCCCGTCAGGCTGTAACCTTGGCCCGCGCCATTGGCAACAGGGCGCTTCACGACGTTCGTGTTCGGACGATAATGCTGAATGAAGTCGAAGTTCGCCGTCGTGAAGTTTGCGAGCGGCACGCCCAAGTTGCGCACGACGGTGACTGCCTTCAAAAAAACCTCCGGCAACGTCACCGCCGAGCCGATGTTCAAGTACACGCCGCCGCCGTCCAATTCTTTGACGAGCGCAGTCAACAGCCGAAAGTCCCTATGTGATGTTTGGCCGATGCTTGCGCCATTGGCGTTCGGATGCAGATGAATAATGTCCGTGCCAATCGTGGCGTGAACCGTGACCGGAATTTTGTGGCGATAGGCTTCGTGTAGCAAGGAATAAGCTGCGAACGGCGGTTGCACTTCGACGAGCATTCGCCCGACCGCTTCGCCCAACCCGATGTCATCGCGCGCGCCTGCATTGATGGCATCGTTGAGCATTCGCCCCGTTTCTTCGGCCATCCCGAACGCGCCCGCGCCCAACGCTTCGTCTACGTCTTCCGACGTCGAGCCGATCAAGGCAATCTCGAAATCGTGAATGACGCCGGAGCCGTTCAGCGCGATGGCCGACACGAAGCCGCGTTTCATTAAATCAATGATGACAGGCGCGAGGCCGGTTTTGATGACGTGTCCGCCCGCGCCCCAAATCATGGCTTTGCGATTCGCTTTCGCGTTGACGATGGCGTTTGCGACGGCGCGCAGACTTTGTACGGCGAGGATGTCGGGCAGGGACGTGAGCCACGCCGCCGCCGCTTTGGCCTCATCATCATTCAGCGGACGCGCGAAGTCGTTGACCGTGACTTTGCTGTGCCGCGTGTTGAGCGGATAGGTCGAGAGTTGTGAGAGGTCAATCGGAGCTTGGGAGTAAATTGACATCTGGTTATTGCACCGAGAAATTAAAAGTGATGGTGCCTTGCGCCTTCACGGGGGCACCCGATACCTCAATGGGTTTGAATAACCACTGCTTGGCTGCGGTTACTGCCGCTTGACGTAAAAGCTCATGACCGCTGACTGCTTTTGCCTCTATGACTTTTCCTTCCTCTGAAACAGTGATCGTCACTTGAACCATTCCTGTTGCTCTGGCTGAAAGTGCTTCTTGGGGGTACTGGGGCTGGACTTTTTTTATGGCCATATCGTTTAGCACTTTGCCCGAAACGGGAACGATAGCTTGCTTGAGTGTTCCGCCGATACTTGCCCCAGCGGCTGGCGGCGGCGGCGGCGGCGCAAATTTGAAAGAGTCGTGGAAGACTTGTGGTTCTTTCAGCGGCGGGGTTCTGCGAAACGTATCAGAAATGATGCGGTAAATCCGGTCATCAATCGAGTAAAGCCGTTGCCAAATTAACTCCTGCCCATCCCGCAGTTCATACTGAAACTCAATGCCCGGATAGCCGTCCATTTGGATTTCTTTTCCGCCGAGCCATTTGTATTGCTGGCCTTGTTCCAATCTTTTCAGGGTATCGCGCAATCGTTGTTTGAGTTGTTCTTCCGTCTCCGCGCGCCGTTGCGGAAGTTTTGTATAAATCACTGTATATCTGCCATCGCCAGTGCTTACCTCAAATGTTTTGGTTTCAATAGCGGTGCCGTTGGCGGATTCGGTTTTGGTGCTTTCTTTGGGTTGGATCGGGAAAGATACGGAGAACCATTCTTCAGAAAAGTTGAATTCTTTCCAGGCTGTCAACGGATAGGTTGGCATCGGCGGTGGTGGTGGCGGCGGCTGTTGTGCGATTGTGCTACGAACAAGCAAAAGAACAAAGCAAAGAGAAAAAAAGACTGGCTTCATCAAAGACTCCTAAGTTGTGAGGGGCTGGTAAAAACCTGGTGCTATTGGGTTGCAGAGCCGCCCACTTTGAACGTCAATCGTCCCTGTACGTTGACCGCTTTGCCCTTGACCTGGAAGGGGGTGAAGCGCCATTTTTTCAGGGCTTTGAACACAGGTTCTTGAATTCCAGGAAAGCCCTCGGACACTTCGGCCCCAATCACTTTGCCTTCGTCCGACACCGTCACCAGCAGCGTGATGCTGCCTGTGTAGGCTTTGCCGGCGGTCTCGAATTTCGGTTCGGGTTTTTCTACGGCGTGGGCGCGCAAGGTTTCGGGCACAACATAGTAGAGGTTTGACTCAAGCGGCGTGAAATCCGGCAGCGTTTCCTGCTTGGGCGGGGCAATGGTCGGGCGTTGGGTGGGCGGGCCGAGCAGGTTGAAAGATTCCAGAAACAGTTGCGGCTCTTTCTGCTCCGGCTCGCGGGGGGCATAGCGCGCGGTGAGTTCGTAAATGCAGCCGAACGCGAAATACTGGCGCGACCACGTGATCGTTTGGCCCTCGATGAGCTGCACTTTTAATTCAATCCCCGGATTGCCGCGGTACTCGATTGCACCGCCGCTCAACCATTTGATCTTCGGATTGGCTTTCAGATTTTTTAGCAGCGTGTCGAACCGTTGTCGCACGGACTGCGGGGTCGCGATGTTGTCGGACAAAAACGTGAACGCGGCCTGATAGCTTCCGTCGGTCGTGGTGGCCGTAAAGCGCGTTTCGATACCGTTGCCATCTTGTAACTGAATGCGCGAGCGCGTGCCTTCGCGTTTGGCGTTGGCGGGAAAAATGATCGAAAAGTTTCCTTCTTTGACCGTCACCGGTTGCCAGACGGCGAGCGGGTCTTGGGCGGACGCGGCGGGCGCAGCGGTCTCGCTTTTCGGGGGCGGGACGGATTGTTGCGCCAGCGGCAACGCCGTGCTGAGCAGCAAGCCGAACAGGCATAAAAATGGCGCGCGCATCATTGCTCCTCCTGCACGGTGAAAAGGAATTCCTGTCTGCCGATGCGAATGCGGTCTCCGGTCTTGAGTTGCGCGGCTTCGGTGATGCGTTGGTGATTGAGCCAGACGCCGTTGCGGCTGCCACAATCCATCAGCATCAATTGATTGCCTTGTCGCACGATTTCGGCGTGATTGCGGCTGACGCGGTCGTCGTCGGTCAGCACAATATCGTTCTCGACGCTGCGGCCAATCGTTGTGTGGCGGCGGCGCAATTGCAGCGTTTCGTTTTTGCTGAGCGAAATCAATGTCCAGTCGGACACGAAGGAGTTGTCCAGCGCGTCTTCGGTAAAATCCACCGTCGGCACGGTGTCGGGGTCGGTCAGCGAAGTTTCGTCTTCCGCTTCCGCCGCTGCTCGTCGGCGCGGCAGCGCGATGCCGCTCGTGTCAATGAAGGCTTGCGGGATTTGGTCGAGAATGCCGGTGTTTTGGCGTTCCCGCTTCGACAACGGGCTGTATTCGTGCGAGAGCGCAAAGCGCACCAATCGGCGAATGCGCTGAATCAAATACGGCTGTTCCGACACGATTTCCGTGACGCGCCCGCCGACGCTGCGCACGTCGTTGATTTGTTCGAGGAATTCTTTGATGTCGAGCTTTTCAAACAGGCGCGTGCCGACGCCGAACTTGAGCATCGTGCTGACCGCGACTGTCAGCGAATCGCACGCAATGAAGCCGGCGCGATCTGCCGTCAACTCGGTGCGATTCATCCAATCGCCAAAAACCACACTGTCCAGCAGCTTGCCAATCACCGGAATCCCTGCGCCGAGCGGACGCAGCAACGTACGCAGCCAGGCGTGTCCAGCACGGATGTGACCGATTTCGCGCCCGATGAAAAATTGCAAACTCTCGTTCGACATCTGGTCAATCATCCCCGACGTAATCACGATCAGCGGCTGGCTTGACAACCCAAGCGTGTAGATATTTTGCTCCGCCGCGCGTTTCACATAAATCGGCACGGGCGGGCTGGAAAGCCGTGTGGCCGCGATGGACCCCGCTTCGTAAATTTCCGGGAACTGCCGCGAACTGACGCGCACCAATGTTCCGAACGCCGCGCGTTGCTGGATGACGACTGTAATCACAAACACCGCTAACCCGATGGCCGTGATCGCCAGCGTCTGCCACACCTGTTTGGCGTTGCTTGGAAAAAAGATGATGACCAGCGCGTAGAGCGAAGCGAGGATGGAAAAGGTCAGCACCAGCGAAAGCACTTCGCCGGGGTAGCGATAATTACGAAGCTTGATTTGTCGCGCAGCGGAAGCGTCGCTGATCATGAAACACTCCAGAGCTTAGCAATCGAAGAACGGTGATGCCGCGCCGGATTATAGCAAATGACCGCTTGAATGCTATGGCCAAGTTGCAACCGGCGGCGGAACCTGCTAGGTTGCGCCTGTTTCTACCAGAAGCAAACAACACCAGCGGAGGGAAATTTCGATGCGAAGATTTTTGTCGGTCATGCTCTTGTTCAGTTTGACAGCGATGGTCGCGGCCAAACCGCCTGCGCGCAAAACGCTCGACATTTATTATGTGGATGTCGAAGGCGGCGCGGCGACGTTGATCGTGACGCCTGCGGGCGAATCTATTTTGGTGGACACGGGCTGGCCCGGCTTTGACAGCCGCGATGCCAAGCGCATTCAAGCCGCGATGCAGCAGGCAGGCATCACGCAAATTGACCATCTGATTATTTCGCACTATCACGTAGATCATTTCGGCGGCGTACCACAATTAGCGCAACTGGTCAAAATCAATAACTTCTACGATCACGGTGCGCTTCCGCAACCGCCCGAAAATGCTTCGCAAACCAGGCAGCACGCCGATTACTTAGCCGCCGCGAACAACAAAACCATTACCGTGAAACCTGGGGATGAGATCAAATTACGTGCGCTGAAAGGCACGCCGCCCGTGACGCTACGCTTCCTCGCCGCCCGCGGCGAGACTGTGCCGGGCAAGACGCGAGAAGCCAATCCGGTTTGCGCCGAAGCTGCGCCGAAGCCCGAAGACAAATCCGACAACGCGCGCAGCATCGTCTTCAAGCTGAGCTATGGCGCGTTTGATTTTTTCGATGCCGGCGATTTGACGTGGAATATCGAAAGCAAATTGGTTTGCCCCTCGAATGTGATTGGCAAAATTGACTTGTATCAGGTCACGCATCACGGCATGGACATCAGCAACAATCCGGTGCTGCTCAAAAGCGTCAGCCCGACAGTGGCGATTATGAACAACGGCGCGAAAAAAGGCGGCAGCGCCAATACCGTCAAATGGTTGCGCGAGTTGCCATCGTTGCAAGCACTCTATCAAGTGCATCGCAACATCGCCACAAGCGAAGCCGACAACGCCGCGCCGGAGTTCATTGCCAATGTGGATGAACAAGGTAGCGACATGATTTGGGTGTCGGTGGATGCCGCGAAAAAAACATTCACCGTCACGAACGGCAGAACCAAAGCCAGCAAAACTTTTATGAGCAAATAATATGAAGATTCAACTCCGCACTATCGCGCACGCTCGTTCCGGCGACAAAGGCGACACGTCCAACATCGGCTTGATCGCGCTCAAGCCGGAGTATTACCCGATCCTCGAAAAAGAAGTCACCGCCGCGCGCGTCAAGCAGCATTTCGCAGGCATCTGCAAAGGCGCAGTCGAACGCTTTGCATTGCCGAACCTGGGCGCACTAAATTTTTTACTGCACGAAAGTTTGGGTGGCGGCGGCACGGTGTCGCTGAAAACCGATCCGCAAGGAAAGACGTTGAGTGCGGCATTGCTGCGGATGGAGATTGAAGTCGAGGAGGTTTAGGGAAGTTTGGGGAAGTCCAGAAAAGTTTAGGGAAGTCGGATTTGACTTCGCCAGACTTCCCTAGACTTCGCCAGACTTTTCGAGACTTGCTTAGTGCTTTTTATCTTTTGCGCGTGCCGGGGCAACCTGGGTTTCCGGCGCGATGGCTTCGGCGTTGAGCGATTGGGTGTGATCGTAAGAATCAATCTCCAATATGTTCGTCTCCGGGCTGCCAATCAACGCCCCATCAATTTCCTTCGAGAAGGTCAATCGGCCAATTTCCGGCGAATAATCCACAAGCAATAAATCGCCCAAGCCCACTTGTCCCGTGGCGACCAAATTGGACAACGGGAAGACGAGGAAGCGTTCGATGGCGCGCTTCAGATGCCGTGCGCCGTATTTGAAATCAATGCCTTCGTCGAGGAGAAACTGCTTGGCATCGGGCGTGCATTTGAAGACGAATTTCTCGCCGGAGCCGCGCATAATGCGTTCCTGCACGGCGGTCAATTCGATTTCGAGAATTTGCCGCAAATGCTCGTCGCGCAAAGAGCGGAACACGACGACCTTGTCAATGCGGTTCATGAATTCAGGCGAAAACTTGCGGCGGGCGGCTTCGAGCGCCGTGCGATAAATCTTCTGATCTATCTCCGAATCCACGACGCCGGGTTTGGGCGCAAACCCGATGCCGCCGGAAATCATTTCGCTCATTTCCCGCGCGCCGAGGTTCGAGGTCATAATCACGATGGAGCGCGAAAAATCCACGCGGCGGTTGTCGCCGAGCGTGAGCGTGGCTTTGTCCAAAATGCCGAGCAGCAATTGCCACAACGCATCGCTGGCTTTTTCAATTTCGTCAAAGAGGACGAGCGAGAGTTTGATGGTTTCGCTGTGCGAACGATCCAGGTTTTCCTGCGTCAACATCGGCGAGGTTTCGCGATGCCCCAAATAGCCTGGGGGCGAGCCGATCAGCTTGGCAATTTCGTGCGAATGCTGAAACTCCGCGCAATCAATTTTTGTCACCAGATTGTTGTCGCCGAATAACACTTCGGACGCCGCTTCGACGACGCGCGTTTTGCCGGAGCCGGTCGGGCCGAGGAAAAGCATCGTGCCAATCGGACGACCGGGGTGTGCCAGACCCGCCAGGAAAATCTGATACAACTGGGTCATGCGGCGAATCGCACGTTCCTGTCCCACGATACGCGCCGAAAGTTTGTCCTCAAATTCCTGCGCGCGCGGGCTTTTCAGATCGGGGTTGAGGTAATTAGGTGTGGTCGCTGATTTTTGTCCGCTTTGATTCATAGCTTTTTCTCCTCAGCAGCAGCTTGTGTTCACTACTACTACGCGGTAGCTTCCGAAATCGTTTCCGAAAGCACGCCGTTATATTACCAGAACCTGCAATCACTTCCACTCTTTGTTTCACTGATTGCGGCGCGTTAGATGGTCACAGCCTTATTTACGTTGTGTCCGAGTGTGCGGTTGCTGTGACTTGCGCATCATCGGTGTTTTCTGTAACTAACTGATGAAGTCCCGGTAACAAAATCGTTTCGCGTCTTCATGCTGTAAAGCGCGAAATGAAGCTGCTTTCCTGACTTTTATTTCTGCCCGCGTGGCGTCGCAGCCACAAAATTTTTCACGAGTTGCGTGATTCCCGTGATCGCTGTCCCGACGACCACGGCGAACGCGCCGCAATCAAACGCCCGTCGCACTTCTTCCGGCGTAGCGAC
>CAZWAK010000145.1:0-20113 GCA_964631865.1 uncultured Heliobacteriaceae bacterium | reverse complement strand
GCACCATCCGCTTACATTGTGCGTTGAAGCCAGGGCGCACATAAGAGCGGCTTTGGCACAGCCATTGCTAAAGAATTCATTGCGTTTGCTGATTCCGGCAAACGCAATCATATCGGTAACCTCTAAATCAACCAATGTACTCTATCTCTCAGGCACTGATTCCTGCGGCTGGTCGTGGTCTCCGTGCCTATCCCAAAACCCAATATACGCCGAAGCCCTTACTCGAAATTGACGGGAAGACGTTGCTGCAACGAAACATCGAAATCCTGCGCGATGCCTTAGCAATTAAAGACATCACGATCATCGTTGGCTATGAAGGTGAACAGCTCATCAGCCGATACGGGAGCGGGAAGTCTCTTGGCGTGTCGCTGCGCTATTTGAAATGCGATGAGCCAGACATCGGCTTGGCGCGCGGGATGTTGCTAGCCGAAGAAGTGATGCAACAACCTTTCGTCACGATTCTCGGCGATGAGTTGTACCATCACGTCAATCATCAGCAATTGCTCGACCACTTCGACGCCATCGCCACCTTTGCTGAACGTGGAGCCAATTACTACCTCGCCGCCCAAAACACACTGCAACAAAGAGGCAAGCTTGAAGCTGATCTGCGCCAAATCTATCCGGTGCTGGCAGAATGTGAGGGGTATATTCTTTTTCAATTGATGTCTATGGAGAAGACGGTCGAGAAATAGGGCAATTCTATTTTTCTATCCAGCCGTGCAGACCGAGGATTTGAGAAACGCATAGATGATAGCTTGCTTCACTAACGACTATTGACGGTAGTCAGAAAGCAGATTACTCTTCCTGCACCTTGGTGAAAGGTTGTCAGATATGAAAATGTCAAAGATTGCATTGCGTGGATTTCGCCCTGCCGGTCGCGGACTGAAACAGGTGCTGGGCAAATTGGAAGCCGAGGTGATGCGTGTCCTCTGGCAACAACCTGCGCAGACCGTCAACGAAGTCGAAGAAACGCTCCGCCACAAACGCGAAATCGCGCACACAACCGTGCTAACAACCCTTGATCGAATGCACCGCAAAGGCTACCTGACGCGCGAAAAACAGGGCAAAGCGTTTGTCTATTCTCCCCGCTACACCCGTGAACAATTTGAACGCGCAATGGCGCAGGAAGTGCTGGGCGCGTTGTTAGGAGGCATCGGTGAACCCGTGCTCTCCACTTTTGTCGAATTAGTAGGGGAAGATGATGCCCATCTGGATCGCCTCGAAGCCCTCATCAAAGAGAAACGAGAGGGCCGGAAGTGATGAATTCATACAGCTTATCTGGATGGACACTCGCACTGGCGAGCGTGGAGAATTTCATTCTTCTGAACACGGTTCTTTCGGTCGTCAGTTTCTGCCTGACCGCTCTCATTCGCGCCAACCGATCCGTACAACTTTGGCATCCGCGTCAACGCGCTCGTCTGTATGCCAGTGCGCTGATGTTTCCCCCGCTGGTTTCTGCCTGGCTGATCTTAGCCTCATTTCTGCCTGCGGTGTGGCTGGGCGGGGAGTGGCAAGCGGAACACGAACATACGCGGCACTTGCTGAACGCCTTCACGCTGCCGCTTGATCCAACGCTCGGCTATCTGACCTTGCTCTTTACCGTATTGACGGCCCTTGTAGCGATCTACGCTGCGATGAGCGCGTACTTCCGCATCAATCGCGTCATTCGGCAACTGGAAATTGGCGCGGCTCCGGCGCAAAGCGAACAACTCAGCAACGTCGCAGAAACCTGTCAGCAGCACGAAATCGAAGTCGGGCTGGTCGCCAGCGATTATCCGTTCTCTTTTGTCTGGGGCTATCTGGACTCGAAGCTGGTCGTCTCGACGGGCCTGCTCAATGCGCTTTCCAAAGCAGAATTGACGAGCGTGCTGGAACACGAAGCCGCGCATCATAGGCGACGCGATAACCTCACCAAACTGGCACTGCTGATTGGACGCTATCTATCCCCGGCGTTTCCCCTGACCGGCTTGCTGTATCGCTGGTGGAGCGAAGAAGTCGAAATGATTTGTGATGAGATTGCTGTGCAGCGCACGCAGTCGCCAACGGAACTAGCCGGGGCGCTGGTGCGGCTCAAACGACTAACGCTCGTGCCAGCGTTGCCGACTGCCACATCAGGGTTGTTTGGCGAGGGCAAAGAAAATTTCCAGTGCCGCGTCGAGCGAGTGTTGTCGCTGGCCGATAACACCAACCTAGAGGTAGGTGAAGGTGCAACGGGAGAACTCGCCCGTTCGTCGCTTGCGTTTGCCGTGACGACAAGTCTGGCTTTCGCGGTTTCGCTGCTCGTACTGTTTTCGGTTGCACCGTTAGCGGTTCACAAGATTCTGGAAGAAATCCTCCGCGTCATGTGACGTGGTTTACAGGCCGCTCGCATTCAATGGAATGACGGCGGCTTTTTTATCCAACCTATGACTATCACTGGTAGTCAAGAACTATCGCAGGGAATAACCATGATGCGATCCAAGATGACCACACTGCTTTTGCTGCTGTTGTTAGTGGCAGCGAGTTGTTCGCGCAACGCTCACCCAACGGCTGAAACGGAAGAAGAAGCCATCGCGCGCACCGAGTTCACGAACCGAATTGAAAACTTCTTTGAGTACGAACCACTGAAGGCAGGCAAGGCGAGTCAGTTCCTGATTCACCTGACCGATCTGAACGATGGCGCTCCGGTGGAAAAGGCCGAAGTGACATTGAACATCCAGCCCAAAGGCGGCGGCGCTCTGGCACAAACCAAAGCTAAAGTCGGCAAAGTAACCGGGATTTATGTGGCTGAAGTGACCATCCCGAAAGCCGGAGGCTATGACATTGAATTCCGTGTCAAAGCCGAGAAACTCGATGAACAACTGCCGCTGACTGGTTTCAAAGTGGAGTGAAAATTGTGACGAGATTTCATCAACTGGCAATCGTGCTGAGCCTTGCCTGCACTGGTTGGGCGCAAACGCCGACGTCGGCAACGGTGCAAATTTCAGAGCGAACACCGAGATCGCCTGTTCCTGATGTATTGTCACTCGAAGCCGCAACCGAACTGTTTCTGCAACGCAATCTCGCCGTTGAAGCCGCTCGCCTCGAAATCAATGTGGCCGCCGCCGAACGGGTCGCTGCCAATTTGCGCCCGCGTCCGAGTGCAACCGTTGTCGGCGAAAATCTGGGCGTGCGCGGGCCGACACAATTCAATCGGCTGTATGAATCCGCTGTGACGATTCAGCAACCGCTGGAACTTGGCGGACGCGCTACCCGTCGCCGCGAAGTCGCCGAGCGGATGGTGACAGCAGCGGAAGCACGCCTGACGGATACATTGCAACGGCGGTTACTGGATTTGCGCCGCGCCTATTTTGAAGCAGTGCTGGCGCGCGCCAATTTGGAGATTACCCGCGAAAACCGTGCGGGCGCGGAAGAACTGGTGCAGCTCAATACTGTCCGATTGCGCGAAGGCGATGTAGCGGAGGGTGAGTTGCTTCGCACGCGCCTGGAACAAGTCAAGTTCGATTCGGCGTTGGCTGCCGCTGCGTTGGCCTACGAGCAAGCCAAAATCCGCCTGCTCGAACAACTCGGTGAAAGCGATTTCACCCGCGCCACCACGCTCGATGTACGCAGCGTGTTGCAATATCGCCCGGTGACAGTGGAACTCGTGCAACTGCGCGAACAGGCGCTCGCCAAACGCCCGGAATTGAAAGTCGCCGAAGCGGAGCAGGCACTGGCCGAAGCGGAACTGCGCTTGGAAGAGTCACGCGGCAAAGGCGAGATCATACCGTTCGTGGGCTATCGGCGCGTCGGCATAGACGATACGCTCACAGCAGGCGTGACGCTGCCATTACCATTTGGCAATCGCAATCAGGGCGGCATTGCGCGCGCTGCGGCACAGCTTCCGGTTGCCGTAACCAATCTACAAATCGTGCGCAACCGCGTGCTGGCCGAAGTCGAGGCCGCGTACCGTGCTTACGAAACAGCACGCGCGCAGGTGCAAGCTTACGAGTCCGGCTTTCTCAGTCAGGCGCAGGAGTCCGTTGCTATCACGCTGGCCGCGTACCGCGAAGGCGTGACGCCGCTCATTGCGCTGCTCGACGCGCAACGCACACGCGCCGAAGTGCGCAGCAATTATCTCAAAGCACTTTTTGATTATCAGAACAGCCTGTTCACGCTGGAACATGCCACCGGGACGGAGATCAAACCATGAATTCATCTATCACCAACGAACGCCCCGAAATCAATCCTGAATCTGGCGCGCCACGCCGCAAAGGATGGTTCATCCTCGGCGCGCTGGCGCTCATCGCTGCGGTGATCGTCACGCTGCTGTACACACGACGCGGAACCCAGCCGGAAACGGCGGCGGAGCCGGAAGCGGCATCTACTGGCACGGTCAAATTTCTGATGGAGCAGCAATGGCGCATCAAAATGAAACTCGCGCTCGTTGATCAACAAACCGTTGCGCGTCAGGTGACAGCCACAGGCCGCGTGATCCCCGCCGCGAATCATCAAGCGTTGGTTTCGCCGCCTGTCAGCGGCATTATTCAACGTGGCAACCTGCCTCGTGTCGGACAACGCATCGCGCAAGGTCAGGTTATCGCGACCCTGCAACAAACGGCAACATCTGCCGAACAAGCGCAGTTGCGCGCCGCAGTCGCAGCAGCACAGGCGCAGAACACACAACTGGCCATTGAAGCCGCCCGGCTTGAGGCGGAAAGACGCGCTGCCATCGGGGAACGAGATGCCGCCAATACACAACTCGACTTAGCCCGCAAAGAAGCGGAACGTGCGCGACGCCTGTTTGAGCAAAAGGCGTATTCACAGCGCCAGGTGGAAACAGCAGAAGCGAATCTCAAAACAGCGCAGGCCGCCGCCACTGCTGCGGAAGCGCGCCTCAAAGTATTGGACGCCGCCCGCTCTGACCCACCTGTGCCAGTGGATGTGGGCAGCGCCAACGCCAGTTATACCGTGCGTGCGCCCATCGGTGGATTGGTGACGAAAGTGAACAAGAGCATTGGTGAACAAGTTGCGCCCGGCGAAGCGATTTTGGAAATTACGAATTTCGAGACGGTTTGGGTTGAAGCGCCGATCTTTGAGCGTGACTTGAATCTGGTCAGAACGAACGGCAAAGCGAGCTTCACAACGACAGCCTTTCCCGACCGCGAATTTCACGGCACGTTGCTGGATGTGGGCGAAATTATCGAAGAAGAAAAACGCGCCGCCCACGCAATTTTCTCCGTCCCGAATCCCGGTCGTGCTTTGCGCGTCGGGATGCAAGCCAGCGTGCGATTGGATGCCAGCGAATCCGTCACCGCGATGATGATTCCGCGCGAAGCGGTACTCGACAACGAAGGAAAGAAGATCGTGTATGTACTGCTTTCGGGCGAGGAATTCGAGCGGCGCGAAGTGAAGCTGGGCGACGAATACGGCGAGCGCATCGCCGTGCTGGACGGCCTCAAAGCAGGCGAGCGCGTCGTCACGCAGGGCGCGTTGCAATTGAAATTGCAGGAACTGAATCCGGCGTCGGCAGGGGCGCATACACACGAAACATAAACATTCAGGAAGGCTGACTATGAAAAGCATCTTGTTTATCACCACTTTGCTGCTGCTTGTCATTGCGGCGAGCGCGCACGATATGTTTCTCAAATTCGACCGCTATTTTCTCGCGCCGGACGCGCAGGTTGAAGTGCGGCTGTTCAATGGCGAATTCAATAAGAGCGAGAACACGATCACGCGCGACCGCATGCGCGATGTGTCGTTGCTCAGTCCAGCAGGTTTGTCACATCCGCCTGAAACCGACTGGCGCGATGAAGGCAAGACTTCGATCCTGCGCTTCAAAACGGGCGCAGCAGGCACGTATGTCGCGGGGACTTCTACGAAACCAAAAGAACTGGCGATGAAGGCCGCTGATTTCAACCGCTATCTGCAATTGGAAGGCGTGCTTGATACCTTCATCGAACGAAGGAAAAACAAGCAGTTACATCTGGCCGCAACCGAACGCTATTCCAAACACGTCAAAGCCATCTTTCAGGTCGGCAATGAGCGTACTGAAACGTACAAAACACCGCTCGGCTATCCGGTCGAAATCATCCCGCAGCAGAATCCCTATAACCTGAAAATCGGTGACACGTTGATGGCGCTCTGCGTGCGCGACGGCCAGCCGCTGGTTAATCAATATGTGTTGTATGGCGTGCAGGCGGCGGGACAACCCCGCTTCACACTGCTCAAGACCCGTACCGACAACGAAGGCGTGGCACACATTCCGCTCAGCAGTGCCGGACGCTGGTACATCAAGTTCATTCACATGAGGCCGGTCAACGAAGCCCCAGTCAATTATGAATCGCGCTGGGCGACGCTCACTTTTGAATTGAAGAAGTATGCTCAATAAAATCATTCAATGGTCATTGCACAATCGCCTGCTCGTCCTGGTCGGCGCGGTTGCTTTACTGGTTTATGGCGGCTACGTCGCGTTTCGTTCGCCGGTAGATGTTTTTCCTGATTTGACTGCGCCGACCGTCACGATCCTGACCGAATCGCACGGCCTCGCGCCCGAAGAAGTCGAATCGCTCGTCACCTTGCCGATTGAATCCGCGATGAATGGAACTTCAGGCGTGTTCCGTGTGCGCTCGAATTCGGCGGTTGGCATTTCCATCGTGTTCGTCGAGTTCAATTTCGACACGGACATTTATCGCGCGCGCCAACTGGTGACGGAAAAGCTGCAACAGGTGCGGTTGCCCTCCGGCGTTGCGCCGCCGGTGCTGGGGCCGATCTCTTCAACGATGGGCGAAATCATGTTGATCTCGCTGACGGGCAAGCAGACTACGCCGATGGAATTGCGCAGCGTGGCCGATTGGGTTGTGCGTCCACGCTTGCTCGGCGTGGCTGGAGTCGCACAAGTCACGATCATCGGCGGACAGCGCAAGCAATATCAGGTGCTGGTTGATCCGGCGAAGCTGAGCGATTACAAACTAACGCTTGCCGAAGTGACGAAAGCGGTCGGCGCGGGCAACGTGAATGCTTCGGGTGGTTTTCTCGAACGACCGAATGATGAGTTTTTGATTCGCGCGCGCGGTCGTGCCTACACCGCCGAAGACATCGGCAATTCGGTGATCGCCGTGCGCGAAGGCGCGCCGATACTGGTCAAAAACGTAGCGACGGTGCAGGCAGGCGCGGCGCTCAAACGCGGCGACGGCAGTTTCAACATGCAGCCTGCGGTCGTGGCGACGATTCAAAAACAACCGAACGCCAACACGCTCGCCGTCACCGAACAAATCGAAAAGACGCTCGCTGATTTGAAAGCTACGTTGCCCGCCGATGTCGTCATCAACACCAAAGCCTTTCAGCAGGCTGATTTCATCGAACGCGCCATCGGCAATGTGCAAAGCGCGCTGATCGAAGGCGGCATTCTCGTCGTCGTGATTCTATTTCTCTTCCTCTGGAATTTCCGCACGACGTTCATCAGCCTGACGGCGATTCCGCTGTCGCTCGTCACGGCGATTCTGGCAATGAGTTGGTTCGGCATCACGATCAATACGATGACGCTGGGCGGATTGGCGATTGCGATTGGCGAATTGGTAGACGATGCGATTGTAGATGTCGAGAACGTCTTCCGGCGCTTGAAGCAGAACGCGCATTCCGCCACGCCTGAGCCGGTGTTGAGCGTAATCTTTCGCGCATCGAGCGAGATTCGCAGTTCGATTGTTTTCGCCACACTGATTATCGTGCTGGTCTTTCTGCCGCTGTTTGCGCTCGGCGGGTTTGAAGGGCGTATGTTCGCGCCGCTCGCCTTTGCTTACATCATCTCGATTATCGCTTCGCTCATCGTGGCGCTCACAGTAACGCCCGTGCTGTGTTACTTTCTACTTGGAAAGTCGAAGCTGCTTGACGACGAAAAAGACTCACGGCTGGTGACGTGGCTGAAGCAACGTTACGCGCGCATTCTTAACTGGACGCTGCGCCATCCGGCAGAAATCATTGGCGCATCGGCGATTATGCTTATCACGGCGCTGGCGCTCTTTCCGCTGATGGGGCGCGAGTTCCTGCCGCCTTTCAACGAAGGCACGCTCAACATCAATGCGAACCTGCCGCCCGGCACTTCGCTGCAAGAGTCCGGTCGCATCGGCAATTTGATCGAGGCGGCCTTGCACGAAGTTCCCGAAATCACTGCCACTACGCGCCGCACGGGACGTGCTGAATTGGATGAACACGCGGCAGGCGTTAACACCAGCGAAATCGAAGTCCTCACGAAAGAAGGCGAGCGTCGTCACACGGAAGTAATGGAAGACGCGCGCCAGAAACTTGCCATCATTCCCGGTGTATCGGTCGAAGTCGGACAGCCGATCTCACACCGCATTGACCATTTGCTTTCAGGCACGCGTGCGCAAATTGCCATCAAACTTTTCGGCCCCGACTTGGCTACGTTGCGCACGAAGGCCAATGAAATCGAAGCGGCGATGGCGACCGTACCCGGCATCGTTGATTTGCTGGTGGAACCGCAAGTCGGCGTGCCGCAGGTGCAAATCAATTTGAATCGTCCCGCCGCCGCCGCGCTCGGTGTCAGCGCCGACGATTTGGCGCAAACGATTGAAGTCGCCTTCAACGGCGAAGTCGTTTCGCAAGTCCTCGAAGAGCAACGCACCTACGATGTGCTGGTGCGCTTGAATGACTCGGCGCGGCAATCCATCGAAACCATCAGTCGCACGCTAATTGACACGCCCACCGGCGCAAAAGTGCCGATCAGCCAGATCGCCGAAATTCATGTTGACCAGGGGCCGAATACGATCAACCGCGAGAATGTGCAACGCCGCATCATCGTGCAGGCCAATGTTGCCAATCGTGATCTGGGCGGCGTCATCAACGATGTGCGCCGCGCCATCGCTACGAAAGTCGCGTTGCCGCAAGGTTATTTCGTGCAGTACGGCGGACAATTCGAGGCGCAGGAAAAGGCTTCGCAGCAAATCACACTGCTTTCCATCATCACCATCGGCGGCATCTTTTTGTTGCTCTATATCGCGCTGCGAACGGCGCGTGCAGCGTTGCTCGTGATGGCGAATCTGCCGCTGGCATTGATTGGCGGCGTGGTGATGGTGTTTCTTTCGGGCGGGACGTTGTCGGTAGCGTCGTTGATCGGCTTTATCACGCTTTTCGGCATCGCCACGCGCAACGGCATCATGCTCATCACGCATTATCGCCACCTGATGGAAGAAGAAGGCGTCTCGTTCCGCGAAGCCATCGTGCAAGGCTCAATGGAACGGCTCAGCCCGATCTTGATGACGGCGCTGGTAACAGGCGTCGGCTTGATTCCGTTGGCGCTCGGCGCGGGCGAGCCAGGACGCGAGATTCAGCAACCGATGGCGGTTGTTATTCTGGGCGGCATCGTGACTTCGACGTTGCTCAATATGATTGTAATCCCCGCGTTGTATCTGAAATTTAGTAAAGCCGAAGTCATAGTGGGATCGGAAGATTATCCACAATCACCTAGTCTTGCTCCACAAGGAGATTAAGAAAACTGGCTTCAGTCTTTCTACGCCTTAACCCGAATGAGTCGAAAGGCGGTTTGCGTGTTGGGATACGACTGAATGCCAATGAATCCAGCGGGCGGAGCTGATGTAGTTGAGAGCCGAATAGGTATTTTCCGATGTCTTTCCTCACATAACGCAAAATCAAAATCCCCCACAATCAGAAAGACAGGCCACCGACCCAGCCAATTCATATCTGAACCGAAAGAATTTCATCACACAATCCGCATTCCCTATGCTTAGAGTAATTGGGTATCTTGCAAAGATTCGTCCCACTAGCCCCAAAGCCGAAAAATAGAGCGTCGCAAGAACAAGCTTCAATACAGAAAGCCAGAAAACGAAATGGCAACGGATGTGATTACACCAATGAAGGCGGCTCTCTCTGCTACTCATCGAAGTAATGAAGTGTGGCTGAAAATGATGGCAGCGAACTGCTGTTTATGTGAGCAAGAAGACGCAACAATCATCGGTACAGGCGAAGACTTTGAGTACCGCACAAGTGCTGACAAATTCACAGTGATGCAGTGTCGTGGGTGTGGATTGGTTTACTTGAATCCACGCCCTACATTGGAAGAACTTGGCCGCATTTATCCATCCAGCTATCACGCCTTTGCCTTTTCCGAAACAGAGTTTGGCTTGGTATTCCAAGTGCGGCGACGGCTCGAAGCCCGGCGACTGTTGCGTTGGTGTGCAGGCTTGCCCGCATCCGCACGCATTATTGATATTGGTTGCGGCGATGGGTTTCACCTGGAAATACTAAAAGATTTTGGCCCCAAGACTTGGCAACTGGAAGGGGTGGATGCCGATGAACGAGCGGCGGCAATGGCGCGTCGCAAAGGCTTAACCATTCATCACGGCTTACTCGAACATCTGGCTTTGCCGCAGGAAACCTACGATCTGGCGATTTCGCTGCAAACCATTGAGCATTTGGCTTCACCGCCACAACTGCTCGCCGACGTGCGGAAATTGTTACGTCCGGGTGGGCGGCTCGTCATTGTCACAGATAACACCGACTCGCTTGATTTCCGTCTCTTCAAAAATCGTCATTGGGGTGGCTATCATTTTCCCCGTCATTGGAATCTCTTCAACCCGCACACCCTTCACAAACTGGCAGAGAAAACGGGCTTTGAGGTCGAGAAGCTGACCACCCAAGTGAGTCCCGTGAATTGGACATACTCGGTGCGCAATGCGTTGGCGGATCGCAATGTCTCGTCGTGGCTTGTTGAACTGTTTAGTTTGAAATCCCCTCTTGCGCTCGGCGCATTCACCCTTTTTGACACCTTACACAATCTTGCCGGGCGCGGCGCATTGCTCAATGCTGTCCTCAAGCGTCCTGCTACAGAACCGCTATGAAAGTATCTTCCCAGAAGCCTGTCGTGATTCTTGGTGCTGGTTTGGCTGGCTTGACTGCCGCCCACTTTTTACACCAAAACAATGTTCCCGTCCTTTTATTTGAAGCAGGAAACAAGATCGCTGGCCTCTGCCAAAGTTTTCACGACCAAGACGGATTTACCTACGATTTTGGGGCGCATTTTATTACTAATCGGTTAGCCAAAGCAGTTGGCATCTCGGACAAATGTCGCACGGTGCGGCATTACGCCGAAACGGTTTGGCTGGGCGGAAAATCCTATAGCTATCCGTTTGGTTTGCTGCGTGTGCCGCGTATGGCCGCTGGTGGAATCGTTTCACAGTTGGGTTTTTCCAGAGAAAAATCTGCCACAGCCGCAGATTGGTTTCGCGCCAGTTACGGACGCCCGTTGGCGGACGAAGTAGCCATCCCCTTGACCGAAGCCTGGTCTGGAGCAGAGGCCGAACATCTCTCTCCGGCAGTTGGGGATGGCATTGCCAATAGCATTGCTCAAACGCTCTGGCTCAAGCTGGCATCGCGGCTGACGCGCCGTGCCGTTTCTTGCGGGTACAGCCGCGAACTCCCGGAAAATGCGAGCGTCTATCATGTATATCCTGAAGGTGGCATCGGGACTTTGTGCCAGGCATTAGCCGCAGATTTGCACGGTGTGATTCAACTTGAATCTCCGGTGGAAAAGATTTTAGTTGATGACAACAAAGTGACGGGCATTCGTGCGAACGGGCGCGAAATCGAAGCCGCTGCCGTCATTAGTACTGCGCCGATCAACGTCCTGGGCAAGCTGATCGAAGGCACAAACCATCTGGACTATCTGACGCGGTTTCGTTATCGCCCGATGGTGTTCGTCAATTTGCGGTTGCAAGGGCGTGGACTGTTGCCGGATGTTGTGACCTGGACACCAGAAAATCAATTCCCCTTCTTCCGCTTAACTGAAACGCCGCTTTCCATGCCCTGGCTCGCTCCTACTAATAAAACCATCATCACCGTTGATATTGGGTGCGAAAAAGATAGCGAATATTGGCAGATGGATGATGAGCGGTTAGGGGAATTTTGTGTCAATCATCTGCAACCTCTAATTGCCGACGTCAAGCAACGCTACGAAGGTTGTCGCGTCATGCGTACACCCGTAGCCTATCCCGTTTTTTTGCGCGAATACGAGATGGAGCGAGAAAAATTTGCGACTGGGACGGGCATTGAGAATTTATACAGTGTCGGGCGCAATGGCGAATTTCTGCACATTTTCATGGAAGACGTTTATGAACGAACGAGAAGAAAAATGGGGCAATTAACGATGTCATTGGCGGCACAAAACCGCACTTTGTTTTTTCCCGTGTTGTCGCCCAAAACACAAATGGGCTAAACCTACTACCTTGAGTTAAGGCAATGAGACCAGGTAAAGAATTAACCATGATTGGGCAGGGGTTATTGATCGGGGTGGTTTACGCGCTGGGCGTTATTACCTTTTGGGCAGCCTGCACTCTACTTCTTTACTTCTCAATCCGACAGGTCAATGCACCGCCCTTCCTGGGGGGCTTCAGTGCAGCAGGAATTGCCATACTCATCACTGTCCTCAGCGTTAAATTCGTAAGCACTCTCAGGCAAAACTAAATAGACAATAATTCTCGTCAGCCGCACCGCATCGTGATAGCAAAACTCTTCACGCAAAACCTCTAGCTGCTTCACAGGCAGAACTATCTTGAAGACAAAGCGATGGCTGGCTGACAAATATCTGCATTCTTCGCGGCTTGGTTTGCAGGCAGAGCCAAACCAACAGGCACGCGGTTTGCTATGTCAGGTCGAACGATCACGGCAAGGCTTTCGGTTCAGTCGCAAAACGGAGTGCGTCAGTAGGCACGGCTGGCAAGCGCCTTCTAAACAAAACAAGCAGATGATATACCACGCCCTGCCTGCAATGATCGTGCAAAATAGCTGAAGAGAGGTTGACAATGAATCGAGTTGTTATTGTTTGTTTGCTGGTAGTGGCGACGCTGACCTCGTTCGGTCAAGCGCCATCGTTACGTCCGGCACTGGACAATCCTAAAACTGTCGAAGCGATCAGTACCGAAGAATTCCGGCAACTCATCGCACATCACGCCGCGAAAGGCGAGCAGCGCGGCGAAGTGGTGCTGGTTAACTTTTGGGCAACGTGGTGCGCGCCGTGTGTCAAAGAGATTCCTGAACTCATGAAGCTGGAAGAGAAATACAAAGCGCGCGGCTTCAAGCTCATCGCTGTCTCGCTGGATGAGCCGGAAGAACTGGAAACAAACGTCAGACCGTTTGTGGCGAAGCGTTTTCCCGGCTTCGTTTCTTATCTGTGCAAGGAATCCGATCACGACAAGTTTGCCAGCGTCATAGACCCGGTTTGGAACGAAATTTTGCCGACAAACTATCTGCTTGATCGCACTGGCAAACTGCGTGCGACGCTGACGGGCGGCAAAAGTCTGACCGAGTTTGAAGCAGCGATTGCCCCACTGCTCGAATGAGGGACGAAGCTCTACAAATTGTACCTATCAGATCAGTCCATCATCAAGAAGTGTAAGGGGGAGGCAAAACTCCCCCTTACTATCCTTCAGCTACTCCCGACGATTTAGCCTGCCCCGAGGAAAATTTCAATGAACAACGATGCGCTTATTCATTTGATTGCACGATACAAGACCGATCCCGAATCGGTCTACAACACTTGGTTCATTGGCAGTGAAGAACGGATGAAAGCTTTTCGCGCGATTCGTCGCGGGGTGCGCGATACCATTGATAGCATTGTTGCGGGAACCTTCGGCAATGACTTCAAAGGCTCACCGCTCGAAATCGTATTGACGGCTATTACGGAGCAAAAGCAGGTGTTTGAAGGAGCGGCACATCCGTTTTATTGGAAGCCGAAACTGCGTATCCCGGACATCTATGAGGACGAAGTAAATAAGCATAAGTTCGGTGCTTTCCTCGAAGCTTGTTACAACGCGACGCGCGAAGAGCAGGTCTTGAGTGAGATGCGCAAATTAGCGGCAGCGAACATCAAAGGTCTCGGCCCTGCTGTTGCCAGCATTGTTTACTTTCTTCACCCCATTCTCGTTCCACCCTTCAATACGGCCATTTTGAATGGGTTCAATGCGCTCTTTCATGACAAAAAGAAACTCGGTTCATGGGAGAGTTATTTGGCTATGCGTGAGGTGATCGTGCGAACGAATGAAGAAGTCCGCTATCATCTTTCCAAAGACCTCGGCGCATTCGCTGGACTGTTGTTTGAAATCGGCGCGGGGCGTTTGGTGATCGAAGGGAATGCCGAAGCGGTGCTGCAAGTCGAACGAGCAAAGGCGGAGAAAGCTGCCAAAGCGCGCCATCAAGATGTCCTCGCCGAGCAGAAGGAAGAATCTGAACACACGCAGATGCAATATCTGCTGATCAAGATTGGGCGGGCACTCGGCTATCAAGTGTACGTCGCACGCAATGACCGCCATCGCAGTTGCGAGGGGCAAATGTTTTCAATGTTGACGCTGCCAACTTTGCCGTCCTTCGATGCCGAGGTCGCACCGGAGGTGTGTGACACAATCAGCCTGATTGATGTCATTTGGCTGGATGCGCAAACAGGGGAAATCGTCAGCGCCTTTGAGGTCGAAAAAAGCACGTCTATTTACAGCGGAATTTTACGCTTGGAAGACTTGGCACGCTCATTGCCGAGTGGAAGTTGCGCTTGTCATTTGTATTTGGTCGCGCCGAACAGTCGGGAAAAAGAAGTGATAGCGCAGCTTGCACGTCCCGCCTTCAAGCGTGATTTGGACGATCTTTCGTTGGCATTTATTCCGTTTAGTGAACTCCGCGACCATTGTGAGGCGATGTGCAAGTTTGGGGAAAATCATCAGGTCTTGCGCAAAATTGCGCGCTGTCACAAAGAAGGTAGCGTGACGATTCATGGGTGAAAATTATGAGCCGTAGAAAAAGCCGTCGTGAGTTTTTGTGTGTTACAGGTCTTAGCGCGGCTGCCATCGCAGCCAACGTCGTTCCATCATCTCTTGTTCGTGCAGCAGAGGAACCGGATGTGATTCTATCGCTGCGTGCCGTGCCAGCGGACATTCCCTTGCTCTCCCGCCAAACCACGCGCGTCTGGATGTATCAAGGAGAAGTTCTCAAAGGCGATCCCCGCAGCCTGCAATCGCTGGATCAATTCAACGAAAGTTTAGGAACGCGCCGCACGAGACGGCGCAACTCCAGCAGTCGAACTACGCTGTCCAGTTCGCTCACTACAACAGAAGCCGAGCAGAACCCGCCTTCTACCTATTTAGGGCCAATCATTCGTGTACGCAAAGGACAGCGCGTGCGCATCAATTTTACCAACCAACTACCAGAAGCTACGGTGATGCACTGGCATGGCTTGCATATTCCACCGGAGATGGACGCCCATCCAAGTTATCTGGTGCAGCCGGGACAAAGCTATGTTTATGAATTCGTGGTGGCCAATCGTGCTGGGACATTTTGGTTTCATCCGCATCCTGACGGGCGCACCGCGCGCCAGGTGTACAACGGGCTGGCCGGTCTGTTCATTGTCACGGATGAGGAAGAGACGGCGGCGGGTTTGCCGACCGGAAGCTATGATGTGCCGTTAGTGCTTCAGGATCGAATGGTAGATGCTGCGAATCAGTTCGTCTATCAAACGGGTGGCGGAATGATGGGGAACGATGGCTTTCTGGGAGACCGCATTTTCGTCAATGGGAAACCGGAGTACATCTTGATCGTAGAGCGACGGGCGTATCGCTTGCGCTTACTCAACGGTTCTAATTCACGCGTGTACAAATTGGCGTGGGACGATGGCACGCCCTTAACTGTCATCGGGACAGATGGCGGATTGTTGGAACGTGCAGTGCAACGCAACTATGTGATGTTGGCTCCGGGCGAGCGCGTCGAGTTGTGGGCGGATTTCAGTGATCGCCCGATTGATTCAATTTTGGAATTACGCAGTCTGCAATTTTCCGGGGCAGAAGTTGGCATGGGCGGCGGCGGACAAACCTTACCCAATGGTGCGCCGTTCGCGGTGATGAAGGTGCGGGTGACAGGGCGAACCAGTGAAACGGGATTGTTGCCGACCCAACTTTCCACGCTTAACCGCAATCGCATCGAAGACGCCGTCAATCGCAATGTGCCGCGCAGCTTTGCCGTTTCTATCGGCATGATCAGCGGTGGAATGCGCTGGGTACTCAATGGGCGTCCGTATCAGGAGAGCGAACTGGCCAGCAACGAAATCGTCCAACTCAACACAACAGAAGTCTGGGAACTGAGCAATATGAATACGAGTGGAATGATGGGAATGAGCATGGTGCATCCGCTTCACATTCACGGGCTGCAATTCCAGGTGCTTGAACGCAGCATTAACTCCCAATTCACGGCGGGGTATGAAACCGTGCGGTATGGCTATGTGGACGAGGGTTGGAAAGACACTGTGATGATGATGCCGGGGGAGCGCATCAAGGTCTTACTCCGGTTCGAGGACTTTACCGGAATGTACGTCTATCATTGCCACAACCTTGAACACGAAGACGCGGGAATGATGCGCAATTATCAAGTGCGCTCGTGATGCGGCCAGACCTCAAGTTGGGGAAACTTTCGCAGCAACATATTTAGCAAATCGCGTAAAAATCCCCATTTCTGGCGAAATATTTGAATATTGAAGCTGATTTTCCTCTGGAACGCTCCTTGCCATTAGGAATGTTGGTGAGTGAAGTTGAAGTGGGAAATATCAATTGCTGCTTGCATAGGAATACTTTTCCCTATAGCAAGGAGAAACATTGAAAGAGAAATGTCACAGATAACGGTACAACGAAGAGGAACTTTGGCCCAACCTATTTGGCGGGCAGCAATCACAGGACTGGTTATCCTGTTTTTGTGTGTACCTCCTGCGGGGGCTGCAATTATCTGTAACTGCTCACCTGAAGCTATATCTACTGCTGTCTGTCATCGGACAATGAGGTCATTAAAGCTGTCTGAAAACAAACACCAAAATCATACCAGCGGGAAAAAGGCCTCGCATTGTCAAACTACGAAATCGGCTTATACAAATCCTCAAGTGCGTAAATCTACGCAACACACAATGACGTGTTGCGAGGTGACGCCACAGCGGGAGTTGGAGAATGCTGAATTGTCGCCCCCAACGCCAGTGGGAGCGGAAGAGAATTATCCGCTCCCTGACATTTCCTATCCGCACGAAGCTCAAGCACCTTTATCCATTCCTAAGCATCCACGAGAACCACAACGACCGTTGTATTTAGCCTTGTCTTGTTGGTTGATCTAAGCCCGTCCATCACAATTGCACGTTCTTTATAGCCACCTTTGTGTTTGGCCAGACAAGCCAAAGCAAAGACAGATCGTAATCCATACCTGAAGGATTTGTGATGAGACCTGTAGCACTTTCAACGCTCGTGGTCTGCGCGTTAGTTGAGCTTTCCCTCTTATCGGTGAAGGTCGCCGCGCAACCTGATTCCTACAATGTTTCTGCGCCCGCGAGGACGGACGTGATGCGTCCGCATGTGGAATCGCAACGTTCTGTACCTACAGTTTTATCGCTTCGCGTGTTGATTGAAGAGGCGTTAGCGCAGAACCCCGAAATCATTGCAATGCGGCGTAATTTCGACATGATGCGTGCGCGCGTGCCACAGGCCAAAGCCTTGCCGGAGCCGACGCTCAGTTATGGCTATATGGGTAACGCCGTTCCGCTGCCGCCCTTCGATATTCAGAAGGGTGATCCGTCGAGCAGTCGCGCGTTCAGCGTCAGTCAGGAAATTCCCTTCCCCGGCAAGCTCGCCACCAAAGGCAAGATGGCGAATGTTGCTGCTGAGGCCGAATGGTGGGCTTATGAACAAACGCAACTTAACGTCGTGGCCGAAGTCAAAGATGCCTATTTCGATCTTTATTTCATAAGGAAATCCATTGAGACCGTCACGAAAAACAAAGAACTGCTGGAGAAGTTCGCCAAGATCGCTGAGGCGAGCTTCGCCGTCGGTAAAGGTATTCAGCAGGACGTGCTGAAAGCACAGGTAGAGATTTCCAAACTGATTGATCAACTGACGGTGCTGGAGCAGCGGCAGCAAACGGCAGAAGCGCGACTCAATAGTCTTCTCTTCCGCGAGCCGGAAACCCCTGTGGGAGCGCCGGAAGAGATTAAGCCGCGCGATTTTATTTATAGATTAGCAGAACTCAACGAACTGGCGCTGACAAACTTTCCGACGCTGAAAGCGCAGCGGCGCAAGATTGACCGCGAACAGTATGGTGTCGAATTGGCGAAGAAAGATTTCTATCCTGACTTCTCGGTGAGCCTTACCTATCTCAACCGACCCGGTATGCCAGATATGTATGGCGTAAACGTGGGGGTGAAGATACCCGTTTATTTTTGGCAGAAGCAGCGCCCAGCAGTAGCTGAAGCAACAGCAAGCGCTGCGGTCGAGAAGCAGCGATTGGACAACACCACGACGCTACTTTTTTTCCGTCTTAAGGATCGTTACCTAGCGGCAACGACGGCGCAGAGGCTCGTCAAGCTCTACGGCACGACGATCATTCCGCAGTCGTCACTTGCGCTCGAATCGGCTATCGCCGGGTATGAAGTCGGAAAAGTGGATTTTCTGACGCTGCTCGACAATCTGGTCACGCTCTTGAATTACGAACTGAGTTACTACGAGCAACTCGCAAATGTGGAGAAAGCGATCGCGGCACTAGAACCGCTGGTCGGAACCACCTTGAGGCCCTAACCATCAGCGCACGCGAAAACGTTCATTAACTAAGCACTCAAACTAACTCCCGCAAGGGAAACCAAACAACTTGTTTCAAGAAAGGGAAATATGAAAAGCAACATGACAACGATTCACAACACCATCGCCAAACTCGCGTTTTTACTCCTAACCATCGGCACCCTGAGTGTTCTGGCGGTCGCGCAGGATCACCAAAATCACGGGCAGGAGATGAAAGCTCCACAGACAGCACAGGAACACCGGGAGCGTGCGGCAGAGTATGAGAAAAAAGCCGCCGAGTACCGCAAGGAGGCCGAAGCGCACAAGAAGATGCTGGCCGACTACAGCAAGACCGTGGCCCGGAACCCAAAGGACACGGGTGAAAACGCCTATATCAAAAAGATGCGGCTGCATTGCGAGAAGTATAGCAAGGCCGCCGAAGCACTCGCGCGTGAAGCTGAAGAGATGGCGAAATTCCACACGATGCGAGCCAAGGAAATGGAAGGCAAATAAGCTACCCAAATAGGGCAAAGCAGCGGTTGGCAACGTTCACCAGCGATTCCAGCCGCTTGCTTTAGTCTGTATGCGCAAAGCAGGCGCTCCTTCATCAAGGCCAGTGTCAGCAATCATTGGAGAAAGAGGCCACAACTATGCTGGTCAAAGACAACCAACAAGAAGAAACCCAACTAAGTCCGGGTCAACCGGCAGATGAACTTCAGCCGGAAAAAGCCAGTGTTGAGGCGCAGGCTGAGCCTCTTTCTGTCGAGCTAAAGAGTTCTGATGAGGTGGAGGCAACGCCGCGACCAAATATACGACGAGCCATAACTCGTTTGGTGCTATTACTACTCTTCGTAGGACTGGTGGTGATCGGCTACATGCAGAGGGCACGTCTGCTCCCCCTCTTTAGAGCGCAGACAACAAGTGAAATGACTTCGGTTGGCAACCAGTCCAGTGCAGGGCGTAAGACTGAGCTGAAAGTACTCTACTGGCAGGACCCGATGCACCCGGCCTACAAGTCCGACAAGCCGGGTAAAGCACCTGACTGCGGCATGGATTTAGTGCCGGTTTACGAGAACGGGGCCAGTCAGACGACAGCCAATCTACCCGAAGGCGCGTTTCAGATCAGCCATGAAAAGCAGCAGTTGATCGGCGTGCAGTATGGAGAAGCAGATTATAAACCAGTCTCCAAAACACTGCGCGCGGTTGGTCGTCTGGCTTATGACGAAACGAAGATCGTGCGCATCCACACCAAGTTTGAAGGCTGGATTGAGAAAGTCTGGGTAGATTTTACTGGCAAGCTGGTTGAGAAAGGGCAGCCGCTTATCAGCATTTACAGCCCGGAGCTATTACAGACGCAGCAGGAATTTCTGCTTGCCCGGCGTGGGCGCGAAGAACTGGCGGAGAGTACATTTCGGGGGGCTATCAATGCTTCAGAATCGCTTTACCAGGCGGCACGGAAGCGGCTGGAGTTGTGGGACATCAACGAGGCGCAGATCGCCGAGTTGGAGAAGAGCGGCAAGCCGACGAAAACGCTGACGCTCTACGCGCCGACTGACGGCTTCGTC
>CAZWAK010000144.1:0-20417 GCA_964631865.1 uncultured Heliobacteriaceae bacterium | reverse complement strand
CGCCGCGACCGATTGCGTCGCAACTGCCAATAACAAGGCGACCGCGAGGGCGGCGACAGTCCTTTGCCCCCAACGAACCAACCAACAAATGTGCGCAAAATTCATAGCCATAATCTCCTTTAGAAATTGAGAGTCTTTGCTTCGGAAATAGTGGGACGTGCGTGCAGGGGCCACACACGCTCACCGCGATGAGCGACTCAGGTCGCGCTCATTGGCTTTAGCGCAGCAAATTCAGAAATTGGCGCACACGAATTGATTGAAGAGTGTATGTAAATGAAAAAGGGAAAATGGCACCGGGGATTTAGCCGTTGAGTTGATCGTAGAGATAGGATTTCGCGAAGACCCAATCGCGTTTGACCGTCGCTGCATCCACATTCAGCACTTCGGCAGTTTCCTTGATTGTGAGGCCGCCGAAGAACCGCAATTCGACCGCCTGGGCAGCGCGCGGGTCAATCTCTTGCAACCGCGACAATGCTTCGTCGAGGGCAACCAGGTTCTCATCGGTTTGCACCGAAATCCCCAAGGCTTCCGGCCCGGTCACATCATCCAGCGTGACGGAAACATGGTCGCCGCGATGTTTGTGGCGCGCGTGATCTACGAGGAGGAAGCGCATTTTCTGCGACATGACGGCAAAGAAATGCGCGCGGTTCTGCCAGGAAATCGCCGCCTGCTCGCCCAACAGGCGCACGAACACTTCGTTCACGAGCGCCGTCGGTTGCAAGGTGTGATCCGGGCGTTCGCGGCGCAGGCGTTGCGCGGCAATGCGGCGCAGTTCGGGATAGGCAACGGCCACCAATTCATCGGTAGCCCCCGCATCGCCGCGACTGACGCGCTGTAATAACAAGGTGATGTCCTGATGGTTTGAGGAGACGGGGCGTTCTTCCATAATTCATTTCTGCTGAGCGGCGATGAAAAGTTCAGTCTTCATCGCTGCACGTTGCTAACCGATTGAGCGAATGGGGTGCGGTCAGATCGCGACCGTGCGCTGATTATAGCTTGCCCGCGCGCGCCTGACCAACAGCACGGTTGCGGCGTCCCCGCAAAATCGGAAGAAATATTTGTGGGCGCGTTGCGCCAAATGCTGAGAGATGTACGCTAGGTCTGGATGAAGACCTTGATGGGTTTCTTCAAGGTCGTCAAACTCCCTACCTGCGCCCGCTTTGCCGTTGGTGAAGCGGGATTTTTTCGCGGGTCTATTGTGATGAAGCGAAAGATCGCGGTAAGCTGTCGGCGCTTCCAATCAACAACGTCATGAAGGCACAGTCACCCCAATTGGACTGGAAAAAAGTCCGTGAACTGTTCGATATGGCCGTCACGCTCGCGACCGCTGAGCGGCGGCCCTGGCTCGACGACGCCTGCGGCGACGATGTCGCGCTTCGGGATGCCGTCGAGAAGCTGTTGCGCGCGAACGATAACGCGGGCGAATTCATCGAGCAGCCGGCCCTCGTGCCGGAAGTCTTGTTAGAGACGCGCACGCCCGCGCTGGATTTGACAGGGCAAATGCTGGGGCCATATCGCGTGCTCTATGAACTCGGCTCCGGCGGGATGGGGTCGGTTTGGCTGGCGCGTCGCGCCGATGGGCAGTATCAAAAAACCGTCGCCATCAAAGTCGTCTCCATCACGGCTGACCCGCAGATCATTCATCGCTTCGAGCGCGAACGCCAAATTCTGGCCGACCTCGATCATCCGAACATCGTACGCTTGCTCGACGGCGGCACGTATGAATTTGCCATCGGCGAGAGCACGAAGAAATTGCCCTACGTGGTGATGGATTATGTCGAAGGCAAAAGCCTGCGCGCGTGGTTGAAGGGACGCGGCGCGCTGCCTGTTGCAGAGGCCGTCACGATTGCGCGGCAAATTTGTCAGGGGCTGCACGCGGCGCATCGGCAAGGCATCATTCACCGCGACATCAAGCCGGAAAATATCATCGTGGCGGAGTCGGAACAAGGCACGCACGTGAAGATTCTGGATTTCGGCATCGCCAAGCTACGGCAAGCGGACAGCAGCGTCACGCAAACGAATCTCGGCGCGGTGGTCGGAACAACCGCATACATGTCGCCGGAGCAGGCGGCAGGTGCTGCGCCCGACAAGATTGATGAACGCTCGGACGTCTATTCGCTGGGGATGGTGCTGTACGAAATGCTGACCGGTCAAGTCGCGTTCACGGGCGAGACGTTTTTGGAAGTCATCAACAAACATCAATTCGAGCGCCCCGTCCCGCCGTCGCGCCGCAATCCTGATTTGCCCGCAGCCTTCGATCACGTCGTGATGAAAGCGTTGGAAAAAGCCCCGGAAAAGCGCCAGCAAACGATGCAGGCATTGGCCGAAGATTTAGAGCGCGCCTTGCAGGAACCAGCGGCTCCAGTTCTTGCGCCAGAGAGAAAATCTCCACGCACGGTGTTGTGGCTGGCAAGCGCAGTGCTGCTCAGCGGCTTGCTTTTTTTCGCGGCGAAAACCTGGTGGCAAGGGCAAGTCCTGAAAGCTCCGCCGAATACGTCAACCGCGTTGCCGACGCCGCTCCCGCCGAACATAGAGCTAAGAACGACTTTGCAATACGCGCCCTTTCGCACCCGAAAGGGCGTGACCCAGACAGTGAGTTCGTTCGATAGAGTTCAGGAAGATGACACGTTTCATTTTGAATTGCAGATGCCATTTGATGGGACGGTGTATCTGCTCTACGAATGGCGTGACGGCAGGCTGACCTGGACGAACCCGGATCAGGATGACTTACCACAACGCGGGCGGGCTGGGGAAAAACTTCGCATCCCGGAGAAAGGCGGTATCCGGCTGGATGCAAGAACCGGCAGCCAAAATTTTCTGGCGATTTATGTGCCTGTGACCAGCCAATGGACATTGGACAACGCGATGATCCCGAACCACCCGACCTTCGCAACGGGGTTGATCAGTCGAAAGCCTCCCATCACCAACCGCTATGCCACGATCAGCAAAACCGATGCCGATAAAATCCTCGCCTCGCTGGAAAAATCCGCCTACGCCATCACAGTTCCCGGCGAACAAAATGCGGCGGGCATCCGTCTGGAAATAACCGTCCCTGCAACGCGCGGATTTCCAATTCTGTATCACCGCATCGTCCTGCATCAGAGTTCGCGGCAATAACCACCTGGGAGCGCACGCGGCTCGCGTGCTGAGGCTGCGGGTGGTTTCGTTTCGAGCAAAGCAGTTCGCTCCCCGCACATAGCACGCGAGCCGCGTGCGCTCCCAGGATGATCATAATTTTTTCCGCCTGCCTGCGCCCTTTTTTCCCTGCGCTGCGCTAAGCAGATTGAAGGCAAACAACATCGCCCACAAGCGCAGCCCATCGCGCCGTGATGAGTTGCGATTTCGCTTGAATCGTTGCAGGCACATTTCGTGCAGAAGGAGAATCACGTATGACATTCACGATTGATAAAAAGAAAATCCTCGCGTCCGGCCTAGCGCTCGGTTTGCTGGGTTCCGGCTTTTTCCTCAGCCGTCTCACGCAGCCGACCGATGCGAATGCCGCCGCCGCCAAAGCCGCTGCGGTTGTGTCTCCGACACCGGTTGCCCACCCCGTCGCGGTCGCCGCCGAAGAACAGGCGTTTTATCAGGCCGATTACAAAGTCGGTTACGAGCAGGGCTTCCAAAAAGGCCGCACTGGCCAGCCGATGGAATTTGCGCCCACCACGCGCGCCGGTTTCAATGAAGGCTTCAAAGTCGGCTACACCGAAGGCGTCAAAGCCAGTGTGCGTCCTCAGCCCGTGCGCACCGTCAAAGCAATGCCCGTCGCCCGCGTGGCACGACAGCAGTATGTCGCCACTACATCGCAACCGGTCGCCGCGCCCGAACCGAAAAAAGGGTCGAAGGCCAAAGCGGTGATGACGATTGCGGCTCCGGCAGCGGCGGGCGCGGGGCTGGGCGCGTTGGCGGGCGGGAAGAAGGGCGCAGGCATCGGCGCATTGATTGGTGGCGGCGTTGGTGTGATGATGCAAATGAACAAAAAGAAATAAACCCGCCTATCGGAGCAGCTACCCACAAACGAGGAGAGGGAGATTCGCAAACCCTCTTCTTCGTTTGGTCATCGCGGGGAAACGCTTGTCCGCATTTGTGCGCGGTTTGCGATTTATAGAGGGAATGACTTTTTTCAGCAAAGGTGACCTATGAAAAACAAGCTTCTTGCCCTGTGGTTTGGCGTCTTGTGCCTCGGAGTGATGACCACGTTCGCGCAGCCTAAGCCAGTGAACGCGGACGAGCAAACGAGAGACCTGAAGAAACTCTTTGACATCGGCAAAGTGGAAGGGATTCAGGTGGTGATTTATTTGAAAGCAAAAGATGGTTCGCTCACTCCCGTCGCCCCCACCTACGAATTTCGGGAGAAGGACGAAGTCAAATTTTCGCTCCGCAGCAACTTTCGCGGCTATGTGTATCTCGTCAATCAAGGCTCGAGCGGCAAGTATCGGCTCTTGTATCCAGGGGAAAAAGAGCGGAATCTGATTGCACCGGGCGAAGAGAAGCTGTTTCCTTCCAGCTATCCCATTGGTTTTGACGAAACGAGCGGAACGGAAATTGTGCAGGTATTTTTGAGCAAACGACGAATTGGCTTCTTCGACCGTATCGCCAAAAGCAATGGTGAAGTCCTGAACCAGTCCCAAGTCACACTGCTCCAAACACTCTGGAAAAACGGCGATACCAGCCTGAATGGCGTGGTGAAGATGGAAGCCGTAAATACCGGGAAACGTAGCGCCCTGCGTGGGATACAAACCCGCGATCCGATTTTTGACCTGGAGAAAAAAGCGACCTTGATTGCGCGGCGGCGCTCCACATCAACAAGGCGTAATGCCGCACAAGGGGACAATGAGGCGATGGCGTTTTCCATCAACCTGAAGAACGCAGGCGCGCAATAGCCTCAGTGAACGGCACGGCGCGGAGGGAACCTTTCGCGCCGCACCGCTTGCCTTCCAGAGGGCGAATTCGCCGAACCAGACAAACAAGCCTGGATTTTTTTCTGCGCCACTTTTTGCTGCGAGTGCGCTAAGCCTCATGGAAGTAGAAATCAAGCTTACGACCCAATCAATGCCAAGCCATGGAGGAACTTTTTTATGCAACTCGTCCCTTTTTCGCGCATCCGCAATTACACCTTCGCCGCAGCGGTTCTGGCGGCCAGCGTCGGGCTGAGTGCCGCGACTGCCGCCGCACAATCGCCGACGCGCAAAGCGAAACCGCCGCTGCCTGCCGCTCCGTCCGCGCCGGCTCCGCGTCCTGTGGTCGCCAAGCCGTTTGAAAGTGGCGCGCTGCAAGCGTTGTTGACCGAACGAGTGTTGCCGCTCGAAACGATCACCGCGCAGGTGAAAGCGCGCGGCATTGCGTTTCGGCTCACGCCCGCTCAGGAAGAGGAATTCCGCCGCGTCGGAGCCAATGACGAACTGCTCGACACGATGCGCGCCAGCTATCGCGGCCCCGATTGCCCGGTCGTCGTAGCGGGTGCGCCGGTTTCCAGCCAGAGCCTTGTCACGATGTTGCAATCGGGTGTCGCTTCGATCTGCGTCGAGCAAACGGTGCGAACGCGCGGCGTCAACTTTGCCGCCACGAATGACACGATTCGTGAACTGCAAACCGCAGGCGCGACGCCGAGCCTGCTCGCCGCCATTCGCGCCCAAGCCCAGTAGCGTGCGGAATCGGCGTTCATGGTCGCGGACGGCACGAAGCTGCGCGTGCAATTGACTTCGCCCATTGACACGCGCGTCCATCATCCGGGCGACAAATTTTCGGCGGTTGTGTTGTTCCCGGCTGAATACAACCAAGCCGAAGTCGTCGGCCACGTCGCCGACATCAAGCGTTCCGGCAAGCTGACCGGGCGCACGGAAATCGCGCTTGCGTTTGATGCGATCAAATTGCGCGACGGGCGCAGCGGCATTTTGCGCGGGCAGGTCGAACAAATCGTGATGAGCGAAACCGTCCAATCCGTGGACGAGGAAGGCAACGTCCGCAGCGCAAGTCAAACAGGCCAGACGGCGAAGCGCAGTGTGGGCGGCGCGGCGCTGGGCGCGCTCATCGGGGTGTTGGGCGGCGGCGGCAAAGGCGCAGCGATTGGAGCCATCATCGGTGGTTCAGTCGGCGCAGGTTCGATGTTCTTCACGGGCGCAGCGAACATCGTCCTGCAACCCGGCACGGAAATCAGCGTTGTCGCGACGGCTCCTGAACCGGCGCGCAAGCAATAGTCAGGCGGCTGCGGGCGTCTGTCGCTCAGATCACTTCGGCTGCATCATCGCGCGCGCGCGCCGCCGATGGGCGCGCGAGACGGGCAGCTTCATCCCATTCGTCAACTCCACCAGCATCTCGCCTTGCCGCGTCAGCGACAACGAAACCACCGCGCGAATGCGCACAAGGTTGTTGCGATGAAGTTGTACGAACGCCGTTGGATCAAGCCGCTCCGCCAATCTTGTGAGCGACAAATCTACGATGCCTTCCTGCCGGTCGCCGAAAGACACGCAGGTGTAATGATCCTGGCTGATGAAACATTGAATCTCGTCAGCTTCGACGAGGCGCACGCGATGGCCTTGCTTCACCGACAAGCGTTGCAAGTAGCCATCGCGCGCAGCAAGTTGCGCTTCCAATGCACGCAAGCGTTCTTCATCAGCGATGCGGCTCAACGCTTGTTGGAGCGCCTTGTGCAAGCGTTTGGCATCGAACGGTTTCAGCAGGTAATCGCAGGCGTTCTCTTCAAACGCACGCAATGCGAATTCATCGAACGCGGTTTGGAAAATCACGAGAAACGGGCGCGTTTCAAATTGCTGCAAGACTTCCAGCCCCGACAAACCCGGCATCGCAATGTCGAGCAGGACGATGTGCGGCTGAAACGATTGAATCAACTCGACGGCTTCCAACCCGCTCACCGCTTCGGCAATCTCGAAGGGCTGCGGGAATTGCTCGACATAGCGTCGCACACGCTGCCGCGCCAAGGCTTCGTCGTCCACAATCAACAATCGTTTCGCCTCAGCCAAAGTTTTCCCCCGTGAAATAAAAGCTCGCGCAAGTGCGTCCCGCGTCGTCTGTGCCGAGTTGAAATTGATGCTGCGTGCCATATAACAATTGCAACCGTTCGCGCGTGTTCGCCAAGCCGGTGCCGGAGCCGTTATCATTTTTCGCAAACGCCGCGCCGGAGTTCGTGACGCGCAATTGGAACCGTTGGGGCGCGCGTTGCTCCACGCAGATTTCGATCTGGCCGCCTGCAACGGACGGCGCAATGCCGTGCTTGACAGCGTTTTCGACCAATGTTTGCAGGGATAAACTCGGCAGGAAGATATTGCTCGTGTCATTCGGCGTTGCAATGGTGAACTGCAAGCGTGACCCAAAGCGCAGTTGTTCCAATTCCAAATAGGCCCGCGTGATTTCAAGTTCAGATTCGAGTGGCGCGGTTTTCGTTTTTGAGTTCGCCAAAATCTTGCGATACAGATCAGACAGCGTCAGCGCCACGTCCGCCGCGTTCTCCTGCTTCGCTTCAATCAGTTCGGCGAGGTTGTTCAGCGCATTGAAAAGGAAGTGCGGGCGCATCTGGGTTTCGAGCGCGTGGTAGCGCGCATCGGCGAGCGCGGCCTGTTGTTGCAGGCTCTCGGCGCGCGCTTCCTGATACATCAAATACAGCATGAACACGGTCAGACAAATCAGCCCGACGATCAGCGACAGCAAAAACCCCATCCCCGTCGGCGGCACATTCCACAACAGATTCTGCACCCACATCATCAGCAGGATGCCCAGCACTGTGCCGCACAACCCGATGCTCAGGTCGAACCACCATGACGTGCGCAGCACATAGCTCCAGCGCGCTCGCATCCACCACAACGTGCCATACGCGAATAAGAACGTGGCCCACACTGTGCCGCCAATCAACAACCCAAAGCTCAAAGAAGACACCAGCCCCGTCAACATCCAGCCGCGTTCCCAATAGGTCGGCAAATTGAACACGTAGGGAATCAAAGACAGCGGCAAGCTCCACAAAATCATCTTCGTGCGCGCGCGGACGTTGTGCCAGAACTGTTGCCAGAAAGATTCCATCGGCTGCGATTTTCGCAGAAAGATGCGACACAACCAACCACCGCGCAACCGTTCAGTCGGCAAAACCGACCGTTCAGAAAATCGCGCCACAGAAATGCGCGCGGCAGTCGTATGCTCTCTCGCACCTTCAAACAAGTCGGTGCGCCTGCGCCCTCGCAGGCATGAGTTGCCCAACCGTTGCCTGTGAGGGAGCAGGCGCACCGTTCGATCAAGGAGACTTCTGCGATGAAACGAAGAACCATAAAACTTACATTCGTCACGGCGCTGCTGCTGAGCGTCAGTTTGACCTTTGCCCAAAAACAAACCGCGCTACGCTTCGATCATCTCGTGCGCGAAGATTTCTTCGCCGGGTTCACGGGCGACACGGAAGCCCTGAAACGCGGCATGGCGAAATGTGAAGAGAAGCTGAAAGCCGAACCCGACCACGCTGAAGCACTGGTCTGGCACGGCGCAGGCTTGCAGTTCCTGGCGATTCCCTATTTCCAAAAGCCCAACGAAATGCAGAAAGGCATTGCAATGTATCAGCAGGGCGAAGCCGAGATGGATCGCGCGGTGCAATTGCAGCCGAAAAATATTGCCGTGCTGATTCCCCGCGCCGCGCACTACATCGCCTATTCGCGCTACATGCCTGATCCGAACGAACAAGCCAAGATGCTCCCCAAAGTCATCAGCGATTACGAAGAGGTGTATCGGCAACAGCAATCTCACTTCGACAAACTGTCAGAACATGCGCGCGGCGAGTTGTTGTTCGGATTAGCCGAAGCGTATTTGCGCACGGGCGGCGAAGCAAATCGCGCGAAAGCGCAAGCGCTGCTCAAACTCGTGCAAAAGGAAAAGAGCTACGCGAAAGAAGCGACGTCGTGGTTGCAAACCGCGCCCGATGCGAAGCCCTCGACGTTCTTCCACAACTGTGTGGGCTGCCACGCCCAATGAGATTGGAGATTGGAAATTGGAGATTTGAGAAATCAAACCCTAAGAACCAAGACCAGCTAACAACCGACCACTGACCACTGACCACTGACCACTGACAACCAACCACTGACCACCAAATTTTATGACCAATCAAGATGCCAAAACTATTGCCATCATCCTTTCGACCGTCGGCGTGTTGTTTTTTATCTCGACGGGGTTCAGCCTGTTGCCCTGGAACATTGCGGTGTTCGCGGGGATTGCGTGTTTTATTCTCGCGGGATTGATGCGACGGCTGGGGAAACAAGTGGAGTGAAGAGGCTCGCTGCCCAATGATGATTGGGCAGCGAGCAATCGCTGTAATGAGGCTTCAAGCTTTCGCGGCGGCGGCTTGCACGGCACGTTTGGCATAGACGCGCGCGAGATGGCGGCGATAGTCTTCGGAAGCATGAATGTCGCCCATCGCGTCCGAAGCATCGGCGTCGGCTTTTGCGGCGGCGGCGCTGACCGTAGCGTCATCCAACGCCGCGCCCGCTAAGGCCGCTTCGACAGAGGCCGCGCGATAGGCTTTCGTCGCTAAGCCTGTGACGCCGATGCTGACCGACTTGCATGTGCCGCCGTCCATTTCCAATTGCGCTGCGACGCCGACGACGGCGAAACCTGATGCGGCTTGTGGCACTTTCAAATAAGCCGACGCTTTCGGTTGCGCGGGAACCGGCACACGAATTTCCGTGAGCAATTCGTTCGGCTGCACAGCAGTCGTCAACATATCCACGAAGAAATCGGCAGCCTTCACCACGCGCGCGCCGTTCGCGCTTTTCAGCACCAGTTCCGCATTCAGCGCCAGGATCGCCGCCGGCCAATCCGCCGCCGGGTCTGCGTGGACGAGGCTGCCGCCAATCGTACCGCGATTGCGCACCTGTTGATCGCCGACTTGTGCGCCGCATTCCGCGAGCAATGGGCAATGTTGTTGGATGTCCGCCGAAGCTGCCATTGCGCCGTGCGTCGTCATCGCGCCGATGCGGATCGTGCCGCCGTCCACGTTGATGTAGCTCAAGTCGGTAATCTTGCCGATGTCCACAACGACCGGGATTTGTGTGAGCCGCAGTTTCATCGCCGGAATCAGGCTGTGTCCGCCCGCCAACACTTTGCAATCTTCGCCGTGTTGAGTGAGTAGCCCAATCGCTTCGTCTACGGTTGTCGGAGCGTGATATTCAAAATTTGCTGGAATCATAATTTCCTCAATTGAGAGTTGAGAATTGACAATTGATAATGTTCCGAACCGAAAATTATCAACTATCAATTGTCAATTATTCATTGCTCGCCAAAGTTTCTCAGGCCGCAGCGGCAAATCCAGATGTTGCACACCGAGCGGCGCAAGCGCATCAAGCACGGCATTGGCGACCGCCGGGGTCGAGCCGATGGTTCCGGCTTCGCCCACGCCTTTCGCGCCGAGCGGATTGACGGGCGTCGGCGTCACGGTGTGATCCAACTCGAAGGACGGCAATTGATAGGCTTTCGGGAAGGCATAATCCATAAACTCGCCCGTAATCAATTGGCCGCTTTCGTCGTAAATCGCTTCTTCAAACAGCGCCTGCGCCATACCTTGCGCGATGCCGCCGTGAACTTGTCCGGCCACTAGCAACGGATTGATTTGCCTGCCGCAATCATCCACTGCCAGATAGCGCAGAATCTTCACATCGCCGGTTTCCTTTTCAACCTCAGCCACACAAACGTGCGTGCCGAAGGGGAAGGTGCAATTCGACGGCTCGAAGAAATACGATGCGACCAGACCCGGCTCGAAGCCTGGTGGAATGTTGTGCGCGATGTGCGCTGCCTGCGCGATTTCCTGAATCGTCATCGTTTTGTCATTCGGTGCGCCGACAAATTTGCCATCCTCGAACGTCAGGCTCTCTTCGTCGGTTTGCAGAATGTGCGCGGCGAGCTTTTTAGCTTTAGCAACAATGCGTTCGGTTGCCACCATCACGGCTGTCCCGCCAATGGCCAGCCCGCGCGAGCCGAATGTGCCGATGCCGTATTGCACGCGGTCGGTGTCGCCGTGAACCACCAGCACGTCGTTCAGATCAATGCCGAGCAGATCGCCGACGATTTGCGCGAACGCCGTTTCTTCGCCTTGTCCGTGCGGCGAAACGCCCGTCATCACGGTCGCTTTGCCCGACGGTTCGACGCGCACGGTTGCGCTGTCCCAACCACCACACGGCAACATGACCGATGGGCCGACCGCGCAAATCTCGACGTACGTCGAAACGCCGATGCCGACGAGTTTGCCTGCGGCACGCGCTGCCGCTTGTTCTTCGCGCAACTTTTTGTAATCCACGATTTCGAGCGCCTTGTCGAGCGCCTTCGCATATTCGCCGCTGTCATAAACCAATCCTGCGGCGGTTGCGAACGGAAACTCCTCGGGTTTGGGAAAATTCTTCCGTCGTAGTTCTGTTGGGTCCATTCCTAATTCATCCGCCACACGATTCATCACCCGTTCGATCAAATACGTCGCTTCGGGACGACCCGCGCCGCGATACGCATCGGTCGCCATTTTGTTGGTGTAGACCTGCGTGCAGTTGAGTTGAATCGCCGGAATCTTGTAGCAACCCGACAGCATCAATCCGGTCAACGTCGGAATCGCAGGCGTGAGCAATTGCAAGTATGCGCCGAGATCATAAATCACGTTGTAGCGCAGGCCGAGCAGCGTGCCGTCGTTTTTGACCGCGACTTCGACCGTGCCCGTTTGCCCGCGTCCGTGAATCGTCGCCATCATATTTTCACGGCGCGATTCAATCCATTTGACGGGCTTGCCGAGTTGCATCGCAATCCACGGCAGCAATGCCTCTTCGGCATAGACATTCAGCTTGCTGCCAAAGCCGCCGCCGACTTCGGGCGCAATCACGCGCAAACGATTTTCCGGCACGCTCAACATTGCCGCGAGCGTCGTGCGCAACAGATGCGGCACTTGCGTTGAAGACCATACATTCAATTGCTGCTCGCCCGGAAAATATTGCGCCAGCACGCCGCGCGGCTCCATCGCGGCGGGAATCAGGCGTTGATGCACAAGCTTGAGCGAAACCACTTTGTCTGCGCCTGCAAACGCTGCATCAATGTCGCCCGACCCCGCCTGAAATTGATACGCCACATTCGTGCCGAGTTCTTCGTGAATGACCGGCGAATCGGCTTGCGCGGCGACTTCAATGTCGGTCACAACGTCGAGCGGGTCATAATCCACTTCGATCAATTCCGCCGCATCACGTGCTTTGTATTTGTCGGTGGCGACGACTGCGGCAATCGGTTGTCCGACATAACCAACTTTTGTCGTGGCCAATACAGGATAATCCGGCTTCTTCATATCTGGCCCGGCAGCCGCGCATGGGATCGAAGCGATCTTGCCCGCGATGTCCGCGCCCGTGTACACCGCCACCACGCCGGGTGCAGCTTTGGCCGCTTCGACGTTGACGGAATTGAGCTTTGCATGCGCGTACGGACTGCGCAAAAACGCGACGTGCAACGTGCCGACCAATTGAATGTCATCCACGTAATGCCCGATGCCCTGAATCAGGCGCGGGTCTTCCGTGCGCTTTACTTTTTGTCCCATGTATTTTGCTAGAAATGACATGTCTGCGCCTCCTTTCAAGCTTGAGAATTAAGTTTATTCGCCGCGTACTGCACCGCTTCGACAATATGCTGATAGCCGGTGCAGCGACACAGATTTCCTTCTAAGCCGTGACGAATTTCAGACTCCGTTGGCGAAGGATTGTCTTTGAGCAGCGCACACGAGGCCATAATCATGCCCGGCGTACAGTAGCCACATTGCAAGCCGTGACATTCCCAGAAGCCTTCCTGCACGGCGTGGAGTTCCCCGTTGCTGGCTAAGCCTTCGATAGTCATGACATCTGCGCCATCGGCTTGTACGGCCAGTACGCAACATGACTTCACGGCACGGCCATTCAGATGCACGGTACACGCGCCGCAAATCGAAGTTTCGCAGCCGATGTGCGTGCCGGTTAAGCCGACGACGTCCCGAATGAGATGGACTAATAACAAGCGCGGCTCGACATCGGCCTCATGTGCTTGTCCGTTGATGGTGACATTGATCTTCACGCTGTTCCTCCCAGTGGTAAGAAAAATTAAAAGGCAAAAGGCAAAATCAAAAGGTCGGCACTTTATTTTTTCGTTTGGCAAACTATCAAACTAAAAAATCTTCTTCCGAGCTTTTGCCGCCAGTTGCGACTGTTTGCCTTTTGATATTTGCCTTTTGCCTTTTGATTTGAATTTGATTGCTCGTGGAAAAGCGGCGCGTATCTTACCCTCGCATTGCCCTGATAGCAATGACCGGGCGCTCATTTTCCATCTTTTATGAGCACAATATTCCCGGCCCACAATCCACGCACGAATGCAATGCGCTTGCCGTCGCGCGACCAATCGAAGCCATACAAAAAATCGTTGTCGAGTTTGAGCAACGCTTGCGGCGCACCGCCTGCCAACGGCTGTTTCCACAACGTCGCCGCGCCAATCGGGTTTTCGGCGTAAACCAGACTCTGCCCGTCCGGCGACCAGCGAATGTACGGCGCACCACGCACGGCTTGCGGAAACGTTTTGAGCAACTTGCCTTCCGGGAACGAGTAAATCGCCGGTTGCCCGGGGTCTTTGGTGGTGGGCGAATACAAACACGCGACCATTTTGCTGTCGGGCGAGACGGACGGATACACCGTGAAGTCGTTGGTCACGCGCGTCGGCTCGCCGCCATTGATCGAAACTTTCCACAATGAGGGTTTGCCGTCGCCTGCTTGCTCTTGCGCCGTGAAGACAACCCATTGCCCGTCAGGCGAGGCCGCCGGATGATCGGCTCCTTTGCCGTGCGTCAGTTGGACAGGATTGCTGCCATCAATGTTCATGCGCCAGATTTGGCGCGTGCCCGTTTGATCGGAGTGATACAGAATGTAACGCCCGTCGGCGGTCGCGCTGGCATAGCCGATGAAGGCGCGTTTGTCTATGCCTTCGGTCAACAAGCGTTGCTGCGAACCATCGGCGTTCATAATCGAAATGCTGCGCGTGTTGCCGGCTTCGGAGTCGTAGACAATGCGACCATCGGGCGTCCACGAATGCTTGCCGCGATAGCCGCCCGCGCCGAACGTGATCTGTTGTGCCTGGCTCAAATCATCAGCGGGCGCAGTCCAAAAGCTCGTCACCTGTTTGACCTGCATCGCGGCGATCAAATGCCCATCTGCCGACACGCTCAAACGATTGTACGAATTCGTATCGTTCGTGATGCGTGTGACCGCGCCGGACGAAGCTTGCACGCGCCAGAGTTGCAACGGATCGTTCGGCTCCGGGCTGCCGGTCATCACAAGGTCGGTCGTAGCGCGCAGCCACGCGACTTGGCGAATTTCGTGCCAGCGTTCGGGCAGAATGGTTTGCATTTTGCCGTCTGCGCTTTGCACGGTGACAATCGTTTTGTTTTTGCCGCCTTCGGAATTGCCGACGACCGAAGCCAACAGCTTGCCGTCGCTCGACCACGCCGGATCGCTCAGGCCATCGGGATACGGCACCGCCGCGATTTCGCGTTCGTTTGTGCCGTCCGCATTGGCAATGACGATCAGGGCTTCGCGGCGTACATCCGCGCCGCGTCGAAAGGCGATTCGTTTGCCGTCGGGCGAAAACGATACGGCGGTTTCGACGTTGTCGAGCAGTTTTGTCGCCGTGCGACCGAGCAGCGGCACGCGATACAACGCGCGATTGCGTGCATCGTTCTGCACGCGCACGGCGTAGACATGACCGCCATCGGGCGCAACCGTCAGCGCGTGATAACGCAGCGGCTCCGGCTCCAAAATCGTGTTGGTCGTTCCCGTCGCTAGTTGTGTGATGCGCAAGCTCGATACGCCTGGCTTATCGCTCACGCCGTACACCGCGTATTTGCCATCGGGCGACAACGCAACGCATTGCACATTGCCTGTCGTTGTCAGATTTGAAAGCGAAATGTTGCTGAACGGCACAGCCGGATTCGCCGCGCGATAGAACAACCAACCGACGACACCAAGCACAACCGTGAGCACGATCAGGATCGTGGATTTAAAGAAAGAGATTCTGTTTATACTGAAAGGTGCAGCGGGTCGGGCCGAGGCAGTCGGGAATTCAGGCTCAGTCACGACCAAACGGTTGGGCAGTTGAAAGTCATCGCCGTGCTTCTGCTTTTTCAATTCCACCTGCCGCATCACTTCGACCGTTGGCAATTCGACTTCGGGCGTGCCGGAAACAACGACATTCGCCGCAAAGCGATAGCCACGACGCGGGACGGTTTTGATGAAATCTTCGCCGGTCGAGCTTGCGCCCAGCAATTTGCGCAGCGTGTAAATGTTTTGCGCGAGGCTGCCTTCTTCGACAATCGTGTCGGCCCAGACTTCCGTCATCAATTCATCTTTGGTCACAACCCGCCCGTTGCGCTCGACCAAAATCAACAGCACGTCAAACGCTTTTTGCGTCAACGGTAAAATTTCGCCGTTGCGCAACAAAACTTTGTCCTCCGCATCCAGCCGAAATCCGTCGAAATCGTAAAAGCGTTGTTGGCTCATAGATTTGATACTTCTTTGAGAACTGATTGACCGCCGTTTCAAGCCCGATTTGAAAACTCTCTGACCGCAATTTGAGGGAGCTTTGAAGACTTCGTGCCGCGTCTGCCGCTAGGCTGCGAGACGTGGGCGAGCGAGAGCGTCGGAATCGTCGAACTTGCTTCTGCCACAACTAAATTTGAAACCAACTTTTGGAGGGAGATTCTATGAAAAGAACCACATTATTGAAAGCCCACGCCAGCATTCTGAACCTCGCCGTCGCGGCGTTGACGATGCTGTCCATCTTCGTCGCTACCACGAACGCGCAGGAACTACGCGGCAGAAGGGTCACGCCGAAGCCACGCGCCGAAGCCAGCATTCAAGCCGCTGAGGCCACCGCAATCACATTAGACGAGCAAGCCACTGCGGCACTCGCCAAGATCATTCCGAATCTTGGTAACTTCAACGGCTATGAGAAGACGCGCGTGCTGCGCTTTGATGTTTCCGAAAATGCCAAGCGGTTCATCTTCGACGAAACGCCGCTGCACCCGGATGGCACACCGGCTTACGGCAATGAGTTCGTGACCGAAGGCTACATCTATCCCGAAGGCACGCTCAACGGCACGAACGGCGTCAACCCAGACGGCAGTCCCGAATTCCCCAACAAGGTCATCGGGCGTTGGACGTGTCGCGGCTGGCACGTGGGCGAAGGCGCAAAGACTGTGACCGGCCCCTGGGTCGTGACGCATCAGTATTTCGACTTCGGCAACAAAGCCGGGCGCGTGTCGCTCGCAACCGATGGCGTCGAACTCGTGGACATTGATGTTCCCGTGATGCGCGCGATCATCGGCGGCACAGGCATTTATGCGCAAGCGCGCGGCGAAGCACAACAAACGATGATTGGCTTCAATCAACTCCTCGGCGTCAATTTGCGCCTCGAGATGAAAGTCAATCTGCGTTAGCGCAGCAAAGAAAATTCTTCCCTCTTCATTTTTCACTCTTCATTCGTTGACGAGGAAATCTCCCGGAAACAATGAAGAAGGAAGAATGAAGAGGGAAGAATGAAACCCTTGGAAGGAGAAGCTATGACAACCACAGAATCCATTTTCAACGAACAGAAAGCCGAGCAATTTTCGGTGCAATTGCTCGACACCGTTAACAAAGCTGCCGTCGCGTTGATGACGAGCATAGGCCATCAAACCGGCCTCTTCGACACGATGGCCGGGTTGCCGCCCGCGACCAGCGAACGCATTGCGAAAGCTGCCGGATTGCAGGAACGCTACGTGCGCGAATGGCTCGGCGCGATGGTCACAGGGCGCGTCATTGAATATGACACAGCCGAGAAAACGTACGTGCTGCCGCCGGAACACGCAGCGTTTCTGACCCGCGCGGCGTCGCCAAACAATCTGGCGGTGACGATGCAATTCATTCCGCTGCTCGGCGCGGTCGAAGAACAAATCATCGAAGCCTTTATCAACGGCGGCGGCGTGCCCTATTCGTCCTACCCCACGTTTCACCGCGTGATGGCCGAGGAGAGCAATCAAACCGTTGTCGCAGGCTTGCTGAATGCGATCCTGCCGCTCGTGCCGGAGTTGCCGACCAAGCTCGAAGCGGGCATCACAGTGCTCGACATCGGTTGCGGCAGCGGGCGCGCGATCAATTTGATGGCGAAGCGATTCCCGCGGAGCAAATTCACCGGCTACGACCTTTCGACCGAAGCCATCACCAACGCTCGCTCCGAAGCCGCGCGGCTCTGTCTGCACAACGTGCGGTTTGAAGTGCAAGACCTCGTGGAGATGCAGGAGCGCGAACGCTTCCAACTGATTACGGCCTTTGATGCGATTCACGATCAAGCGCAGCCGCGTCAGGTGTTGCGAGCGATTTACCACGCGCTCGCTCCCGACGGCGTGTTTTTGATGCAGGACATTCGCGCGTCGAGTCACGTTCACAAGAACCTCGATCATCCGCTCGGCGCGTTCACGTACACGGTTTCGTGCCTGCACTGTATGACGGTTTCGCTGGCCGCGAACGGCGAAGGCTTAGGCGCGGCGTGGGGCGAAGAAAAAGCGTTGGAGTTGCTGGCAGAAGCGGGCTTTCAAAAGGTCGAAGTCACTACGCTCGCACACGACATCATCAACAATTACTACCTTGTGACCAAGTAGAAAGGAGCAAAAGTATGATTCTCAGAATATTGATTTCTCTGACGTTGTTTACCTGGGCCGTTCACGGGCAAACACCTGCGCGGCAGCAGGTCGAAATCTTCGGGCAAAAAATCAATTACGTCGAAGCGGGCGCAGGGCCAAACGTGATCATGCTGCACGGCTTGGCGGACGATTGGACGGTGTGGGAGCAAACGATTCCCGCGCTCAAATCGAAGTATCACGTTTGGGCACTCGATCAAATCGGCTTCGGCCAATCGGACAAACCGTTCCTCAATTATCGCGTCGCGGTCTTCGTCGAATTCCTGCACGCCTTCATCACCAGGCTGGGGATTGAGAAGGCAACGCTGGTCGGCAATTCGCTGGGCGGATGGGTGGCAGCGGCCTACGCTCACGCCCATCCCGACCGGGTCGAAAAGCTCGTGCTGGTTTGTGCCGCAGGCTACTGGCCGACAGGCATTCGTGAGCTGCAGCGCGAAGATTTGCAACAACTCAGCGTGTCATCGCTCGCAGCCTATCGCAAGACGATGACATGGATGTTGCACGATGACAGCCTCGTGACCGACGAGTTCGTCGCACAAGCCTACGCCGCGCAACTCAAACGCAACGACGGTTACACGATCAATCAATTTATCGAATCCGTGTTGCGGCGCGAAGACCGCCTGGATGACAAGCTTCCCGCGCTCAAAACGCCGACGTTGATTTTGTGGACGCGCGAGGATGAGGTGACGCCGCTTGCCATCGGTCACGCTTTTGCCAAAGCCTTGCCCAACGCGCAAACAACGATCATTGAACGTTGCGGTCACATGCCGCAACTCGAATGCGCGGCCAAGACGAACGAGGCGTTGCTGAGATTTTTGTCCAGCGCGACGCAAACGACGGCGCGCTGAAAAATGCGGTGGCGGGCTTTGCACGAATCCAAATCAGAGCGACAATCGTAACCATGCACAAAAACAACTTGGAGGGGAAATTATGAAAACCATTCGATTTCTTTTGACCATCCTGATGCTTTGCTGCGGCTACACCATCACGAGCGCACAACATCAGCACCATGACACCACCAACACTAAACCAACAACCATGATGCCGGGCTTGGGCAATTTGCATCATCCGGTTTCGACGACAAACGCCGAGGCGCAGAAATATTTCAATCAAGGCTTGGCGCTGATCTACGGCTTCAATCACGAAGAGGCCGCGCGGTCATTTCAGCAAGCAGCGAAGCTGGATCCAAAATTAGCGATGGCGTGGTGGGGCTATGCGCTCGCGGTGGGGCCAAACTACAACGAATCCACCATTGATCCGGCGCGGATGAAAGCCGCTGTCGAGGCTACGCAAAAAGCGCAATCGCTCGCGGCCAACGCTTCCGACATCGAACGCGCGTACATCGCGGCCTTGGCGACCCGCTTCACGCTCGATGCAAACCCGGATGTCAAAAAACTCGGCACGGCCTACAGCGATGCAATGCGCGACGTGTTTCAGAAATTCCCGGATGATCTGGACGCGGCGACGCTCTATGCCGACAGCCTGATGAATGTGCAGCCCTGGCAATTGTGGGCGCGCGACGGCTCGCCGCTCGGCAATACGCCAGAGATCGTGCGCGTGCTCGAAAGCGTGTTGCGCCGCGATCCGAATCACGTCGGCGCGAATCATTTGTACATCCACGCCGTCGAAGCTTCGCGCAATCCCGAACGCGCCTTGCCGAGCGCCGAACGGCTGGGCAAATTAGCGCCGTCCGCCGGGCATCTGGTTCACATGCCGGGACACATTTACATTCGCACGGGCGATTATGCGAAGGCCGCGAAAGTCAATATTGACGCGGCGGCGGTGGATCGCGCCTACATCAAAGCGACCGGCGCGAACGGCATGTATCCGGCCATGTATTTCAGCCATAACCTGCATTTCCAGGTCGAGAATTTCAATCGCACGGGACAGTTCGCCGAAGCGCGTCGCGCCGCCCGCGAACTGGAAGACAACGTGCGGCAACACGTCAAGATGATGCCAATGGTCGAAGGCTTTTTGCCCTATCCGATGTTCGTGCTGCTGCGGTTTGCGAAGTGGGACGAGATGCTGAAGACGCCGGAGCCGGACAAAGCACAAGCGATTCCGAACACCGTCTGGTATTACGCGCGCGGCGTGGCGCTGGCGGCAACGGGCAAAGTGGCCGAGGCGAAACAAGCACAGCAAACCCTGCGCGCGCGCGTGCAGAATTTGCCGGGTGAAACGCCATTCGGCTTGAATCCGGCGAAGGATGTGTTGGCGATTGCCGAGATGGTGTTGAGCGCGCGCATCGCGTGGGCCGAAGGCAACAAAACCGACGCGATTGAAACGTTTCGCAAAGCCATCGAAGCGCAGGATGCGTTGAATTACGACGAACCGCCGGGCTGGTATTTTCCGGTGCGCGAATCGCTCGGCGCGGCGTTGCTATTGAGCGGCAAGGCATCCGAAGCAGAAACCGTGTTTCGGGAAGATTTGCTGACGAATCCGCGCAGTGGCCGTTCGCTGTTCGGCCTGCTGGAAAGCCTGAAAGCACAAGGCAAACAGAGCGCCGTCAAGTGGGTCGAAGCCGAATTCAAAGCGGCGTGGAAAGATGCGGATGTGCCATTGAAGGTGGAAAATCTGCTGTGATAAATGCGCGAAGCGTTTGGAGTGCTGCGGCTTGACGTAGCTGTGGAATCGCTGGTAGGCAAAAGCGACGTCGAGCCCCTCGCACTTCGGTTTTGCACGGGCGGCAAGAAACTTACTTTTGTTCTCTTCGACGAAATCGAAA
>CAZWAK010000143.1:0-20463 GCA_964631865.1 uncultured Heliobacteriaceae bacterium | reverse complement strand
GGTTGCCATTAGGGATCAAAATCTGGCGGCGGGGTGGGGTGAGCAAAGTGGTGTTGGCGGCGAAGTTGTTGCGCTGGGCACGACACTTGGGGCTGCAACCTGATTATGTGCTGATGGATAGCTGGTACAGCGCGAAGCGGTTACTGAAACAAATGCGGTCGTATGACTGGCACTTTGTGACGCGCTTGAAGAAGAATCGGAGTTGGGAAGGGAAACAGTTGCGGCACCATTGGCGGCGACGGTTTGGACACGGCACGGGGAAGTTGAGCGGGGGGATTGAGGTCTTGGTGGTCAAAGACGGCCACCGGTTTCTCGCCACCAGTGCGCTCACCTTAACCGTGCCACAAGTCAAAGCGTTGTATGCCAAACGCCAACACATCGAAGAGTTCTTCAAGATTATGCGCGGACAACTGCGCTGGCATCAATGTCCGGCCCGTTCGCAAGCGGCCCAAGTCGCCCATTTACATCTCTGCTTGTTAGCCTTTTTGGTTTTGCAGGAGGAAGGAGTGCGGCAAAAAACAACCGTGTATCAAATCCGCCGAAAGTTATTTCGCGCAGCGGTACCAAAACAAACCCATTTATTGGAAGGCTTTACCTTCCTTGCGTAACTTCAGACTATGTCAATAAAGACTTACTTTGCAAAACTGAACGAGACGGTTGAGGATAAGAAGGGAAATCAGCTTTCTATCCCATCTTCCATTGATTCCAGTCAAACTCCTACGCTAAGTCCGCCTTCCATAACTCAACGCCGAGAGAATGATCGTCCGCTACTTGAGCATTTCCGAAATTACACTGTTCCTGAAGCTGCAATGGCAATCGGTGTTGCTGCCATCACCATCTGGCGCGCGCTTGAGAGCGGACATTTGAAATGTTACCGAGTGGGCCGACGTGTGATCTGTAATGGTGGTCAACACTTGATTCCCTGGCTCGAAGCGGGTGGGAAAACCAGCAGGATATAAAATAAATGGTTCCGCGCCTTGTTAGGTTCAGCAAGGCGTGCTGCGAATCCCCTTCGCCGCTCTCTCGCAGCCGCACCTCAACGGCCCCAAGCAAAACCAGAGTCTCCTGGCCGCGCACCACTGCGTTTTTGTTAGGCAGCCAAAGCTTCCATATAACCAAAATTTACTGCCAGCATCTCCATAAAAATCACTTCACTCTCTCTCTTTTCAGCAGCCAGATTGATTTTGGCATCCCCAAATCAAAATTTCTGCGGCTAGAACCAAGCGTATTTTTTTAGGCGATTGTGGGACTCAATGTGGGACACCCCAGAAAGCGCGGCTGAGTACTTATTTTATAAGTGATTGAAATTACAGTAATTAACTTGGTCGGGGCGGAGAGATTCGAACTCCCGACCCCCTGGTCCCAAACCAGGTGCGCTACCAGCTGCGCCACGCCCCGACAAGGCTGCGGCATTATACATACGCCGCTTGGTTTTGCAAAAGTTGCGTGGCGCGGCGCTTGCGAAACGAGGCGCACGTTGTTAGTTTTTACGCCTATGCAGAAGTCATTCTTTCTTTTCGCAGCAACGATTTTGGGATTGACGTCGTTCGTCTTCGCGCAAAGTCCGGGCAAATCGTCGGGCAAAGGCGTTGCGCCCAAACCGGTCGCCGCTGCGCCCGTCAGCAAAGACCCGATTGGCGATGCCGACCGCTTGTTTTCACGCGGCGATGCGCCCGCGCAGGATCAGCAGGCGCTGGCGATTTTGGAAAGCGCCGTGACGGCGGAGGCCAAGAACTACGACTTGCTGTGGCGCGCGGCGCGCGCGGCGTATTACGTCGGCGACTTCGGGCCGCAGGAGGGCAAGCTCAAGCAGTACGACAAAGGCATCGCGCTCGCGCAGCGCGCCGTCGCCTTGCAACCGAATTCCGTCGAAGGCCATTTCTGGCTCGCGGCGAATTACGGTGGCAAAGCGCAATTGGTCGGCGCGCTCAAAGCTCTCTCGACCGTCAAAAAAATCCGCAGCGAAATGCAAATCGTCGTGAAGCTCAATGACGCTTACGAAAACGGCAATGCCTATCTGGCGCTGGGCGAAATTGACCGCGAGTTGCCGGGCGTGATGGGTGGCAACAAAAAGCGTGCGCTCTCGCTTTACGAACAGGGCTTGAAGGTCGCGCCGGAGAATCTGGATTTGAAGGTCGCGCTCTCGAAAGCCTACCAGGACGCGGGTCGCAAAGACGAAGCCAAACGCTTGCTCGAAGACGTTCTCAAAGCCACGCCAACGACACGCATTCAACGCGATGCGCAGGCAGAAGCCAAACAATTGCTCAACAAATGAACGCTCTCCGCTTCGACCAGCAACAACTGCAACTCGCCGAAATTCCGCCGCCACAATGTGCCGACGAAGCGTTGGTGCGTGTGACGACAGCGGGCATTTGCAATACGGATTTAGAGATTGTGCGCGGCTATGCGAATTTCAGCGGGACGCTCGGCCACGAATTTGTCGGCGTCGTCGAAGCCTCGCCCGATGCTGCGCAAATCGGGTGTCGTGTCGTGGGCGAAATCAATGCGGGCTGTGGCAACTGCGAGTTATGTCGAGCCGGTGATCCGCGTCATTGTGCCGAGCGCACGGTGCTCGGCATTGTCGGACGCGACGGCGCGTTTGCCGAATATTTGCGTTTGCCCGCCGTGAACTTGCTCCGGGTTCCTGATGCCGTCAGTGATCGGCAGGCCGTGTTCACCGAGCCATTGGCCGCGGCGTGTGAAATTCTCGCTCAAGTTACGATCACGCCTGCGCAGCGGGTCGCGGTGATTGGCGATGGCAAGTTGGGGCAACTGATTGCGCGCGTACTGGCGACGACGCATTGCGAATTGACGCTGATTGGCAAACACGCGGAGAAATTGCAACTCGCGGCGCAGGCAGGCATCGGGACGTTGTTGCGCGAACAGGTTGACACCGCGCGGCAATTTGATTTGGTGGTCGAAGCGAGCGGCACAGCGGCTGGGTTGCAATTGGCGTTGACGCTCGTGAAGCCGCGCGGAGCCATCATTTTGAAATCCACGTTTCACGGCGCAGTCACGTTCGACACATCGCGCATTGTCGTGGATGAGATCAGCCTCATCGGTTCGCGTTGCGGTCGGTTTGACAAGGCGTTGGCGCTGCTGGCCACAGGACAAGTCGAAGTCGAACCGTTGATCGCCGCCGAATATCCGCTCGTCGAAGGCGTCGCCGCCATGCAGCACGCGGCGCGCGCGGGCACGCTCAAAGTCCTGCTGACCAATGCGCGCTAGGATTTAGGCTGGCAGTTTTCGCGCGAATCCCGTACCATCACGTACCGCGAGAGTAGACAAGATTTGAGAAGCCGAACTTTTTCTCACAGGTAAGTATTCACCTAGTCCCCACCGCCCGGCAGCAGGTTGGAATTCGATGAATTCTTGGATTATGCGCATCCCCATCCCTCACCTCTGTGTCATCACAGCGGTGGACATTGAATTCAAAGCTGTCGCAGGCCGATTAAGCGAACGTCAATACGGTCAGGTACAGGGTTTGAAAGCCTGTCGCGGGCGCGTCGGCAGAAACTTTGTCACCGTGCTGCAATCGGAAATGGGCGCACCCGGCTGCCAGGAAAAACTCGCTGCGCATCTCCGCGAAACCCAATATGACGCGCTCTTCATCATCGGTCTGGCGGGTGCGCTGTCGCCCGATTTAAAAACCGGCGCGGTGATTTTTTACGACACCTGCTTTGTCTTTCGCCCGGAATTCGGCAACACCAGCGAAACCGCGTCTGACCAATCCAGCATCTGCGATTTTCAAGCCTCGTCGGCGCTGCGGCAACGATTGTTGGAGGAAGGTTTGGAATGCATGTTTGGCGCAGGACTCACGCTGGATTTTATGGTGACGACGCCCACCGAAAAATTGGCGCTCGGCGAATCGTACGGCGCGGCGGCAGTGGATATGGAAAGCCACGACCTCATCGCGGCGGGCACACAAGCCGGTTTGCCCGTGATCGTTTTGCGCGTGATCCTGGACGAAGCCACGCAAAAAACGCCGGATTTCAATATGGCGATGGATGCAGCGGGGCGCATGAATAATGCGAAAGCTGTCTTCTCCATGCTGCTGCGTCCAGTCGCGGCCATTCAATTTTTCTTCAGCCTATCGCGCGCCATGAAGGTGTTGCGCCGTGCGACGAATCTGGCGCTGCTGGCCGAGCCGAACGTGTTGCAGTCCGCGACCGCGATGGTGTTGGCGCGCAAAATCAGCGCGTGAGTTGTATCACAAACTCAACTCATCATCGCTTGCGCCTTTGGCAATCGTGCGCAAAATCAGCGCGTGAGTTGTATCACGAAGCCGTTCAGCTACAATCGCGCTATGAAAGCATTCATCACGGGCGCGACAGGCTTTATCGGCGGCCATCTCGCGCGGTTGTTGTTGGCCGAAGGGCATCAAGTGCGCGCGTTGGTTCGGGCGCACAGCGACCGCCGCAACCTCGCCGACTTGCCGCTGGAATGCATGGAAGGCGATCTGAATAATCCCGCCCAATTGGCGGAGCAAATCGCTGGCTGCGAGGTTATTTTTCACGTCGCCGCGCATTATTCGTTGTGGGCGAAAGACCGCGCCGCGATTTACCAGGCCAACGTCACCGGCACAGAAAACATGCTCGCCGTCGCGCGCAGAGTCGGCGTCCAGCGGTTCGTTCACACGAGTTCCGTCGCGGCGATTGGCGTGCCACCCACTGGCACAGCCGCCACAGAAGCCACGCAAACAACTGTCGAAGCCCTCGTCAGCGATTACAAAAAATCCAAATTCTTAGCCGAACAAGCCGCGCTGCAAGCCGCGAAAACCGGGCTGGATGTCGTCGTCGTCAATCCTTCGACGCCGATTGGCACGCACGATGTGAAGCCGACGCCGACGGGCGAAATCATTCTGCGTTTTTTGCAGAATCGTATGCCCGCTTACGTTCACACCGGCCTCAATCTGATTGATGTCGAAGACGTTGCGCGCGGGCACATGTTGGCGTGGCAAAGAGGCCGCACGGGCGAACGCTACATTTTGGGGCATCGCAATTTGCCGCTGCGAGATATGCTGCAAATGCTCGCCGCGATCACCGGCCAGCCCGCGCCGAAATTCGCCGTGCCGCATTGGTTGCCGCTCGCGGTCGCGTTTGTAGACGAAAAGATTCTGGCGCGTTATTTCGGCAAGACGCCGGACGTGTCGGTGTACTCGGTGCAGATGTCACGCCACGCGATGTACTACGATTCATCGAAAGCTGTGTGCGAACTCGGACTACCGCAAAGTTCGATTGAAGCTGCGATTGAAAAGGCTGTGCATTGGTTTCGGGAGAATGGCTATGTCGGAGGCAATCAAAAGTTCATACGCTCGTAAATCTCACTGAGTGGCAACGTGACATTGATGGATTCCAACAAGACTTCGCTTTCCAGCCCTTCGATGTCGTGCCGCACCCAAAAGCCATTGGGATGGCGGAAGTATCGCATCACGTGTGGACGGGTTTGCGAAATCACCAGATATTCCTGAAAGCTGGCGATAGATTTGTATTCCGTGAATTTCAGCCCCAAATCATAACCTTCGGTGGAAGGCGAAAGGACTTCAATCAGCAGCAGCGGATTCATCAGCATCTTCACGCCTTGCACTTCCTCAAACATCGGCTCGCCACATACCACCGACGCATCAGGATACCGATACGGCGGTGCGGCAGGCACTTTGATCTGCATATCGGCATTAAAGACTTCGCACTGACTGCCAAGTAAGCGCATAAATAAGCGAGTCGTGACATTGACACTAATCCGTGCGTGTTCCGGGCTGCCACCCGCCATCGCAAAGACTTCGCCCGCGAAATATTCGTAGCGTCCTTCGGCGTTCTTGTCGAACTCAATGTACTCTTCTATCGTCATTTTGTGTTTGGGTAATGCGCTCATCTGAAAATCCTTTCGTGGTTGGTCACATCGCTATTTTCGCAGGCTTCTGCACTTTGTACAATCGCACGTGCGAGCCTACAATACACGCCCCGTCTGATTTCTTATGACCATACTTATCAAAAACGCAACCGTCATCACGATGGACGCTGACAACCGCATTTTTACGGGCGATGTGTTGATTGATGGCGGATACATCGCGGCGTTTGACGCGACGACAAACGCCGACGAAGTGATTGACGCGAGCGGGCGTGTGTTGTTGCCCGGCTTTGTGCAAACGCATATTCATTTGTGTCAGACGTTGTTTCGTGGCGCGGCGGATGATCTGGCATTGCTGGATTGGCTCAAGCAACGCATTTGGCCGATGGAAGCAGCACATACGGCGGCATCGCTGCGGCTGTCGGCGCAACTCGGTGTGGCGGAGTTGATACGCGGCGGCACGACGTGCGCGCTGACGATGGAAACGGTCAATCATACGGACGAGGTCTTTCGCGTCGTGGAAGAATCAGGCTTTCGCGCAACGGTGGGCAAATGCTTGATGGACGCGGGCGCGGATGTGCCCGCCGCATTGCACGAAGAAACCGAAGCGGCGCTTGCCGAAGCGGTCAGATTGATTGAACGTTGGCACGGCGCGGCCAATGGACGGGTTCGCGCCTGCTTTGCGCCTCGGTTTGCCGTGAGTTGCACGCGGGAATTATTGGAACAAGTCGCGCGGCTCTCGCGTACACGCCGCGTGCTGGTTCACACGCATGCTTCGGAAAACCGCGACGAAATCGCCTTGGTCGAACAGAGCACGGGGCTACGAAATATCAGCTATTTGAATGCCGTTGGTTTGGCCGCGCCGCACGTTGTCCTGGCGCATTGTATTTGGCTTGCCGAAGACGAGATGCAGCTTTTGCAAGAAACGGAAACGAAAGTCGCGCATTGTCCGTCTTCCAATTTGAAGCTCGGTTCCGGCCTTGCGCCCGTGACGGAAATGTTGGAACGCGGGATTTCGGTTTCGCTCGGAGCCGATGGCGCGCCGTGCAACAATCGGTTGGATATGTTCACCGAAATGCGCACGGCAGCTTTGTTGCAAAAAGTGCGGTGCGGCCCGGAGGCGCTCCCGGCGTTGACAGCCTTGCGGATGGCGACGACGGAGGGCGCGCGAGCAATGGGACTCGCGGACGAAATCGGCAGCATTGAGGTGGGCAAAAAAGCGGATTTGATCTTGCTCAATCTCCACCAATTGCACAGTGCGCCGCAGCCGGATTTGGTTTCGACAATTGTCTATTCGGCCCAAACCAGCGATGTCGAAACCGTCCTGATTGACGGGCAAGTCATGCTGCGCAACCGGCAATTGTCTACGCTCAACGAAGCGGAAATAGTTGCCCAAGCCACAGAATTTGGCCTGAAATCGGGCGCGCATTCGTCGTATTGACCGTAACGAGGTCTGTTTGCGCGGGGGAATATAAGTTTGACACAGTGGTATGTAAAAGTTACAATGCCGCCGCTTTTGGTTTGTCATCAATTTGTTATATCTGCAAACCGAATGGCTGCATCGAATGACGCTACAAGTGATGATACAAAGCCTCCCCGTATCTATTTTGTTTTAATAACATTCGAGGAGTTGTCGAAATAATGAATAAGCATTTTTGTTCTTTTTTATCGCACGCCTTTTTAGCCGCCTGTCTGTGTGTCTTTGCCCTCCCAACCATTGCCCAGACACAGTCACTGTCGCAGGAGCGCGCAAATAAAATTCAACTGACGATTGAGCGCTCCGAGGAGAGTTTCCAAAAAGGTGAAGAGTTTTTCAAAGCAGGGGAATATTCCCAGGCGCGACGCAGCTATGATCGCGCCATTGAACTCATTCTGGAATCTGGATTTGACGTGCGCAGCGATGCGCGCTTGAAGCAGCATTATCAAAAGCTGCTTGATCAAATCAATCAACGCCAAGCCACGTTGGCCAAACAATTGCCGACACCCTTGCCGCTCAGTGCTGAGGCCAAAGACGAATTGACCGAAGCCCAGGCAGCACAATTGGCCAAACAAACCCCGCCCAATCAGCCAGCAGGCACATCTCCGCTGGACGAAATTGCCAAAATCAACCTGACCGACGAAGAACGAAAAGCGACGGAAGAAGAAGCGCGCGCCGCGTTGTTGGCTGCCAAAGTTGACTTCGGCTTCCGCCCCAATGCGTTGGTGCAAAGCTGGATCAATTATTATCAAGGTCGCGGTCGCCAAACGATGGAGCGCGGGCTGCAACGTTCGGGACGATATATGAGCATGGCGCGGCGCATCTTCAAAGAAGAAGGCGTCCCGCAGGATTTGGCGTGGCTCGGACAGGTCGAAAGCGCCTGGTCGCCGAATGCGCGTTCCTGGGCTGCGGCAGTTGGTCTCTGGCAGTTCATTCCCGGCACGGCAGCGCGTTTTGGCCTGCGCCAGGATTACTACGTTGACGAGCGTTCGAGTTTTGAGAAAGCCACGCGCGCGTCGGCTCGTTACCTGAAGTTCCTGGCCAATCGTTACGCAGGCAACTGGGAACTGGCGATGGCGGCGTATAACTCCGGCGAAGGCAATGTGGATCGGGCGATTGCGCGGTCGGGCTATGCGGACTTCTGGGAAATTTATCAACGCGGCTTGTTGCCGAACGAAACCCGCAATTATGTGCCAAACATTTTGGCGACCATCATCATTGCCAAAAACCCGCAACGTTACGGCTTTAATGTTAGACCCGCCGCACCGCTCGCCTACGACACCGTGCTGGTCAACAACTCGGTAGATTTACGACTTGCGGCAGAAGCGTGTGATGCGAGCTACGAGTATTTGGCTGATCTCAATCCTGAATTGAAGCGCGGTGCGACGCCGCAAGGTTTCACCTACGGCTTGCGCGTGCCGCCACGCTGCGGCAAAAACCTGCAAACGTGGTTGGTGCGCATCCCGGCAGACAAACGCAATTCGTGGCGGCTGATGACGGCACAAAATGAAGACACGTTTGCGACGATTGCCAAGCGCACGGGCGTTTCGGAATCCACGTTGTCCGCCATCAACGGCGGCGTCGAACCGAAGTCCGGTCAGAAAGTCATCATTCCGGTTGGCAGCAGCGTCCGTACAGTCGCAGCAGTCGCACCCAAAGGCACGATGGCAACTGGCTCTGTCGCTTCCGTTGCGCCGACGACCAAGATGATCGTCTACACGGCCAAAGCGGGCGAAACGATCAACGAGATCGCGGCGCGCTACGGCTCATCGGCCAAAGACATCGCGGCGCTCAATCGGCTGAGCCTGAACACGCCGTTGCGCGCCGGACAAACGCTGAAAGTTCTCACTCGCGGTAAGTAGTATTTGCATAAACTCCTTTCTGGTTATTCAAGCAGCGCGAGCGATCCACCGCTCCGCTGCTTTTTCTTGGCCCAGAAACCGCGTCTTCTCCATCGAAATCTTCGTTCGTCAGGCGGCAGTCGGCTTGAGCCAATCGCCAATGCCGTACGGGTCTGCCGCTGGTTGAGAAAAATGTTCATGCACAATGCGCCATTGGCCATCGCTTTCGGGCTGCAAGACAAACGTGCCGCGAAAGCGTACGGCTTTGTGTTCGCCGCCGACTTCCACGCGCAACTCCGTGATGCCCGCGATCCACGCGAGTTGCTCCGTCGCCTGAAAAAATGGCCCTTCCAACCATTCGACTGAAGTCACGGACAGCGGCGCATCATTGAACGCGCGCCAGCCCGTCGCGACGCGCTCGAACCCAATCGTAGACCAGCGCGGCCCTTCGACAAAAACGTAGAGCGATTCGGAATTCGCGTAATGGTCAATGATGTCCGCGACGCGCTTTTCGATCACGGCACGGAAATGCGCTTGGGCGTGGGCAGGAAGATCAATCATGGTTTCGTCCCTCAAGGTTTGCGGTCTCTATGCGGAAAGGAGTGGCGATTCTGAAGCAAGCGGCGTGGATGAGCAATAGTGAGGCGCGGCGTTGAGCAGGTAAAAGCGAGCGCGTTCGTTACTTCTTTTTCCCCGGCCCCCACAACGCGCGGCCTGATTTGTTGCTGGTGTGCTCGCCGTCCTTGAGCACCTGCACGCCGTTCACAAACACGTGCCTCATCCCGATGGCGTATTGATGCGGCTGCTCGAACGTCGCTTTGTCGGCAATCGTCTTCGGATCAAACACGACGACATCAGCGAACATCCCGGCTTTCAGCAAGCCGCGCCGGTCGAGTTCCAGGTTGGTCGCAGGCAATCCGGTCAGCCGCCGAATCGCCTCTTCCAACGAAATCACTTTTTCCTCGCGCACGTATTTGCCGAGCAGACGCGCAAAGTTGCCATACGCGCGCGGATGGGTGGACGATTGCAAAAACACACCCTCGGTCGCCATCGAACCGCCATCGGAGCCAAACGATACCCAGGGCAGTTTGATCTGCCTTTTGATGTTCTCTTCGGACATCATGAAATAAACCGTACCGACGCGCGATTGATCTTCCAACACCAAATCCATAATCGTCTCGAACTCATCTTGGCCGCGCAGCCGGGCGACTTCCGCGAGCGTCTTGCCGGTCAGCGGTTTCAGCTTTTCGGATTTGAAGCCGACCAGCAACACGCGCTCGCCTGATCCAGCGGCGTGATAGAGATTTTCCCATTTGTCGCTGGGCGTGCGCATCTCGGCGGCGAGGCGTTGGCGTGTCGCCGGATCGCGCAGCCGCTGGAATAAAGCTTCGTAACCACCATCCAACACCCAGGGCGGCATCGCGGCATCCAGCCCGGTCGCGCCTGCCGGGTAAGTGTACATATCGGCGGTGATCTTCAGCCCGGATTGGCGTGCCCGTTCGATCAGCGCGATGGCCTGCTCCATTTTCGGCCAGTTGGCGCGGCCTGCGGCTTTGAGGTGATAAATCTCGGCGGGGATGCGGGCTTCGCGGGCAATGCGCAGGAGTTCTTCGATGCCTTCGAGCAAGCGCGCGCCTTCGCTGCGCAGGTGCGAAATATATTTGCCGTTGTATTGCGCCGCCACTTTGCACAACTCGATCAACTCTTCGGTCGGCGCGTAAAAAGCGGGCGCGTAAATCAGTGACGAACCGATGCCGAGCGCGCCCGCTTCCATTTCCTGCCGCACCAACGCGCGCATTTGCTGTAGCTGTTCCGGCGTCGCGCGCTTGTCTTCCAACCCGACGACGTATTCGCGGATCGTGGTCGCACCGATGTACGAGGCCACGTTGCACGCCACGCCTTTGCGTTCGAGGAACTGCAAGTATTCGGCCAGCGTCGTCCACTCAATCGGAAACTTCAGATCGCCTTGCGCGGCCTGCCGACGTTGTTTCATCGCGGCGTTGAGCGGCCCCATCGAATCGCCTTCGCCGAAAATCTCGGTCGTCACGCCCTGCTTGAGGTCGCCCAGGCTGCGCCCATCTACGATCAAATCATCCACTGCCCACGAAAGCATGTTGATGAAGCCGGGCGCGATGGCTAAGCCCGCTGCATCCACGATGGTTTTGGCTTGCGCGTTTTTGAGCTTCCCGACCGCCACGATTTTGTCGCCTGTGATGGCCACATCCAAAACTTGTGGCTTGCGCCCCGTGCCGTCGTAGACCGTGCCGTTTTTGAGCAGGATGTCATATGACTGCGCCGTCGCCGTGAACGAAAAGAGAAGAATTAGTGAACCGGACAGAAACTTTCTCGTCATAATTTTGATCTCGTCTTGGAAAATAAAACGGTGTTGCCGAAAGTATCGCACAAAAGAAAAATGTGCGACAGGAACTTGCCCAGTATTTTGCTCGTACACCGAGTTTGTAAGTAAGCACTTACGAACAGCCCTTGCGTTGGTTCACGCTTTTGTGGTAAGTAAGCACTTACTTTTCGCGCTCCCCGAAAAGTTGATTTCATGATTTAAGGAGACGCGCTCGCAGGAGCGCCAGTAACGCATGACAGCGGCAAAAATTTCACCCCCATTGACAAGCAAGACGGCCCCGCGGATGGCGGCAGAAGATCGGCGACAACAAATTCTGGACGTTGCGATTCGGCTCTTTTCACAAAAAGGGTTTCGCGGCACAACGACCAAAGAAATCGCGCTCGCGGCGGGCGTCAACGAGGCCATCATCTTTCGCCACTTTGCGACCAAACGCGATTTATATTCGGCGATTATTGACCAAAAAGCCTGTGCGACGGAGATCATAGCCAAGCAGGCACAAGTCGTGCAGGCGATGGAACAGCGCAATGATCGCAAGCTGTTTGAAACGATTGCGCTGCACATTTTAGAAGTGCATGAACACGATGAAACCTTTATGCGCCTGATGTTTTACAGCGCGCTCGAAGGGCACGAACTCTCGGACATGTTTTTTCGTAATCAGGTCGCGGAACGGTATCGGGAAATCGCCAATTACATCAAACAACGCATCCAGGAAGGCGTGTTCCGCAAAGTTGATCCGCAAATCGCCGTCCGCGCTTTTTTCGGCATGGTCATCCATCACGCGCAAACCAAGCGCTTCTTTAATCAAAGTCTGGGCGATCAGCGCAGCACGCATTCCAATCGCGTCGCGGCGGAACGCTTCGCCGATTTGTTTTTGGCCGGCATCATCCAGCACGAACCGCACGAACCAATCACGAACAAACGTAAATAACTTTTTGAGGCAATTTTTTTATGAATGCAACGGGGACTGAACGCAGCATCAAATCCGAACGCGAATTCGACAATCCGTTGAAGCGCGGAGACGTCGTCGAACCGGAGCCACAAACTCGTTCGCGCGGCAAATGGTGGGGGCTGGCCTTGCTGCTCATCGGCGCGATTCTCGCCGCCGGGCTATATCTGGCCCGCAGCAAAGCGACGCCCCAGAATGCGACCACGACCGTCACGACCACCGCGCCTGTGCCCACGCCGGATGCGCCCGTCGAAGTCACTGCCGCCGCCGCGATTTCGCGTTCGCTGCCCCGCACGGTCGAAGTCGTCGGCTCGCTCGCAGGCGATGAAGAAGTCGTCGTGTCGGCACAAATCGCGGGCGAAATTTCGGCGCTCAACGTGGATTTCGGCTCGTACGTGCAGCAAGGCCAGATCATCGCGCAAATTGATCGCCGCGATGCGCAACTCAAGCTCGAACAGGCCGAAGCGCAAATGAAACAAACGATGGCGCGCCTGGGGATGAAAGAAGGCGTGAAGTTCGATCCGACCCAAACCGCCGACGTGCAACAAGTCAAAGCGCAATTGGATTGGACGAAAATGGATTTGGAGCGCGCTACCAAATTAGTCGAGGCCGGTGACGTGCCGCGCTCGATTTACGATCAGGCGGTAACGCAAAAGAACCTCGCGCAGGCGCGTTATCAAGCCGCGCTCGACGCCGTCAATCAGCAGGTCGCGTTAGTCGAACAACAACAAGCCGCCATCAATCTGGCGCGGAAAAATTTAGGTGATACGGTCGTGCGCGCCCCGATCAGCGGTGCGGTGAAAGAAAAGACGCAATCGCGCGGCGCGTTTGTCCCCGTAGGCGGCAAAATCCTGACGCTCGTGCGCACGAATCCGCTGCGGCTGCGCGCGGACATTCCTGAAACCTACGCCTCGTTCGTGCGCGTCGGGCAAACGATCACGCTCACGACCGAAGCCTTCCCGGATCGCACGTTCTCCGGGCGTGTTGCTCGCATCGGCGCATCGCTCAACGAACAAACGCGCGCCTTGACGGTCGAAGCCCAAGTCGCCAATCCTGGCAATCAGCTTCGCCCCGGCATGTTTGCCAAATCACAACTCATCACCAATCGCGGCGGCGCTGCCGTGATGATCCCGAAAAAAGCGATTTACACCATCGCCGGTCTCAACAAAGTCTTCGTGATTGAAAATGGCAAAGCGGTCGAGCGTTTGGTCAAAACAGGGGTGGAAGAGGGCGAATTGATTGAAATTACGGAAGGCGTCAAGGAAGGCGAACAGGTCGCCACGAGCAATGCCGACAAGTTGCAACAAGGGAGTGTAGTCAGTAGTCGGTAGACCGTAGACGGTAGCCTTCAGTTTTTCTACCGACTACTGTCTACCGCCTACCGCCTACTCGCATAAAATTTATGCAAAAACTAGCAGAAATCTGTGTTCGCCGTCCGGTCTTCGCCACGATGTTGATTGTGACTTTGATGGTGCTGGGCGTGTTTTCGTATCAACGGCTCACCGTCGAACGATTCCCGCGTGTGGAGTTCCCGATTGTGACGATTGCGACGCGCTTGCCCGGTGCTGCGCCGGAAGAAGTCGAAACCGAAATCAGCGACAAAGTCGAGCAGGCGCTCAACACGATCAGCGGCATCGAAGAGTTGCGTTCGACCTCGTCCGAAGGCGTCTCGCTGGTCTTCATCACGTTTGATCTGGATCGGGATTTGGACGCGGCGGCGCAGGATGTGCGCGACAAGATCAATACGATTTTACCCGATTTGCCGCGCGGCATTGACCCACCGACGGTTGAAAAACTCGACCCCGATGCGTCGCCGATTATGACGCTTTCGCTCGCCTCGAATCGCACCGTGCGCGAGATGACTGAGTTTGCGGACAAGACGTTGCGTCGCCAATTGGAATCGGTCAACGGCGTCGGACAAGTCGTGATCCTCGGCGGACGCAAGCGCCAAGTCAACGTCAATCTGGACGGCGATAAATTGCGCGCGTACAACCTGACCGTCGCGCAAGTCTCCGCCGCGTTGCAAGGCCAAAATCTCGAAGTGCCCGGCGGGCGCATCGAAGAAGGCGCGCGCACAGTCACGTTGCGCACGCTCGGACGGCTGCAATCAGTGGCGGAATTCAATCAAATCGTCGTCGCCAATCGCGCGGGCTATCCAATCAAGATTTCTGACCTCGGTTACACCGAAGACGGCGTCGAAGAAGTCGAAACTGCCGGGTTGCTGAATGACAAACCGGCGCTGCTGCTCAATGTTCGGCGGCAATCGGGCACGAATACGGTGGACGTGATTGACGCCTTGAAAGAACGGCTGAACGAATTGAAGAAAACCTTGCCTGCTGGCTATTCCGTCGAGATCGTGCGCGATCAATCGGAATTCATTCTCGCTTCGTTTCACGCAATTCAGGAGCACTTGATCGTCGGCTCGATTCTGGCCTCGCTCGTGGTGCTGCTGTTTATGCGCAATCTGCGCGCGACGATTATTTCGGCGATTGCGATTCCGACTTCGATTGTTTCGACTTTTGCCGTGATGGAATATTTCGGCATCACGCTCAACGGCCCTTCGATGCTGGGCTTGACGCTGTCGGTCGGCATCGTGATTGACGACGCGATTGTGGTGTTGGAAAACGTCTTCCGCTACATCGAAGAAAAAGGCTACAGCGCGTTTGAAGCCGCGATTGAAGGCACGCGCGAAATCGGGTTGGCGGTGATGGCGACAACGCTTTCGCTGGTCGTGATCTTTCTGCCCGTCGCGTTTATGCAAAGCATTCCGGGGCGCTTCTTCAAGAGCATGGCGCTGACGATGTCGTTTGCGATTCTGGTCTCGTTGATCGTGAGCTTCACGTTGACGCCGATGTTGTCGTCGCGGATGTTCAAGAACGTGGCGCAGCGCATGGAAGGCAAACACAAAGCGGCATCGAAAGAATCGTGGTTCGCGCGCACGTTGGATGGCGCGTACACGTGGCTGCTGAAGCTGTCGCTGCGGCATCGGTTCATTGTGTGTCTTGTGGCGCTGGCGGTGCTGGCTTCGCCGGTTTTGATCGGGCGTTACATCGGCTTCGAGTTTTTCCCGAAAGATGATCAGAGCGAATTTGAAATCACCTTCCGTGCGCCCGAAGGCTTTTCAGTACAGGCCACGCTGGACACGGCGATAAAGATTTCCAATGACGTGCGCAAACTGCCCGCCGTGCAATACACATTGACGACGATTGGCGACAGCCAGCAACGCCTCGCCAACGAAGCCAAGTTGTACGTCAAGATGACCCCGCTCGCCGAACGGAAAATCACGCAATTCGATTTGATGGCGCTGACGCGCGATCAGGTAATGCTGAAGCCGGAATACGCGAGTCTGCGTTCGATGGTGCAAATCGTATCGCCCATCAGCGGCGGCGGGCGTATGAATTCGGACATTTCGTTTCAACTGCGCGGCCCCGATTTGACCAAGCTCGGACAATACGCCGAAGAAATTCTCAAACGTATGAAAGCGATGCCCGGCGTGGTGGATGCCGATACGTCCTTGACGCTCGGCAAGCCGGAACTGCGGGCGCGCGTGGATCGCGCGAAAGCGGCGGACTTGGGCGTGAGCATCGCCGACACGGCGCAGAGCCTGCGGTTATTGGTCGGCGGCGACAAAGTTTCGACCTACAACGAAGGCGGCGAGCAATACGAAGTTCACGTGCGCGCGACCGAAGGCTTCCGCTCGGATGCAGGTGGCATCAGCCAATTGAACGTACCGTCCACGCGCGTCGGCAGCGTCGGTCTCGACAGCTTCGTCAAGCTCGAACCCGGCAGCGGCCCCACGCAAATTGACCGCGTCGCGCGACAACGGCAAGTGCTGTTGACCGCGAACGTGAAAGGCGGCTTCACGCAAAGCCGCGTCAGCGCCGCGATTGCGCAAGCCGTCAAAGAAATGAACATGCCGCCCGATTACGAATTCGCCGCCGCAGGCAACATCAAAGAATTGAACCGCACGTTGCGCGGCTTCGGGATGGCGTTTTTGCTGTCCTTTATTTTCATGTACATCGTGCTGGCCGCGCAGTTTGAATCGTTCCTGCACCCAATTACTGTGCTGCTGGCCTTGCCGCTCAGTTTGCCCTTCGCCTTGCTCTCACTCGTCATCGCACAACAGCCGATGAATATGTTCACGCTGCTCGGTTTGCTCGTGCTGTTCGGGATGGTGAAGAAGAATTCGATTTTGCAGATTGACCACACGAACGGCCTGCGCGCAAAAGGCATGGAGCGCCACGAAGCCTTGATTCAAGCGAGCCGCGACCGCTTGCGCCCGATCCTGATGACGACGATTGCGTTTGTCGCCGGGATGGCTCCGCTCGCCGTCAGCAGCGGCCCCGGCGCAGGCATCAACCGCTCGACTTCGGTCGTCGTGATTGGCGGACAGAGTATGTGTTTGTTGCTGACGTTGCTAATGACGCCGGTTGCGTATTCGATTTTTGACGATTGGATCAACTCAACGATTTGGGCGCGGATCGCGGGAATGTTCGGCGGAGCGCGCCGCAAGGTAGCGGCAGCGGCATCAGCGTTGTTTGGGACGTTTGGAAAATAACTTATGCCTGCAAAGGATAAAGTTCACGAAGCAGCGAAAAAGGCCCTAATCAATGATGGTTGGGAAATTACGGATGACCCGTTGCAAATCAAAGCTGGTGGAGCCAAGTTCAGTATTGATTTAGCGGCGGAGAAAATGCTGGTTGCGCGCAAAGGGCGAAGACGAATCGCCGTCGAAATCAAAAGCTTTATCGGCGGTTCGAGTATAACCGAATTTCACCTGGCAGTAGGACAATATGGAAACTATCGCCGCGCCTTGCGCAGAGCTAAAGTCAAAATCGAACTTTACCTGGCGGTTCCGCACGATGTCTTTCAAGAGTTCTTCCAAATCGAATTTGCCCAATGGACAATCGAGGAAGATGAAATCAAATTGATCATTTTCGATCCTGATAAGGAGGTCATTACAGCATGGATAAATTAACGCTGTATCGTCGCCACATTCGATCTCTTTTAGAGCGCCTGAACAAGCCATCCTTCAATGCTACAGATGTAGACAGTCAAATGATTCTTGATCGGGAAAGAGATCATTATTTGTTGCTGGATGTAGGTTGGGAAAAAGGCTCCCAGCGAGTCTTCAATTGCTACGTTCATCTGGACATCAAAGATGGCAAGATTTGGATTCAACGCAATATGACAGAGGTTGATTTGGCAGAAGAATTGGCGGCGATGGGCGTGCCTAAACAAGACATAGTTTTAGGCTTGCATTCGCCCTACAAACGCCAGTTTACCGAGTACGCCGCTGCGTAAGATTCTATGCTTTACCTAACCGAACAAGACGTCACGCATCTGCTCACGATGCAGGACGCGCTCGAAGCTGTTGAGATTGCGTTCAAAGCGCAAGCCACAGGCGATGCGACGAATGAACCGCGTCGTCGTGTGCGCGCGAACAACGCGATTCTGATGACGATGAGTGGCGCAATTGCTTCCCTCAATGCGTTCGGCTTCAAAGCCTACAGCGTTGCGCGCGGCAAGGCGCGGTTTCACGTCAATTTGTACGACACAACGACGGGCGAATTGCTCGCGATCATGGAAGCCGACAAGCTCGGCCAAATGCGCACGGGCGCGGCGAGCGGGATTGCGACGAAGTATCTGGCCCGCGCAGACGCGAACACCGTTGGCATTTATGGCACGGGTTGGCAAGCGCAATCGCAACTCGCCGCTGTGTGTGCCGTGCGCAAAATCGAAAGCGTCAAAGTCTACAGCCGCGCGGAAGAAAAGCGCGAAGCATTCAGCGCGACGATGTCCAAAGAACTCGGCATTGCAAACATCACGCCCGTTGCCGAACCGGAAGCCGCCGCCGAGTCAGACATTCTCATCACCATCACGTCGTCGCGCGAACCGGTGCTGAAAGGCGCATGGATACAGGCTGGAACGCACATCAACGCCGCTGGCGGCAATTCGATTTTGCGTAGCGAAGTAGATGACGAAGTTATTAAGCGCGCGAACTTCATTGCGGTAGATTCCAAAGACCAGGCGCGCATCGAAGCGGGCGAGTTGGTCTTCCCGGTCGAAAAAGGATTGCTCACGTGGGAGCGCGTGCAGGAAGTTTGTCACGTCGTGAACGGCGATGTACGAGGCCGCCAAACCGCGACGGACATCACGCTCTTCAAATCGCTCGGCCTGGCGATTGAAGACGTCGCGACGGCGGTGCTGCTCTATCGCAAAGCGGTCGCACAAAAGATTGGAAAAGAGATATGAAACACATATTTTTCGCATTGCTTATTACTATCGCACTGGTTTCATCAGTCCTCGCGCAAGACACGAAATCATCGTTGGTCGCAGAATCCCGCATCGGCGTGGACACTACCAAGCGCGTGCCGATGACCATGCGCGAAGCCGTGACGCTCGCGCTCGAAAACAACCGCGACATCGCCATCGAACGCGAGAACGTGAAACTCAACGAATGGGATGTGAAAGCCGTGGTGGGCGTGTACGATCCGACGATCAATGCCTCGCTGAACTTTGATCGCCGCAATCTGCCGGTCACGAATATTTTTGCCGCCGGGGTGGTTTCGACGTTAACGGGATCGGCGAACTTCGTGCAACGAATCCCCAATAAATACGGCTCCATCGTGCAAGGCACGTTGGACAACAACCGCGTCAACAACGACAACCCGTTCAATGATCTGAACCCGCAAATCACGACCAATCTCAACTTCACGTTTACACAACCGCTGTTCCGCAACAAGAATGTTGACCTCGCGCGGCGCAATATCAAGCTCACGAAAAAGCGGCTCGACTTGTCCGACAGTCAATTCCGCCAACGCGCCATTGAAATTATTTCGCAGGTGCAACGCGCCTACTGGGATTTGGTCTTTGCGCGGCGCGATTACGAAATCAAAAACGAGGCGTTGGCGAATGGGCAAATCCAACTCGAACACAATCAACGCCTCGTCGAAGCGGGCACGCTCGCGCCATCGGATGTGATCTCGACGCGCGTGGATGTCGAGCGGCGCAAAGACGAATTGGAGACGGCGATGGAAGTGATTCAGCGCGCTGAGAACGGCTTGAAAGCGTTGATGCTGCAACCTGCCAGCACAGACTTCTGGGACTCGGTGATCGAACCGACCGACCGCCCCGAAATCCGCTCTGATGTAGCGATGTCGCTGCGCGACGCGGTGCAGAACGCCTTCAAGAATCGCCCCGAATTGGAGCAGTTTCGGTTGCGCGGCGAAGTGAACGACATTGACATCGAATACTACAAAGACCAGGTCAAACCGCAAATTGATTTCGTCGCCACGTACGGCACGACTGGTTTGGCAGGCACGCTGCGCACGACGCCGAACCCGATCACGACGAGCAATGCCATTTTGTATGGACGCATCAATCAACTCTCTACGCTCGCAGGCTTGCCCCCGCTCAACGTCGGCAGTAGCGGCGGCGTCAATCCGGCATTGGTCGGCAGCTATCCGACCAGCGTGTGGAATCTCTTCAAAAACGAATATCGCACGTTGCGCTTCGGCGTGAACATCAGCTTGCCGCTGCGCAACACAACGGCGAAAGCCAGCCTGGGTCGCGCGCTCACGGAAAGCAAACAAATTGACGCGCAAAAACAACGCGCGATGCAAGGCATCGAAGTCGAAGTCCGCAACGCGCTGCAAGCCGTAGACACGGCGAAACGTCGCGTCGAAGCCGCCAAGAATTCGCGCACGAATGCCGAACTCCAACTCGCGAGCGAGCAGCGCAAATTCGACGCCGGACAATCCACAAACTTCTTTGTCTTGGATCGCCAGAACGCCTTGTCCTCTGCGCAAGGCCGCGAATTGCGTGCGCTCACGGATTACAACAAAGCCGTCGCCGAATTGCAGCGCGCGATTTCGACCACGCTGACGATCAACAACATTTCGTTCAATAACACTGAAGTGCAGAAGTAATTGCGACCGTAAACAAGAGGCGTCAAGAGTTAAAGCTTCAGCTTGGTTTTAAAAGCTCTGAA
>CAZWAK010000142.1:0-20620 GCA_964631865.1 uncultured Heliobacteriaceae bacterium | reverse complement strand
GTCGCGTTCATTCGTACCAGCAATGGCGTCTCCAGCCTCTGGGTGCAGCCGCTCGCGGGCGGTGAGCCGAAACCACTGACCGACTTCAAAGATCAACACATCTTCAATTTCGCGTGGTCGCGTGATGGGAAGCAACTCGCCTTGTCGCGCGGCGCGGTCAGTAGCGATGTAGTGTTGATCAGTAACTTCAAATAGCCGGAGGATCCTCAATTGGCTGGGCGCAAGTGACACTCGCCTTGCATTGATGGGGAAAAGTAATGATGCCTGACAAATGGCGACAAGTGGATCAATTGTTTCATGCCGCTCTTGAGCGCAGAGCCGAAGAACGTGCCGCGTTCCTCGACGAGGCTTGTGGCGGAGATGCAGAACTGCGCTGCGAAATCGAGTCGCTGTTGGCAGCGGAAGCCGAGGCGGAGAACACGACCAAAGCACTCCCGGCGCAGATTGCTGTCGCGATGCTGGCGCACGAGCCAGCCCCGAAAATCATTGGGCAACAGATCACGCACTACCGCATTCTCGCGCCCCTCGGCAAAGGTGGCATGGGGGAGGTGTATCTGGCCGAAGACCGCCGCCTCGAACGCAAAGTGGCGCTCAAAGTGCTGCCCGCCGCCTTCACGCAAGAGCGGGATCGGCTGCGCCGTTTTGAACGGGAAGCGAAGGCGACTTCGGCGCTCAATCATCCGAACATCCTGACCATACACGAAATCGGCGCGGTGGACGACGCGCATTACATCGTCAGCGAGTATGTCGAAGGCGAAACCTTGCGCGCGTGGATCGAACGCGGCAGACGGGGCGTTGGTGCGGCGATGACCATTGCCGAGCAGGTCGCCAGCGCGCTTGGCGTCGCGCACGGGGCCGGGATCATTCATCGCGACATCAAGCCGGAAAATGTGATGGTGCGACCCGACGGGCTGGTGAAGGTGTTGGATTTTGGGTTGGCGAAACTCACAGAAATGCGGAATGCGGAATGCGGAATGCGGAATGAAGAAGCCAAAACCCTTTTGCAAGGTGAATCCCATAAGCCGCAATCCGCAATTCGCAATCCGCAATCAACAATGCCCGGCATTGTGATGGGCACGGTCAGCTATATGTCGCCGGAGCAGGCGCGTGGGCTGAAGGTGGATGTGCGTACCGACATTTTCAGTCTGGGCGTGATGCTGTACGAAATGATCGCCGGACGCAGGCCGTTTGAGGGCGCGACGACGAACGATGTGCTGGCCGCGATTCTGACCGCTGAGCCTGCGCCGCTTGCGCAGCACTTGCCGGACGTGCTGCCGCAGTTGGAGCAACTGGTGCGCAAGGCGCTCTGCAAAGACCGCGCGGCGCGGTACCAAACCGTGCAAGACCTGTTGTCAGATTTGAAGAGTCTCCAGCGGCAATTCGAGTCTGATGCCCATCAACCTCGCATCGCCTGCCCTTCGTGTCAGCACGAAAATCCGCTTGGCTTCGCGTTTTGCGGCAAGTGCGGGCGCACGCTTTCGGAACCGGAAACCCAACTGCTGCCAGCCACGCCTGGATTGGCGGAGCCTGCGCCACAACCTGCTTCGCCCGAAGGGGAACGGCGACAGGCGACGGTTCTTTGTTCCCGCCTTTCCGGCTATGCAGCAATGATCGAACAACTCGCGTCTGCTGAGGTCGAAGCAATCATCAATCAAATTAAAGCGGCGGCGACAGAGATCATCGCCAGTCAGGACGGCGTGCTGGAACGGTTCGCGGACGAGGAAATGATCGCGCTGTTCGGCCTGCCCTCTGCGCACGAAGATGATTATCTGCGTGCCGTGCGAACCGGTCTGTCGTTGCACGCGCGCGTACGCGAGTTGTGCGCCGAGGTGGAAGCGCGCATCGGCGAACCGGTGCGAATGTTCTCCGGCATCAGCACCGGCGCGCTGGTCACGCAAGCGCAGAGCAGTCAGGGGCGCAAAGTCATCGGCGAAGCATTGGAAACCGCCGAACGGCTCGTCGCCTTTGCCGAAGCAGATGAACTGCTCATCAGTCAGGAAACGCAACGGCTGGTTGCGTCGTTCTTCGAGGCCGAAGCCAGCGGGCCGTTTCCGATCAAACCGAAAACCAAACCGGTCACGGTTTACCGCGTACTGAAAGAATCAGGCGTCCACACACGGCTCGAAGCCGCCGCGCAAACGGGGCTGACCCGCTACACAGGCCGCGACAACGAACTCGGCGCGCTCCATCGGGCGTTGGCTGCGGCGCTGGGCGGCGAAGGGCAGTTCGTCAACATCGTTGGCGATGCGGGCGTCGGGAAGAGTCGCTTGCTGCTCGAATTTCAGCGCGGCCTCGCCCAGCAATCAATCACGGTTTTGCAGGGGCGATGCCAGGCCTGGCAGAACAACATCCCGTATCTGCCGTTCATTGACTTGCTGCGAGACGCACTCAACCTGCGCGAAGGCGACGCGCCCGCGCAACTGGTAGCCGATGCCGTCGCGGGCATTCGCGCACTCGATGCGAATCTGGAAAGTTACATCCCCGTTTACCTGAGCCTGCTGTCGCTGCAAAGCGAACAGCATCCGCTCGCCGATCATTTGCGCGGCGAAGAATTGCGCGTAGCGATCCGCGAAGCGATTGCGGCGCTCTGCACGCTGAAGGCCAGAGACAAGCCCGCCGTCATCTTTCTCGAAGACTGGCACTGGGCCGATGACGCTTCCGAAGAAACGCTCAAACGACTGGCCGGAATGCTTTCCGCTTATCCGTTGCTGGTGGTTGTGACCTGTCGCCCGGAACGCGCGTTCGACTGGCTGTATTCGGTTCCACACGCCCGCATCAACCTTGCGCCGCTCGACGTAGCCCATTCAACGAGCATTATCCAGTTCGCGCTCAAGGCAGACGAGTTGCCGGAAGGCTTGAGCGAATTGCTGTATCAGCGCACGGGCGGCAATCCGTTTTTCATCGAAGAGGTGTGCCGCTCGCTCGTCGAACACGGTCGTCTGCAAGTCGCCGATGGAAAGGCTACGTTGCAAGGCTCGCTTGAGAAACTGGATTTGCCCGACACGGTGCAAGCCGTCATTCGCACGCGGCTGGATCGGCTGGACAATGGAGCTAGGCAAGTCATTCGTTATGCTTCCGTGATTGGCCGCGAATTCAATCGGACGATTCTTGCGCGCGTACTCGGCGACACAACCGAGTTGCCACAGCGATTGGAAAAGCTGCAAATGCTGGGACTGATTCAACAGACGCAAGTGCTGCCGGAGCCTGCGTATCGTTTCAAGCACATCCTCACGCAGGAAGTGGCCTACGACAGCATCCTCGCGCATCAACGCCGCAGCCTGCACGAAGCTGTCGGGCAGGCAATGGAAGCGGTGTACCGCGACCGGCTGGAAGAACATCTGGAATTGCTGGCGCAGCATTTCAGCCGCGCGGAGAATTGGGCCAAAGCTGTGCAGTTCGGGCGCGAGGCGGCGGAGAAAGCGAGCCGGTTGAGCCGCTTCTCTGAAGCCCTGCGATTATTCGAGCAAGCGGAAGGCTGGCTGGCGAAACTTCCTGAATCAACGGAAAAGAAAGAGACGCTGGCCAATCTCCTGCTGCAACAGGAGAAGCAATGCGACACGCTGAGGCTGCGTGAACGGCAGCAGGCATTGATCGAGCGGTTGTTATCGCTGCTGGACGCAGCCAACGATCAGACTTTGCTCTCCGAGGTCTACCTTCGTCAGGGAGAACTGCTAACCTTGCTAGACCGCTACGACGAAGCCGAACAGGCGTTGCACCAGTCCATAACCATTCGCCGGTCGCTGGCTGACGCGCGCGGCGAGAGCAAGACGCTGCGCAGCCTGGGATTTCTTTATTGGCACCAGGGACGGTATGAAGATGCGATCAAAGCTAACGAGTCGGCGCTGAAGATCAATCGTGAACAAAATGATCTGGAGGGAACTGTCTCCGTGCTGGTGAATCTCGGCATGGTCATGCGCAACTGGGGCGATCTGGAGCGGGCGCTCGCCTATCTGAAAGAAGCTGAGGAGAGTAACAAGGCGCTGGGAAGCCCTTTCCATCAGGGCTACATCCTTACCATCGCCTCGAATGTATACCGTGACCAGGGCGACGTTGAAAAAGCCTTGCAGTATTATCAGCAGGTGCATGAAATCAACGTACAAACCCGCAGGCTTCACACGCGGACGTTCAGTTTGAAGGTGGTGGCAAACCTGTGCTGGGAGTCGGGCAAAATTGATGAGTGCCTGCGTTATTGTGACGACTTGGTAGTCTTGACTCGCAACCTGCATATCAAGAGTGAGATTGCCCAGGCTTTGAGCATCTACGGTCTGCGCCTGATGGAGCTCGGCAGATTTGACGCGGCGTTCCCCCGGCTGCTGGAAGCCGCTGAACTGTTTGCCGAGTTGGGAGACAGTGAGAATGAGATCGTGGCGTTGACCGGCCTTGCTCGCAGCTACGAACAGTCCGGTGCAAGCGCGGAAACCTGTCTGGCGGTGTGGGAGAAGATCAAAATGCGCCGCCAGCAACAGCAGCATACGGCGGGGGAAATAGATGCCTTGAAGGAGATGGCGCGACTAAACAGACAACAGCCCGGCAGAAGAGAGGTTGCGCTCGGCCACTTGCAGGAAGCCGCCGCGCTGGCCGCCACCAGTGAGGACGCAGCCGCGCAGGGCGATTTGCTGAACACGATGGGCATCATCGAATGGGAGCAAGCCCATTACGAATCCGCGCTCCGGTATTACGAGGAATCGTTACAGGTGTTTCAGCGCCGGGAGGATTGCAAGCACGCCGGTCTGCTGCTCAACAGCATCGGCGTGACGCTGAAGCAACTCGGACGCACGGACGAAGCGATGGCCCGCCTTGCCGAAGCGATTCAACTGCACCGCGCATCAGGCGAGCGGCTGCTCGAAGGACATGCGCTGGCGGCGCTGGGCGATTTGTTCAGCGCAACAAAGTCGTTTGCCAAAGCGGCGGAGCATTACCGCGCCTCGCTCGCCATCCGGCGCGAGATCGGCGACCGCAAAGGCGAAGGCTGGATGCTCGCGCGCCTTGCCGCCGCCACTGCCGCACCGGACGAAGCGCACGATTTAGCGAAGCACGCTCTGGTCATTGCCGAGACCATCGGGGATGCGCCATTGCAAGAAGCCTGCGCCCGGCTAATAATCCGGGCCTGACATCAATTCATTTTCTGGCCATTTTCTGGAGGAACAAAATGCCAAGATACATCATTGAACGAAACGTCGGTGCGGTCTCCAAAGCCGACCTCGAAGCCGCCAGCAGAAGGTCGAACGAAGTGCTGGCGACGATGCCCGGCGTGGTCTGGATCAAGAGCTACATCTCCGAAGCCGAGGGCAAAATCTATTGCGAGTACGAAGCGCCCGACCCGGAAGCGATTCTCGAACACGCCCGGCTGGTGGGCATCCCGGCGGATAAAATCTCCGAAATCGCGTTGGAGGTCAGTCCGGCGATGTTTGTCTGATCGCAATGCAGCCGGAACGCTGGCGACAAGATGACCAGTTGTTTGGCTCCGCTTGGGAGCGCGAGCCAGAGGCGCGCGCCGCACTTCTCGACCAGGCGGCAAAATTGCGGCGGCCTGCGATGCAATTTTGCCGCGTCACTTCTTCAATTCCACCCGGATCAGATGAACTGATTTGTCGCTCAAATTCTCAACCGCGTGAGGCGCTTGCGGTTCTTGCCATTGCGTCACGGGATAATGAATCGGCGTTTTCGCGGTGCGCGAATCAAACAACACTTTGCCTTGACTGTCGAAATCCCGGAAATCGCCCGACTGATCAATGTACATCACACTCGGCCAACGATGGCCGTGCAGCGGTTCTTTTTCGTGAGGCTTGAGCGTAACTTCGAGAACGCGGACGCGGTCGTTTTCCAACAGAATCTTGTGATTTTCTGGCGCGGCAATCACAGCGTCCAGAGAATCCGGCCAGGTTTGCGCCGCTTTGCTCTCCCCAGATGGATTCGCTTGGGGAGAGGGATCGGAAGTGCAAGCCGAAATATTCAACGCGGCGACTAAAAATACGGTGACAAGCGAGTGCTGTAAGCGGATGTTCATAGTAATCCTCCTAGCGTGAAGCAAATATTTTTCACCACGAAGAACACGGAGGACACGAAGAGAAATCGAGTTTCGAGTTTCAGGTTTCGAGTTTCGGGTATCAAACTACCGACTACCGACTACCGGCTACCGACTTCTCTTTGTGTCCTTCGTGCGCTTCGTGGTGAAATTCTTTTTCAGCGTTACTGGCAATCGGGGCCTTCGATTCGGATGCGTTGTCCTTCGGTTTGCGCGCAGCCGAGCGAAATGCAATTGCCGCCCGTGGCATTGCAAATCAGGCCTTGCCCGACGCCGGTATATCTATCGCCACGCACGCGAATCGTTTCCTGGACGCGGAAGAGGAAAACACCTTGTTGCCCGGTCGCAGGATTGACGGGGTAGAACTTTTCAAAGGTGAAGGTGAAGCGATTGTGGCCGGTTCTGACCCACGTGCCTTGACCGGGGATGTCGCCTTCCGTCAGGTTGGATTGAATCAGGCCGCCACCGCTCAAATACGTGTGAAGTGACTGCGACGGAGGTGGGCCGCCTGGCCCTGGGGTAATGGTGACGCGCCAGGTTCCGAGCAAGGCTTTTTCTTGTAGGGCTGCTCCAAGCGTTACTCCGCCGAACAGTTCGCTCTGGGCTTCCGTCTCTGTGCTTTGGGCCGAGGCGACGCCGCGCGAATAGCTGCTCAGGACGATGACCGCTGCGGTCAGCAGCAAGGTGATGGTGGCGACTACCAAAATTCTTTTCGTTTTCATAAACTGGTCTCCTTTGATTTGAGTAATTGCTGTCGCCCCGTGCTTGGTGCTACATTGCAGCCTGGGGCAACGATAGCGCGAATCGAACTTCACGCGCTTCACGGCGTAGCTTTCATCGCAGGTCTTCCAAAAGTCCTTAAGCAGCGCGTCCAAAAATTCCAAAAGTTGCAAAGACGCGGATGAACAAGGGAGTTGCACATTACTACGAATTTGGGGAGTTTCGTTTTGATCTGACGAAGCGGCAGTTGTCGCGTGCCGGAGCCGCCGTTGCGCTGACGCCCAAAGCGGTAGAGATGTTGATCGCTTTGCTCGCACGGCGCGGGCAAGTCGTGGAAAAAGACGAACTGCTGGAATTGCTCTGGCCGGATTCAATTGTCGAAGAGGCGAACCTGACCGTGAATATGTCGGCGCTGCGCAAGGCGCTCGGCGAAAGCGCAACCCATCATTCCTATATCGCCACTGTGCCGGGACGCGGCTACAAGTTTGTCGCGGAAGTGAATGAGGTGGCAGAAGAAGATCGGGAGACAGGGAGAGGGGGAGAGGGGGCGAGGGGGCGACAAGGCGACGCGACAAATGCCAGTCTGTCGCCTGCAAAAACGTTTCCTCGTCTCCCCGTCCCTTTGTCTCCCCGTCTCCTTTTAGCCGGATTAGCGTTGCTCGTCGTGATCGCGCTCGGGCTGCGCTATGTGGTCTTCTCGCCGGAGCCGGCGGCGCGCCGCATTGTGCCGCTTACGAGTTATCCGGGACTCAAACAGCAACCCGCCTTTTCCCCGGATGGCGCGCAGATCGCCTTCGTGTGGAATGGCGAACAGGAAGATAATTCTGACATCTATCTGCGGCAGACCAACGCGGAAGGATTGTTGCGCTTAACCAGTGATCCGGCGGCGGAGGCCAATCCGGTGTGGTCGCCCGATGGCCGCTACATTGCTTTTCTGCGCGCGCATGCCGCAGGCAGTGGCATCTATCTTATTCCTTCGTTAGGCGGCCCGGAGCGCAAATTGACCGATGCCCGCACCAGCGATTACTGGCAAAACCTGGATTGGTCGCCGTCCGGCAAAGACCTGGTCGTTTCCGATAAAAGTTCATCCGAAGGCCCGTTCGGCTTGCTCTTGATTGCGGTGGAAAGCGGCGAACGGCGGCCCCTCACCTTGCCACCCGCGCCCAATCTGGGAGACGGAGTGCCGCACTTTTCACCCGATGGCAAGTTGGTCGCGTTCGTGCGGGGGGCGAGTTTCTTTGTCGGCGATATTTATGTTGTGCCAGTCGCGGGCGGAGAGGCGAAGCGGTTGACGTTTGATAATCGCTGGTTGATGGGATTGACCTGGACAGCAGATAGCCAGGAGATTGTCTTCTCGTCCAATCGCGGTGGCTTGCTCAGTCTCTGGCGTGTTTCGGTTGCAGGCGGTGCGCCGCAAGCATTGCCCGCGGCGGGCGAAGATGCGTTGTTCCCGGCGATCTCTCGGCAAGGAAATCATCTGGCCTACACGCGCTGGAAAACGGATTCGAATATCTGGCGCATCGCTGGCCCGCAGGCAGAAGAAAAAGATCGCTCGCCCGTGAAATTGATCGCTTCGACGCGCGATGATGCGTTGCCGCAATACTCGCCCGATGGCCAGCGTATCGCGTTTCAGTCCACTCGTTCGGGCGGCGAAGAGGTCTGGCTCAGCGACAGCGAGGGGCGCAATCAGATTCAACTCACGAGCTTGAAAGGCGCGCCGGGCGGTGCGCCGCGCTGGTCTCCGGATGGGCGTCGCATCGTCTTTGACGGTCGGTTGGAAGGGCACGGAGACATCTTTGTCATTAATGTCGAAGGCGGCATCCCACGTCGTCTGACCAGCGAAGCTTCCGAAGATATTCTGCCAAGCTGGTCGCGCGATGGCCATTGGATTTACTTCACCTCCAATCGCAGCGGCGGACAGCAGGTCTGGAAAATTCCAGCGGAAGGTGGCCCGGCAATACAAATCACGCAACAAGGTGGATTTGAAGCGTTTGAATCCCCCGATGGCAAATATTTGTACTATCACAAAGCCAATGCCATCTGGCGCGTGGCCGCTCAAGGAGGCGAAGAGACGCGCCTCGTGGAAGGCGTACACTGGGGTTGCTGGGCGGTGACGGAGCGAGGCATCTGCTTCCTGAATCGCAGCGCGACGCCGCGCTTTGCCATTGAGATGTTCCACTTTGCCACGCAGCAAATCAGCCAGCTTGCAAATGTCGAAAAAGACCCCAACATCATTTCGCCGCCCGGCTTCGCCGTCTCGCCCGATGGCCGCTGGATTCTCTTCAAGCGCATAGACCAAAGCGACAACGATATTTTGCTGGTGGAGAATTTCAAATGAGGCCGACAAAATAAGGCCACCCATCCCCGTCCGCGCCGCTGGTTTTTGCACTCCTTCCCGGCCCCAAACCGCCAGGAATGTCCTCACGGTCTAGGTCGAATGAGATAGACCGTCCCCTGGCCGCCGCCGGTAGAATCTATCCAACTGTAAATGTCACGGTCGTGCGCACGATGTAGCCCGCCCGCATCCTCATTTTCTCCCACGACATCCGTGAAAATCTGCGTGCGCAACGTGCGTAGTTCTATGATCAACACTTGATCGTAGCCGTTGCGTTGATGCGAGGAAACAAGCAATGTGGATTCATCGAGCGACAAGGCAATGCCAGCAGGATTTCCCAGGCGCACGGGGGAAGTGATGGAGCGGATCGTGCGGCCATTGAGGCGGAAAACATTGCCGCGTCCGTTTCCCGCTGAGGCACGATCCGCCACATAAATCACGCCATTGCGTGTGACCGCGATGCCATCGGGTTCGACCAGCGGTGCGCCTTGCGCCACGATGCGCGCGGCGTTATCCGTGTGGGCGCGCAATCGAAAGATTGCCGGACGCCGCCGCTGCGGTTCACGTCCACTGTAATAAATCACCGCGCGCCCGTTTTCATTTACAACCGCCAGATTGCGCGGCTTTGTGCCTGCTGCACCGGGCAACGGCATCGGCGTTCCACCGCGCGCGGGCAGCGCAAAGATTTGCCCGGACAAGCCGTCCTCGCTCCACGCTTGCGCATCCGTGATGTACAGCGTCAGACCGTCACTGCTGCACGCGATGCCGGTTGGAGCGACGAATGGATGCCCGGCGGCGATTTCTACGACAGGGCTGTTGGCCGCCGCGGCTACACGAAAGACGCCGGGGCCGCGTTTCCCAATCGCGACGAAGTAGATGAAATTGCCCAGCGGATCAGGCGTGGAATCGAGCGGCGTGTGAAAGCTGCCGGGTTGCGTGGCGGCAACGACAGAGAAGTCAACGGCATCGCGTTGGACGGTCTCCAGTTCCACTTGCGCGATGGCCCCAGCAGCCAGGCAGAGCGGCAAGAATACACTGAATAAACAGGTCATTCGGTAACGGTTATTCATAGGGTTCACCTCGTTAAGTCAGTCGAATACCTTTCTCCCGCGTGTACTGGCCCGCAATGCGCGCAGCAGTGCATTCGGTGCGGATGCTCGAAATCGAGCGTGCGGTGCTCAAGAAATTATTCGGTTTCGTTGATGACTACGGGGTGACTTCTGACGGTGGATTCATGGCGTAGGAAAAAAATCTTAACGGCAGCAACCACACACCACAGCATTCGTGACAGCGCGGGAAAGAGAACTGGTCGGGCGTTGTGTTCGGCACGAGGTTCCATTACACTCCGCGTTCACAATTTGCTCTCACACGCATAAACCTATGACTGCACCAAACCCGAAATGGTGGCGGGCGTTCGCGGGGCTTTGTATCGGCCTCGTCAGCGTCAGCCTGACCTCTTGTTCGCGCCCCCTCACCTGGCCTGCCGCTGTCCAAAAAGTCCCGGAAGAATCCAAACCGTTGACGCCGGAACAATCTCTCGCAACCGTCGTGATGCCGCCCGGCTATCGCCTGGAACTCGTCGCGAGCGAACCGCTGGTGCAAGACCCGGTGGCGATGGAATTTGGCCCTGACGGTCGTTTGTGGGTGATCGAAATGCCCGGCTTTATGCCCGAAAACGCCGAGCAGGATTCGCGCGAACCTTCGGGGCGCATCGTCGTGCTCGAAGACACGAACGACGATGGCAAAATGGACAAGCGCACAGTGTTTTTGGACGGCCTCGTGCTGCCGCGCGCGGTGAAAGTTTTGGACAAAGGCGTGCTGGTCGGCGAGCCGCCGAATCTGTGGCTCGCGCGCGACACGGACAGCGACGGCAAAGCGGACGCAAAAGAATTGCTGCACGATCAATACGGTCGGCGCGAAGCGAATCCCGAACATAACGCGAACAGCTTGTTGTGGGGCATGGACAATGTGCTGCACACGTCGGAGCACAATTTTTCGTATCGTTTCAAGAACGGAAAATTCGAGACGATGCCGACGTTGCTGCGCGGACAATGGGGGATGACGATGGACGATGTCGGGCGCATTTATCGCAATTGGAATGAACAGCCGTTGTTTGTGGATGTCATCTCAGCGAGCTATTTCATGCGCAATCCGAACATCGTGCGCACGCGCGGCGCGTATGAAGAATTGATTGCGCGCAAAGACACCGCGACGTGGCCGATTCGCCCCACGCGCGGCGTCAATCGCGGTTATCGCGACGGCGTGTTGCGCGCGGATGGCACGATTGCGACCTATCAATCGGCAGCGACGCCGCTGATCTATCGCGGCGACCAATTGCCGAAAGAATTGCAGGGCAATGCGTTCGTGACCGATTGCACGGGACAACTTGTGCATCGCTTGATCGTCAACGATGACGGCTCTGGCCGCTTCTCTGCGAAGGACGCTTATCCGAATGCGGAGTTCATCGCTTCGACGGATGAATGGTTTCGCCCGGTGAATCTGGCGAACGGCCCCGACGGCACGTTTTACATCGTAGACATGTATCGCGGCGTCGTGCAGGACGGGCAATATCAAACCGATTATCTGCGCGATTACATCAAGAAAAACAAATTAGGTTCGCCGGTCGGTTTGGGGCGCATTTATCGCGTCGTGCATGAAACGACGAAGCGGGAAGCCAAGCCGAATTTGCAGAAAGAATCATCCGCGAAGTTAGTTGAATTGCTCGCGCATCCAAACGGCTGGCGACGCGATTGGGCGCAGCAATTGTTGGTCGAACGCGGCGACAAATCAGGGGTTGATGCCTTGAAAAATCAGGCGCTGAAAGCTGCTGACTTCCGCACGAAGTTGCACGCGCTGTGGACGTTGGATGGCTTGGACGCGATTGATGTGGCGACCGTGACAGAGGCTTTGAATGACACCTCGCCTGACGTGCGAGCGACGGCGTTGCGATTGTCGGAACGATGGCTCGGCGAAGCGAAGCATCCGCTGCAAACGGCGATTCTCAAATGTATGTCGGAACCGAGTTGGATTGTGCGGCGGCAACTGGCCGCGACGCTCGGCGCGTTGCCGCCGGCGGCGCGTCTGGAACCGCTTGGCAAAATGTTGGAGCAGTTTGGCGACGACCAGATTTTGGTGGATGTCGTGGTGAGTAGTTTGGGCGGGCAGGAAGACGCGATGCTAAATTCGCTGCTCGCGAAAAAAGGCAATAAAGACGCGGTCGAAATGCTCACGGCGGTGATCAGCAAAGCGCGCAATCCGGCGACAGCGCAGAAGCTCTTGGAGTTGGCTGCCGATACAAAACGCGATGCCGAGCAACGTCAATCATTGCTGCGCGGCGTTGAGATTGGCTTAGCGCCGATGCGTGGCGGCGGCGGCAGACCCTTGACCGTTGGTGGTGCAACTCCGGCGGGCGGCGCGGCAGCCGCGACGGGGCCAGCGGGCGGCGGCGGCGGCGGTCGCGCTGTGCCTGTACCTCCGCTCGCGTTCCCACGTGAACCCGCTGCGTTGAAAGCCTTGCAAGCCGACAGCGCCAACGAAATCGCCTCCTTGGCGAAACGCATTGCCGCGCGTGTCACGTGGCCGGGCAAACCCGAAGCTGTGCCCGAAGTCGCCAAGCTCTCACCCGAAGAAGAACAGCGATTTGCGGCGGGGCAAACGCTCTACGCCAGTGTTTGCGCGGGCTGTCATCAATCGGATGGCTTGGGCAAAGAAAAGATCGCGCCCGCGCTCGTGCAATCGCAATTCGTCACGGGCAATGCGGCGGTGATGATGCGCATTATCCTCGCGGGCAAAGAAGGCTCGGTCGGCCTGATGCCGCCGCAAGGGCAGGTGTTGTCGGATGAGCAAATCGCCGCCCTGTTGACGTACGTGCGACGCGAATGGGGGCATACGGCTTCACCCGTTGCACCTGCCGATGTCAAAGAAGTGCGCGGCATGACGGCGAGTCGCAGAACGCCCTGGACGGAAGCCGATCTGACCAAGTTACTCAATGCTGGCCCTGGTGGCGCACCTGCTACACGGGGCGCTCAATAGGAGAAATCTATGAACTACACGCAACCAACCCGTCGAGATTTTCTGCAACTCAGTGCTGCCGCCGCTTTGCTTCCGGCTTCGCTTGTCGCCGCACAACGGTGGAAAAAGATTCCGATTGCCACGCAGGCCTGGTGCGTGCGCAAGCAGATGAAAGACGACATTCCCGGCACGCTCAAAGCGGTCGCGGCGCTTGGCTACGAAGGCATCGAACTCGAAAACGCCTTTGGCAAATCAGGCGCGGAATGGCGCAAATATTTGGACGACGCCGGGCTGAAAGTGTGCGGCTTTCATCACAGCTACAACGAATTGCAAGGCGACAAATTGCGGACAAGCGTCGAATTCAATCAAGCCATCGGCAATCGCAATTTGATCATTCGTTCGTTGCCGAAAGACGTGTACACCTCGAAAGAGTTGCTGGCGAAAACGGCGGCGGAGGTCAATGAAATCGCGGCGAAACTGCAACCGTTACGGATGCGCGTCGGCTATCACAACCACACGACGGACTTCAACAAATTCGGTGCGGATTACTGGTGGAATCTGTTTGCCGACCAAACGAAGAAAAACGTGATTCTGCAATTCGACACGGGCAATGCGTCGGAGATGGAAGGCGTGAACGTGCTCGATTTTCTCAAGCGCAATCAAGGCCGCACGGTTTCGATGCACGTCAAACCACACTCCAAAAAAAGCCCCGATGCCTATTTGGGCGAGGACGAATTGAATTGGCTGGAGATCATGAAAACGGTCGAAACGGTCGGCGGCGTGGAATGGTACATCATCGAATACGAACGCGAGGCGTTCCCGCCGCTCGAAGCGTTGAAAGCGAATCTGGATCGCTTCAAAAAGCTGCGGGCGTAACTACTTGACCATCCCCGTCATTCCAGCTTCATACAAGCGACGATCCATCCTGCGGCGTTTGCGTTCCATCGGCAACGACATCACGCGCGAATGGGGCACGGTACAAAGATGTTCGCACAGCGCCCACAAATCGTCCTCCATCGTCATCCAGCCCATTCGATCAAAATGCTTGAGATTCACCGGGCGCGTCGAATAGGCACGCAAGGTCTTCTCGCCTTTCGGATTGTAGTAATGCTCGTAGTAACTCATCACGAGTTCGCGCATCGTGCGATAGACCGGCTCGCGAAAGCGCAAGCCCGCGTAATTCGATTTCGCAATCGCGCCCCAATGATGGTCTTCCTTGAAAACCGCGAGCAGGTGATCGTCGTCGCGCACGGCTTCCAAATCTACAATCAACGGCGGATGACCGTGAACGCGCAACGCGGCGGCAGCAAAGAACGCGCCTTCGGCACAATGCGCGACGCGGTCTTCGAGGACGTAGCGCGGGCTGCGACAGGTCGGGCCGTGCGGCTCTTTGTTGTAAGCGATTTCGTCGTCGAGAAAGGCTTGAATCTTTTCGGGCGTTTTCAAGGTTTTGAGGATAGAGAGTTCGGTGCGTGTGAATTCCAAAGCGACTCCTGCAGGTGATTGAATCTGAGCGAGAAGGGGCGTATTCTCTCGCAGTCATCATCTATTTACAAAGGCTTTACAACGCTCCTGCAACCGATGGTTTACAATGATCGTCTTAGCGGGTAGATCGGTTGCTGAACTTGTTTCGATTAACTTTGCCAATATTGGAGGATAGCAATGAAAGTACGACTTTTGGTTCTCGGAATTCTCTTAACCTTTTCCGCGCAGGCGTTCGCGCAAGGCGACGCCAAAGCGCAGGAAGTCCTCAAAAAAGCACGCGCCGCCATCGGCAAAGAAGACAAGCTCAAATCGTTACAAAATATCGTGGCGGAAGGCACCTTCAAACAATCCATGGGGCAACGCAATCTGGAAGGGCCATTAGCCATCACCATGGCGCTGCCCGATAAAATTCATCGCTCCATCACGCGCAGCTTCGGCCCGATGGAAATGGTGCAGATTGAAGTCCTGAACGGCGCTACGACGTGGAATGACATGCAATCGAGTCAGCCTATGCCGGGTGGTGGCCCCGGCGGCGGACGTGGCATGCAGTTTGGCGGGCCGGGCGGCGGCGTGCTCTCGCCCGAACAAATGGAACGCAATCGCCGCAACGATCTGGCGCGCGTGATGTTGGGCTGGCTCCTGATCGCGCCTGCTGGCCTCAATGCGGAATACAAGCATCTGGGCGAAGCGAAAGCTCCTGACGGGCAGGTCGCGGACATCATCGGTGTCAGTGATGCGGGCGGGCTGATTGCCAAGCTCTACATTGATCGGCAATCCGGGCAATTGCTGATGCTCAACTACAAAGACAAAGATATGTCCTCGCTCTTTCGCGGCATGGGCGGTGGGCAAGGCGGCGGACGCCCCGGCGGTCAACCGGGCGGACAACCCGGCGGACAGGGTCAGGGCGGTCAACGTGGCCCCGGCGGCCTGAGCCGCGAAGAGTTCGACAAACTCCCGCAAGCGGAAAAAGATAAAATCCAGGCTGAAGAACGTGCCCGCCGGGAAGCGATGCAGGCTGAGAGAAAAGCCGCGTATGAAAAGGCTCCGGAAGTGGATTATCAATGGAGCTTTGCGGAGTACAAAGAATTCAATGGCTTGATGCTGCCCACCGTGTTGACCAAAGCCGTCGCAGGCAATCCCAACGAAGAATGGGTCATCAGCAAATTCAAGATCAACGAAAAGAACGTCAAACTAGACAAATTCGAGAAGAAAACCAAATAACCTCTCGAACAAGGCAAGTTCAAAGCAAGGCGTTGCGGGTTCAAGCTCGCAACGCTTTTTTATTTTTTCAGTTTGCGGTCAAAGAAATCCGCCGAAGCCGTGAACGCGCTCAACCAACTGCGATGCAGCAGGAAGCTGTGAACTTCGTCGGGAAACACCAACTGCTCGACTTCGACTTTGCGTTCGCGGAGCGCGCGCACCAGCACCACCGTTTCATTGAAATTCACGTTGCGATCATCGTCGCCGTGAATCACCAACACAGGCGAACGCCAGCCGTCCACCGAGGCCAGCGGCGACGAATCAAACGCGAGCTTCGCTTCTTTCGGATAGTCGAGCGGATTGTAGCTCGGCACAAAATTCTTGATGCCCGTATTCCAATCGTGGACGCCGTGAATGTCCACGCCTGCCGCAAACAAATCCGGCGCGCGCGACAAACCCATCGCGGTCAAATAGCCGCCATACGAACCGCCCCAGATGCCGATGCGCTGGCCGTCCACGTCGTTGCGACCGCGTAAATACAGCCCCGCGCCGACCACGTCCTTGAATTCGCTCGCGCCCGCCGCGCCGTAATTCAAAGCCTCGCGGAACTCCATGCCGTAGCCGATGCCGCTGCGATAATTCACCGAGAGCGCGATGTAGCCCTGACTCGCCAGATACTGATTCATTGCGTAGGTGTTGTGATAATAACTGCCGTAATGCCAGCCGAGCAGCATCTGTCGCCGCGAGCCGCCGTGAAAGAAAATCGCCGCCGGACGCTTCTCGCCGTTCGGAATTTTCGGCAGGAAAAGTTGCGCCGGAATCTGCATGCCGTCGGCTGCCGAAATCATCACGGCTTGCGGCTCGACCAAATCATTGACAGGGAAGTCCGCAGGGATTTGCGAGAGACCACGCATTTCGCCCAATGCTTCGCCGCCGTTAATGGATTGAATCACGGCTTGCGCAGGACGTTTCGCATCGGAGCGCAAGTACGCAATCGCTTTGCTGTCGCTCGTGAGTTGCGGCATCCATTCGATGCCTTTGCCCGACGTGATGGCTTTGGGTTTACCGCCGCTCACAGGCACACGCCACAGATGTCGCCGATCAATGTCGTCTTGATTTGAGTTGAAGATGACCTCGCGTTTGTCGTGGCTGAGCGTGACGTATTCGACCTCGAACGCGCCCGGCGTCAATAAAGACGCGGTTCCGCCGCCCGCCGCGACCGAATACAAATGACACCAGCCGTCGCGTTCCCACGGAAACACGAGGCGATCTCCCGCGCCCCAGAGCAATTGGTTGGCCGCGACAACCGCGTGAAACGCGCTGCCCACACCTTCGTCCGCGCGCCAGATCGTTTTGCTTTTGCCGGACGCGACATCGGCCACGACGATTGACCAGGGCATCGCGCTGCGTTCCGGCGTGAACATCAACGATTGCCCCGCATGATTGCGAATGAACGCGAGGCGCACGCCATCCGGCGACCACACCGGATTCGAGTCACGATCCACACTCGCCGCCAGCCAGCGCAATTCTTTGCTCGCCATTTCATACACGCCGATGAATGCGTGATCGCCGCGATTGCTGACGAACGCGAGTTTCGTGCCATCCGGCGACCACCGCAACGACGACGCGCCGCCGCGCAGTTGCAGCAACTGCTTCGCTTCTTTCGTGTCGTTGAGCGAGGTCGCAAAGATTTGCCCGCGCCGCAAAAACACCAATTGATCGCCGCGCGGTGCAATGCTTGGCGCGCTGCCGACGCCAATTCTGACCGGCTCGCCACCATCAACAGAAATACGCCACAACGCTTGTTCCGCGCCGCCGGGATCGCTCGTCGGATTCGGGTTTTCGCCCGCGCGATTCGCCGCATCGCCGCGCACATAGACAATCGTTTTCGCATCGCTCGACCAAGTAATCGCAGACAAATGCTGCCCGTCGTCTTTGCTGTATTTCGTCAATTGGCGCGCACGATAATCCGGCGCATCGGCGACGAACAAATTGCTCATCCCGCGTTCCGTTTGCACCCACGCGACTCGTGCGGCAGTGGGCGCGGCAGAGACTTCGGAAGGGAACGGCGCGCGCAGCAATTTTTCCAGCGTCACCGTTTGCGCCTGGGCCGCACCCGCGATGAGCGCAACAAAGAGCAGGGTGAAGATGGCTTTCATAAGGTATTCTCCTGTAAAAAAAGGACAATGTCGAAGAGAGGTGTCAAGAGTTCAAGCTTCAGCTTGTTGGTCTGAAAAACCAAGCTGAAGCTTGAACTCTTGACGCCTCTCTTCCAGCGAGTTCATTGCAATTTCGCGTATTCTTTTTTCGCCTCAATCAGCATCGGCAAATCCGTGTCCGCGTCTTTCCACAACTGGAAAAATGCCTCATACGCTTGCCGCGCCTTCGCCGCATCGCCTTGCAACACGGCGGCACGCGCCAAGCCGAGATGGGCGAGCGGCCACAGCGGAGAAGCTGAGTCCCAGCCGCGCTGGTTAATGATCTTCTGAAATTCGACTGCCGCTTCTGCGCCACGTTTGAGTTGCAAGTACGCTTGTCCGCGCACCCAGTTCGGACGAAACGAGGCTGCGCCCGCTGCTTCATAAAATGTCGTCGGTTGCAGCCACTCGAGAGCTTTGTCCGGTTGACCGCGTTGCCATTCGATGGTCGCGCGGGTCAGCGGGGCAACGACGGACAGTACCAGCGTGTTCTGCGGGTTTTCGCGCACGAGTTCCTCGGTCAACGCTTGTGCGCGTGCCGCATCGCCATTGAGCGCAAATACCCAACCCAGAAACGGCTGCCACAAGCCAAGCCCCAGATGCAAGCGGAGAAAGGTCTGGCTGCGCTGTTGCAAGGCGAGCGCACGTTCTGCCTGGGCACGGGCTGGCGCGGTCAATCCGACTTGCGCGTCAAACTCGGCTTCCGTACTGAGGTGACTGAGTTGTTCCTCCAACTGATGGCGCGAGCCAGCCAGCAGGAACGCTTGCTGCGTCAACGCGCGCGCGTCGCGTCTGCGCCCGGCGAAGAATTTGGTTTGCGCTTGCAGCGACAGCGCCTGCGGAGTTGGCGTTTGTGCAAACCACGCGCTTTGTCGCTGCATCTCGGCTTCGTCCTGGCGCGCGAAGGCGATGCGCAACATCGTCAGATGAAAGAGCGGCGAATTCGGCTGGCGCTGCAAGTTTTGTTGCGCTGCCGCAGCCGCCTCGTCGTAGCGATTCAGCCGCAGCAACACGCCCGCCAGATTGTTGCGATTTACGTTGCTGTCCGGATTGAGGCGCAGCAATTCCTGAAACGCTTCGGCGCTCGCTTCCAACCGCCCGGCAAAGGCGTGTGCTACTCCCAACGGAAAAAAGCCGCCGAAGTTGTTCGGATGCGAGCGCGTCATCAGCGTGGCGACTTCCGTCAATTTGTCCAATTCTTTCGTCACGTAAATGTAGCGCGAGGCGGTAATGTGATGCCGCTCGATTTCGCTCACGCGGTCGCGCAGTTGCCAGGCTTTTTCCAAACACGCTACGCCTTCCGCCGACTGACCGCGGATCGCGCCTAACAACCGCCAGGCCGACGCAAATTGCGCATCCAATTCCACGGCGCGGCGCAAAAACGGCACGGCCTCGCCCGATGCACCTCGTTGGAATATCGCAAATCCGGTTGAATATGCCTGCAACGCTTCCAGCGAAGATGTGGTTGATTCAGGAAATGGCACATCGAACTGCTGAATCGAAGCCAGCGATTCGCCCAGCTTCTGCCGCAGTTCGGTCGCGCTGCGTCCGAGCGTTTTCAAGACCTGATCTTTGCTCTCGGCTTCGGCAAACGTGCGCGCAATCGTGGTTCCCGTGCGACTGTCAATCGCTTCCAGCGACAACGAGTAGCTGCGATCCAGCTTCGCAATCGTGCCGACGAGCAACGCCTTGACGCCGTGTCGCTGGCAGATGTCGCGCCCGATGCTGCGCGTGATGCGTTCATTGTCGGGCTTGCCCATCAGCTTCAGCGTGGCGCGCGCGCGTTCATCACCGAAGATGTTCAGATACGGCGATTGTTCCAGCGTCACGGCCAACGCCTGTTTGAGCGTCCCGTCCCAAATCGTTTCGCCGGTTTGATTGTCGAAATCCGCCAGCAAAATCGGATCGCGTTCGGTCAACGCGGGTTTGCGCGTGAAGTAGAAAAACGCGGCGGCGCAGAGGAGAACCAGCGGAATGAAGACGAACAATGCTGTGCGGAAGCGATGTGGTTTTACCAACACAGGCGGCGGCGCAGTCACTTCCCGCACGTCTGCGACAAAGCGATAGCCGTGTTTCGGCACGGTCTCGATGTACGAATTTCCATTGCCGTCGTCGCCGAGCGTCTTGCGCAGTTGCGAAACATTCCAGGCCAGCGTGGATTCTTCGACGAACGTTTCCGGCCAAACCAGTTTGAGCAATTCGTCCTTTTCCAGCAGGCGTCCGCGTTGTTCGATCAGCGTCAGCAGCAGATCAAAAGCTTTCGGTTTGAGCGCGACGGGCTGCTCTTCGCGCAGTAATAAGCGTTCCGCAACATTCAGACGGAACGCGCCGAATTCGTATAAGTGATTGATTGGCTGATTCATAACCGCTCCCCAAAATTTTCCCAGAAATTTCCCAACGGTTTCTCAAGACGAAGGCGGCGACTTGCGCCTACCCTCCATCGCGCAATGAGCCAAATCAGAATTGCAAAGCTGACGGCGCATTGTACGGTACGGCGCACGGCAACAGCAAACCGTTGCGCCTTACCAATTGCGAGTACGCGACGCGAAGCGTTTGGAGTGCGACGGTCTCGACGTCGCTTTGGTAGCGTGAGCGATGAGTAAGCTACGTCGAGCCGCAGCACTCCAAACGCTTCGCGCACCTTTC
>CAZWAK010000141.1:0-20696 GCA_964631865.1 uncultured Heliobacteriaceae bacterium | reverse complement strand
GTTCAAGCTTTAGCTTGTCAACGGCACAAAACAGATCCGACAAACTGAAGTTTGAACTCTTGACGCCTCTTCATCACGTTCGTCATTTTTGGGGGAGACCGCCATGAAAGCCTTAATTCCATTGGTCATCGCCATCACAACGCTCATCGTCAACGCGGTACAAGCGCAAACGCCACCGGCTTCGTTCACGTCCGTCGAAGGTGCGAACCTCAATGCCAAATTGGAAGCCGCGCGCCGACAAGGACAAGCACGCGGCACACGTTTTTGGACGGCGCATGCCTTCGACGTTCGTTCCGGTGTCGCCGTTGATCTCGAAGTGTTTCAGGGCAGCTCGATGTGGATGAACGGCGTGAACATTGGCTCCGATCAGGAAACGCGCAACCTCGCGTTCTTTCAGTTGCACGAAACGAACGGCGTCGTGACGCGCGCCGAAGTGTACAACCTCGACCGCAAGCGCGAATACAGCGGCCATCCCGTCTTCTGGCTCGGTCGCGCAAGCAATGCGGAAAGCCTCGCGCTGCTCAAAAACATAGCCGAGAGCCAGGCGGAAGAACGGCTCCGCGAACGCGCGACAACGACGATAGCCTTGCACGACGACCGCAACGTCGGCGCGATCCTCAAAGACATGTCGCGCAAAACACAGCCCGAACGTGTGCGCAAACTGGCGTTGTTTTGGCTGGGCTACGAAACCGGTGAGCGCGAGTATCTTGCTGAGGTCGTGCGCAGCGAACAAGAGCCGCTCGAAGCCCGCAAATCCGCCGCGCACGGTCTGGGCCTGAGCAAAGACCGCGCCGCCTTGCCTACGTTGCAAAGCTTGTACGCCCAAGTCACACCGCGCGATTTGAAGCGCCAAATCCTCTTCGCCGTTTCGATCAATGACAACAAAGACGCCGCCGTAGAGTTCCTCATCCAAACCGCCAGCAACGACGCTGACCGCGAGTTGAAAAAACAAGCAATGTTCTGGCTCGGCCACAAAGCGGGCGAACGCAGTCTGAAGTTTTTAGGCGATGTGATTGACAAGCCGGATGGCGACACCGAAGTGCAAAAACAAGCCGTCACAGCTATCGGTCAGCGCCAGAAAGACGAAGCTATTCCCTTGCTCCTGCGCGTCGCCAAAACGCATCAAAGTTTAGCCGTACGCAAGCAAGCGATCTTCTGGCTCGGCCAAAGCGGCGACGAGCGCGCGTTAGCATATTTCAAAGAAATCTTTGCGAAGTAACTCGCATCATCATTTAGCAACATAGCCCGGTCGCGTTTTTGCCTTTGCGCCTGCGGGCTTGACGCTCACGGCGATCTTGCGAAAGCTGCCATCGGCTTGGCTGTTGCGCGGGTAATAGGCCAGCGTGTAGAACAAATGCAATTCGGCGGCGACGCGCTGAAAGACGCCTTCCAATTCTTCTTCGCGCTCGACCGGAAAGACTTCGCCGTTGGTTTGTGCGGCGACGGAATTCAGTTGTGCATCGGCGGTGGCGTATTGCTGTTCGGCGCGTTGGTTGATGTCGGTCATGATGTTGCGCCGAATCTGTTCGCCGACGCTGTTGCCAGAGGGAATCGCGCGCGTGGGGATTTCGGAGCGCGTGTTCAGGCGCAGCGGATAAATCGCTACGTCTTCTGCCGCAGCACGCGCGAGCAGTTCGTCAAAGGTGTGAACGGAACGTTTCGGAAGATTCGCTAATTGCCCATTGATGCGGATTTGGATGTTCGCCAGCGGGCTGTTGGGATCGGTGAAGAGGTTGGGCGGCGGCTTGCGCAGGATCGTGTTGTCCACGCCGTCGGTCAACACGACAATGGCTTTGCGCGCGTCTTTGATGGGCGCGAAATGATCCAGCGTCGTCCACATCGCGTCGTAATAGTTCGTGCCGCCTTTGATGTCGTTGATCTTCTCGACAGCTTTCTTGAGCGTCTTGCGATCTTTGGTGAAATCGTGCAAGAGGTAAAACTGATCGGTGAACGCGGCGATGGCGACGGTGTCGGCGGGGATCAGGGATTCGAGAAATCGTTGCGCGGCTTTGGTCATCAGCTTGCGTTTCTTTTCGGTGCTGCCGCTCAGATCAAGCAATAAAATCAGGCTGACGGGCGCGGTGACGGGTTGGAAATGCGCGATCTCCTGCACCTGCCCGTCTTCGCGCACTTCAAAGTCTTCGGGCTTGAGACTCGACACCGCTTTGCCGCTCGCGTCGAGGACTTTGACGTTGAGGTTGATGAGGCGCGTGTCAATTTTCAGGACTTCGCCGTCGGGCTTTTGTTGTGGTGTTTGGGCAGCGATGGAAAGCGAGAGGAAGAGGAGTACGAGGATTGTGATACGCATAGAACGACCTCAGAGAAGCAAAAGAGAGATTACGAAACATACGAAAATATCGAAACAAACGAAAGGAACTTATTGTGTGTACGCAAACCGCGCAACCACGAATGCGGTATGTGAAGTGTCCTGCACCAAGTTTGCGTACGCGCTCTCAGGGGCTGGAAACTTTTCCGTCTGTTTCGTTTTTTTCGTGTGTTCCGTAATCTCTCTTGTCTTCCTTTATTGCCCGCTGCTGGCAACGTCCTTGATTTTCTTGTTGCGGAAGGAGCCGCCGTCAAATTCGATCAGGCGTTCGATGACTTCGCCTTTGTCGTTGCGCACGAATATGACTTCGTTCTCAGCATCGAGCATGCGGAAGCGGTCTTTGCCGATGGGCGCTAACTCGAATTTGGTTTTGCCATCGGCGGCAATGTTGATGAGCTTGTCGCCCTCGCGCACCACCGCAATCACACGCCCTTGTCCGCGATCATATTTGCCAACGTAATCATCAAAGATTTTCGCATCCACTTTCACCACCGCAGGCCATTCGTGCGCGTAGTCAATAAAGCCCATCATCATCTCGTCGTACGTCGGTTCGCCGTAGCGCACAACCTGCGTCGGGTCAGGATTGAATTTGTTTTTCGCCGTGTTGTCGAAGTAGCCCGTGACCGTGATTTTACTGCCTTTGGGCAACGTCTTCGGCGTCTTCAGAATGTAGCCCGCCTGCCACGCAAAGCTGTAGTTCGGCACGTTCAGCAACACTTCGGTTTTGCCGTCCGGGTACGTGACTTTGTACTCCATCGCCGCGCCGCGATAGTGCATGTGCGGCATCAGCGTGTACAACGTCGTGTCGCGCCACGCTGTCCATTCGGCAGTGACTTTGTGGCGCGGCGCATTCGCCGGAATCTTGAAAAAGCTGTTGGCGATGGCGCGCGTGTTGAGCGTTTTGTTGGGCTTTTCTTTGGCAAAAATCAGCCCGACCATCGAACGATCTTTTTGCTCCGCACCCGCGACTTTGGAGTAATGCACCTGAAAACGAATCGTCGCGCCTGCCGGGATTTTCTTCGCGGTGCCGGGCTTCCATTCGTCAGGATTGTGACCGGGCGCGTAGGCGGTGAGAAAATCGTCTACGTCATTGAAGCCGCGCAGTTGCTGCGGCACGTCCGCTCCGTTGTCATAAACCGGCGCGTCTTTTTTCAGCCGAATCAACGAGCCGTCGCGGTACAACGGCGTGTTGGCGAGCGACATTTCCAGCGCCTTATCGCGGTTTTCTTTTTTGATCTTATTCAGCGTCGGCTGTCCCGGCGGCACGACGAACGCAATGATGTGATGCACGACTTTGCGATTGCCGGGACGCGCTTCGGCCATTTGCACATACTTGTCTTCGGTGAAATTCGTCGGCACGTCGAAGTATTGATATTCGTCCGGCCCGCTGGCGGCGAGGACGTAATCTTCTTCCATTTGCAGCACGACATCCGGCGTCGGAATATTCCAGCCTTCCGCAAATTTCGGCGCAGGCGGCAGGTCTTTCGGATTGCCTTCGACCGCACCGCCATCTACCCACGCGACGATGGTTTTGATTTCAGCGTCAGTCAAACGACGATCATTCGAGAACTGCCCAAAATGCGGATCGGCGTGCCAGGGCGGCATCTCGCGGTTCACGACTTTTTCCTTGATGGACTTCGCCCACGGACGCACGTCTTTGTACGTCAATGTCGAGAACGGAGTCGGTTCGCCGGGCCGATGACATTGCGCGCATTTGGCATGGAAGATTGCGGCCACGTCTTTGCTGAAGGTGGCCGCTGCGGGTTTGCGTTTGGCGCTAGTCGTTTGCAACGTGACGAAGCACGCCGCGCCCAATAAAATCAGGGTCAAAGTGATGATATTGCTTTTTTTCATGCTGGATTCCTGTTCTGCCTCTACTTGAAGTCAATTGTTCCCATAATGGCGCGAAGCGTTTGGAGTGCGATGGTCTCGACGTCGCTTTGGAATGCGAGAGGATAACAAAGCTACGTCAAGCCGCAGCACTCCAAACGCTTCGCGCCGCTCAAATCTTGCTACTTGCCTTCACCTGCGCCCGCCGCTTTGCCAACGCGCTTGGCCTTCACTTTCATCGCGTTGATTTCAGCTTGTAGTTCGACAACTTCACCCTGCTCATTCTTCACGAACACAACCGCAGAACCCTCGACATCTTTGAAGTAAAACTTCGCGTCGGCTTCGGGCGTGGCGGGCAACGAAGGCTGTCCCGGCATGCTAAAGAACAACGTGTTGCCATCGCGGAAGATCGTAAACTTCGGCCCCGCGCCCATCGCATATTCGCCGACGTATTGGTCAAGCGTTGCGTTATCCACTTTGGCGACGGTGCGATCCGCAGGCTTCGGACGCGCGACATCAAAGAAGCCGACGAGCATTTCATCATACGTCGGTTCACCAAAGCGCACGGTCTTCGTCGGGTCGGGATTGAGCTTGTTTTTCGTTGAATTGTCGAACCAGCCCGTAATCATCAGGCGCGCACCTTTCGGCACGGTCAGCGGTGATTTCAACTTGTAGAGCGTTTGCCAATTGAAGAAGTAACGATCCACGTTCAGCAACGTTTCGCGCTTACCGTTCGGGTAGATCACCTCGTATTTCATCGCCTTGCCGCGCACGTGCATGTGCGGCATGTAATTCACCAGTTCGACATCACGGCGCAACGTCATACAGGCATTGGCCTCGTGATTCTCTGCGCCCGCAGGAACCGCGAACAAATTATTCACGACCAGCAACGTATCAATTTGTTTTTGGACAGGCTGTTTGGCAAACACAAAGCCGATGCTGGTGAGATCGGATTCCGGTTTGCCGGTCGTTTTGGCGTAGTGCATTTGGAAGATTAGGTTCGAACCAGCGGGAATCTTTTTCGCCGTGCCGAGCGGATAAATGTCCGCATTGCGTCCCGGCGCGTAGGCCGACAGCAACGCCGTGCCGCCACTGCCGGAATTTTTGTTCGCACCGCACGCATCGTTCAGCACGGGCGTTTCGGGCTTCGTGCGATTGACCGTGCCATCCAAATACATATTGCCGCTGCGTTCGCCGCCTTGAATTAACGAAATCGGATTTTGAACATCGCCGCCGCCTTTTTTCGCTTGATCCTGTGCCATGCGATACATCATCGGCGTTTCGACAAAGATGACGGCGTGATGCACGACCCGCTTGTTGCCGGGGCGAAATTCCGACGCCTGTATCCACATATCTTCGGTGAAGTTCGTCGGGATGCGGAAGTAGATGTAATCGTCCGCGCCTTTGGCGGGTAACTCAAACGCTTTGGGCATCGAAAGCACCACATCGGGTTTGCCGATTTCCCACTTGTCCGAACCGACGGGCACAGGCGGCAAATCTTTCGCATTGCCTTCTTTCGCACCGCCATCCACCCACGCGACGATGGTGTCAATCTCGGCTTGTGTAAGCTTCATTTCGTTGGCGAATTGGCCGAAATGCGGGTCGGCATGCCAGGGCGGCATCTCGCGCTTGATGACCTGTTCTTTGATGGATTTGGCCCAGGGCCGCACGTCTTTGTAGCTCAAGACGGAGAACGGCGCGATGTCGTCTTTTTGATGGCACTGCGCGCAGTTCTTGAAAAAGATGGGGGCCACGTCTTTGGTGAACGTGACCGTTTTCGGAGCGGGCTTTTTGCCTTTCGCTGCGGTCGAGGGAAGTGTTAGCACTGCGGCCAGTGCAGTCAAGACAACGGCAATCGTAACGATTCGCTTCATTTGTTCGGCATCCTTTCTGCTGATAAGAAATCAAAAGCGGCAGCACGACCTCTCGTGCTGCCCACATTCTGGCAAACGAACGTGCTTGTTGCCTAGTCAAATTTCGCTCAAGCTACGATTCGTCTGAGTCAATTGTTTTTCAAAGACACTTGCGTGCGATCCGTATGCAAGGTCAGACGCGGGCCGCCGCCATTGATCGAGCCTTCCAACTTGTCATCGCTGAAGCTGCTCGCCGTAATCGGAAAATCGCTTTGGAACGAATTGCGGCGCTCTTTGTTCATACTCAAATTCAGCCCTTGCGAACCGGCCATCCGCAGTTCGAGTTTGCCGCGATCCATTTCCACACGCGAATCGCCTGTCAGTTGCAATCGCTCAAACATCAAGTCCGTGCGGTCAGCTTCGATCTGCAAGCTGGCGCGAATGTTGCTGAGTCGCGTTTGATTGCCACGATCAATGTTCAGCCGTAGTTCGCCCGACATATCTTCGACGCGCAACGGTGAGCGGTCGGATTTCAAATAATGCCGTCCGTCAAAGCCGCGCACTTCGGCTTCCGAACGATCCGTGTCGAGATCAATGTTGGCGCGACGCGGCGCGCGGATTTCCCATTCGATACGCGGGATCACGCGATTGCGTCCGCCCCAGATGGATTCATACGGCACGTTGTCGTAATTGGCTTTGATCGTCACACGATTGCCGCTGCCAATCATTTCAATCTCGGTCGCTTCGACGGCGCGACGCATGTAATCGGCGCTCACGTGTTCGTGGTTGCGACTTTCGATGCGCGCGACGACTTCAACCTGGTTGCGCTCCCACGACGTGATGCGGACTGTGCCGACATCCGTGTTGACACGCAAATCGCCGCCCACAGCAAAGTCTACGGTGCGACTGAAGTTTTTGGATTGCGCCACGCTGACGGCGGACAGAATGACAAGGAACGTGATGAGTTGTACGAGTTTCATATTTTTTCTCCCTGAAAGATGTTGTTTGACCTGTCAGTGAGTGACACAGACGCGCAATTGGTTTCAGCGCGAATCAACTTTTATCGCGCGTGAGCCGGAATGCTGCCATCTCTTCGCCGTTGCGCACGAGGAGCACATCATTGACCAAAACGGGATGATTCCAGGTTTTGCCTTCGAGCGCGCGGAAGCGCGCGAGTTCTTTGTACTGATCCGTCGTCGCATTCACCAACGCCAACTCGCCTTCTTCCGAAATCACCAGCAACAAATCCTGCTCCGCCAGCAGCACGAGTTGCCCGTTGCCGTAGCGTCCGCCTTTCCATTTGCGCTTGCCGTCGGCGAGATCAATGCTGGAGAGAATGTTGCCATCGAAGCCATACGCGAAGCCTTTGTGAACCACGAAGTCATTGAAGTACGGCTTCAATCCGTTCGATGTCCATTTCTCTTCGGCTGTCCATTTGCCGCCGCTTTGCTGGACGTGCAAACGGCGCGTGCCGATGCCGCCCGTGGTAGCGAGCGTGTTGACGATGATGTCGCCATCGGCGGTCAGTGCGGGTTGCGTGATCGCGCCGGGTTCCCATTTATGTTCCCAGAGCACTTTGCCATCGGCGGGCGCAACGCTGATCGCGCCGGGGCCGCCGAGCAGCACCACTTGCTCGACACCATCAATCGTCGCGCGATGTGGTGAACTGTAGCTGCCGCCATAGGACGGCCCTTGCCAGCGCGGTTTGCCCGTCGCAAGTTCATACGCCGCCAACGTGCCTTCCGCCGCAACGATCACCATATCGTCCATCACTAACGGCGAACTGGCGAAGCCCCAGGTCGGCACTTTGCGCTTGACCTCTGTCGCCACGTTGCGCGACCACACGACTTTGCCGGTGTTGGCATCGAGCGCATTCAGTATGCCCGTCGCGCCAAACGCATACACGCGATTGCCGTGCAGCGTCGGCGTCGCGCGCGGCCCCGCGCCTGCATTCGATTCCCAGAACCGCACCGCGTCTTTGTGACGCCACACCGGTTCGCCCGAAGACACTTTGTAGCAGGCGACCAATTCCTCTTCGCCGCGCTGTTCCTGTGTGTAGAGCAAATCGCCGCGCACTGCGAACGATGACCAGCCCGGCCCAATCTGTCGCCGCCACATTTGCACAGGCGGCGCGGCAGCCCAATCGGTTTTGATCTTCACGCCACGAACCACGCTGTCCCGCGCTGCACCACGAAAGCCCGGCCATTCGGCAGGTTTTTCGACTGCGGCGGCGGCGGATGGGGATGCGCTTGCTGTAACGGATGCGGAGGGCGAAGGCGATGCGCCGGGCGAAGCAGAAGGCGATGCAGTTGGAGATGCGCTCGCAGAAGCGGCAGACGCGGGCGTTTCTGTTGGCAACGGTTTTAGTTCATCGTTGCCCTTTGCCAACAACTGTTCTTCGGCAGTCGGCGTCCAGCGCCAACGGTATTGCGAGACGGTTTCGCTGACGCCTTCCGTGCGCAACAGCATCCACGGCACGCACGCGAGCAACATGAGCGCGACCAACGCCACGCGCCGTAGATTCACAGCAAGGCGCTGCGTCGCAGCCGCCCAAACTACGAGGGCAAGGCATAAGCCTGGCAGTGCCGAGAAGTAAATCAACATGCCCATTCCTGCGTCTGCGATGGATATGTGAACGAGGAACCGCGTGACGAGCAAGGCCACGACCATCACGAGGATCGCGCTGATACGCTCAAGCCACGACGCGCGGCTGAAAAATAGCCACCACACGAGGATGGCGAGGCCACAGAACAGTCCTCCGATGACCCCAATATACTTGACGGGAAATCCCATGATTTCTGCTTGTGGCGCAATCAGCGGCAGGCCATAACTGAGCAGCGCCAGCACAACGCCGAGGATGATACCGGGCAATAATCGTAATGGTTTTGTGGATTGCTCTTTCGTTGCTGCTTTTTCCTGTGAATCGTTGATTCCGTTTTCCATGACACTCCTCAAAAAGGTAGCGCGATTTGCCAAATCGCGTTACGTCGCACTTTTATTTCTGTCGCAAGGCCACCATCGGATCAACTTTGGTCGCTTTGCGCGCGGGAACCCAACAGGCAAACAAGGCAATTGCCGCCAATAAAATGGCGACTCCGACGAAGGTGATTGGATCAGTCGCGCCGATGCCGAGCAATAAACTCGCCATCACGTGCGTCAACGCAAACGCGCCGACTAACCCCAGCACCAGCCCGATCAACACCATGCGCATTCCTTGACTTACAATCAAACGCAGCACATCACGAACTTGCGCGCCGAGCGCCATCCGAATGCCGATTTCGCGTGTGCGTTGACTCACCGCGTACGTCATCACGCTGTACAGCCCCATTGTCGCCAGCAGCAGCGCCAACACGCCAAATGTCGTCGCCATCCCCGCCGCCAAACGCGGCCCCCAATACGCAAACGTCAGATTGTTTTCCGCCATCGTCACACCAAAGACGGGGATGCGCGCGTCCATCTGCCCAATCTCGCGGCGCACGTTTTCAGCCACAGTTTTCAAATTGTCCGCTGCATTCGCGCTGACGAGCAATGTCATTTGCGAACGATACTGTTGATATTGCGGCAGAAACAGGTACGTCTGCCGGTCTTCGTACAAGGTGCAATAGTAACCGTCCTGGGCGATGCCGCTGATTTCCATCAGCGGCGTGCCTTGCCAGAAGCGAAAACGTTTGCCCATCGCATTTTGTTCGCTGCCATAAAATTTTCGTGCGAATTCCTGAGAGAAAAAGATTTGTGCTATCCCGATTGGCTTCCCACCCTGTGCCTTCACCAAATTTGGAGCGCATCATCAACGGAACCCAGAACGCCAACCGCGCGACAAACTTTGAGCCTAAAAACGATTCCGGCATCACGCCGATGATCGTGAACGGAGCGCCGTTCATATACATCGTCTTGCCCACAATCGCGGCGTCGGCATTGAAACGTTGTTGCCAGAGTTTGTGACTGATCACGACGACAGGATGCGTGTTTTGGGTGCGATCTTCTTCGGACAGGAAGCCGCGTCCCAAGATGGGTTTCACCCCCATCACGTCGAAGTAATTGCCGCTGACGGCTTCCCCCAACACAAACTCGGCGCGGCTGCCCTCACTGGCGTCCCGGCTGGCGCTGGCGCTAATGCCCGCCGTAATCATTGACCACGCGGTGAGGCCGGAAAAGCTTTGGTTTTGGTTGCGCAAGTCCACGTAATTCGGATACGAAAAATCGCCCCAGACTTGCGGGTCGGATTTCTTGCCCCAATAGACGGCAGCCAGTTCATCCGGCTTTTCGACCGGCAGCGGACGCAGAATGAAGCCGTTGACTGTGCTCAAAATCGCGGTGTTGACGCCGATGCCAAGTCCGAGCGCGAGCACGGCAACGATGGTAAATCCGGGCGCTTTGCGCATCATGCGCAGGGCAAAGCGCAAGTCTTGCAGAAGTGTTTGCATAGTAGCCTTTCAGCGTAACAGAAACCGCGCCACACAGGCGTCAAGAGTTCAAGCTTCAGCTTGCCTGGCAGTGGGTTTGTACAGCACGCCAACAAGCTGAAGCTTGAACTCTTGACGCCCCCTAACCACATGCTCAGGTAAGGAGAAACCTTTTCATCATTCAGGAAATCCCGCGTCCGCTTTTCACCGTGATCGAACCGTTGACCGTATTCAGTCGCAGCTTACGACCGCTGCTGGTTTCACTGCCGTCGCCGAGAATGCCGTTCATATTGCGTTTGTCTACTTTGCCTTTGAGGGTGATCGGCAGGTCAGTCGTGATCGAACCGTTCACCAGGCTCGCGCTGAAGGCGGCTTGCGTGTGCGTGGGCAACGAGACCTCGATGCTGCCGTTGACGGTATTGAATTGCAGCGTGTCCTCCCAATCGGCGCTCCCGCAAGCCACATGGATGCTGCCGTTGACTGTATTGGCTTGGGCATAACCCGTCGTCGAAACACGCACCTCGCCGTTTACGGTCGAAGCCTGCACATTGCCGTCTATGCCTTTGATATTCACGCTGCCGTTGACCGTGTGTCCATTGAAATGGATGCCGGCAGGCACGCGCACGGTGTAACTGACGTTCGTGTTGTTGCCGCGATTGTTTCCTGCGCCCGGCCCACATTTGCCTCCTGGCGCATTGCGTTGCCGATACGAGGTACAAATCGTGACGCCGTCGGCGTGCTCCAATACTTCAATGTTGACCTTCTCTGGATCGCCGCCGCGCCCGCGTTTGACGGCGACGACTTCGATCTCGCTGCCGGTCGCCTCTTCCACGCGCACGTCCCCATTGACGCCGCGGATTTCCAGCGTTTTGCCCTCGGCCAGACGACCTTGCCAGCGGAATTCGTTGCTGTCTTGCGCCCAAACCAACGCAGGAACAACACTCAAGGCTGCGAATAGAAAAAGGTTGCGTAGGGATTTCATGTGGTGACTCCTTTGGTTCATTGCCAATTATTCGTATCTCAACGCGATGACGGGATCAACTTTGGTTGCCCGGTATGCTGGTAAAAAGGACGCCAGCAACGCGATGAGTGTTAACAACAGCGCCACCGAAAAAAATGTCAGTGGGTCGGAGGTGCTGACTTCATAAAGCAAGCTCCCCATCACGCGCGTCACCGCCCAAGCTCCGATCAAGCCAATGCCGATGCCGACGAACACGAGCGTCATCCCCTGTTGCAGAATCAGGCGCAAAATATCCAGCGGTTGCGCGCCCAACGCCATCCGCACCCCGATTTCGCTGGTGCGCTGTGTGACCGAATACGAAATCACGCCGTACAAACCAATCACCGTCAACGCCAATGCCAAGCCCGCAAATAACGCCAGCACGAGAAAATTGAAGCGCGGCATCGCCACCGTGTCCGCACGATATTGATCCAGCGTCTTGATGTCCGTGACCGGCAAGTTTGGATCGAGCTTGCGCACCTCAGCCGTAAGCAATTGTGTCAGGCTTTCCGGCTTCGTGTTTGCTTTGACGAGCAGCGTCATGTCCATCGTGTTGAATTGCGCCTGCGGCACGTACATTTCGGGACGCGGCTGATCGTCCAAACCGCGATGTCGCACGTTGCCGACGACGCCAACAATTTCTTTCGGTTCGTCGCCGCCCCAACCGAGTTGCAGCTGTTTGCCGAGCGGGTTTTCGCCGCGAAAATATTGGCGCGCGAACGCTTCGTTAATCAGCATCACAGGTGGCGCGTTGGCATCGTCACGCTCCGTAAAATCGCGCCCCGTGAGCTTCGGCACATTGATCGTAGCGAAGTAATTCAGGCCGATGAAGCGCAACTGAGCGTCTTTCTCTTGCCCTTTCGGCGACGGACGTTCGAGGATGTCGAAGGCCGTGCCGTTGTCTTTGCCCGTCAGCGGAATGGATTGCGCGACGCTCGCCTGCGCAACGCCGGGCAAGGCTTTAATGTTCGTCAGCAACGAATCGTAGAACGCTCGTGCGTGCGTGGCGCTTTTGTAACGCTCTGCGGGCAACACAACTTTTGCCGTCAGCACATTGCGAAAATCAAAGCCCGGATCAACCCGTTGCAGCAACCAAAAGCTTTTCAGCAACAGCCCCGCGCCGACCAGTAAAATCAGGGCAACGGCGATTTGCCCGACAACTAAGACATTGCGCAAACGACCGCGCGCCGGAGTCGCGCTGCGTCCGCCATCTTTCATTGCTTCAGACAAATCGTGGCGCGATGAACTCAGTGCCGGAGCCAATCCGCACAGCACGCCGGTCAACATCGCCGCGCCAAACGTGAACAACAACACGCGCCCATCCGGCGTGAGTCCCGTGATGCGTGGCACATCAGAAGGCAACGCGGCGACCAACAAATCCACGCCCCACAACGACAGCACCAACCCAAGCACACCGCCCATCAACGCGAGCAGCACGCTTTCGCTCAACAGTTGTCGCATGATTTGCCAACGACTCGCGCCCAGCACCGCTCGAATCGCCATCTCGCGTTGGCGCGTCGTCGCCCGTGCGAGCAGTAAATTCGCTACGTTCGCGCAGGCAATCAACAACACTGCGCCGACGATGCCGAGCAGTAAAAACAAGAGCGGTTTCGCTTTGCCAACCAGCAGTTCGCGCACTTGTACGACGCTGGTTTCATACGCTTTGTTATTGACCGGAAACTTCTCGGCCAACCCGCGTGACAGCGCCGTCATTTCGGCTTGTGCTTGCGCCAGCGTTACATTGTCTTTCAGCCGCGCAATCACTGCGATGTACGCACGATAGCCGCGACTGCCATTCATCGTCCCTTGTTTTTTCGCATCGCCGCCGTAGGCTGCCGTGATCCAAAAATCTATGGGTTCTGTTTGCAGCGGAAAGATACCGTCCGGCAACACGCCGACGACTTGAAAGGCTTGGTTGTCGAGCGTGATTTTGCGCCCCACAATTTTACGATCCGCTGCAAATCGTCGCTGCCAACAATCGTAGCTGAGGATGATCGGATTCAATCCCTCCGCCGCGCCGGGCAAATCTTCTTCCGGCTTGAACGCGCGCCCCATCAGCGGTTGAATGCCGAGCACGTTGAAAATATCAGCGGACGCGCTGACCAGATGCACGCGCGCCGGTTCGCCTTCGCCCGTCAGCGTCGCTTCGGCTGTCTGGAAAATCGCCATGCTTTGAAACGACTGCGCCTGCGCTTGCCAATCCTGAAAGTTTAAATATGAAGCCGCATTGCCGAGGCGTTCTTCTTCGCCGCTTTTCTTTTCGCGCAGCAGCACGAGTTGTTCTTCTTTCGGATAAGGCAGCGCGCGAAATAGCGTGGCGTTGATGACGCTGAAAATCGCCGTGTTTGCGCCGATGCCGAGTGCGAGCGTCGCAATCGCAATGAGGGTGAGCGCCGGGCGTTTGCCTAACATCCGAACGCCGTATCGTAAATCCTGTAGCCATGAATTCATTCTTTAGGGTCTCCTTTGGTTTCGTGCTGCCATCTTCCGGGCAACAACGTGCCCACGCAAGATCAATTGCTATGCCACGCACGAAAGGCGCATGAATACAGGCTGCCGTGACAACTCTGTGAAACTCGTGAGCGCCTCGGAACAATTCGCTGTTCGGTTTTGGGAACGGCGTGTCTCGAAATCGGAGGGTTACTTTTTCTTCAGCCCCGTTTGTTTGGCGAGCCAATCCGACATCAGCGACATCGCGGTCGGCGACATCGTTTCTTCAATTTTGGCGTATTCAGAAAACGCGCCGGTTTTGGCGGTTTGGAACAAATGATTGAGCTTGGGTAATTCGACGGTTTGGGATTTTTTGTTGCCGCCCGCTTTCAAGGCTTTGGCGATTTCCGGCAGGTTCTGTTTCGGAGCCACTTGCAAATCCAATTCGCCATTGATCGCTAACACCGGCACTTTTACCTGGCGCAAGGTCGTGCGCGGATCATAGCTCATGAAGTAACGAAACCAGGGCGTGTTGACGGATTTGACTTGGGCATTCAATCCGGCGGCAAGGGATTTTCGTTGCGCTTCGGGGAGCTTGGCTAACGCGGTATCTACAATCGCCTGCAATTTCTTCTCGGCTGCCGCGACATCTTTTTCGGTTTTGAGAACGGCAAACGATTGTTCCTGAATCTTGCGGTTTTCCGCCACCGCCTCTTCCGTTGCGCCTTCGGCGCGCGCCATCAGTGCCGCTTGTTCGTACAGGATTTCATCGCCCGGCACACCCGGCCCGGCCATCAGCACAAGAAACGCGATGTCTTTCGATTTTGCCGCGCACATCGGTGCGATCAAGCCGCCTTCGCTGTGCCCGACCAAACCGAGTTTCTTTGGGTTGATGTCCGCGCGCGTTTTCAAGAACTCAATCCCGGCCAGCACATCGCTCGCAAAATCCTCGCTCGTCGCGGTCGCAAACTTGCCCGTAGATTTACCGAAGCCGCGATCATCAAAGCGCAGCACGGCAATGCCAGCGCGCGTCAAATGATCGCTCAGCACAAAAAACGGTTGATGCCCCATCAACGACTCATTACGGTCTTGCGGGCCGGAACCGCTAATCAAGATGACCGCCGGATGCGGCCCTTTGGTTTGCGGTGTGGTCAGCGTGCCCGCCAATTTGAGGTTCGCGGCTTTGTTCTCAAACGAGATGTCTTCGGCGTTGTAAGGGAACGGTGGCTGCGGCGTCTGCGGACGTTTGGGCGGCGCGGTGTCCGCCGCCGTGGCGCGTTTGAAATTGAGCGGGAAGGTCGCGCCGCCCTGCGAAAACTTGCCCGTAATTTCGCCGCCGTTCAGCGTGCCTTCGTAGGAAGCGCCGATGTTCTTCATTGCAAACTTCAGCGTTTGGCCTTCGAGCGTGACCGTGTCCATCCGCAAACCGTTCGCGCCTTGATCGGGGCTGTCCATCGTGCCGCGCCACTTGCCATCGTCGGTCGTCGTGAAGTGCAAAATTAGTTTCAGCTTCGTCGCGCCCGCGTCCAACACGCCGCTCCAATCGCCTTTGAGGGACGTGGCGTCTTGCGCGAATACGCCGAGACCAATAGTGCTGAGCAGCAGCATGATCGTGATGGGGATGGGTGATTTCATGATTTCCTCGTCCGTTTGCTCCGTTGATTTCAAATGAAGGGATGATTCTTCGCGGCGGAGCATAGCAAACTTGCTGTGGAAATAGAACACGGATCAGTCGGATGCTACAGCTCAGCACTGATTTATCCGTCCCCTCCGTCGCATCTGTTGCATTCGTGTTCTGTCTCCGCCGGATTTGTTTTTTTCCCCAAGTTGGATAAGCTTTTCGCGCCCATAATTCTTTTCTTCAGGAGACAATGTATGCGACGACTCGCGGCCTATGCCTTCTTGCTTTTTTCGCTCACGATCTTTGCCCAAGACAAACTGCTCACGCTGGATGACATTTACGATCCTGACCAGCGCGTCAATTTCAGCGGACGCCTGATCTTTCAAATGACATGGATTGATGGCAGCCACTATTTGGAGCGGCGCGGTACACAGTTGCTGAAGGTCGAAGCCGCGACGGGCAAGGCCGAGCCGTTGTATGACGCCGCGAAAATGGAAGCCGCGTTTGCTAAACTCGAAGGCGTCTCAGCCACTGAAGCCAAACGTATTGCTACCACGCCGACCTCAATCCGAGCCAAATTTCATGCGGCTCTCGTGAACTTCAAGAATGATTTATATTTCTATCCATTCGGCAGCGACAGCGCGATTCGCTTGACGAAAACCAGCGACGCCGAAGAGAACGAAGACCTCAGTCCTGACGGCAAAAAAGTGGCCTTCGTACGCAACTTCAATTTGTTCGTCGTGGACATCGCCACGCAAACCGAAACGGCGTTGACGACCGATGGCAATGCGAAGTTGTACAACGGCAAACTCGATTGGGTGTATCAGGAAGAAATTTATGGGCGCGGCGATTTCAAAAGCTATTGGTGGTCGCCCGATTCCGCGCGGCTCGCGTATTTGCAACTCGATGAAACGCCCGTCAAAGAATTCGCCGTCATTGACCACATTCCAAATCAACAGGACGTCGAGTTGTACAACTACCCAAAAGCAGGCACGCCGAATCCGAACGTCAAACTCGGCGTCGTGAGCCTCAGCGGCGGCGCGACGAAATGGGTGGACATTGCAAAGTACAGCAACGATCAGCCCCTCATCGCGCGCGTCGGTTGGAAGCCCGACAGTTCGCGCGTCGTCTATCACCTCACGAACCGCGAGCAGACTTGGCTGGACGTGAATTTGGCGGATCCGACTTCTGGGCAAACGACGAATCTGTTCCGCGAACAAACGCCTGCGTGGGTCGAAGCGGACAACGCCGAATTGCCGCGTTGGTTGCAGGACGGCACGTTTTTATTCTTGAGCGAACGCAACGGCTGGAAGCATATCTATCGCTACTCAAATGACGGCAAGCTATCGTCGCAAATCACGTCAGGCAAATGGGAAGCGCGTACGCTGCACGGCGTGGATGAAAAAAATGGCTGGGTGTATTTTTCGGGAACCGAGCGCAGCCACATTGGCAGCGACGCCTATCGCATCAAGATGGACGGCGCTGGGTTGACGCGACTCACGCAAGCCGCAGGCACGCACAACGCGAACTTCGATCCGACCTTCAATCATTTCATTGATGTGTGGAGCGATGTGATGACCCCAATGCAGGCGCGCTTGTACAAATGTGACGGCTCGCTTGTGCGCACGATTGATGAAAACAAAGTGGACGCGCTCAAGCAATACAAGCTCGGCCAGCCCGAATTTCTCAACGTCAAAAACCGCGACGGCTTCGTGATGGAAGCGATGATGATGAAGCCGCCCGACTTTGATCCGAACAAAAAATATCCCGTCTGGAGCTTCACCTACAGCGGCCCGCATTCGCAAAGCGTCGTGAATCGGTGGGGCGGCGCGAATTTCATGTGGCATCAAATGCTCGCGCAAAAAGGCTATATCATTTGGGTCTGCGACAACCGCAGCGCGTCGGGTAAAGGCGCGGAATCCACGTGGACGGCGTACAAAACTTTGGGCATCACGGAACTGCGCGATTTGGAAGATGGCGTCGCATACCTGAAATCATTGCCGTTTGTGGATGGTTCGCGCATCGGCTTGAACGGTTGGAGCTACGGTGGGTTTATGACGTCGTATGCGATGACACACTCGACAGCCTTTAAAATCGGCATCGCGGGCGGCTCGGTCACGGATTGGAACTTGTACGACACGATCTACACCGAACGCTACATGCTGACGCCGCAGAACAATCCCGAAGGTTACGCAAAAACTTCGGTCCTCAAAGCTGCGAAAAACCTGAGTGGTAAACTGCTGCTGATTCACGGCACGATGGACGACAACGTTCACATGCAAAACACGCTTCAGCTTGTCTACGAATTGCAAAAGGCGGGCAAGCAATTCGAGTTGATGGTCTATCCGAAATCGCGGCACGGCGTGGTTGATCCACAATTGGTCAAGCACATGCGCGCGTTGATGACGCGATTTATTTTAGAAAATTTGTGAGGTGTACTTGCCGCAAAGTTAAGGGCTGCGCGTGCGAAAGCGCAGCCCCTGGTTGCGCTACTGAATTTTCTCCCGTTGTCCGCGCAGAGCATTGAGCACCTCGACCGGAATGCCATCCGGCTTCTTGCCCGCCAGCGCCTCAAATAAATTGATCGGCATCGGAAAGACCACCGTCGTATTTTGCTCGACGCCAATTTCGGTCAGCGTTTGCAGATAGCGCAATTGCAGTGCGGTCGGTTCCGCTGCAATCGCCGTCGCCGCCTGCACGAGCTTTTCCGCCGCCTGATATTCGCCCTCGGCGTGAATGATCTTGGCGCGGCGTTCACGCTCGGCTTCGGCCTGCTTGGACATCGCGCGGCGCATTTCCTGCGGCAAATCTACGGCTTTGATTTCGACCATCGAAACCTTGATGCCCCAGCGATCCGTTTGCTTGTCGAGAATGTCCTGCAACCGCGCATTCAGCTTCTCGCGCTCGGCCAACAAATCGTCCAACTCCGCCTCACCCAGCACTGAGCGCAAGGTGGTTTGCGCCAGTTGCGACGTGGCGTAGAGATAGTTTTCGACTTCGACAATCGCCAGACGCGGATCAAGCACGCGGAAGTACACGACGGCATTGACGGAGACTGTCACGTTGTCGCGCGTGATGATGTCCTGCGGCGGCACGTCGAGCGTGACCGTGCGCAGACTGACGCGCCGAATGCGATCAATCGGCCAGAACGCGAAGATCAGCCCCGGCCCTTTGGCTTCGGGCAACATTCGCCCTAAGCGGAACACGACCGCACGTTCGTATTCCGGGATGATGTTGATGGCGCTGAGCACATACAACGCCAGCAGCACAAACACGATGAAGGGAAAAGAGAGTAGTTCCAACATAGCGACCTCCTCGCGAAAAGTGGATGCCATGCGCATCCTCAATGATTGGTTGTTTCCGTCGTCAGCACGGCGGAGACGGGGCGCGGAATGACGGCCTTGTCCACGCTCGGTTCGACTTCCAGCATCATGCCGTCAATGCCTGTCACCCGCACGTTTTCGCCTGCCAGAATGGAGGTGCGCGCTCGCGCCCACCAGTATTCACCTTGAATCATCACGCGCCCTTCGCGCTCGATGTCAGTCAAGGCTTTGCCGAGCAGCCCGATCATGCGGGATTGTCCTGTGCCAAAGCCGCGCTGGTGCGAGCGCCAGACCAGCCAACACCAAAAGAGAAAGATGATTTTGCCAGCGACCAGCGCCGCCAGTAATAAGCTAATGAACAGCTTCCACATACGCGCCTCCCACGTCAGTGTTTATTCAGCGCCAGACAGGCGAACAGGACGATGTTGATTAAGGCGACCAGGTCATACAGCACGATCCGAAATCCGGGCGGCTGAAACCAAAGCGTAGCGAGCAACAGAATGCCATTGACGGCAACCAATAGCCAATGGACGGGGCGGTGTGACGGCTTGGGCATAGAGTCTCCTTTGAGAAGCAGGGGAGCGGAAATTACGTTTGCACCCAGCGTCCTTCCTGACGCCGTCAGATAGTACGATAAAATGAAATGTTGGTTCAAACATTTCGTGTGAAAATAAACATTTTAATTTTCACTTCACTAAATTTGGTGAAAACGGTACACTACGGCGGCTGTCGGAAATTTATCAATCCACAAGTTTTGTCCATTTGTTTTGTGAGGTAACGAGATGCCGAGAAAACCCGAACCTGAAGATCGTTTGCGACAAGTGCTGAAAGTCGCGCATTTATTTTATGAACAGGAAATGACCAAGACGGAAATCTCGCACGAGATTCGTGCTTCCTCGACCCAGGTCGCACGGCTTTTGGCCGAAGCGCGTGAGCAAGGGTTTGTGCGCATTGAGTTCAGCCCGCCGAAGCTCTATGACCTGAGCGAACGCTTGAAACGGAAGTTTGACGGGCTACGCGATGCGGTCGTGGTTTCGTTTGCAGAGGATTTGGCCTTCCTGCGTCGGATGATTGGCAAGGCGGCGGCGCAGTATTTTGGAGCGAATGTTCGTGCTGATTCGCTGGTGGCATTGGGCGGTGGCGACACGATGTACGAAATGGTGATGGCCTTGCCGCCGACGAAGCGCGAGGTGCGGTTGGTTCCAGCCGCGATCATTGATACGGGCCCGGTGCTCACGCATATTGATCCAGCGGTATTGGTTTCGCTGTTGTGGGTGCGGTGCGGGCGGCAAGCCGGGCACGCGCATCTAGCGACAGGTTTGCCGTTTAATCGCCCGCTTTCGCGACAGAAGCTGAAGGAAGAGTACGACGAATTCAGCCGTCGCAAATCGGTGCAGGAAGTGTTGAGCGAGATGCGGCGCGCGGATTTTTTATTCACCAGCCTCGGTTGTTTGCAAGCCGATTCAGATTACGAAAAGCTCGCGCCGCGCCCACATCGGTACTTGCTTGAAAACCTGCGCCTGACCAAAGCCGGGTTACAGCGCGAAGGCGTTGTGGGCGATTTGAACTATTCGTTTTTTGATGCGAAGGGCGCGACGATGCCTAATTGGAATGTGTTTCCTGCGCTCGGTGTAGAAGCTGTGCGAGAAATAGTGCAGGCGCAAAAAACGGTCGTCGTGGCGGCAGGCAAATACAAGCTGCCCGCCTTGCGTGCGGCCTTGCAAGGACAATTGCTGAATGTGCTGATTACGGATGAACAAGCGGCGCAGGAATTGTTGCGCGAGTAGGGAATGGTGGCCCCTGTAGGATTCGAACCTACAACCAACGGATTATGCGTACTACTTCGGCTTTCGCCGCCGGAATTTGTTTCCGTTCGTAGTCTGGACTATCTCTTCACGTTACGTGTCTGC
>CAZWAK010000140.1:0-20836 GCA_964631865.1 uncultured Heliobacteriaceae bacterium | reverse complement strand
GATGATCAGGAGGCTTAATTCAATCTTGCCAATCCTGTAAATCCTGTCGAAAAAACTTCGTGATTCTTCGTGTGCCTTCGTGGGTGGAGAAATTATGAGAATTTTGTACATCACAGCCGGAGCCGCAGGAATGTATTGCGGCAGTTGTTTGCGCGACAATGCGTTGGCGACGGAGCTGATGCGGCAGGGGCACGATTGCATTTTGGTTCCGCTGTACACGCCTCTGCGCACGGATGAGCCGAGTGCGAGTATTGATAAAGTGTTCTTCGGCGGCATCAGCGTCTACCTCGAACAACATTCCGCCTTGTTTCGCAAAACGCCGGCGTGGATGGACAAGCTGTGGGATTCGAGTTTTGCGATCAAGTTGGCGACGAAACGTTCCATTTCCGTAGACCCCAAACAACTTGGCGAACTCACCATTTCGATGCTCAAGGGCGAACTCGGTCATCAGCGCAAAGAAGTGGACAAGCTCGTAGATTGGCTGAAACATCAGGACACGCCGGATGTCGTAGCGATGCAAAATTCCATGCTGATCGGCCTCGCGGCACCGATCAAACGCACGCTGCAACGCCCGATTGTTTGCACGCTGCAAGGCGAAGAGTTGTTTCTGGATGGCTTGCAGGAACCTTATCACAGCGAGGCGTTGCAATTGATTCGGGCCAGCGTCGCACACGTGGATGCCTTTGTTGCGGTCAGTCACTACGGCGCAAAATTTATGGTGGATTACCTCAGCATTCCGCGCGACAAAATTCACGTTGTGCCGCTCGGCATCCATCCTGATGATTTCACACCGCGAAATGGGCAATACGAAACCGAAACCTTCACCGTCGGTTACTTCGGGCGTATCGCGTCGGAAAAAGGGCTGCATCTATTGGCCGAAGCATACAAGCTGTTTCGAGAACGCAGCGACGTAACGAACACACGATTGGAAGCCGCTGGCTGGATGGGGCCGGAAGGCAAACCGTATCTGGCCGAGATCGAACAGAAGCTGAATGAATGGGGCTTGCGCGAGGAGTTTCACTATCACGGCGAATTGGATCGCGCAGGCAAAGCTGCGTTTTTGCGGCGGGCGCAGGTGTTTTCGATGCCTGCGACTTACGCCGAACCGAAAGGTCTGACGCTGCTCGAGGCGATGGCGTCGGGCGTGCCCGTCGTGCAGCCGCGACACGGGTCGTTCCCTGAAATTGTCGAACGTACGGGCGGCGGCATTCTGGTCGAAGCGAATGATGCCGCGAGTTTGGCCGAAGGAATTTATACGCTCTACAAAAATTCAGAGATGGCCGCTGATCTGGGGCGCAGCGGGGCGGCAGGTGTGCGCGCGCATTACGGCGTCGCGCGGATGGCGGAGCGCGCTGTTGAGGTCTACAGTCGCCTCCTCTGAGTTTCTCTAAAATTCTTTCAGGCTGCTTCCTGGTGCGCGCTTACCTCTTCCTGCGCCGCTTCACGAACGGGAAGCATAATCGTAAACGTACTGCCTTTGCCGGGTTGCGAGCGCACGGAGACGTTGCCGCCGTGTGCGACAGCAATCCGCTTGACGATAGCCAGTCCCAACCCTGAGCCAGCTTTGCGCTTGCCGTTTTGCGCCTGCCAGTAAGCATCAAACACGTACGGAGATTCGGTCGGAGACAATCCTTCGCCGGTATCAATCACAGAGAGCAGCACATAATCGTAGAGCGCGTCGCGGCGTTTTTCATTGAGAAAATGGGCGCGAATCGTGACCGAACCATTGGTCGGCGTGAACTTGATCGCATTCGTCACGAGGTTCATCAGCGCGCGGTGCATCTGCTTGCGATCCAGATAGACAGCGGGTAGCTGCGGCTGAATCTTGCAACTCAACTTGACCCCGGCCTGCCGCGCGACGCCTGCCGCGACTTGCAGCACGGAGTCCACGACTTCGGTGACGGGAAGCAGTTCGCAGTTCAACGCCAGCAGCTTTTGCTTGGTCATCTTCGACAAATCCAGCATGTCGTTGAGCAAGCCGGCGACTTCCTGACAACTGCGCAGCGCGTCTTCGAGCAGCGGTTGATAATAGCTTTCGTCGAGCGGACGTGCCGCTTGCAGGTCTTCGTTCATCAAATCCAGCACGCCCAACATTACGGTCAGCGGCGAACGGATGTCATGCACGACAGCATTGATGAAGCTGGCTTTCAGTTGCCCTTCGGCGCGCAGTTCTTCTACCAACCCTTCCAATTCGAGCAGGCGTTTTTGCAATTCGACGCCCTCCGCGATGGGCGACCAATGGGCAAGTGGTGCAAGCGCGTCGGGCGCATAATTGGGGGCCTTTTCTTTCCCCAACTCCACGCCGACGCCTAATTCATATTCGGTTAAAGGTGAGAGCTTTTCGATGTGACTGGGCAAGGCGGCAAACGCCACCCCAGACGCATTTGGCAAGACAAAGTTTTCTTTCATAGCGGTAGTAAGTCTCCGATGGCGCGAACGACGCCTCGAAATTTCTGGGCTGTAGATTGCGGAAAACGATTTCGGGGAATCGGGATGTGCCGGGCAGGCGAAAGAGGTGGGACCGGCTGCCCGCAAAAACGTGGTCATCTTATTTCATTTCGGTCGCAAGAGTACAGAAAAATTTCGAGTTGCTCAGTTCTGGGTACGCGCGCATCTTGCGTGCCGATCATGGATGGGGAGATGTCACTCTGTAAGAGCCAAGACGTTTGGCTTAGCACGCAAGATGCTTGCGTACCCAACGGAGGCCGAGTCGCGGCAAAATTCCTTTCTCCGAAAAACTGAAGCGCAATTCCGAAATTTTGGATAAATGGCGCGGCGCGAGAACGCGGCGCGATTAGTAGGGAACGGCTAACCTAGCGCGTTGCAACAGATAACCTCTCTTCCTCCCTTTGGCTGAGGCGTGGCACTCGGTTTGCTCTGTTGTTGGCGTGTGTGCGACTCGAAGAATTTCGTTGCACCACAGTCTTCCGAGAATTTCATCCCAGCAAAGCTAGATTGACGGAGAGGTCGTAAAAAAGCCTCTCCATTTTTTTAGTCTCGAAAAGTCCAGAGAAGTCTCGTGAAGTTTGGGGGAGTCGAAGCAGCAGACTTCTCCAGACTTCACGAGACTTTCCTAGACTACTTCCAGTGCTTGCGCGAAATCCGCCACAATGTCCGGCGTGTCTTCTAAACCGACCGAAATGCGCACCAAACTTTCGCTAATGCCGGTGGCGCGTTGTTGTTCGGGCGTCAGTTGCAAACTCCACATCGCCGCCGGATGAACGACGAGCGTTTCAAAGCCGCCGAGGCTGGCCGCGCGAATCCCCAGCTTGAGCGCCGCAATCATCTTTTCTGCGCCCGCATAACCGCCCTTCACGTCCACGCTTAACATTCCCGTAAACCCGTGCAATTGCGCTTTGGCCAATTCGTGCTGTGGATGCGATTCCAAGCCGGGGTAATACACACGCTCAATTTTTGGATGCGCTTCGAGAAACCGCGCCAAGGCCAGCGCATTTTGATTGTGCCGTTCGACGCGCAGACCCAACGTGCGCAAGCCGCGCAACAACAACCAGCTATCGAACGGACTCAACACGCTGCCCGACACCAAGGCAAACCGCCAAATCTGTTCGACCAACACTTTCGAGCCGACGACTACGCCTGCCGTCACATCATGATGGCCGCCGATATATTTCGTGGCGCTGTGCAAAACGACGTCGCAGCCCAATTCCAGCGGGCGTTGATTGATCGGCGTGGCAAACGTGTTGTCCACCATTGTCAGCAAATTGTGCTCGCGCGCCAGCGCGACGAGAGCACGCAAGTCCGTAAGTTGCATCAGCGGGTTCGTCGGTGTTTCGGCGTACAACAATTTTGTGGTCGGACGCACCGCCGCCACAAATTCGTCGTGCTGGGTGTTGTCCACAAAGGTGCATTCAATATTGAAGCGTGGCAGGATGTCCCGAAACAGCACGGTGGTCGCGGCGTAATGATTTTGTTGCGCGACGATGTGATCGCCGCTTTGCAGTTGGCTCATCACGGCGGCAAAAATCGCGCCGATGCCCGAACTCGTGACCAAGGCGGCTTCTCCCCGCTCCAACGCGGCCACAGTGGCTTCGACCTGCTGATGATTCGGATTGCCGTAGCGCGTGTAAAACTCGGCGTGGCGCGGCTGCGTGGCCATCTCGTAAAAATGCTCGGCATCTTCCGCGCGGAAAGTCGTGGTCTGAAAAATCGGCGGGCTGATCGAAGTGGTCTGATTGAAGTCGTGCGAGGCGTGAACCGCCTGGGTTTGCGGGCCTTGGGGTTCCATAAATTACATTTGGGTCAGGAGCGTATGATGCAACGTGACGAGGGCTTGCCGCACTGCCGCCAGCGCGCGATTGTAATTGGCTTCATGCACCAGAATCGCATCGGTACGGTACGTGGAAAGACTCAAAATGCTGATGTCCGCTTCGGCCAACGCGCGACTGATTTCTGCGATAAAGCCGACGACGGAAAAATCCAGCACCGTGTCGAAGCGAATGAGCCGTCGCCGCAATTGAGCTTGCGCGCCAGGGAAATCGCCCGCTCGCTCGTGCCACCAATCTTCAGCCACAATCAGCGTAATCTCGTCTTTGTCCCGCGTTACGGAAACATAGTCGGGCGCAGTGTGAACCGCCGTCAGCACCGCGCCAAAACTGTCGAGCGGAAGGCTGACCACAGCAAATAAAGTTGAAGGCAAGTCGAGTTGAATGGGCATAAGTTGAATCGTTGATTGCAGAAAGCGGCGGACGGAATTATTCTGTCCGCACGCGGCAACTATACACCGCCTGACCGCGTAGGCCAAAGATGAGTCAGGAGTTATTTGCCCTGCGCGCGCGAAAGCGTACAATCCCAACTATGAAAAGCATCCTGGTTGTTGATGATGAACCGATGATCCCCGCGCTGGTCGGAGCTGCGTTGAAGGCGGATGGCTGTGAATTGCTGTCGGCGGAAAATGCAGCCAGCGGTCTCGATATTCTCAAACAACGTGCGATAGATTTGCTGATCGCCGATGCCGAATCGCCCGACGATGAAGACTTCGGCCTCATTGCGGCGGCGCGGCACCTGCATCCCCGTATGAAAATTGTCGTGATGACGCAGGTCAAATCGCCCGAAACCGCGATTGAAGCCTTGCGACATCACGTCTGCGAATTGCTTTTCAAACCCTTTTCCGTCGCCGAATTGCGCGACACCGTGCATTCCGCGTTGGCGACGCCGGAGTTGCAGGACAACATCGAAATCGTTTCGGCGAAACCGGAATGGCTGACGCTCAGAATCCCTTGTCATTTGGGCGCGATGCAACCGCTCTATCGCGTGATTACGAACCTTGACCAAACCCTAGACAACGAACTGCGCGAATCAATCGGCATCGCGTTTCGCGAGTTGTTGCAAAACGCCATCGAGCACGGCTGCAAATGTGAAGCGGGCAAGTTTGTCGAGGTAAGTTACATTCGGCTCCAACGCGCGATTGTCTGCCACATCAAAGACTCCGGCCCCGGCTTCAAGATCAATGAACTTGCCCACGCGGCCATTTCAAACCCGGCGGACGAGCCGTATTCGCACCTGAACAAACGCGCCGAAATCGGCATGCGCCCCGGCGGCTTCGGCTTGATGCTCGCGCAACAAATGGTGGACGAATTGGTCTACAACGAAGTCCGCAACGAAGTGATGTTTGTGAAGTATCTTTGAGGAGAGTAGACAGTAGACGGTAGACAGTAGACGGTAGTTGATGGTTAGGAACAAGTTTTCGCAAAGCAAACATCTACAGACTACCGCCCCCGAACTACTGACTACCGTCTACCGTCTACCGTCTACTCCTTATGGAAATAATTGCTACTTTTCAGCCCACGATTCCCCTGCTCGATACAGATTTTACGGCAGCGCATTGGCAAGCGGCGGTCGTGCATACGATGGATCGCAACTGGCGCGGCGACGTTGCGCCGAAAGCGTTGCTGACGACGGCGCGCGTGTTGTGGACGCCTGAGGATTTGCTCTTCGGCTATGAATGTTGCTACACCGAATTGGATGTGGACGAGCAGTTTGACGTGAACGAAGAACGGCATGCGTTGTGGGATCGGGATGTGTGCGAAGCGTTTGTGCGTTCGCCGCTCGAACCGGATGCGCGCATCTACAAGGAATTTGAAGTCGCGCCGACCGGGCAATGGGTTGATCTGCGCATCAACCGCATTGACGTCACACACGATTGGCAATGGCAAAGCGGGATGAAAACTGCCGCGCAGATTGATGCCACGCATTGGCGCGCGGCGATGGCGATTCCGTTCGCGGCGTTTGGCCTCGTGCCGAAGGTCGGCGACGAATGGGCCGCAAATTTATTTCGCGTGAGCCGATTGAATGGCGAGCGGCAGTTTTTGGTCTACGCGCCAACCTTCACGGAAACGCCGAGTTTTCACGTGCCGGAACGGTTTGTGAAGTTGCGCTTTGAGGAGAAGGCATGAACGGGAATTTATCGGCCACTCCCCTAAAACTACTGTTCGTCTGTTTCGTTTTTTTCGTGTGTTCCGTAATCTCCTTTGCCCAAAGCGAAGTGACAGATCGGTTGTTAGTGTTGGTCAATCGCGATGTGCTGACCGAAAGCGATGTGCGCTGGGCGCTCGCGCTCGACCCGGAATTGCAGCCGTTGGATTTGAGCGCAGAGAATCGCCGCGCGATGCTCGAACGTTTAATTGACCAGAAGTTGCTGTTGCAGGAAGCCGAAAAGCTGCCGCGCAACGAACCGACCGAAGAAGAAATCACCGAACATCTCAACAAAGAGATCATCGCCAAATTCGGCGGCAACGAAAAGTTTGTCGAGCGCATGAAAAAGGTCGGGCTGGAACAGGCGATGCTGCGCGAAATCGTGCGCCGCCGCCTGGAAATATTAAAATACGTGGATTTTCGCTTCCGTTCGTTTATCTTTATCAAGCCCGACGAGATCGAAGCCTACTACCGCAACACGATCATCCCCGAAGCCGCGCGCAAAGGCGTCGGCGCACCGGAATTGGACGACAAATTGCGCGGCGACATCGAAGGGCGACTCATCAATGAGCGCGTCAATGCGGAACTGGATCGCTTCTTCGACGAAGCGCGCACGCAAGCGCAAATCACGCGGCTGGCCCAAATTTCTTGAAGCTGGGTTTTGAAATGTAGAGCGATTTGGCAAATCGCGTGCATTCTTTGGTAAACCCCGCGATTTAGCAAATCGCGTTACACCCCAATTTACAGTTTCTCACCGCCCGTCCGTTTTATGTGGTACTCAACTTTTCTGCGACGTTCGCTTTGCCTCGCCATCGCCTTTTCACTGCTTCTCTCACAAGCTTCCTGCGCGCGCGGCAAAGCGTTGGTCAATCGGTTCAGGAGCAACGAATCGTCGCTCGCGTTGGATTCGTCGTTTGAGGCTGCGGTGCAAATTCCGCCTGCGCCGACGAATCAAGCGGCGTTGGATGTGCCGCTCACAATCATGCGCAAGCCCGCGACGGCAGGCGTGCCGCTGGCCGAGGCCGCGAACGTGCGTGACATCGCGCGCGTTGCATTGGTGGATGCGGCGAACAAACCTGTGCCCGCGCAATTTCGCGTGTTGGCGCGATGGCGCGGGCTGGCGAACGACGTGAATCGTCCGATCAAATGGTTGCTCGTGGATACGGACACGGCGGCGGGCGATTACCGTTTGGTGTTAGGCAGCAATCCCGCGCCTGTACAAATCGCTTCACTGGGAAACAATTCATCAGGAAACAATCCACCGGGAAACAATTTTTCGGTGCGGGCAGGCCGTGTGCAGTTGATCGCTTCCGCCAAAGGTAGCAATTTACTCACCAGTTTTGCCGTAGATGGTGCAGAGCGACTCACGCAGCCCGTCACCGTGACCATTGAACAACCGCGCGCGACTTTGTTGGTCAGTGATGCGGTGGCGGGCAGCACCACGCTGAAGGTCGCTGATCCGGGAGCGTTGGCCGTCGGCGCGAAAGTGCGTTTTGAGCATATCGGCGAGTTGCCGTTTGAAACTCCGGCGGGCGCGAATCGTGTGGCGGCGCGCGAACAGGATCAGATGTACGAACCGAATCGCACGTATCGTTTGGAAGAAGGCACACCGCGTCAGGAAGACATTTTCATTGTGCGGCGCGACGACGGCGGCTGGATTTACACGCGCTCGCCGATTCGCCAAACCCATCCGCCGCGCACGCGCATCCGCGATCTGGCGAGCGAAGAAGAAACGGCGGTGATTAAATCCATCCGCGAGCAAGTCGTGACGCTGGATCGTCCGCTGCGCCTCAAACACAGCGGCAACGAAAAGCTCATCGCCGACGCTACCCCGCTCACGTTGACGGCTGTGGTGGACGAAACCAAGCTCGAAGACGCGGGGCCGCTGCGTTTGGTCGTGCGGCAGGACGGGCATTTTCAGAGCAATGACCGCGCGGCCAATGCGGGTGCGACGTTGCGCTTCACGTTGCGCTATCACGTGTATGCTGCGCAAGCGTTCGTGCGCGCGCAATTGCGTCTCGTGAACACGGGCGCGTTTGGCTTTGGCGGCAGCCGTAACGACACGCCGCCGTATGCCCAACACGCGCTGCTGCAATCGCTCCACGTGAACTTTCCGTTCGGTGCGGCGAGCAAGTCACAACGCCTCGAAACGCGCAATGAAGACGGCGTGAAAGTCGCGTCGCTCGTCGCGGGCAAAGGCGTCGAAGTGACCGCGCCGGAATTCGCCGAAAACTTTCCGAAGGCGTTGAGTGCCGATACGAACGGCGCACGGCTCGAAGTTTTGCCGCGCGGACTCGGCGAAATGAATGGCGATTATGTGTTCGATGGCGCGCGCGCGAAAACGACCGAGTTTTATTTCGGCCTCGAAACCAAGGCCGCCGCGACGATGACCAATACAGTTGGCCTCGCGCTCGATCCTGAATACGTTGTGGCGACGCAAGCGGTGCGTCCGTTGCTCATCGAAAAACGCAACTGGACGAAGGTGTTTCCCGAAGACCGTATGCTCGGCGTGGCGGCGATGCGGATGGAACGCTGGCTCGCGGGGTTGTATTCCAACGAAGCCAACGAAGGCAATGGCCCGCGGCCTGCGCAATCGGCGTTTGAGGTGCGGCGGATGAGCCGCGAAGGCTTTGTCGAAAAAAACAACGGGCATTTTGGCTGGCGCAATTTCGGCGATTTTACGTGGGCGGAAGGCTACGCGAATTTGCACTACGACATCCATTTCATCGCGCTGCGCGAATATTTGCGCAGCGGCGACAAACGCGCGTTTCAAGTCGGCAGCGAGATGGCACGCTTCCGCGCCGATTGGGGACAGCATCACGCGGTGGATTATTGGGATTCGTCGCGCACCTTCAATTTCAAAGGCTTCGCGTTTTATGAAAAAGGCGATCACGGCACATCGCGCCCGCCGCTGCCGAGTCATCATTGGGTCGAGGGCTTGTGGTTGTATTGGGTGCTGACGGGCGATGAGGCGGTGCGACAATCTGCGTTGGATGGTTCGGATGTGCTGCTCAAACATCCGATGGACAATTATTTGTATGGCTTGAATTACAACGAGTCGCGTTGGGTGGGTTGGCCTGCGCTGAATTTGATGGTAGCGTGGCGCTACACGGGCAATGTGCAATATTTCGAGATGGCGAAACGGCTGATTTACCTGATGGTGCAGGCCGAAGAAAACGCTGGACGCAAAGGCTATTTCATTCCGCCAAATTCGCCGCTCGGCAATCAAATCCAGCCGTTCATGTGGAGCGGTTATGCACAACTTGGCACGATTGAATATTGGCGCGAAACGGGCGATAAGCGCGTGGCCGACTTCCTCGTGCGCATTGCTGATTGGTTGATTGGAGCCAAAGGCGGGCGACCTGTTTTGAAAGGCGGACGCTCGCAAGCCGATGGGCGTTATGAGCCGATGGGCACGACGTTTTTCTGGGCACCGGACAAAGACGTGGCAGACCCGCGCGTGACCGAGTTGGGAATGATGAGCGTGCCGGTGCTGACCGTTGCGGCGCGCATCACGGGACGCGCGGATTTGCGTGACAAAACGCGGTTGCTGTTCCGCGATGTGACGTACTTCCGCGATGCGCCGGACAATGCGGTCATCGCGCCCTCTGAACTGAGCATGCTGAATTTTCGCTCGCCGCAATTCAGCGGATCGTACATCAAAGCCTACGGCCATTTCGGTTTGTTCGTGCCGGATTATCTGGCGGATTATGTCAGTCCGCCCAAAAGCCGCTGAGCCGAACAATTATCCGATTGACGATGCCCGCGTCTCTGCACTACTATGACGCCCAATAAGTTTTCCTCACAACCGGCAACAATCCCCTCGAAAACTTATTAGCATTCATTGCGCATAAAAAACCTGCTCATGGCACAAGAGCGGGCAAGAATCATTACACAAAACACACAGAGGATCGTGGTATGCAAACCTCACACAAACACACACATATACTTTTGATAGCCCTGGCCTTCCTGGCCACGCTCGTTCCGGCAGCGGCGCAAACATCTTTTCCCGCGCCCGGCGTGAGCGATCAACAAGCCGGTTGGATGCTGGTCTATCCGTATTATTCGTCGCGGGCAGCGAACGCGCGCGAAGACACGTTCGTCACCATCACCAATGCCAGCAGCAGCGCCACCGTCGCCGTTCACGTGTACTTTATGGATGGCCGAAACTGCTCGCAGGCAGATATGTTTGTCTGCCTGACGCCCAATGCTTCGCAGGCGTTCAAAGCTTCGGAAATGGACCCGGAGAACACGGGGTACATCCTGGCTTACGTCGTGGCGCAGAGCGGAGCATTGGCAGGCTGCCCGGATACCACCGCAACGGTTTTGATCGGGAACGCCTTTGTCAATTTGCCCAGCGACAACATTCAAGGCGCGTATGGCGCAGAAGCCTTTGGCTCTGCCGGAGCTTCCTGCACAATCATAGACGCGAATACGGCGGCCTTGACCTTCAATGCGCCGAGTCGGTTTGCCATCGAAGTCCAAAGCCCGCTGACGATTCCCAATCAGCGCATATTCATGGCCGGGTTGGCAGGCAATTTGAACGGCACACTGGGCGGTACAGGGCAAATCAGTGCCGGACAAATCATCAACGGCAACGAGACGCCCGGTGGCAGCTTTAGCGCCTGGGTTCCCGAAGGCTGCCATGTGACTGCGGTCGTGACGACGGGGTCGCCGCGTCCGCCGGGCGGCGTCGCGCGCATCATCCCGGCAGGCGAAGTCGGCACGATCAAATTCAGTGTTCGAGCGGCGGTCGGCTTGTTAATGGTTCCAACCAACTCCCAGGGGCGCTCCGGGATTCGCTCGCTCCACAAGCTGGGCACGACGGCCACGACGCTGACGGTTGGGATTTTCACCCTCAGTTGTTAGTTCCGCGAATTTGCTTTGCTCCCCTTCGGCAAAGGGTTTGGGTCACAGCGGCTCAAACCCTTTTTGCATTGTGCCTTGACGCTCTGGGCAAACCGCAGTAGAGTCACGCGCGCATTCCCTGCAACCATCGCCTCCCCCATTTGCAATTCACCGTTTCGATTTCGGCCATTGGAGGAAACATGAGCAAAACTTTTCACTCGCATCATTGCATTATTCCGCCTGACATCCTGCGCAACGTGGCGGAGAAGGGAAATGACCAACAACGCGATTGGGCGTACAAAGCCATTGAGCAAAGCGCCCAACTGCGCGGGCAACGCGAAGCCGTCGGTATGTTTGCGGCGCTGGCGGCAGTGCCTGCGGGCGGCAAACGGCGCACCGTGTACGACGCGCAAAACGGCACGACGCTGCCGGGCAAACTCGTGCGCGGCGAAAACGACAAAGCCAGCAAAGACAAAGCGGTCAACGAAGCGTTTCTCGGTTCGGGCAAGACCTACGATTTCTTCCGCAAAATCTACGACCGCAATTCGATGGATGATCGCGGCATGCGGCTCGACTCGACCGTGCATTACGACTTCGAGTACAACAACGCTTTCTGGGACGGGCGGCAGATGGTGTACGGCGATGGCGACGGACAAATCTTCGAGCGGTTCACGATTGCGCTCGACGTGATCGCGCACGAATTGACGCACGGCGTCACGCAGTTTGAAGCAGGCTTGGTCTATCGCAATCAACCGGGCGCGCTGAACGAACATTTCTCCGATGTCTTCGGCTCGCTCGTCAAGCAATACGCCAAAAAACAAACCGCCGCCAAAGCCGATTGGTTGATCGGCAAAGGCTTGTTGGCCAAAGCCATCAAAGGCGTCGCGCTGCGTTCGATGAAAGCGCCGGGCACAGCCTACGACGATCCATTGATCGGCAAAGACCCACAGCCCGCACACATGAAAGATTTCGTCAAAACCACGCGCGACAACGGCGGCGTACACATCAACTCCGGCATCCCGAACAAAGCGTTTTATGAAGCCGCGATTCGCCTCGGCGGCTATGCGTGGGAAAAAGCGGGACGCATCTGGTACATCACGCTGCGAGATCGTTTGCGGTCGAATTCGCAGTTTCAGGATTGCGCCAACGCAACGCTGGTCGTCGCGGGCGAACTCTACGGCGCGAACAACACCGAGAAAAAAGCCGTGCAGGAAGCGTGGGAGGCGGTGGGGATTAAGGCCAGGTAACCGACGGGCAACTATTTCATTTTCCATTTTTCATTTGCGACTTGTCATTTGTCATTGATCGAGGGTCTGCCCCTGCAATGACAAATGAAAGATGGAAATTGGCAAATGGAAAATGAAAGAAGTGATGCCCCAAGAGAATTTGCGGAGAATCTTTATGAGAGTTCGTCACGAGCGTTCGGGCGGGTTTGCTGGGATCACCGTCACTGCAGAAGTGGATTCCGCAACGCTGACTACCAAAGAAGCCAAAGAACTCAAAGAGCTGGTCGCGCAGGCTTTTCCTGCCGACCAGCCCAAAAAGAAAAAAGCGACGATGCCCGATCAGTTCGACTATGAGTTCGTCATTGAGGACGAGGGCAAACCGCGCAAATATCTGGTCAATGAGGAAACTCTCACCGCTGCCATGCGCGCCTTGAGCAAGTGGTTGATTGCGACGGCACAAAAACGCAAGCCTTAACCCTTGAAAGTTCATCCAGCCGCGATGGCTGCCAACTGAATGTTGAAGTGCAGGTCTTCGCCCGCGAGCGGATGATTGGCGTCCACCGTGATCGAAGTTTCGTCCACGTGCGTGATGAGCAGCGGAATCACGCCTCCATCCTGCCGGTGCATTTCGACCTGCATCCCGACTTGTGGTTCCTGCCCAATTTGCATCAATTCACGCGGAATGGTTTGCGTCAACTCTTCGCGGCGTTCGCCATACGCTTGATGAACGGGGATGACAACATCCTTGCTTTCGCCGACCTGCATCCCGGTCACCGCTTCCTCAAAGCCCGGAATGACTTCGCCGCCGCCGACCGTGAACGCCAACGGCTCGCGGCCTTCGGATGAATCGAAAACTTCGCCGCTGCCCAATTTGCCCGTGTAATGCACGTGAACCACATCACCTTGTTTTGCTACCGACATATTGCTCCTTGAGTTGGAAAAATCAACGCAAAGACGCCGCTAGTGCAAAGGCATTTAGCTACGAGGCGAGAAACAGCAAGCTTTGGAAGTAACTTCGTGTTTGCGGTGAAAGAATGGAATGATTGTGAAAATAACACTGCTTCGATGAAGCGCCGGAAGTTTGGCACAGACAGGTAACAAAAGCCAAGCGTAAGATTTTTCGCGCTACGCAATCCAGCCGCCGCCCACCACCAATTCGCCGTCATAAAACACCGTCGCTTGTCCCGGCGTAATCGCGCGTTGCGGTTCATCGAACGTCACGAGTACTTTGCCGTCTTCATACGGCGCAATCGTTGCCAATGCTTCTTCGGCGCGCGAACGAATTTTGACCGACACGCGCATTGGTTTGGTCAACTCCGCAATCGCAATCCAGTTCGGGCGCGTCACGATCATCTCGCGTTTGAGCAAATGATCGGGCGAACCGACGACGACTTGGTTTTTCTCGGCGTCCACTTTCACGACGTACAACGGCTCCGGCGCAGAAATGCCGATGCCTTTGCGTTGCCCGACCGTGTAGCGATGAATGCCGGTGTGTTGGCCTAAGACTTTGCCTTCGGTTGTGACAATTGCGCCGGGCGTTTGCTCAGGCGCTTTCCTCGCACTTTCAATTTGCACGAGCGGTTGCGGATTCGCTTTTTGCTCGTCCAAATAGCGATCAATAAAGCGCGAGTAATTGCCGTCGGGGATAAAACAAATCTCCTGGCTTTCGGGCTTTTGTGCCGTCGGCAATCCGGCTTGCTCGGCAATCGCGCGCGTTTCCTGCTTGGTCATGCCGCCGAGCGGAAACAGCGCGTAGCTCAATTGCTCCTGCGTCAATTCAAACAAAAAATACGATTGATCCTTGGCCCGATTCGTCGCGCGCAGCAGCAACCAACGCCCACGTGCTTCGTCAAACGTCACGCGCGCGTAATGCCCCGTAGCGACTTTGTCCGCGCCGACGCTCTTCGTCATTTCGACCAGCTTATCGAATTTCAAATACGAATTGCAGGCCACACACGGACTCGGCGTTTTGCCTTGCAAGTAATTGTTGACGAACGGCGCGACCACATCGCGCTCGAAATCGTCTTCGAGGTTCAGCACATAAAACGGAAAGCCCAGCTTGTTCGCCACAACGCGCGCGTCATATAAATCATCAAGTGAACAACACCGCGACGGCAGCGGTTCGCCGTCCGGCCCGACATTGATGCGGCGTTGATTCCAAAGCTGCATCGAAAAGCCGACCAATTCGTGTCCTTGATTTTTCAGTAAGGCAGCAGTCGTCGAACTGTCTACGCCGCCACTCATTGCCACTGCAATCATTGAATTCCTCTCTCCAATCTCCAATCTCAAATTTCAAATCCGCAAATATTGATGCTAAGATGACCGCCTGATTCTAGCATACGCCAGATCAGCAAGGCACAAACCCAAGTAAAGGATTGTAGATTCCAGCAATGGCAAAAAGCTCGCCTATGAATCCCAAAGGACAGACCTCATCCGAACACGTACTCGACAAATATCGCCTCGCAGCGGAGCCGTATTACCTCAACATCAAAAACGAAGCCGACATCTTCGAGAAGGCGTACAACGCCAAGCTGCCCGTGATGCTGAAAGGCCCGACGGGCTGCGGCAAAACGCGCTTTGTGCAAGCGATGGCGTATCGTTTGGGACGCCCGATCATCACCGTCGCGTGTCACGAAGACCTTTCAGCCACCGATCTGATCGGACGCTTTTTGCTCGAAGGCGAAGAGACCGTTTGGCACGACGGGCCACTTACAACGGCTGTTCGTCACGGCGCGATTTGCTACCTCGACGAGGTCGTCGAAGCGCGCAAAGACACCATCGTTTGCATTCACCCGCTGACCGATGATCGGCGTGTGTTGCCGATTGAAAAGATGGGGCAACTCCTCAGCGCACCCGATGATTTCATGCTCGTGATTTCGTACAACCCCGGCTATCAAAGCGTGCTGAAGGATTTGAAGCAATCCACGCGGCAGCGATTCATCTCGCTCGAATTCGATTACCCGCCCGCCGAAGCCGAAGCCCAAATCGTCGCGCGCGAAGGAGGCATTGACACGGGGCTGGCGCGCGATCTGGTCAAGATCGGCGAGAAGGTGCGCAACCTGAAAGGGCATGGCTTGGAAGAAGGCGTTTCGACGCGCTTGCTGGTGTACGCCGCGCAAATGATTGCGAGTGGCATTGATGCTGTGACCGCCTGCGAAATCGCTATCGCTTCGCCGATTACGGACGATTCAGAATTGCAGCGGGGCATCCGCGAAATCGTAACCACAGTCGTTTAGCTTTGGGCTGTAGTATGCAAACGCCTGAATTTTATGAGGAGCCAAATCACGAACACAATTTGATTATTGCGATTTGCCAGCGTGTGGATGGAATTGGCAAAACGACGGCGTCTCATCTTGCCAGCTTTTTGAATACAGTTGCGCAGTTTATGAATTGTCACGAGTCCGACCTGCTGGCAATCACGAAAAAGAATGGGGCTTCTCTGCTGAAGCCAGAACAAGCTCAGGCAATCATTGCTCAGCGCGATCACTTTCTGCCGAAGGGCGTAACCGATGTTCGGCAAATGTGGATCACGTATTTGATTCGTGATTTCGTCAAACGCGCCATCGAAGAAATCAAAGACACTGATTTCGACAAGTTGCTGATCAATCCCTTTCTGATTGAGGCGTTCAATTTTACCGACCATCAAGAAGTCATCTCGTTTTGCTTTTATCAGAAGGTTACGCAGTCAGTTGTCGCTTCCTGGGAAGAAACGGCTGAGAAAATGGCTACTGTTTCAAGTGATACTCCTATCAGGAAAGAAGTTGAACTGCCTCGTCTAAACGGGATTATTCAAGAACTCAGATGGGACTCAGAGGTTGTTTTAGCTACACTTCGTAATTTCAACGCAATCGAAAAAGACCTTCTGCCAGAACTTATGGACGGGTTACACGCTGCTTTGCCTAGTGGAACTGACATTGCTGCGCTTTTGGAGAAACAACGGCTCTCGCTCGTTAAAGAATGGGAACGCCGATATGGAACAGGCTCAGCAAGTATACAAAGGTTATTAGCCGTTGATTGAATAGCAAACACTCAATGAAATTGCTATCCGAGACTGACAAATGCAACTAACTTTGCACCCAACGCTAACGAATGAGGAAAAGCGCGTCGCTGTTTATGAACGCGAAGACATTCCCACGCAAGCAAGTAGTGTGACTGTTCGCACTCCGCTCAGCGAGATCAACCTCAACTGGCGCGAAAAAGATTTGCCAGAGCGAGAACGAACGAAGCACGTTCATCGCTTACACCCCTATTTGGGCAAATACATTCCGCAATTGGTAGAGGTCTTTCTGCGAAAATATTTCCAGGTTGGACAAACTGTGCTTGACCCGTTTTGTGGTTCAGGGACAACGCTTGTTCAGGCCAGTGAGCTAGGAATCAATAGCATTGGTTGTGATATTTCCGCCTTCAACATCACTTTGTGCAAAGCCAAAACTGCCGCTTACAATTTGGCTGAAGCCCGCGCCGAAGTTCACGACATTCTCGGCAAAGTACAACAAAACACACAAGCGCAAAATTGCCAACTATCGCTTTGGGATGATGGCACGGAGGCGGTAGATGAGGCAGATAATGAACACCCTTACCTTACGCAATGGTTCGCGCCTCAGACCTTGCGCGAGTTAGTTGGGTATCGGGATTTGATCGCGAATTATCGCCATCAAGATTTGCTGAAGGTGATTCTCTCCCGTGCGGCTCGCTCGGCCCGCTTAACCACACATTTTGATCTGGACTTCCCGAAAGCACCGCAAACAGGTTCTTATTACTGCTATAAACATTCGCGTTTTTGCGCGCCGACTACGCAGGCATTTCCGTTTTTGAAGCGATACAGTTTGGATACGCTGACACGCATCGAAGAATTCGCCAAGCTGCGCACAAATGCAATGATCCAGATTCATCACGCCGACAGCCGCGAGATAGAGTTTCCAGTAGTTGATGGTGTCATCACGAGTCCGCCCTACGTTGGCTTAATTGACTATCACGAGCAGCACGCTTACGCCTATCACCTGCTAGGACTGGAAGATCGGCGAGAATACGAAATCGGAGCCGCTGCGCGTGGAGCCAGCCAAAAAGCGCGCAACTCCTATCAAACCGATATTGCGGGCGTTTTTCGACGAATTTGCACGCATCTCAAACCCGGCGGAAGGTTGATAGTTGTTGCTGCCGACAAAGCCAATCTTTACCCGGAAATTGCGAATCTGGCTGGAGTCGAAATCGAAGCTGTTGTCAACCGTCACGTCAATCGTAGAACAGGTCGTCGCAAAGGCGAGTTTTACGAATCAGTTTTTATCTGGCGCAAACCCCTCGGCTAAAAATTTGAGGTGGCAAGGATGAATGATTCGGATGAAATGAAGCGAGCAATTCAGGCCGTAATCAGGGCAATGATGGATCGCGTCATACATAATGTGTTAGTGAAAGACCCGTTCATCAAAGAAGATCATCACGCGAAAAAGCCACTCTACGCTGCACTGGTTCCTGATGAAATCTTCAAGGGATCGCACTTCGAGCGCCGCTTCGTCACACCTTTTGGGAAGGCTTGGGAGGCTCTCGCTGTGGTCGTTGCACAAAAAGGTCTTGGGTATGGCGTGACGGATTACAGCATCAGCGGCACGGTGAGAGAAGGACGGCTACGACGCATTGCTGAAGTTCTGAATTCGTTAGAACACGCGCAAGGCAGTCAACAAAAGAAAAAGCCTGATTGGGCAACCGAGCTTGCGTACATTTTGGAAGGTGGCGGCGAGCTAATCCCCGTCACCGTTGTGTGTGATGTTTACGCGGAAGATAACGCCAAACGCCAACGCCAAGCTTTTGAACTCAAAGCTCCGCTTCCCAACAGCGACATTACAAAAGTCAGCAAAGAGAAAATCCTGAAGCTCTACAGTATGGAACCGTTGCAGGTTGACGGAGCCTTCTACGCGCTTCCCTACAATCCTTACGGGCGCAAAGAAAACTATGCATGGAGTTTTCCCGCACGCTGGTTCAATATGAAGGAAGACCCGGTCGTTTTGATTGGCGATGAGTTCTGGGAAAAAATTGGCGGGCCGGGAACGTACCAATCCTTCATCGCAGCAATCAACGAAATTGGCAAGGAATACAAAGACAGGATTTACCGAGAGTTTTTGCAAATCGAACCTCCCATCAATGCGGAGGATGTAACGCTGTAAAGATTTATGAACGACGAAAAGCGCACAGGCATTACCGGCTCTCTTCTCAAAGGCGTGACCCGCAAATCGGTCGAAGCCTTAGCGCGTTCGTTCGGCATTCAACCGAATGATCGCGCGTGGGTGACGATGGATGTGGGGGCTTCGCTCGCTGGGGTTTCGATCAAGGTGGCGACAGAATTCTTTCGCGTCGTGCCCGAAGTCGCGCAGCATCTCGAAAACGACGATCTGCGCCAATGGGCCGAAGTCGGTCGCCGCATTGCGCTCGACAATGCCGAAGAAGCGAATGGTTTCTTTCACTCGTCCGCACAAACCTTAGCCGCCGTGCCGGTCAATTTGCGCCCGCAATTGATCGCGCTGTGCGGCAAGCAAATTGTGCTTTCGCCTTCGACCGCGCTTAGCACGTTTTACGCCGCGCCGAAAACCATCGAAAAACTTGGCGAAACCGAAGCGACGTACAAGCTCTTCAACATCGCCGTCGCCGTTGCCAATCGCTCCGTCAAGCACAGCACCGAAGTTTTAGCCGCTGCGCCCAATGCCGTCGCGGCGCTGCATCAGCTCGACAACTCGTTCCAAAACCAAAATCTGCCGCTCACGAAACAAGCGTTGGAATTGGCGGAAAATTTTGCCAATCGCACGGGCGCGACAGCGGCGGAGTTTTTGTCAGCACTCGGCGAAGGCTTGAGCTTTGTCAAAACGTCTGGCGAAGCGCGTTTGTTGTACGAACAAACCAGCAGCTTTTTGGAACGCGGCGGGGCGACGGCGCTGCAATATTTCCGCGCGGCGAAATCCGTGATGGAACAGAGCGACGCAGCGAGTTACGAGAAATGGAACTTCGTCTCGAAGCGCGTCGCGGAAGAAGGCAATGCGCTCGTTTATGATTTTCTGAAGCTCACGCCAAAAGTCATGTCCGCGCTGTCGGCCAATCAACGCCGCATCATCGGTGCGAAACAACGCACGCCTGAACACAGCCTGGCGGTCATCAAATCCGTGTTGGAAATGACGGAAGAGTTAGCCGACAACAGCGTCTACGTCGCGCTCGAATGCTTCAAATCAGCGCCGCGTGCGTTGGCTGCCGCTTCGCTCGAACAGTTTCAGGCGTGGGCGCGGGCAGGCGCAGGTTTGCATCGGCAAGATCGTCGTCGCGCGCAAGCTTATTACGCGCTCGAATCCAAAAGCAGTCAGGAGTCGTTGCGCGCAGCACGCGGCGGCCTCGCGCTCGAATCCATTGCGCACTTGCTGCGCTTATATGTCGAAGGCTTAACCGGACGCGAATTGGCAATCGCTCCGCTCGGCGCAGTGCCGGACGAATCGCGCATCACCGACGGGCAAACGATTCACCTGCCCGCGATGATTGCGGAGTTCGGTTCGCTCGAAGACGATTTCCGTTTGTACAAAGTTCTGGCCGCACACGCCGCCGGTCAAATCGAATTCGGCACGCGCGATGTCGGCACGCCGCCGTTGCGCGCCGCGCTGAAAGACGTTGACGAATTCTTCCGCGACAAAGACGAAAGCAGGAGCCGCCTCGCCGATTCCGAAGAAATCGAAATCCCCGAAGAATACATTTTGCGCCAACGCTTTCGCCCTGATTTGACCGATGAAAGTTTTGAGTTTGCGGATTTCCGCTCCGCGTTGTCGCGCTTTCCGAATCCCGGTTTGGCGACGCGCATTTTTACGACGCTGGAAAACGGGCGCATTGATTCGCGCCTGCGCAAAGCCTATCGCGGCATTCGGCGCGATTTGAATTTCGTCCGTGCGCGCCTGATTGACAATCGCCCGCCCGTCACGTCGTTGCCCGTAGACCAATTGCTCTACGAACTGCTGTTTCAAATCACGCTCTGCGGCGGCGTCATTGACCCGGCGGCGCGCAAAGCCTACGGCGATGTCATCGGCGAATTTCATCGCATCGTCGAGGAATGCTTGCATCAGGAAGATGCTTCGGTCGGAGATTCGTTGATCGCTACGAAGCGTGTTTACGCGCTGTTGCAATCGCCGCGCAACGAAGAAAACACCGAATCTGAATCTGACGAAAAAGAAGAAGCATCCGACAAAAACGATTCCGAAGACCAGCAGGAAAACTCCGGCGAGCAGCAACAACAGGCGCTTGAGAAAAAGCAGTCGCAATCCAACCCGTTCAATCAGTGGACAGAAGAAACCGACGAAAACCTGCCCGAC
>CAZWAK010000139.1:0-20906 GCA_964631865.1 uncultured Heliobacteriaceae bacterium | reverse complement strand
TAATCGGCAAAGGCTTGAATGATTACGATGCAATTTTCTCCACGCTGAAAGCCGAAGGCTTCGACGGTTGGATTTCGATTGAAGACGGCGAGAACGGCATGGACGAGTTGCGTGAATCCGTACAATTTTTACGTGCGAAGATCGCACAACATTTTGGATGAAATTTATGGGTCGCTTAGAAAATAAAGTCGCAGTCATTACTGCATCAACGGCTGGCATGGGCGAAGGCATTGCTCGGTTATTTGCCAGCGAAGGCGCAAGTGTTGTGATCTCCGGTCGCAACGAAAAAAATGGCGCGGACATTGTCGCCAGCATCCTCAACGAGGGCGGGCAAGCGATTTTTCATCGCGCCGATGTGACGAGCGAAGCGGATTGCCGCAACCTGATTGATCGCACCGTTGAAGCCTTTGGCAAAGTGGATGTGCTCGTCAACAACGCGGGGGACAGCACGCGCTGCACGATTGAAGATGCGACGGTCGAGTTGTGGGATCGTCTGTTCGCGATCAATGTGCGCGGGGCGTTCATCTGCTCGCAACAATTTTTCCAGCACAACAAAGAACGGCGCACCGGCTCAATCATCAACATCGGCTCGGTGAATGCGTACATCGGCGAACCGGCGCTGTTGGCCTATTCGGCGTCGAAGGGCGGCTTGATGACGTTCACGAAAAATCTGGCGAGCTATCTGACGAAATATCGCATCCGCGTGAATCAATTGAATGTCGGCTGGACGGAAACGCCGAACGAACATGTCGTGAAAAAGCTGGAAGGCAAAGGCGACGATTGGCTCGAAGAAGCCTATAAAACCCGCCCGTTCGGACGTTTGTTGCTGCCGCTGGACATCGCTTACGCCGCGACGTATTTCGCCAGCGATGAAAGCGCGTGCATCACGGGTTCGGTGTTGGATTTGGAACAGCACCCGGTAGGCGCACCGCCGAAATTGTAATCCTCTCTCGCTCAAATCAACTTTTATGCTCTCACTACGGCTCCGCTTATCGCTCTCTCTTTTGTTGTCGTTGCTGCTCGTTGCTGCGCCGCTCAGTGCGCAGCCCAAAAAAACTGTCGCGCCCAAAATCAAACTCGTGCTCGGCATCGTGATTGATCAGTTTCGCTACGACTACCTGTCGCGCTTTGAGGATCAGTTTGGCACAGGCGGATTCAAGCGATTTTTGACGAACGGCGCGGTCTTCTCGAACGCGCATTATCCGTACACGCCGACGGTGACGGCGTGCGGGCACGCGGTGTTTATGAGCGGTTCCGCGCCCAATGAAAACGGTATCATTGCCAACGAATGGTGGGATCGGGAAGCGGGCAAAAGGATCACGAGCGTGGTGGACGCGAACACGAAATTGCTGGGCGGCAAAGAAGCGGCGGGCGCGTCGCCGCATCGTTTGCTGAGTTCGACGATTGGCGATCAATTGAAGCTCATCACGAACGGACAAGCGAAAGTCATCGGCATTTCGCTCAAAGATCGCGCGGCGATTTTGCCGGCGGGGAAACGTCCGAACGGCGCGTATTGGTACGACGACACGACGGGCAAAATCGTGTCCAGCACGTATTACTTCAACGATTTGCCGAACTGGGTGAAGCAATTCAATCAGGACAATTGCGCGGACAAATATTTCGGCAGGAAGTGGGAGAAGCTGTTGCCCGAAGCGGCGTACGCACGTTCGTTGCCGGATGATTCGTCGTTCGAGAAATGGTCGTACGGCAAAACCTTTCCGCATCTGATCACGGGTGGAGAAGACAAACCGGGCAGCAAGTTTTTCAAGCAATTCGAGGCCACGCCGTTCGCCAACGAAATGCTCATCAAGCTCGCGCAGGCTGCGATTGAAAATGAACAACTCGGCGCGGACGATGTGCCCGATGTGCTGAGTGTGAGCTTTTCGGCGAATGATATTCTCGGCCACTATCTCGGCCCGAACAGCCCCGAAGTGCAGGACATGACGATTCGCACAGATCGTATGCTGGCGGAATTCCTGGCCTACGTGGATAAAAAAATTGGTTTGCAAAATACGCTCATCGCGTTTACGGCAGATCACGGCGTCGCGCCCGTGCCAGAACACGCCCAGACGCTCGGTCTCGGCGGTCGCATCGAAGTCAAAGAAGTGGCCGAGACGATCAGCAATGCGCTCAACAAACAGTTCGGCGAAGAAAAATGGGTGTCGTCCATCACGTACGGCAACGTGTATTTTGACTATGCGGCGTTGGCGCGGCGGCAGGCCTCGCGCGCGGCGGTCGAGAACACGACCTGCGCGGCGCTCAAACAACTCAAAGGCATTGCCGAATGCTTCACGCGCACCGACATCCTCAGCGGGCAATTGCCGCGCACGCGCGTGGCGAACAGTGTCGCGCTGGGCTTCCACGCCGAACGCAATGGCGACTTGGTTGCGATTCCGAAACCGTTCTGGATGTTTGGCGAAGCCACGCCGCTCGCCACGACGCACGGCACGCCGTACAGCTACGACACGCATGTGCCCGTGATTTTTTATGGCGCGGGCGTGAAGGCGGGAATCTTTACGACGGCGAGCAGCCCGCTCGACATTGCGCCGACGCTCGCGGCGCTTCTGAAAATCGAACCGCCCAGCAACAGCGTCGGACAAATTTTGAGCGAAGCGATCAGGAAGTAACGTTGCCGCTAACCTTCGGGCTTGAGCGGAATGAAGCGTGCCATCTCGACGCGCCAGCCTCGGTCGAGTTTCGTGAGCCGCACAAAATCCACCAGACTGCGCAGCACGTCCAAGCGCCAGAGCCGTTCGGGGTCTTCCACCACCAGCGTTCCCGTCGTTTGCGTCAAGCCCGCGGCGGTGTTCGAGACGAGGATCGTCATTTTTTCTTCGTCGAGTTGATAGCGTTGATAAATCTTGCCTTCCCCCGTTTCCTCCGCTGCGGCCAGGCTCAGGCAAGCTTCGATCAAGGCCGTCTTGATTTGGTTGACGGCTTCGGGCGTGAAGCCCGCGCTGCGCGCGAGTCGTTCGGCCACCCGCGCCGCGATGATTTCCTTGTCATCATTGATCGGAATCGCCATCTCAAAATGGTTCGCATCCACGCGCTCCGGCGGAATCGTCGTGGGCGTTGCGGTGGCTTCCGTCGCAGGAACGTCAGCCGTTGGGTCGGCGGGCACCACCATAACTTCGATGGGCGCGTCCGCGCTGAATTCTTCCATCGTCCTGGGCGGAGCGAAAGATTCGCCTTGCGAAAGCATCAGCGGTGTGCCGAGGTGGACAGCGTTGGGCGGTTCGCCTTTGGTTTGCTGCGTCGTGCTTTCCAAAATGCGCGACAGCAGTTCCAATTGCAAACAATCAGAGGCCGCGAAGCCGCGTTCGAGCAGCGCGATGGTTCCATCGGGCGTGAAGCCCATTTTGCTGATCGCCCAGCGAATGATTTTCGGCGCGGGTTTTTCCGGCGTTTGATTGGCCGTGAGCGCCGTTTGGATTTCGCTCAGTTGCTGGTCTAAGGCTTGCACCGCTTCCGCCGTAATGGCCGAAGGCGAATCGGCGACGGCCAACAACCACACGACTTCGTGCTCCTGATCGTAGATGCCTTCTTCAAAACCGAAGGCCAACAGATAGCTCCAACTGGCGGGCGAACTGCGATGCGTGAAGAGATGTCCTTCGGCGACGTGAACGATTTGCGGCAACTGCACGCGCTCAATTTCCGCCGCCAAACCGCCCAGCATAATTTCGTAGGTCGCGTGGCCGTAGCGAATTACGAATTCATCGTGCGCGAACAACGAACGCGCGATGCTTTGCCCATCGAAGCGGCGCAGCAAGGCTTCGATCTGCGTGTGCAACGTGCGGCGCGCGCTCAAGGCCAACATCTGCGGCACGGATTTGATGCGGCGGCGCAACAGATCAAGCTTCACTTCTTCGAGCGACGCGCCTTCAAAGCGGCGATGCGTGGCCGCGATCCAATCGCAAAACACCAGGTCTTCCGACGGCAAAACATGCCCGTCCAACAGCGTCACCAATTCGTGCCGATGCAGTTCGGCCAGCAACGCTGATACTTTGATGCGGGGTTCGAGCCGCGATTTGATGAGTTCCACAGGCGCACGCGACGCCTGAGCTTCGGCGCAGATGTACACGATTTCAATGGCCGCGAGTTCACCGGCCTGACCGCCGGTCGCGTCGCTGGCAATTTGCCGCAACAGCCGCGAGAAATAATGCGCAATGCGGCCTTGTAATAACTCGGCGACATACAACCGCTCGAAATCCGCACCCTTGTCAAACCACATCTTGCGCTCGCTCGATGCCGCCGTCAGCGCGCGCAGATAAAACAAATTGCTGTCGAGTTGATGCACGGCGAGCCGGACGATTTCAGGATCGAACGCGACGTTGTCCTGCACACACCATTGCCTGACGATGTCTCGCAGCGACACAACATCGGGCGGCGGGAAATGCAGCAGCTTGACGTTGCCGATGACGCCTTCTTCCGCCGCCAATTGATCGAGCAACGCCCGTTGTTGCCCGGTCAAAATGAACGATACGAGATGCGGTTGCTGCAACACTTCGCCGAACAAATTGGCGATCTCTTCGTCCGTCACGATGCGATCCAGCCATTGCGCTTCGTCCAGCAACACCGTGAGGTGATACGAACTGCGCGCCGCCAGCCGTTGCGGCAAGCCCAACGCATAGCGCACGAGCGAACGTTTGTCCGGCTCCTGCGCGCGCGTTTCGTAGCTGTCCAGAATTTCTTTGAGTGCAGCGTATTCATTAGCCGGAGCCAGCGTCAGCAAATCGCGTTCGGTCAATTCGTAACGTGGCACGAGCGTCGCATCGTGATTCACAAACGCGAGATATTGGCGCAGCAGCGTCAGCAAAAAATCTTTGGCGAATTTGTCCGGCGACAAACGGTCGTGGCGCAGGTTGAAATAAATCGGCAACGTGCGCCCCTGCTCGTGGAAGAGCCGGTCGTAGGTCAGGCGCAACAACTCGGTCTTGCCCGATTGCGGACGCCCGATGACCAGAATGGCGCGGGCGTTTTTCAAGACAGCGGCTTGATAGACATCATCCAGAGCGGCGGCGGTGCGCGCGAGCAGTTCGTCGCTGGCAAGCTGACTCAGAATAGGTCGGTGTGGTGAAGAATCTGAGGAAAACGACATGCAAAGTATTCGGTTTGAGGGCTAACAATTTCAGACATCGCCTTGGGCAGGGTGGTTTCAGTTGGGAGAGGCTTGAAGAATGGGCAACGCGACCGGCCAATGGCGTTGCTTGCGTGTCCCGAACGGCTTTGATTTCCAGCTTGGCATTTCCAGCCTGACATGTTTAGCCTGGAAGCTGTGGTCTGTTCTCAAAAAGCAAACCCTGAAATTAAGCGAGACCCGGAACCAGCTCCGTATTGTACACGACAACGCAATTTTTGCCGCGTTTTTTTGCAGCATACAGTGCCTGGTCGGCGGCGCGGATCACTTGCTGCCGATTTTGCAGGGTTTTGCTGAGACTCGAAACCCCTATGCTGACCGTGACCGGATGACGCGAACGTTCGTCGGCAAAGTGTTGTTCGACCGCTTTGCGCAGGCGTTCGGCGAGGATCATCGCGGAGGTCACATCGGTTTCCGGCAGGACGACGATGAATTCTTCGCCGCCGTAACGCGCCGCGACATCGAAGTTGCGCAGCGACCGCCGAATGCAATGCGCCGTCTCGCGCAGCACTTCATCGCCCGCCTGATGCCCGAACGTGTCGTTGAATGACTTGAAGCCGTCAATGTCCAGCATCACGAACGAGAGCGGGAATTGATACCGCTTGGAGCGTTCAATCTCTTGCGTAAAGCGTTCTTCGAGGTAACGACGATTGAGCAAGCCGGTCAGCGGATCCGTGATGGCCAGGAGTTGAAAGCGTTGCGCTTTTTCGTGCAGATCAATTTTTTCGAGCGCCGCCGCCGCGTACGGCGCAAACAACTTGAGCCAATCCAAATCGCTGGCGGTGAAACTTTCATTGCCGACGCGGTCAGTGAGGTTGATGACGCCGAGCCGCTTGCCGCCGCTGAGCAGCGGGAAGCTGATGAACGAATGCGAACGCGCCTGACCGTGTGCGCGATCTGCGACCCAGGGCTGCTCGCGCAAATCGCGCACCAGCAACGGCTCGCCGCGTTCGAGCACTACGCCCGCAATGCCTTCGCCAATCGGCGGGCCGCTGACAACGTCTTTCCCCAAACCGCTCCCCAAACCGCTCGAAGCTTTGCACAGCAATTGGCCCGACTCTTCGTTGTAAATCAGCAACGAGACGCGCTCTGCGCCGAGCGCGGTCATAACTTTTTCGACGATGGCCGAATACGTTTCAGGAGCATTGGCGCGGGTCGCGAGCAGATGCGAAAAATCCTGCCATTGCGCCAACGAGCGGGTTTGTGCGTTGACGGCATCGCGCAGTCGCGCCAGTTCGAGCGGCACGATCAAACTCTGTCCCAGCCGCGCCATTTCCTGTCGCGTGGCGGCGTCGAATTCTGAATCCAACACCAGCAGCACGCCCGCCAAATCCTCGCCAATCAAGAGCGGAAACGCTTCGGCGCGCGCGCAATGAAGATCGAGTTGCAGATCCATCAACTCTTCCGCCGTGAGCAGGGTGGAGACGCTTTCTTCGCCCTGTCTTTGCAGGCGCTGCAGCAGCGGCACATCCAGATGAAGCTGGAGTTCGATCAACTGCTCGCGCTGCTCGCCACCCGCTGCACAAGCGGCCATACGTCGCCCCGTGCGCATCAACAGCGCGCCGGACGAAATCTGAAACTGCGAGCCAATCAAATGCAACGCCTCGCGGCAACCCTGCTCGAACGAACCTTTGAAGAACGTTTCCAATTGTTCGGTCGAAAGCAGCGACGCGGGTTGTGCGAGCGCGGCTTCGGCAGCGCGCTGAACTTCTGTGCGAGCGGCGGGAAGCTCTTCGGCAGCGGCGCTGAAATCGTGACTGAGGATTTCGTGCGCCGTCGTCAAAATCATCTGCTGATGCCGGTCGAATTCTTCAGCGTCGGTGAATTTGACGTTGCTGAATAATTGGGGCGCTGTGCGCTTGCCGCCCGCCGATTCGCGTTGCAGAAATTCGCGGTAAGCACTGACCGAAAGAAACGTGCGCCCGCCGATCAACACCAGCGGTGCGTCGGGGCCGGGCAGGGGAGCCGCAAAGCAATGCAGATTGGCTTCGCAGCGATACGTGATGGCGTGCCCGGCGGCCAGCGCGCGTTCGCGCGCCTTGCCACAAAATTCTGCGCACATACGGGCTTTGGCCGGGTCATTCAGAAAGCTCTGGCAAATGCTGGTTTCGTTGGCGACGCGCGACTGAAAATCGTTGCGGGCATCTAAGGTCACGAGGGCGAGGTTGGTGCTGGCGGCCAGAGTTGGTTGTGCCGCCCGCCAGTGGGGCGAAAATTCGGCGGTCTGGGCGGAGGCGTCCAGTTGGCTCTCGGCGTCAGAGATGTTTGCTACGTCCACCATCGTGTTTGCCCGGCTATCAGCTATTAGCCATTAGCTATTAGCTATCAGCCAACAGCCAGCAGCCGAAAGTTGAAGGCTAAAAGCTGAAAGCTGAAAGCTAATGGCTGATAGCTACTAGCTACTTCAGAGAATACAAGCGAGGGCGCTGGAGAAAGGAATAAGCCAACGCCCTCGCGCTACGCGGCCTGCCTTGAACCCAATCGCTACGCCGGGGCAGGAAGCAGCGCCTGGGCGCGCGCGCAAGACGGAAGTTACAGGCCGCGAAAAACTGCTTCGCCGCAGCCACAAGGTTCCTTGCTCCTCCGTCTTTCGTTCGTCTAAAAGACCTAAAGGAAGGCTTTTTCCAGAGCGTCAAGCACTTCCTGGTCGTAGGCCGGCTTGTTTTTGTAATTCGCTGTGCAGCGCCACGACTTGCTGGCGGGTGTCTGCAAACCCGCCTGACGTATCAATGGAATAATCCGCGTACGTCAGTTTTTCCGCCGTCGGCATTTGCGCCGCAATTCGTTTGACCGCTTCTTCGTGGGAGAGATGGTTGCGCGCCATCAGCCGCGCCAATTGCAACTCCGGCGTGCAATGCACCACGACCAATTTATCGAACCGCTTGTAGCCGCCCGATTCAATCATCAGTGCCGCATCCACCACCGCAATGGCCGCCGGGTTGCGCGCGGCCACTTCGGTCATCCAACGGCTTTGCGCTTCGTGAACGCGCGGATGCACGATGGCATTCATTTTGGCGCGCTGCGCCGCATCCGAAAAAATAATGGCTCCGAGTTTGACGCGATCAATCGTTCCATCCGCTTGCAGATTTTCCGCGCCAAATTCTCGGACAATATCGAGGTACGCCGGCTGTCCCGGTTCCACAACGGCGCGCGCGACCTGATCGGCGTCGAGCACCTCGCAGCCCAACTCGCGCAGCACTTCGGTCACATACGTTTTGCCACAGGCAATCCCGCCCGTCAGACCAACCCGTAACATAAAAATCAAAAGGCAAAAGGCAAACAGCCATTCTCACTTTGGACTGTCGGCAGCAACATTCTTCCTTCTTCCTTTTTCCTTCTTCATTCTTGGGCGGGGGAATCCCCCGGAAACAATGAAAAATGAATAAGGAAAAATACTCGCCGCAGTCCTCTCTGACAGGTCAGCTATATCCAAATTGAGAATCGCTTCTCAAATTTCAAATCGTTTGCCTTTTGCTTCATGGTTTCCGCCTTCGTTCTGCCGCCCGCACCGTGTTTTGCATCAACATCGCAATCGTCAACGGCCCGACGCCGCCGGGCACGGGCGTCAAATAACTTGCACGTTCCATCACGCTGCGCGGTTCGACATCGCCGACGAGCGTGGAGCCGCGTTTTTGCAAGGCTTCCAGGCGTTTTGGAATTTCTTCGTCGGGAAAAATACGCCGCACTTCATCTTCGGTTGTCGCGCTGTTCATCCCGACATCCACGACGACTGCGCCCTCGCCGATGTACTCGCCCGTGATCATCGCTTTGCGTCCGATAGCCGCGACCACGATGTCGGCGCGGCGCGTGACTGCGGGCAAATCTTTCGTGCGCGAATGACAGATCGTGACTGTCGCGTGGCGATGCAGCAGCAACATCGCCATCGGCTTCCCGACAATGTCGCTGCGCCCAATGACGACGGCGTTCGCGCCTGCCAGCGGGACTTGGTAATGATCCAGCATTTCGATGATGCCCGCCGGAGTGCAGGGAATTAAAGCGTCCGCGCTGCCTTGCATCAACAATCCAGCATTGCTTTTGTGAAACCCATCCACATCTTTGGCCGGGTCAATCGCTTCGATAATCTGCCGTTCGTTGATGTGCGCAGGCGGCGGCGATTGCACCAGAATGCCGTCAATTTCGTCGCGCGTATTCAACTCGGCAACCAGCGCCAACAACTGCTCGGTCGTCGTTTCTTCCGGCAGCGCGTGCTTTTCGGAATAGAGTCCGAGCGCCGCGCAGGTTTTGACCTTGCTACCGACATAGACCTGCGAGGCCGGATCCGAACCGACGATTACCACAGCCAAGCCGGGCTGGAAATTACGCGCCGCCAATTCCGCTACGCGCGCAGCAACTCGTTGCTTAATCTGCTGCGCGACCGCAGCACCGTCCAATATTTTTGCTGTCATGAATCACCGCTATCAAAACGTTGTGAGATAAGATGCCCGCTATCTTAGCAAGACTTTACCAAAGCGCAAGAGAGGCTCAGCAGATTTTGGCCGCGCCGCACATAAGAAGAGCGGCAGCGTGAATTTTCATTGATTCGCGCTACCGCTCACACAGGTTGATTTGGGGTTGCCCTCATTGCCACGAGGATGGCGGTGGCGGTGGCGGCGGTTCGTATCCACCATAGTTTGGCGGTGGCGGTGGCGTGTAAGAATTCATCCCGCCCGGCGAACCAAAGCAATCACGATAGGCACAAGAAACAATTGTAATCAGCAGCGGGGCGGTAAAGATTACGCCAATGCAGCAGGCGAGGATGCCGATGCCGCCGATCAAATGCGCGACGATGCCAAACAGAATGAACATCACCGGATTTTGTTTGGTCACGTCAATGCTTGCTTTCACCGCATCAAGTGCTCCCATATTTCGATCTGCGATCAAAGGATAGGTGAACAGCAACAACCCTACTGACGCCAATGAGATCACCAATGACAATATCGTCCCCACGCAAAAAATCAGACTCACCACAAATTGCGCAGCCGCCAAAATTCCCGTCACGATTAGGACTTGCACAATATTTTTCAGGCCAGCGAAAAAATCTCCGACAGAAATCTGCTCGCCGCGCAACTGCTTCATGGCGACGTGATAGTAGCCACTGTACGAAACTGCCTGCAATAAAGCCGAAACTACCGACATCATCAACGTCGAAACGATGCCGATGCCAGAGTTTTGAATCGCCTGAATCACATCTTGCGGATTCGAGTTGCTCCCGATTCCCAGCGAGATAATCATAAACGCATAAACCGGCCCGATGAGAATCGCCGAAACCAAAAACACAATCAGCGAAATCAACAGCCAATTCCCCATTTGTTGCGAATACATCTCCCAGCCCTGACTGATCCATTCCCAGCGTACATCTACTCTTCTTGGTTGTTGCATAGATTTGTCTCCAATGTGGAAGAGGTTGATCGTTGGCCTGCGTCAAAGCCCCGATAAAGCCCAATAAAGCCCCGATAAAGCTTAGACGCGGCTGCTGTCGTAGTGATGATAGAAGAAGCGTTCGAGTTGAACTTTCGTCGGCGCAACCTGCACACGCAGCTTGTCCATTTCGGCTGCCGTCATCGGCTTGAAGGCTTGCGCCGCAGCGACGTTTTGCTGAATGAATTCGGGCTTTGGCATGCCCATCACCGCGCACGACACCGGCAAACTCAGCGCATAGCGAATCAGGTCTTTGACTTCGGCTTTGCCAATGCCGCCGCCGAGCAGTTTTTCCTGCGCGGTGACTTTCATCAAAATCACGCCGAGGTTTTTCTTCTTCGCGGCGGGCAGCGCGAGTTCTTCAAACTTGAGCGCGCGTGCCGGATTCATCGCCATTTGCACACAATCCAGATCGTTCCGCTCAATGGCCTGCGCCATCACCGCGCCGTCGGTGTGGCTGGTCATGCCGATGAAGCGCGCGACTTTTTGTTCGCGCAATTTGTAGAGTGCGTGAATTGCGCCGTCCTTCGCCATAATCCGCGCGAGATCGTCTTCGGTCGAGAGGCTGTGCAGGTGCAACAAATTTACGTGATCGGTTTGCAAGCGTTTGAGGCTTTGCTCGACGTGGCGCATCGCGGCATCGTAGCTGCGCGCATCGGGCGGCACTTTCGTTGCGAGCCAAACGTCTTTGCGCCGCTTGGCCATCACTTGGCCGACGCGCGTTTCGCTTTCGCCCTTGCCATAATCCATCGCGGTGTCGAGGTACGTGATGCCGAGGTCAATCACTTGATTCAGGATCGCCGACGCCTCTTCTGCTTTGTACATCAAGAAGCGGCTGCCGCAACCGAACGCGAGCACGGGAACCTTGACGCCCGTGCGACCGAGCACACGCTGCGGCAGTTTGGGCGCGGCTTCGGCGGTGTCAGAGATGAGCGCGGGCAATGTTGATGCGGTTGCGGCGGTCATTGCTGATTGTTCGATAAATTCGCGGCGGGTGATGTCATCACTTTTCATTTGTGGCCTCCTTTGTTTCGGTCAGATATTCACGGACGATTTTGGCGTACTGCGGGAAGGCGATTTCCGGCTCCTCAATGTCGGGATGCCAACGCTTTTCCCACTCCAAACAATAATAGCCTTTGTAATTGGCGGCCTTCAGCACTTGCACGGTTTCTTTGACCGGCACTTCGCCCGCGCCGGTCAAGACGTGGCGGCGACCTTTGTCACCAGGGACGGAATCTTTCAGATGTGTGTGGCGCACGAATTTGCCGAGCGCGTTGTAGGTGTCTTGCGGCTTTTCTTTGCTGTACACGCAGGTGTGATGTGCGTCCCACAAAAAGCCGGTCGTCGTCATTTGCGCGCCTTTCATGATTTGCAAGAGCGTCGGCGAATCCGTGAAGTCACCGTGCGATTCCAGAATCACGGTGACGTTCGCGCCGCGCGCATATTTGCCCAGCTCGCGCATTCCTTCGATGATGCGCTCAACTGTGATGCGACGTTCTTCGCCCGGCACTAACTTGTCGGGAAACACGCGCACATACGGAACATTCAAGCTGTACGCCAAATCAATGAAACGTTTAGATTCGTCCATTTGTTCGTCGCGTTTTTTCGGATCGGGTTCGTGCATTCGTGCGGACGCACCGAGGTCGGAAATTTTCAAGCCGAGCGCCTTCAAATCGCGCTGACTCGCTTTGATGTTGTCGCCCATAAACTGCGGGCTTTTCGGCAAGTCCATCTGGTCGAGCAGGCCGCGCATTTCAATCGCCGCGAAGCCCCATTCGTTTGCGTTTTTCAGAATCGTTTTCCAATCCCACTTCGGACAGCCGAGCGTCGAGAAGGCAATCGGCAAGCGCGGGGCGTTGCCTAAGACGCTGGCGCGCACGATGGCGGGCGCGGCGATGAGCGAAGCAGATAAAGATTTGAGGAATGTTCGGCGTGGTCGCTGGATCATTCGTAATTTCTCCGAAACGGTAGCGCAAACTGTCAGTTTGCGAATTGATTTTCTAACTGCTGATTGTCGAGGATGTGCGCCAGCAGGCCGCTGGCACGCCATTATTTACAGAATTTCGATTGCGTCACCGACGTGAATTGTGCCGCCTGTCAACACGCGAGCAAACTGCCCGCACCGTAAATATGTAGCTTTGGGGAGCCGTTTGTCAATTTTGGTAAGAGACCCGCACGGTTTGCGGGCTTCGCTAATTTCGATGATCGCCGCACCGATTTTCATTTTCGTGCCTGCGCTCAGGGTGTCTATCGCAACGCCTTCGGTGAGTAGGTTCGTGCTTAATTCTTCCGCCGCGACGTCAATACCCGCCGCCTGAATTTCCTGCAACGTTTCGCTGGCAAATAAACTGATTTGGCGATGCGGCTTCGTCCCCGCGTGATGATCGCCGCTGACGCCGTGATCGGGAATCAATTCGGCGCTGGCGACAGGCACTTTGCGCGCGCCTTTTTGCGAGCCGATGTAGATACTGATGAGTTTGCTTGCGTTACTCATAGTGCTTTCCCGCCAGCAAGAGTCGCGCAAAATCGCGCCAGCGCGGCTGTTCGTTCAGTGCTTGTGAATCAATTGCCCAAGCGTGCATTGCTTCGAGAAAATGTTCAAGCGAGGTGTTTTCCCCTCCGTCAGTCGAATCGCTGTGATCTGCAATCAACGCTTCCAGGAACTGCCTGAAATCTTCGCGCGACGAAATGGAATCAAGCATTTCTTCCGGCTTCATCAGTATTTCGCCAACGCGTTCACTGCCCTCAGCACGTCTTCTGTCTGCGGCAAAATTGCATCTTCGACTTCGGGCGCATACGAAACGAACGTATCCAACGACGCGACGCGCTTGACGGGCGCATCCAGATATTCAAACAACTCATCCGCAATCCGCGCGGCGATCTCTGCGCCGTAGCCCCACGAAATCGAGTCTTCGTAAGCCACAAGGACTTTGCTCGTTTTCTTCACGCTCGTTTCGATTGTGTTCCAGTCGTACGGGTTCAGGCTGCGCAGATCAATCACTTCGACGCTGAGGCCGTGTTTGGCGGCTTCGCGTGCGGCGATGACGGAACGTTGCACGAGCGCGCCGTACGTTACGACGGTCACGTCTGTGCCTTCGTGAACGGTTTTCGCTTTGCCAAACGGGATGCAGAAATCTGCGCTGGGATACGGACTCTTGTTGTACGTCTGGCGATAGAGATGTTTGTGTTCGAGGAACAACACCGGGTCATCCGAGCGGATCGCCGTGCGCAACAATCCGTTTGCATCCAGCGCGGTTGCGGGAGCCACGACACGCCAGCCGGGAATGGACGTGAACAATTGCGCGCCGGTCATGCTGTGATAAATCGCGCCGCCTTTTAAGTAGCCGCCAAACGGCACGCGCACGACCATCGGGCATTTCCACGCATTGTTCGAGCGCCAGCGCAGCAACGGCACTTCGTTGTGCATTTGCATATACGCCGGCCAGATGTAATCGAAGAATTGAATCTCCGCGACCGGCTTCAACCCGCGCGTTGCCATGCCCATTGCGCGTCCGATGATGTTCGCTTCGGCCAGCGGCGCATTGAAGACGCGCTCATCGCCGAATTTGCGTTGCAGATTGTGGGTAACTTTGAAAACGCCGCCTTTGCCTTTGACGTCTTTCAGAAACTCTTCTCGACTGCAATCGGCAACATCTTCGCCGAACACGACAATGCGCGGATTGCGCTGCATTTCTTCGTGCAGACAACGATTGATGTGATCCACCATCGTGCCTTCGCCGCCGAGCAATTTGGCGTTCGCTTCAGTGTCAAAGTCAGATGAGGTTGGATCAACGTCGGGCGAGTAGACATACAGCTTCGCCGTGTCTTTCGCGGGTTGTCCCACAGCCAAAGCGCGGTCGGCGATTTCGTTGATTTCCTGATCTACTTCGGCTTCGATGCGTTCGAGTTGCGCGCGCGAGGCGATGCGGTTTTGCAGCAGATGCTGGGCGAGTTTGCGAATCGGATCACGGCGCGCATCGGCTTCGCGTTCTTCTTCGGGACGATAATTTTGCTCGTCGTCGGATTGCGAATGCGAGTAAGGCCGTGTGACGTGCGCGTGAACGAGCGCCGGGCCACGTCGTTGCCGACAATAATTCGCCGCGCGCGTGATGGCTTCGTAGCTCGCAAACAAGTCCGTGCCGTCGCATTCTTCGATGTACAAATGCGGGAAGCCGGTGACGAGCAGCGAAATGCTGCCGCCTGCGGTTTGCACTTCGACCGGCGTCGAAATCGCGTAGCCGTTGTCTTCGATCAAATACAGCACCGGCAATTTCAAATTGCAGGCCGTGTTCAGCGATTCCCAAAACTCGCCTTCACTCGTCGTGCCATCGCCCGACGTCACGAGCACGACTTCATCGTCGGCAAACAGCGTCGCGCGATCCTGAATTTCTTCGATCAATGAAAACCGATGCCCCGCTTCCGCCGCGCCGACCGCTTGCAGAAACTGCATCCCCGTGCAGGACGAACGCGACACGACGTGCAGGCGCGGATCGCTCCAATGATTCGGCATTTGGCGCGCGCCAGAACTCGGATCGGTCTTCGCGGCAACGGCAGCCAGCAAATGGTCAATCGGCGGGATGCCGAGTTGCAGGCACAACGCGCGATCACGATAGTACGGGTAAAACCAGTCGTAGCCCGGACGCAGCACGGCTCCGGCGGCGACTTGCACGGCTTCGTGGCCTGCGCCACTGATTTGGAAATACACAACGTTCTGTCGTTTGAGTTGTAATTCTTTGTCGTCAATGCGCCGCGATGTGTACATCGTGCGGTAGAAGTCCAGCAATGTGGTGCGGTCGAAATTGACGCGAGGTTCAATCGCCTGGTCGCTAACTTTCGTAGCCATCGGGGTGTTCAAGTCTCCTTACGAGAGTTTTATGAGCAGCAGTACCGAACGCGGCGCATAGTCTAGCCGCTCGCTCAGGATTGCACAAGTTTGCGCAGGCATGCCAAACTTCAGAATGCGGAATGCGGAACGCGGAATCCCGCTGTTAACGATATTTTGAATCATCCGCAATTCGTAATGAAACTTTAATTATTCCGCACTCCGCGTTCCGCATTCCGCATTCAATATTATGGACAATCCACTTAGTTTGCTCACCGCCATGATTACGCCCGCCGTGTTAATTTCGGCTTGCGGCACGCTGATTATGTCAACGTCTATGCGGTTAGCACGCATCGTGGATCGGGTGCGCGAGTTGAGCATCCAGATCGAGCCGCTGTTTCTGGGCGAAGTCACGGATTTTGCGGATGAGCGCCGCGCCGAGGTCGAACGGCAGCTTGCGGTTCACACGCGCCGCGGCAAGATCATTCAAAACGCGCTCACAGGGTTTTACATCTCGCTGGCGTTTCTGGTTGCGGCGACCGTCAGCATCGGTATGACAACGCTGGCGCGGCAACTCGATTGGCTCCCCGCCGTGCTTGGCATGGCTGGAACCGTCGCGTTGTTTTACGGCTCCGTGTTATTGATTGCGGAAACGCGCCTGGCCTTGCGGTCAGTCAACTCCGAAATGCAATTCACGTTGCAGTTGCGTGATCTTTACCGGCAACGCTCCGAAGACAACAACCTGCCGTGAAGGATTTGAGATTGGAAATTTGAGATGAAAGAAATCACGATTGTTTGTGACGGCAGCAGTTTGGGCAATGGCACAGGTGAGACGCGCGCGGCGGCGGCGGCGATTTTGGAATATCGCGGCCAGCGCAAAATCTGCGGCGAATATTTGGGCAACTGCACCAATCAACAAGCCGAAATCGTTGCTGCGTGTCTCGGCCTCGAAGCCTTGAAAGAACCGTGCCATGTCAAACTGGTTTCTGATTCGCAATACGTCATCAAAACGATGAAGGGCGAATTCCGGCGCAAAGCCAATCACGAATTTTGGGCGCGCTTGGACGCCGCGAAAAAGCCGCACAAAATCGCGTGGGAATGGACGCGCGGTCACGCCGGACATCCGGTGCAAGAGATTTGCGATGAAGCGGCGCGCACAATTGCGATGGAAGGCTTTGTGGATCAGGAAAAGATGGAGAGCCTGTTGAAGTAATGTGTTGTCAATCAAACCCCAGCGAGCATTCTTCATTCTTCATTCTCAACTCTGCATTCTTTGACAAAGGTGAAGGACGTGTCACAGGTTCTCAGTATAAGAATTGAGAATGAAGAGTGAAGAATTGAGAATGGTTGATTATTCCGGCACCGCGCTAATTTCCTTGCACGGGTTGCCGCCTGCGATGACGTTGGCTGGGATGTCTTTGACGACGACGGAGCCGAATGCGATCACGGAGTTTTTGCCAATCGTCACGCCTTTCAGCACCGCCGAACCAGCGGCGATCCAAACGTTGTTGTGAATGCGAATCGGTGCGATGCCGATGGGCGCGTCGCGGTGTTGGCGGCGTTTGCTGAGCGAATGAAAATCGGTGTCCATCAGCCGCGCATCGGCTATCGTCGCGTCATCGCCGATTTCGATTTGCGTGACGACGGTCAAGCGCGCGCCGTTCAGAAAGCTGCGATGCCCGACGCGCACCGTTGCATTTTGATCGTGCGTGAAGATGTCGGTCTTTGCGCCGATGATGACGTCATTGCCGAACAGGACTTGCCCGCCACCACGCAATCGCAAACCGCCTTGTATGGAAAATCGTTTGCCTGCGCGCAGCCGTGTGCCGCCAAACATTGCCCGCACGCGGTAGTACAACAAGCACCAACGCGCGCGCAGCCAGCCCCAACGCCAACGTACGTGCAAGCCGTCGTGCAAACATTGCGGATGTTGCGGCGTCGGAAAGACCGAAAGCAGCACCGACAAAATCGCCTTCAGCAGTCGTTTCATAATTTCAGAAGTCAATGTCGGAGAGCAGGGCCGACGGCTTTTTGTGGAAGGCGCGGCTGATGGTGATGAGTCCTTCCAAGCTCGGCAAGTGAATCCCGCGCTCAATCGAACTGAGTTGCGAAACGCTGATGCCCGTCGCCGCCGCCAATTCTTTCAAGCCCCAGTCGCGTTCGGCGCGCAACGACTTGATACGTTGCCCCAAACGTTCGCGCAATCGCTCGACATCGCTTTGTCCCAGACCGAGCGTCGTGACCGCGCGCTCCAACGCTTCGCGCAGTTGCGAGAGCGAAAACGGCTTCGTCAAATAATCAAAACTGCGCAACCGAAACGCCGCACGCATATCATCCAAATCGGGATAGCCCGTGATGATGATGACGCAGAGTTCCGGCCAGCGCGTGCGCAATTGATCCAGAATTTGCTCGCCCGTCACCGCGCCCATTTTCATATCGAGCAAGACGACATCCGGCAGCCGCTCGGCATTCATCGCCCACATTTCCTCCGGCGTCGCGCACAGTCGCACGTGATGTCCGTCGTCTTTCAGAACATCTTCCAGATAGAGGCGAAAATCTGCGTCGTCGTCCAACACGACAATGTCCAAAGGTGGTAATGGTTGAGCAGCCGTTTCCATACTGGGTGCGCCCGCATCCTGCGGGCAGAAATTCAGTGCCCTATTGCCCGCAGGATGCGGGCGCACCAGCCATCGGCAACGTGATTTCAAATTTCGCGCCGCCTTGTGCCGAGCGATTGGTGGCGACGATCAAACCGCCGTGCTGGTCAATGATGCCAGCCGTGACTGCGAGCCCTAACCCTGTGCCGTTCGCGTCCAGCCGACTCGTCACAAACGGCTCGAAGATGCGCGGCAACACATCGGGCGGAATGCCTGCGCCATTGTCTTCAATCGTCAATTGCAACCAGTGTTTTTCGTCTTGCACGACGCGACGGGTGTACACGCATAACTTCCCAGACGTGCCGTTCATGTGGCCGGTCTCCAGCCGATCTTTGATCGCATAGACGCCGTTTTTGAAGAGATTCACGAAGACTTGCAGCAGGCGACCGGCATTGCCAATGACGACATCTGCATCCGTGGCGTGGTTGGCAAATTCAATCTGTAGATTGCGCGCTTCCATACTCACGAGCGACCACGCTTCGTTGAGCAGTGGTTTGATCAGCACGGCCTCCATCGTTTGCGTGCGCGCGCGCGCAAAGTCGGTCAGGCTTTCGCTGATGCCGCGCAAGCGTTCGGTCACGCGCAGCATCCGGTGCAAACGTTCTCCGTTGTTGGTTTCGTGGCTCGGTTTGTCACACGTCTCAAGCATTTTCTCAATCGAACCGTGCAGCACGGCGAGCGGCGTGTTGATTTCGTGCGCGACGCCCGCGCTCATCAGGCCTAAGCTCACAAGCCGATCCTGACTCGCCAAATTTTGCTTCGCCGTTTCGAGCAGATGATTTTTGCGCTTGAGGTCGTTGGCCATTTCTTCGACCTGACCGAGCGCCGCTTTGAGTTGGTCTTCGTGTTGGCGCAGCAGCGTCACGGTGGCGTTGCGCGAGGTCATGATTTGCCCCAACTCATCGCCAGAAATGTAGCGATCTTCAACCAACTCGCGTTCGCGCGCATCGGCGCGTAACGCCTCGTCCGCGCGCAGAATCCGTTGAATCGGGTGATAGACATAACGCGGCAAAATAAACATTTCCAGCGCGATCACCGCCAGTGCGTATACGGTCAGCAACGCCAAGCCCAGCATCCAACGCAAGCGCCGCGAAAGTTGCACATACTGCTCCGCGTTGAGCGCGATGACCTGAAACGAATTGTCCGTCGTGTCCAAACGAATGAGCCGGAACGTCGGAATCGCCAAACTTTGCAACATCACACGATCTCGCCAAACACGACCGGGATTGGCGCTGAGCCACGCTTGCATTTCGGGCGTGATAATCAATTCGGCGTCCTTGTCATCGAGAATCGTGAAGCGGTCGGATTGTACGCTGCGCACTGCGCCCGGATACCGCTCGAAGATTTGCGCCATCAACTCGGCTTCCTGTTGCGCTGAACGTGCGGCGATTTGTGTGAGCGGTGTGCGCAGGGCGAAGTACAAACTCAGCACGAGGATCAAAAAGAACAAATTGTGAAACACGATCAGCTTGCGCCGAATCGGCAAGCCAGCGATGAATTTGCTCACACTGCGAAATTTCATAAGCGCAGGAGATTTTGCCACGAATTTCACGAATCTTCACGAACGCAGCAAGGTTGGACAAACATTTCGCGCCGTTGCGGTGCGATGCAATATCACACGGTCAAAACGCCGCGCCCGCCTTTGGCCTTTTTCCTTGTCTGAGTTAACATAGCGCATTACTCATGTACGATACATTCTTTCTGACGCGGTATTAAGTCATTTATGAAAACATTGTCCCAAGCAAAACTATCGAGAATTGTGCGCGAGCGGAAGATGGCGGCCAAAGCCTTGCTTTCGACGCGGCACACCCTCCTGGCCCATATCATCCCGATGCGCCGTTGCAATCTGGCCTGCGGCTACTGCAACGAATACGACAAAGTGTCTGATCCCGTGCCGCTCGTCGAAATGAAGAGGCGCATTGATAAGCTGGCGTCCTTCGGCACGTCGCTCATCGTCATCAGCGGCGGCGAACCGATGCTGCATCCTGACATTTTCGAGATCATCCGTCACATTCGCAGCCACAATATGCTTTGCGGCTTGATTAGCAACGGCTATTACATGACGCGCGAAAACATTGCGAAGCTCAACGCCGCGAAGTTGGATTATTTGCAAATCAGCATTGACAACGTTACGCCGGATGAAGTCTCGCAAAAGAGCCTGAAAGTATTGGCTCCGCGTTATCTGCGCTATTTGTCCGAAGACGCTGCGTTTCACGTCAACATCAACTCGGTCATCGGCGGCGGCATCAAGCATCCTGAAGACGCGCTCGCCGTCGCGGAAAAAGCCGTCGAACTTGGTTTCTCCACCTCGCTCGGCATCATTCACGACGGCAGCGGGCAATTGAAGCCGTTGAGTGACCGCGAGATGAAGATTTATCAGCAATTGAAAAAGTTTGGCAAAAGCGGCTGGACGCGCTTCAATGGCTTTCAGGACGATTTGGCCGAAGGCAAACCGCACGAATGGCGTTGCCGGGCGGGCGGGCGGTATTTGTACATTTGCGAAGACGGCCTTGTGCATTACTGCTCGCAGCAACGCGGCTACCCGGCAGTGCCGCTGGAACATTATTCGATGGACGATGTGCGGCGCGAGTTTTACACCGAGAAGCCGTGCGCGAGCTTTTGCACGATTGCCTGTGTGCAACAAATTGCGTATTTCGACAATTGGCGCGCGCCGCAAACGTCGAAGAATCGCCCCTCGCTCGAAGGCGACCGAATCGGCGCGGCGTAGAACAGAAACCTGAAAAAGAGGCGTCAAGAGTTCAAGCTTCAGCTTGGTCGTTAGCTTTCAAAACCAATCAGAAGCTTGAACTCTTGTCGCCTCTTTACTATTCGACGCCGGGTTTTGTCACTTACAACTCGCCCACCATGTGCA
>CAZWAK010000138.1:0-21191 GCA_964631865.1 uncultured Heliobacteriaceae bacterium | reverse complement strand
ACGCGCAAACCGTCCACGCCACGCACACGCAGCTTCGGATCAACCACCGCCATTGCATCCGTGCCCATCTTGCACGTTCCCACCGGATGATAGAGCGTTTCCGTCGTCGCGCGCAGAAACGCGGTCAAGGCTTCATCGTTGCGCGCGTCTTTGCCGGGCCAGACTTCTGCGCCGCGATAAGGCGTCAAGGCGCTCGCGTTCGCAATGCGGCGACCGAGTTTGACGCCTTCGAGCAAGGTGACGATGTCGCTTTCGTCGGCGAAGTAATTCGGATGAATTTTTGGCGCGGCAAACGGGTCTGTCGAACGCAAGGAAATCTGTCCGCTGCTTTTCGGATGCTGCAACGCAATGCCAATCGCAAAGCCGTGACCGGGCGGGTTGTCGAAACCGTGATTCATATAAAACACGGGCGCGAACAATAGCTCGATGTCCGGCGCAGGCGCGCGCCCATTGGTTTTGACGAAGGCTCCGGCTTCGGCCACGTTGGAACTCAAGGGGCCGGTTTTGAAGAGCAGATATTTGACGATGTTGCCGAAGGTTTCGGCGGTCGCCATCGTGATCGGCTGCGGGCATTCGTACTCGACACCTCCCATCAGATGGTCTTGCAGGTTTTGTCCGACGCCGGGCAAAGCAGCGACGACGGGATGTGCATTTCCTGCTTTTTGTCAGGCTGACCAGCTTCGAGCAAAAGCACGGTTGTTTGGGGGTTTTCGCTGAGGCGATGGGCCAGCACACAACCTGCGGAACCAGCGCCGATGATGATGTAATCGTAGGGAGTCATAGCAATAACGGGGAAAAAGCAGGCCAAATCACAGGGGTCATTTGGCCTACTGCCGGGTGGGCCAGATTGAAGAGTATGCGTAATTGAAAGCCCATACAATCAGGAATTTTATTCTTCCTTCTTCCTTTTTCCTTCTTCATTCCTGACGAGAGAGGTTCTTTTCTTTCCCTCGAAAAGAATGAAGAATGCACTTCTCCATTACGCCCAGTCTTCGATCAATTCAAACGCTTCAACGCGAAGGGGGGCGTTGAAGCATCAATGGATTGCACAAAACGCAACAACGCGCGGAAAAAGATCGGATTATCCAGCACGTCATTCGCTGGATTGCTCAGCCCTGCCTGCCGATGTAGTTTGTGCCGCAACACGTCTTCCAGCGTTTCCGCCGAGCCATCGTGAAACAGTTCGCCCATCGCGTGAACGCCCAGCAACGACGGTGGCGCATAGCCATCAGCGCCGAGCGGAGCCGCGCCGTTTTGCCGGATTTCGTTCACATTCGCGGCATTGAACGTGCCGACTTTGCGCAGGAACCGAAACACCTGTCCGTTGACGATGTCGGTTGCGACGGGCGGTGGCGTGAAGTCGCGCCGGGCTGAAGACCAGCCTGCGCCGGAGTGACAATTCACGCAGCCCTGGCTTTCAAAGATTTGCCGCCCCAGCGCAATCTCACGTCCGAGCGTCGAGAACGGCGACACGTTCGCAAACGGCGAAATCGGCGTGCGAATGCGCGCGACGTATTCGTTCAAGGCGTCGAGTCCTCGGCTGCGCCCGGTGTTGGCCAGTGCGAAGGCATTGAGCGTCGGGTCTTGCGTCACGCCGTCAGCCAGCGTAATCAAACCCAAGCCGCCCGACACGCCGCGAATGTTGGCCTCGAAATCCTGCACCTCGTCGAAGATCGCCGAGTAATTCAGAATCTTTTGATCCTCCGGGTTGCGCGGATTGAATGAGCCGTTCAGATGCACCGAACGACGCGGGCCAGCGCCGAAAATCCACACGACGGCATCAGTCGTGCCGAAGGCGTGACACGAGAAACAACCGCTCCAGCCTTCGCTCGACAGCCGTTGTCCGATCTCGCCTTCCGCTCCCAATTCGGGCAAATCCACGCCTGTGCTGCTGTGAAAGATCGCTTTGCCGATATGCACGCGGGCTTCGAGCGTGCCAGCGGGCGGCAACGCGGCGGACTTGATGACGGACTTGACGGTGTTGGTTTCGAGGTTGAGCACATAAACATCGCGCGAAACTTCGTTCATCACGTAGGCGCGCTCATCGCGGCTGTTGAGCACGATGCCGCGCGGGTTTTGTCCGACTTTGATGCGCACGATGTTGCCGGGATCGCCCGCTTGTCGCGGCGCGTTGATCGTTGGCGTGCCGTTGTTGTCGAGCACGACTTTGACCACGATGTTCGCGGCTTGGGCGACGACCCAGCCCACGTTGCTGTTGCGCGCGAACGCGATGTGCCAGGGCACGCCGAGAAACAATTTGTTGGCGCTCGTCGGCTCGAATTGAATGCCGCGATTCATGTTGATCGTTTGCTTCTGCCCGCCGACTTCGGATTCGACATCGCGGTTGGTGTCAATGACGTTCAGGAAGGCTTGCACGTTGACGTTGAAGCGCACCGGGCCATCGGGCGAGGCGGCGTTGTTCGGCAAATAGGCTTTGTCGCCTTTGATGACGACGGCGTTGAGGAAGTTCGGGAACGCGCCCGTCGGCACGAGCGTCGTCGTCGGAATCCGCTTGAGCGCCGAGCCGTTGGAGTTGAAACCGGTGTCCGCCATCGGAGCCAGCCTGATTTCCTTCACGACGCGATCATTGCGCGTGGAAATCACCGTCACGCGGCCTTCTTTGTAATCGTCCGCGCCCAAAATCGTACCGGGACGTTGCACGGCGAAGAATTGCGTGACATACACTTTCTCGTCGTCGTCGCGCGCATCGCCGTCGTTCGTGATCGCCAAACCACGCGGCTGGAATCCGACGTTGCCGATGGTACGAATGACGCGCCATCGTTTCGTGTCAATCACCGATACGGTGTGCGAAGTGGCATTGGCCACGTAAAGCTTGTCGCCGTTTGGTGTGAACGCCACGCCGTACGGCTCTGCACCGACGCGAATGTTGTCCACTACGCGCCGCGACCGGGCATTGATGACCGTCACCGTGCCGCTGACCGAGTTGCTGACCACAACCCAACGATCATCGGGCGAAATGGCCAGATTGTTCGGTTCACGACCCACGCGGATTTCGTCGTCTTTGAGGTTGGCGTCGTCGCGCACGTTGAGGACGGAGACCGAATTGTTGTCGGGATTCACGACCCAGACCCAGCGATCATCGGACGTGATGGCGATGGGGCCGGAATGGGTCGGTAGCTTTTTATTGAAGCGGAAATCGCTTTCGACTTCTTGCGCGGCGGCTGGGCGTTCGCTGCGTGACCCCAGCACGAGCGCGGCGACGACCAGAAAAAGCAAACAACAGATAATCTTGATGCGAGTATTCATTTTCCCCCCTTGAGAGTAGTTCGTCTCAGAAAAAAGACAGGAAAGCCGACTGCCTCTGGGGTGCGCATCCACGCTCGAAACATTGCCCATGATCGAAACTTAACGGACACCAGAGAGCTTGCCGGCTTTCCTGTTCCTCATTGGTTGTCCAAACGTCTGCTCTACAGGTAGAATGTGCGCCATCGAAAGAGGACAACTCCCCCGAATGATCCCCTGCGCGCAGCACACATTTTCCAGACAGCCGTTGGTCTTTTTGTTTGAGGGAAGCATCTTCGCCTGGAAGCGGGAAAATAGTCTTGAGGAATACTTCAAATTGTTTTGAGATTCTTTTCAAAGAATTATGAAAGAGGGTAAGGACAGCGAAACCAATTGCTTATACGAGTTCGGCGAATTTACGCTCAGGCCGCACGAACGCCTTTTGTTTCGCAACGGGCAGCCGGTGTCCTTAACGCCGAAAGCATTTGATACGCTGTTGGTGCTGGTCGAAAACAGCGGGCACGTGATGACCAAAGAGGAATTGCTGCATCGCATCTGGCCGCATTCGACGGTCGAAGAGTCCACGCTGGCGCAGAACGTTTCCACCTTGCGCAAAGCCCTCGGCAAGGAATTCATTCAAACCATTCCGAAACGCGGCTATCGCTTCACAGCGGATGTCATCGAGGTACGGCCCCTGATGACAACGACGACAACCACGCGCGCCGAACCGTCCCGGCACAATGGTCATCGCCCTCCTGTGTCGCCCGCTTCAGGCGAAGAAGATGTAGCCGAACTCGAACTGCCGAGAGCAGAAAAAACCGAGAAGCCGAAATTGCTGCCCTATCAATTGGCGCTGGCCTTGCTGTTGCTCGTGGTGCCGTCGGCGCTGGCGTATTTCATCTTTTTCCGGCAACCCCCGAAAGCGCCGCGCTCGCCGTACCAACGCAGTCTGGCCGTGCTGCCATTTCGCAATCTCAAGCAGGAAGCCAAGACCGACTTTCTGGGCTTCTCGCTCGCCGATGCGATCATCACGAAGCTCGGTTACGTCAGTTCGCTGACCGTGCGCCCGTCGTCTTACGTGGACAAATATCGGGCGCAGGAAATTGATGCGAAGCGCGTGGCCGTCGAACTCAACATCAACACGCTGCTCACCGGGACATACGTGCGCGAAGGCGGCGACTTGCGCATCACGGCGCAACTCGTGGACGTGCTGACGAACGAAATTCTGTGGAAGGATGCGCTGGAATTGAGGTACGAAAACCTGATGACGGTGCAGGATCAGGTCGCGCAGCAGGTCATTCGCGGCTTGCAGTTGAACCTGACTTCGGCGGAAACCGAACGGCTCAAACGCGATGCGCCGCAACATCCGCTGGCCTACGAATATTATCTGCGCGGCGTGGATATGTATGCGGCGAACCGCCTGCCACAGGCGATTGAAATGCTCGAAAAATCGCTGGCGAACGATGCCACCTACGCGCTGGCGTGGTCGCATCTCGGCTCGGCCTATACGGCCAGAGCGTCGGTCAATTTTGGCGGGCGCGAAGATTACGCGCGAGCGCTGGAAGCCTATCAAAAGGCGCTCGCGCTCAATCCTGAACAGAACGAAGCGCGCATTTCGATGGCCACGTTTTTGACCGACACCAACCGCGTCGAAGAGGCTGTGCCGCTGCTGCGCGAAGTGCTCAAGGGCAATCCGTCGCTCGCGCAAGCGCATTGGGAATTGAGTTATGCCTATCGCTTCGGTGGGATGATCAGGGAAGCCATCAGCGAGGCGGAGCAGGCACGACAATTGGACAGCGAAATCAAAGCCAGTAATTCTGTGCCTGCCACTTATTTGTATGCGGGGCAGTACGAAAAATTTCTGAGCACGTTGCCGCGCGGCGATTCGGCCTACGTGACGTTTTATCGCGGGCTGGGCTTGTATTACTTGAAAGACTTCGAGCGCGCCGCCGCCGAATTCAATCGCGCCTACGAAAGCAACGGCGAAATGATGCAAACCAACATCGGCAAAGCGTTGGCGCTGGCGCTCGCCGGAGAAGCGCAACAGGGGTTGATGCAATTGCGCGAGACCGAAAAAATCGTGACCGCGCGCGGCGTCAACGATGCCGAGGCGATTTACAAAATTGCGCAGGGCTATGCCGTGCTGGGCGACAAAGCTTCGGCCTTGCGCGTGTTGCGTCGCAGCATCGAAGGCGGCTTCTTTTGCCATCCATATTTCACCGACGACCCTTTGCTGGAAAGCTTGCGCACAGAGAAAGAATTCGCAGCGGTTTTGGAACTTGCCCGCCGTCGGCACGAAGAGTTCAAGCGGAAATTTTTCTAAACCCATGAACGTGCCAGAGAACTACGTTTACGAATTTGGTGATTATCGGCTTGACCCGCGCGAACGCTTGTTGTGGCGCGACGGAGTGATGGTTTGGCTGACGCCGAAAGCGTTCGATACCTTGCTGGTCTTGGTCGAACAGAGCGGGCGCGTGTTGAGCAAGGATGAGTTGATGGAGCGCATCTGGCCGAACAGCTTCGTGGAAGAGGCCAATCTGGCGCAGAACGTTTCGATGTTGCGCAAGGCGCTCAGCGAAAGCACAGACGGCCCCAAATTCATCGAAACGCTGCCGAAACGCGGCTACCGCTTCATCCTGCCCGTGCGCAAAGTGCAATGGGAACCAGAGGCTGAAGAAATCGCGCCCGCCGCGCCAATAACTGCGCCAACGACCTCGCCGGAGTCCATCGAAACCCTCATCCTGACCGCCGAACCGCAACGTGCGCGCCCGTCCAAACGTTGGCTCCCGAGCCTCGCGGTCGTCGCAGCCATCGCGGTCATCGTGCTCGGCGTGGCGTGGTGGCGGTCGAACTCGCGCGAGACCAGTTCTGCCGCGCCACGTCGTCTGGCTGTGCTGCCGTTTCGCAATCTCAAGCCGGATGCGGCGACCGATTACCTGGGCTTTCCGCTCGCCGATGCGATCATCACGAAGCTCGGCTATGTCAGTTCTCTGACCGTGCGCCCGTCGTCGTACATCAGCCAATATCGCCATCAGGAATTGGACGTGCGCAAAGCCGCTGCCGAATTGAACGTGGACACGTTGCTGGTCGGCAGTTACTTGAAAGAAGCAAATCATCTGCGTGTGACAGCACAGTTGATTGATGTGCTCAATGACAAGCTGCTGTGGAAAGACGAGATTGATTTGCAGGACACAGGCCAATTGATCGTGCAGGATCGTGTCGCACAGGAAATCATCAACGGTTTGCAACTGACGTTGACCTCGGCAGAAACCGCGCGGCTCAAACACGACGTGCCGAGCAATTCGCAAGCCTATGAATATTATCTGCGCAGCGTGGATTTGTATGCGGGCAACGAGTTCAATCTGGCGATGCAGATGCTCGAACAATCGGTCAACCTCGATCCGAATTACGCGCTGGCCTGGGCGCATCTCGGTCGCGCGCACACGGCGAAAGCGGCCTTTGAATTCGGCGGCGCAGAGTATTACCGCAAGGCGCAAAGCGATTATGAAAAGGCGCTCGCGCTCAATCCCGACTTGATCGAAGCGCGCATTTTTATGGCGAATATGTTCACGGACACAGGTCGCGCTGAGCAAGCCGTGCCGCTGCTGCGCGAGGCGCTGGCCACAAACCCGAATCATCCCGAAGCGCATTGGGAATTGGGTTATGCGTATCGCTTCGGCGGCATGCTCAAGGAATCCATCGCGGCAGGCGAACGCGCGCGCCAGCTTGATCCGGCGGTCAAGCTGAACAGTTCGGCGTTCAATAGTTATTTTTACGACGGGCAGTACGACAAATTTCTCGCCAGTCTGCCGACGAATAATCCGCCGGCCTTCATCGTGTTTTATCGCGGCATCGGGCATTACTACTTGAAAAATCGGGAGCGCGCCGCTGCCGATTTTGCGCAGGCGTATAAAACCGAGCCGCAATCGTTGTACACGCAAATCGGACAAGCCTTGCGCTTGCACCTCAATCAACAAACGGCTGCCGGGTTGGAACTGCTGCACGCCCTCGAACAACAGGCGGAGAAGCAAAAAGTGACGGACGCCGAAGCGCTCTACAAAATCGCGCAGGCCTACGCGGAATTGGGCGACAAGCCCGCCGCGCTACGTTTGTTGCGCCGCAGCATCGAAGGCGGTTTTTTTTGCTACCCCTATTTTGCCAGCGATCCGTTGCTGAATCATTTGCGCAACGAAGCTGAGTTTGCACAACTGTTGCAGATGGCGCGGCAACGCCACGAGGAATTCAAGCGGCGCTTCTTTGCTTCGTAATTTGTATCTGCATTTATATCTGTGCCGGAAAAGGCTGGTATCTCGAACGCGCTTGGCTATAATGCCAGGCAACGGAGGAACTCATCATGACAATGCAATCGAAATCAATTTTGCGCGCCGCGCGCCGCAATTTTTTACGCACCAGCGCGGCAGCAGGCGTCGGTCTGTTGTTCGTTCGACCTTCCACTGCCTTTGGCTACGCGGCGAATTCATCGCTCGGTCTCGGCATCATCGGCTGCGGCGGACGCGGCAACTACGATGGCGGCGAATTTCTCGCCAACACCGACGTGCGCATCACGGCGCTGATGGACATCTTTGAAGACAAGGTGTTGGCGGCGCGCGCGAACTTCGACCGGAAGGGCGAAGAAAAAGGCTACGGCAAAATCGCCGAGGCCAATCTTTTCAAAGGCCACAAGTCATACGAAAAGCTCGTGCAATCGAAAGACGTTGATGTCGTACTCATCACCAGCCCGCCGTACTTTCATCCCGAACATCTCGAAGCCGCTGTCAGCAACGGCAAGCACGTCTATCTGGAAAAACCGGTGGCGACGGACGTGACCGGCAGCTTGAAAGTGGCGAGCATCGGCAAGAAATACAACGGCAAAGTCAGCATGCACGTCGGTTTGCAAAAGCGGTACGATGTCGGCTATCGCGGCATGATCGAACGCATTCACGCGGGCGAAATCGGCGACATTGTGTTGGGGCAAACGTTCTACTACACGAACGATCTCGGTCGTCAGAACAAGCCCGGCATGACGGATTTGGAAGCGCGCATTCGCAATTGGGTCTTTGATCGCGCGTTGTCGGGCGACATTCTGGTCGAGCAAAACATCCACATTCTGGACATCGTGAACTGGGCGCTGAAATCGCATCCGATCAAAGCTGTCGGGACGAACGGACGCGCGTTGCGCAAACAGGTGGATGGCATTCCGGCAGACTATTTGTGCAGCGATCACTTCATCCTGACTTACACCTATCCCGGCGACGTTCACATCAGCTTCAACTCGAATCAGTTCAAGAACAAAGGCTACCGGCAATCGGGCGAGCGGTTCTTCGGCACAAAAGGCGCATCGGATTCGTTGCAAGGCGGCCCGGCCACCATCAATTACAACGAAGTCAAAGAAGGCCAGAAAGTCGCGGACAAAATTGACTGCGGCAAGGTGGATTTGCACAAAGCTGTCGGCACCAAGTTGCAAGCCTTAGTCGAAAGCGTCAAGTCGAAGCAATTCCACAACGAATGCGAACAAGGCGCAGAAACGACGTTGACAACAATCCTCGGACGCATGGCGGCATACGAAGGCCGCGAAGTCACGTGGGACAAGATGCTGAGGTCGAAAGAAAATTGGAACCTGAAATTGAATCTGGATTCGCTTGGCACGGGCAGCGCGATTACGATGCGTTGATGCTCGCCTGCAAATGATCCAAAGACGTTGAGGGGACAGCCTGTAAGATGGCTGTCCCCTCTGTTTTTCTGTGCCTCTTTATTTTTAGAACAAAATCCGCATGCCCAATTGCATCACGCGCCCGCCCGTCGAACCGATGATGCGTCCGGCATTCAGGTTCGGACTCGACGCCGGGCCGATGCGGGTATCGGGGTCGTTCAAGTTCGCGTGATGGGGGAAATTGAAGGCTTCCGCCACCCATTCCAGCGTTTTGTCGCCGCCCAAATCAAATCGCTTCGTCATAGACAGGTGATGAAACTGCGCGCCTGGTTCACGCAAGCTGGGATGCGCGTAAGCCGCATTGCCGAGGGTGAAATCGTCGGGTTGGGCAAAGGCTGCCGGATTGAACCACGCTGTCGGCGAAGGATTTTCGACGTGTGGGTTCACGCCCGGCACGACGTTGACGTGCAGGTTGTTGATGAGGTTGCCGGAGCGATTGAAGAGTGGTCGCAGCACCAACGGATTGCCACCGCGCCACGAGGTCAAACCGCTCACGCTCCAACCGCCGATGATTTTGCTGAGCCATTCGCCATCGCTCAACCACGCTTTGCCTTTGCCGAACGGCAATTCGTAGGTGTAGCTGGCTTGCAAGCTGTGCGTGATGTCGCTGGCAGAGAGCGTCATTTCAACGTCCAAATTGTTCGGGTCTTGCGGACTGCCGGACGAAACATTGTCCCGTTGTTTGGCGAAGCGATAATTCAAGCGTCCGTACAAACCTGCTGACAATCGTTTGTCCAACGTCACATTCATCGCGTGCCCCTGCGCCTGACCTGCCGGATAGACGCCGCCGAGTTCGAGGTTGCGATATTGCGGGTAGGGGCGCAACGAATCGCGAAACGCCTGATCATAAAGTTGCTCGCGATACTTCAAATTCTCAATCGGCACAGCATTCAAGCGCACCAAACTGTCCACAAACAAATGGCGGCTGCGCCAGCCCACGTAATTCACTTCGACCAGCAACGACTTCGGCAATTCGCGTTGCACGCTCAAACTCCATTGCTGCGTCGAAGGCAACCGTCCCGAAGGATCAACGTAATCGGCATCTGTGCCGTTTGCAGCGGTCGGCGTCAAATTCGGCGGCAACGGAAAGTTTTGCGGCACACCGTTGCGCAACACAAACGCCGGTTCCAATTGATCGTTGGGCGAGAGAAACAGCGCGGCGGCATTGAAGCCCTGCGTGCCGAAATGACGGCCATAAAGCGAGTACGCTTGATAGCTCAAACCATAATTCAACCGCACGACCGTCTTGCGATTCGGATTCATTGCCAAACCGATGCTGGGTTCGGCGCGCACCGTCGTCGGTTGCAACGCGCGTCCGATGCCGTTGCGTCCGGCAAAAATCAGCGCGCCGGGTTTGCCGTTCGCAGGGTTGATGTGCTGGAGCGAAACGGTGGATTGGCGATTGAATTTTTCAATGCGCGGCGTCGAGATTTCGGTGTTCACGGAAAACGTCGCGGTCAAGCCCGGTCGCACGCGATATTCGTCGCTGGCGACGAAGTTGACGAAGCTTTTGCGGTAATACGACGGATGCCCGACGATGGATTCTTCGCCCTGATTGACCAGTCCCAACAAAAAGCTCGCAAACGAATTGCCCGTGTTGCGCATGCCCGGCAGTCCCGTGATCGCTGTGCCAAACGTAAAGTACCCGGCGGGCGCAAACGGGCTGAAGACGTTGTCAAAATTGCGCCGGAACGATTGTGTCAGACGCAACGTGTGCGCGCCGCGATTGAGCGAAACCGAAGCCGAAGGACTGTAGGAATAGCTGCTTTCGCGGAACACCGAATTGTTGCGCGGCCCGATGCCCAAATAATTGCCGAAGCGAAATGTGGGGAAAATGCCGGAAAACAAGCCCGTCAAACCAAGTTGGCGCGGATAATCCTGCGCGGTTTGTGCGGCTTCGAGCGAGCTGGTCAGATTGTGATACGCCGCCAGGGTGAAGCGCCAAATCGTTCTCGGCGATTTCGTCCAAACGTTTTGCAACGAGACGCTGCGGCTATCGAAGTTGTAACTCGGCTGCCCGGAATTCGCGGGGCCGGAAAAATATTCCGGCGACTTGCGCAAGCCTCGCGACACGTTCAGATTGAGGCTCAGTTGCTGCCGCTCACTCAGCGCGTGATCGAGTTTCGCAATCACGCCGTTGGCGCGGTTCTCGAACGGATTGTTGACCGCATAGTTGTTTTGCAAAAACGGCCCGATGGCGACGTTTGGCGTGGGATACATCGTGACCAACGTGCGCGCCACCGGATCAAGGCGATTCGCCGGGATCACGTTGTTCGGGAACGGATCACGCAGATATTGTAGATTGCTCTGAGAAATCGCTTGCTTGGGATCGTAGTTCGGATTCGGGCGCGTCGTGGTTGGGTCATAAATTTTCACGGGCTTTCCTGCACTGTCTACGTAATCGGAAAAATCGCCGTGGCGTTGTGGCGCCGTCGGCAACGTAAACAGGTAGCTCTGCGCAATGCGTTCAATCGTGCCTTCGTAGGAAACCGAAAAGAACGTTTTGCCGCGCCCGTCATACAATTTGGGCACGCGAACGGGGCCGCTCAAGCTGAAGCCGAATTGATTGCGTTGCAGCAGCGATTTGCTGCCGCCGCGTTGGCGCACTTCGTGTGGCAGCGCGTCCAGCGCGTTGTTGCGGAAATATTCGTAAAGGCGACCGGTGTAAGCATTTTGCTTGCCCGTCGTTTTGCCGCGTCCTGTGCCGGAGCCGATTTGCCCGACTTGCACGCGAAATTCCTGCACGGCCTTTTGCAATTCGCTCGGCGCTCGGCGCGGCGGATTGGGAGCGGGCGCAGGCGCAGGTTTAGCGGGTGCGGGTTTCGCGGGAGTTGCCGTCTGACCATGCGTTTCGGCCTGCGAGAGAGGACACAAAATAGTAAAGAGAAGGAACCAGGAGTGACGAATAAATGGCATAACACTTAGGGTCTGTGTGCAGCGATTCAAGTTATCAATACGCCATTATTGTCTTCGTCGTTACAAATTAGTCAATGAACTTGCTGGCTTTCAGGGTGTGGGAGGGGGGCTTCTTCGAGCAGCCCGGTTTCGTGCAATTGATTGAGTAAAAGTTGGCGGAGTTCGTGCTGCATCACGGCATTCGATTTTTCCAGCCGCGCCAGTCGCCCACGCAAAGATTCGTTTTCCGCCGCCAATTCTCGAATGATGTGGAGCGCGCGCAAAATGTCTTCGCGTTGTCGTTTGAGTTCGGAATCAAGCAGGATAGCTGCTCGAAGCGCGTCCCAGGCTTCTTTGATCATTGTATTTTGTGAGGGCGTTCGGATAGCGTTGTTCCAACTCGGCCAACTGCGGCGCAACCAATTCGTGCGTTTCGCGCAGGGTCTCCACGCAGTGCAACAATTCGCGCACCAGCTTTTGCAGGGTGTCGGAAATCGTCAAATCCTCTGGAAAATCATCGAGCAAATTGGGTAGCAAATCCGGCTTCTGTTCCATGTCGAGTCACATTTCTCCGGGCGCAGGGGGAATGTAATACAAGCCGCAACTCATGGCAATAAACTTTTCAGTTCGCCTCACACGGCGAGGGAAATTGCCTCCTGCATCAAGGCTTCGATGTCGGCGACTTCTTTCGGCACGAGCGAGGTCAACACTTCGCAGCCGGTTTCGGTCACGACAATGTCATCCTCGACACGAATGCCGATGTTATAAAACTCTTCGCGCGCGCCTTCCGTGCTGGGTTGAATGTAAATGCCTGGCTCGACCGTAAACGCCATGCCGGGTTCGATTTTGCGCCAGCCGTCTTCGAGCTTGTAACGCCCGACGTCATGCACATCCATCCCCAGCCAATGCCCGGTGCGATGCATGAAAAAGCGTTCGTAGGTTTTGCGCTCGACATTTTCCTTGTGATCGCCCGCGAGCAAGTCGAGATCAATCAAGCCTTGCGTGATGATGTCAATGGTCTTCTCGTGCAACGCCATAAAGCTTTCGCCGGGTTTCACCATCTGGATGACTTCTTTGTTCGCGTGCAGCACGAGTTCGTAGACGGCTTGCTGCGCTTTGCTGTATTTGCCGTTCGCCGGGAACGTCCGCGTGATGTCGCCCGCAAACATTTTGTACTCCGCGCCCGCGTCAATCAGCACCAAATCGCCGTCCTCGATCTGCGCGTTGTTCGTGTTGTAGTGCAAGATCGTCGAGTTGAAGCCGGAACCGACGATGGATTGATAGCTCGTGCCGTTCGCGCCTTTCGAGCGAAACACATATTCAATCAACGCTTCGAGTTCGTATTCGTACATCCCCGGCTGACAGGCTTTCATCGCGGCGATATGGCCTTCGGCGCTGATGCGCGCGGCGGTGCGCATCGTTTCGATTTCTTCGGCGCTTTTGCGCAACCGCAGTTCGTGTAGCAGCGAACTCGGATCAATGATGGTCGAGGGCGTTTGCTTGCCCGCGCGAATCGCAGCTTTCAGGCTGTTGAGGTATTTGATGACGCGCAAGTCGTTCGCTTCGCGCTGCCCGAAGCGATAGTACAGCTTCTGGTTGTTTTCCAGATATTTCGGCAAGACGTTTGCAAGCTGGCTGATGTCGTACGCCGCATCCGCGCCGTATTGACTGATCGCACCTTCGACGCCCGCGCGCAAGCCGTTCCAGATTTCCATCTCCTTGTTGCGCGGACGGACGAACAGCACGTATTTGTGGCTGTCGTGGTTCGGTGAAATCACGGCGACGGATTCGGGTTCGTTCAGCCCGGTCAGCGCATAAAAATCGCTGTCCTGGCGAAATTCGTAATCGGTGTCGGCGTTGCGCAAGATTTCGGGTGCGGAAAAAAAGATGGCGACGCTGTTCGCTTCCATTCGGCTCATGAACTCGGTCAGTCGTGGTGATCGCATTAAGGCTTGCTCCTATGATTGAAAGTAAACGTAGTTTCGTTAGACAACGTAGTATCGTATTTATCCCGAACTTACGTGAATTGGCAACTTGCATTTTCACCAACTAGCTGAAAAACTTGATTGGCGCGTGAAGAATTCGCCACGTCTGCTGAGCATCATCAACATTATGAATACCGCCACCACAACGACCATCACCCCGCTCCTCGAACGCATTGCGAAGCGTGAACATCTCGCGCAGGATGAATGGCTGCGCGTCATCACCGAAGCGCCGACCACAGAACTGCAACGCCTCGCCGATGAGTTGCGCCAACAACTGCATCCCGACAACGTCGTCACTTACGTCGTAGACCGCAACATCAATTACTCGAACGTGTGTTTTTCGGTCTGCAACTTCTGCGCGTTTTATCGCAAGCCCGGCGACAAAGACGGTTACGTGCTGAGCTACGAAGACATTTACGAAAAGGTCGAAGAGATGCTCGCCATCGGTGGCAGCGGCATCTTGATGCAGGGCGGGCTGAACCCGGATTTGCCGATGGACTATTACACGGGTTTGCTGCGCGAATTGAAAACGCGCTACGGCATTCATCTGCATTGCTTCTCGCCAACGGAAATTTACGGCATGGCGAAGACGTTCGGGATGAGCTACGAACAAGTGCTGCGCGAATTGAAGGCCGCCGGACTCGACAGCGTACCCGGCGGCGGCGGTGAAATTCTGGTAGACGAAATTCGTCGCAAACGTCGCACCGAATGCAACAGTCAGGAATGGCTCGACGCGATGGAAGCCGCCCACAAATTGGGTTTGCCGACGACCGCGACGATGATGATTGGTTATGGCGAAACGATTGAGCAGCGCATCGAACATTTGGAAAAGCTCTATCAACTGCAAGCGCGCACGGGCGGCTTCATTTCGTTCATTCCCTGGACGTTCCAGCCCGACAACACGCCGATTGGCAAAATTATTCCGAACCGGATGCCGGGCGAAGAATATTTGCGCTGGCTCGCGCTGGCGCGGCTCTATTTGCACAACATCAAAAACGTGCAGGTGTCGTGGCTGACGGTCGGTTTGGCCGACGGACGGCGCGGCTTGCACTTCGGCGCGAACGACATTGGCTCGACGATGATTGAGGAAAACGTGATTTCCAAAGCGGGTGCGAATCACAAGGCGACCGAAGACATGCTCGTGAATGTGATTCTTGAGGAAGGCTTCACGCCAATGAAGCGAAAGGCCGATTACACACGATTAGGCTGAATCCTTTTCATTTGCCATTTGCCAGTTGTCATTTCTCATTTGTCATTGGCTATGCGCGAAACCGCAGGGCAATGACAAATGACAACTGGCAAACGGCAAATGGCAAATGGAACCTCTCTGACCCCTTCCGCAAAAACCGATCTCACAACGTCCGCGCCATCCACCAATCGGTTTGCGGATCGTCGCCCATTTGAAAGATGTGCGCGCCGACACGCGCGAAGCCCCATTTTTGGTAGAAGGCTTGCGCGCGGTGATTGTGCTCCCACACGCCGAGGAAAATTGTCGTGAAACCTTGCGCGCGCGCTTCGTCCAACGCTCGTTGCATCAACGCCGCGCCAATCTTTTGCGCGATGAATTCCTGTCGCACGTACAAACGCGACAACTCCATCGCATTGCGATCCGGCACACAATCCGGCACTTTTCCGACGACCAATTTGTAATAACCAATCGCTTGCCCGTGCAGTTCCGCCAGACCAAACGTGGACTGCGGATCGCGCAATTCCTGCGCCAGTTGTGCCGGGTTGAAGGCCAGGTTGACGTAGTCGTCCACGTTTTCCTGTTTGGACGAGCCGTCGAACGCTTGATGAAAGGATGTGGCAGATAATTCGGCTAACGTTTCCGCCTCGTCAACAGTAGCTTGCCGAATCTTTAGTTCTGTCGGTTGTCTCGTCATCGCGTAGTGATTCATTGCTTTTTCCCGAAGACCGTCTTCAAGTCGCCCGACCCGGTTCCGGCGTATTTCAAAATAGCGCCATCGCGCCCGATAGCCCAGCCGTCGCTGCCTTTGAAAAACACGGCACGCAACGCCGTACTGGTGTTGCTGAGATCGCGTGCCCACGTGGTTCCGCCATCGGTCGTATACAAAATGATGCCGTTCAAGCCGACGGCCCAGGCCTCTTTCGCGTTCACGGCATGCACGCCGAACAACGGGCTGGAGACATTGCTGATTTGCACCAACCAGTTTTCGCCGCTGTCCGTTGTTTTCAAAATCAACCCGTTTTCGCCGACCGCCCAGCCTTCTTTGTCATTCAAAAAACTCACCGCGAACAACGTTTGTAACGTTCCGCTTTCCTGCGCCGTCCAGGTTGCGCTGCCGTCTGCCGTCGTCAAAATTGTACCGCCCGCGCCGACGGCCCAGCCGCGTTTGCGATGCGGAAAGGCAATGGCTTCCAGCGCGGCTTGCGAGTTCGTTGTTTGCGGCTGCCAAGTGTTGCCGCCATCCTCCGTGTGCCAGATCAAGCCGCGTTCGCCCGCGATCCAACCTTCGTTGGCGTTCACGAAAGCAAGCCCGCGCAGACTCGCTTCGGTATTACTGCTCAGCCGTTCCCACTCGCTGCCACCGGTCGTGGTGCGCAACAGCACACCGCGCTCGCCCGACGCATAGCCGCGCCGATCATCTACAAATTGCACGGCGCGCAAATCAACGTCGGTTTTGGAGTCTTGCAGGTTCCAATGCTTGCCGCTGTTCTCGGTCATCAGAATCGTGCCTTTTGCACCGACGGCCCAGCCGCGTTTGCCGTCCACAAAACTCAGCCCGGCCAACGCCTGCGGCCAGCCGCGCAATTGCGGCAGCCATTTTTCGCCATCAAAAACCTGCACCGCGCCGCCATCTCCCGCCGCCCACATCCGTTGCGGAGCCAGCAAACAAACGGCATTGAGCGATTGCGCGTCGGGCATCATTTCGGCTTCCCACTTTTCGCCGCCCGTTTTCGTCACAAAGATCGCGCCTTCGGTTCCGACGGCCACGCCATTTTGGCTGTCCAAAAAAGCCACGGCGTGCAAGGCGCGCGTCGTCAAGGTTTGTTGCGACTGCCACGTTGCGCCCCCGTCTTTGCTGGCGATGATCGTGCCGTTTAAGCCGACAGCCCAAAATTGCGTGGGCGTCGGCGTGGCGATACTGCGCAACCAGTTTGTCGTATTGGCGTTGACGGTTGCCCAATTGGTTCCACCATCTTCTGTCATGAGCACCGTGCCGTCTGCCCCGACGGCCACGCCGCGTGTTTCATTGGCAAAGCTGACGGCAAAGAGTGCTTTTTTGACGCCGCTGGTTTGCGGTTGCCATTTCTCGCCGCCATCCTGGGTGGTCAGGATGAGGCCGTCCTGCCCCACGATCCAGCCCTGCTTTTCGTTGATGAAGTTCACCGCGTACAGCACGGCTTTCGTCTCGACCCGCAGCTCTGTCCAACTCAAGCCATCATCGCGGGATTTCAGAATCACGCCGCGCGCGCCGACGGCAATCCAGGTTCCGCTCGCGCCCACACTGCGTCGCGGTCTGCCTTTGCGCCCTTGCAAAGCGACCCCGTAAAGCGGCGTCCGCACCGGGCTGCGCACCATTTCCCACTCACTCCCGCTGTTGCTCGTGCGCAGGATGACACCATCGCGCCCCACCGCAATCCCGGTGCGCTCATCGCGAAATTGAATCGCATGCAGCGGATTGCCCTGCGGACGCGGATTGAGCCAGCGCCACCAGCCCGGCGATTCCTGCGCCGAGGCCGGAGTGAGAAAAGAAAAGACGAACCAACCGAAAAGAAACCATTTGTGCATAGTGTGACTCTGCGAATCGAACTCAAGCGCGTTATGATAGTGACCTCGGAAGACTGAATCAATATGAATTACATCGGCTCCAAATTGACGCTGCTGCCTTTTCTCGAAGACGTGTTTCGCCAGGTCGCCGACGGCAGCGAACAAGTGTTTGGCGATTTGTTTGCCGGCACGGGCGCGGTCGGCAGACATTTCAAAAAACTTGGCCTGCAAGTCTTCGCCAATGACCTGCAATACTATGCCTTCGCGCTGAACAAAGCGTACCTGGAAATCAACGAACCGCCTGCGTTTACTGGCCTCCGCGCGTTGTCGCCGCAGGAGCCGCTCGACTTTCTCAACGCTTTGCCGGGCGTCACCGGATTCATCACTCAGCATTACAGTCCGGCAGGCGGACGAATGTATTACACCGAAGCGAATGCGCAGCGAGCCGATGCCATTCGCCGCGCGATGGACGAGTGGCGGGCTGAAAACGTCATCACCGAGCCGGAATATTTTTATGTGCTTGGCTCGTTGCTCGAAGCCATAGATCAAGTCGCCAACACCGCGAGCGTCTACGGCGCATACCTCAAGCAATTCAAAGCCAGCGCCCTGCGTCCGCTGCAACTGAAGCCGTTGCAACTGACGAATCACGTCACAGGCTGTCGCGCCTGGCAACGCGATGCCAACGAGCTTGTCCACGAAATCGAATGCGATGTGCTGTATCTCGATCCGCCGTACAACCATCGGCAATACGGCGCAAATTATCACGTGCTGGAAACGATTGCGGCCTACGACAACCCGATTCTAAAAGGCGTGACGGGGATGCGCGCATACGCAAAAAGCGATTATTGTCGCAAAGGAACCGCCCAGGCCGCCCTCGAAGCTTTAGTGTGCAATGCGCGGACAAAACATATTTTCTTGAGCTATAACGACGAAGGGGTCTTGAGCCTGAACGAGATTCAGAACATACTCAAGCTGCGGGGTAAGCCGAAAAAGTATCAAAAAAAATATAGTCGCTATAAAGCAGACAATAACCGTAACTATCGTAAAGAGACGACGTTTGAATATCTGCATTACGTCCGTGTTCAATCCTAACCTGGTTAGGTTCCTTCGTCTTATAGCGGTTTTCAGATGAATGGGTAAACGAGAAGATCGTTTCCCTACAGAGACACAGAGATGGCACAAAGATTTTTTCCGTGTATCTTTGTGGTGAGTCATTGATGAAATCTCTATCTGCGGTGAGGCCATTTTTATGAAGAAAAACATCGCTCGCTTTTTGATTCTGTGCCTTATCACTTCGTCGCTGTGCGCGGACGAAGGGATGTGGACGTTCGACAATCCGCCGCTCAAGTTGTGGAAAGAAAAATACAACTTCGAGCCATCGCAGGCGTGGCTTGACCACATTCGCCTGGCCACTGTCAAAGTCGGCAACATCGGCACCGGGTCGTTCGTCGCGCCCGAGGGCTTGATTATGACCAATCAGCACGTCGGGCACGATGCCGTCGCGAAGTTGTCTACGGCAGAAAACGATTTGGTCAAAGATGGGTTTTTCGCCCCGACGCGCGAGGCCGAATTGAAATGCCCTGACCTCGACATCACGGTGCTGACTTCGTTCGAGAACGTCAGCGCGCGCGTGCAGACGGCAAAATCCGCTGCGGAACGCAAAGCCGTGCAGGCCGCCATTGAAAAAGAATCTACTGAAAAGACGGGGCTGAAGTCCGAAGTCATATCGTTTTACAACGGCGGCGAATATTGGCTCTATCGCTTCAAACGCTACACCGATGTGCGCCTCGTCTTTTCGCCCGAAGAACAAATCGCGTACTTCGGCGGCGATTACGACAACTTCACCTATCCGCGCTACAACCTCGACATCACGTTCTTTCGCGTCTACGAAAACAATCAACCCGCGCGCGTCGAACATTTCCTGCAATGGTCGGCGAACGGCGCGAACGAAGGCGACCTCGTGATCGTGCCCGGCTTCCCCGGTTCGACCGCGCGGTTGTTGACGCTGGCGCAATTGAAATACAGCCGGGACACCGGCAACGTGCTGCAAAAACAAATCTGGACAACGCGACTCAACGCGGCGAATCAATACGCCGCGCAAGGCGCAGAGCAAAAGCGACAGGCCGCCAGCGTCACGCGCTCTTTAGAAAACAACCTCAAACGTTTGCGCGGGCAAATGGACGGCTTGGCGAACCCGCGCATCTTCAAAAAGAAAGAAGACGATGAAGCAGCCTTGCGCACCGCCGTCAATCAAAAAGCCGAATTGAAAAAAGACTACGGCAATGCGTGGGAACTCATCGAAAAGGCGTATCAATCCTATCCCGCGCTGGCGAAGCGCATTGCGTTTTCGACCTTGGACGCGGGACGGCTCGGCACGCTCGCGTCGCAGTTCGTGCGCTACGCCGAAGAATCGCGCAAGCCGAACGACAAACGCTACGCCGAGTTCCGCGACGAACGCTTGGCGGGCGTGAAAGCGAACCTGACTTCAGCCGCGCCGATTTATCCGGGACTCGAAGAAGCGTTGCTCGCCGCGTGGTTGACCGAAGCCGCGCAAACACTGGGCGCAAACGATCCGTTCGTCAAAGCGGCGCTCGGCACGGCGAAGCCCGCCGATGTCGCCAAACAACTCATCAGCACGACGAAGCTCGCCGACCCGACCGCACGCAAAGCCTTATTTGACGCGGGTGCGGACGCGATTTTGAAATCGGACGATCCGCTGCTCGTGCTCGCGCGCAAGGTCGAACCCGTCATCCGCGAACTGCGCGCGTGGAAGGAAGACAAGATAGATGCCTTTGATGCGAGTCAGGGCGAACGCATCGCCAAAGCGCGCTTTGCGGTCTACGGCAAAACGATTGCGCCTGATGCCAATTTCAACTTGCGCATCACCTACGGCACGGTTGCGGGCTACGAAGAAGACACCACGCTCGTGCCGTTCAAGACGACGTTTCACGGCTTGTATGAACGCGCCGCGAGCTTCAACGAAAAGCCGCCGTTTCACTTGCCCGCGCGCATCCGCAACGGCAAAGCGGCGCTTGATCTCTCGACGCCCTTCAATTTCGTCTACACCGCCGACACGATTGGCGGTTGTTCCGGCTCGCCCGTCATCAATCGTAACGGTGAACTGGTCGGCATCAACTTCGACAGCAACATTCAGAAGCTGCCGAATCGCTATTTGTACATTGACGAGGCAGAAGGCAGCCGCGCCGTCGGCGTGCATAGCAGCGGCATTCTCGAAGCATTGCAAAAATGGTATGGAGCGGAAGGGTTGGTACGAGAGATTCGGCGGCAATAACGCTCGTCATCGTTTTTGCAACAACATCCAAAACAAATCATCCGCCCAATACGGCAGCGGCAAATATTCGGGCAACATGTTCAGCAGCTTTCCTGCCTGTCGTCCGAGCGGCAGGCTTTGCAATTTGTATTGCACCAGCGATTTGGCGTGCCCGCCGTTGATCCATTTCGATGGTCGGCCCCGCGCGATTTCCTCGAAGCCGAATTGCGCCGCTAATGTCTTCAACGTTGGCGGCGCAAACCAATGCAACACGCTCGGCGGGCTGTATTCATGCCAGTTTTGCCCAAACAAGCGCGCGGCGAAACTGTCTTTATTCCACGTTTCAATCAGCCA
>CAZWAK010000137.1:17306-21365 GCA_964631865.1 uncultured Heliobacteriaceae bacterium | reverse complement strand
AGAACTCGCGCGCGAGGCCACCGATGACGGCTTTGTTGCCCGTGTCGGTGAAGCCCAAACCGCCACTCGACAAACCGCCGAGATGTTTGTCGGGCGAAACGATGATGACCGTCTTGCCCATCTGTCTGGCTTGCACAGCCGCCGTGACCGCTGCTGCCGTGCCGCCATAAATGACGAGGTCAAATTGTTTGGGGGCTTGCGCAGCGGCGGAAACGAATAAAGTCAGAAGACAAAGGGCGAGAAGAAATTTGTGCATATCGTGGGCCAAACGTGAAAAAGGCGATTCGATGACGAACCGCCTTGGTTGCTGCTCAATTTGCGAATGCCGGGTTATTGATCCTTCGGCAAATAATTCATCGGATCAACGACACGATCATACAAGCGAACTTCGTAGTGCAAGTGCGGCCCGGTCGAACGGCCTGTGCTGCCGACTGCGCCGAGTTGCATGCCGCGATGCACGTGATCGCCGACTTTCACATCAATGCGCGACATGTGGCCGTAGCGCGTCGTGATGCCGTAGCCGTGATCTACTACGACCAAATTGCCGTAGCCGCCCCACGGCCCGGCTTTGATGACGATGCCATCGCCACCCGCTTCAATCGAAGTGCCGTGCGTCGCAGCGATGTCCAGACCGGGGTGGGTTTCCGTGCCGCCCCCGCCAAACGGATTCGAGCGATCTCCGACGCCTGAAGTGATGTAACCGCGCACCGGCCAGATGGACGGAATCGCCGAGAGCTTGATTTGATTCGCTGCGACGACTTCCTTGATTTCACGGACGCCGACTTCCAGCGCAGAAGTGGCTTTTTCCAGGTCATTAATGTCTTTGGTTTCGGGGCCGCCGCTGCCGATATTTTTTCCAATATCGGTCGAAGGTTTCACCCCGGTGGATTCCGCGAGTTTTTGCAGAATGGGTTCTTGCGCGGCCAAACGGACTTCGATTTTGTCCTGTGCTTTCTGCACTTCGTCGTTTTCCTGACGGAGTCGGCGGTTATCTATTTTGGCCATTTGGTAATCAATCGCCAGCGAAGCATACCGCACGGCACTATACGCCCCGAACATCAACGTCAACAGTCCAATCCCCGCCAACCCAACGGTAGCATAGATAACTTTATGAGGAATATTGTATTTACGGAATTGAGAATTAGCGGTAGGGGCGAACAGCATTAAGGTATAGTAACGCTTATCCTTCAACATAATAAAAACTCCTCGGCTCTGTTTGTCCCAGAACTGGGGGAAGCCGGCTTCGTAATTCATTGGTTTATTTTGCACACAGTAAGAACTAACCTCGGGACGACTTCTGCGTGCATTCTCTTAGGGATTCTTGGTTTCACAACGACAGCGTGCGCGAGGCTACCACAGCCCCCTACAAAGATCAACCTTTATCATGTGGAACCTGTTCTAACATGACCGTGAATAGTATCCGGCGCAATTCCCTGCTACCAGATATAGTAGTAATGCCGGAGCGACCTCCAGAGAAATTCTATGCGGCGACAACTTCCGGGTTTGCGGATCGCGCCAGAGTTGGTAGAATCCTGCTTTTTATTGAGCAGGCGAAACGGAATCTTCTTGAACTATGGCCATGTCAGAGCGAAGAAAATCGGTTGCCGTCAATGTGGGCGGCGTGCTGGTGGGCGGATGCAACCCCATCGTCGTGCAATCCATGACGAACACAGACACCGCCGACGCAGCCGCGACCGCCAATCAAATCATTGACTTGGCACGCGCTGGCTCGGAATTGGTGCGCATCACCGTGAACACCAAAGAAGCTGCGGCGCAAGTGGCAGAAATTGTCACCCGCGTCCGCGATGCTGGCTACAACACACCGGTCATCGGCGATTTTCACTACAACGGGCACATCCTGCTCACCGAATTCAACGATTGCGCGCAAGCTCTGGCGAAATATCGGATCAACCCCGGCAACGTTGGTGCAGGCAAACATCACGACGACAACTTCAAACGGATGATTGAAGTCGCCATCGAAAACGACAAGCCCGTCCGCATCGGCGTCAATTGGGGTTCGCTGGATCAAGCCTTGCTGACGCGGATGATGGATGAAAACTCTAGGTCTGCGAATCCGCGCGATGCCCGCGAGGTGACCTTCGATGCCATTTGCACGAGCGCGATTCAATCCGCCGAACTCGCCGAAGAACTCGGCTTGCCACGCCACAAAATCATCCTGAGCGCAAAAGTTTCCGGCGTGCAGGATTTGATTGTCGTCTATCGGGATTTGGCCGAGCGCGGCGATTACGCTTTGCATTTGGGACTGACCGAAGCCGGAATGGGCGCGAAAGGCATCGTCGCCAGCACCGCTGGATTGTCCGTCTTGTTGCAAGAAGGCATCGGCGACACCATTCGCGTTTCGCTCACGCCTGCTCCGAACGGCGACCGCACGGAAGAAGTTTTCATCGCCCAGCAAATCCTGCAATCGCTCGAAGTCCGCGCTTTCACGCCGCAAGTCACGGCTTGTCCCGGCTGTGGTCGCACAACCTCGACGTTGTTTCAGGAAATGGCCGACGACATCGGCAAATATTTACGACAGCAAATGCCGATTTGGCGCGGGCAATATCCCGGCGTTGCCGATTTGAAAGTCGCTGTGATGGGCTGTGTCGTCAACGGCCCCGGCGAATCCAAACACGCCAACATCGGCATCAGCTTGCCCGGCACAGGCGAAACGCCGCGCGCGCCCGTCTATGTGGACGGTCAGCTCCGCACGACGCTCAAAGGCGAGACAATCGTGCTGGAGTTCATAGAGATTTTGAATCAATACGTTTCGCAAAAATATTCCGCCTCGAATTCGTGATCATTCGTGGAATTCGTGGCAAAAGATCAGGAGTTAGTCATGTCAGCAAATGCAAAGAAGCGCGTCGGCATCCTCGGCGCAACGGGAACCGTCGGGCAGCGCGTGATTCACATGCTGCGCCATCATCCGTATTTTGAAGTCACGGCGCTCGCTGCCTCCGACCGTTCGGAAGGCAAACGTTTTGTCGAAGCGTGCAGTTGGAAGCTGCCGTTTGAAATGCCCGACGCGGTCAAAAACATCAAGGTGCAAGCCATCAAACCGCCGCTTGATTGTGATGTCGTGATTTCCAGCTTGCCCTCGAACCTCGCACTCGAAACCGAAGGCGCATTCGCTGCCGCCGGCTATCCGGTCATCAGCAATTCGTCGTCGTACCGGATGCACCCGGACGTGCCGCTCGTCGTGCCGGAAATCAATCCCGACCATCTCGACATCATCCCGCAGCAAAAGAAAAATCGCGGCTACGACAACGGCTACATCGTCACAAATCCGAACTGCACGACGATTGGTTTGGTGATGGCGCTCGCACCGCTGGCGCAGGCATTTGGGATTGAAGCTGTGATGATGACTTCGATGCAAGCCATCTCCGGCGCAGGCTATCCCGGCGTCCCATCAATGGACATCGTAGACAACGTAATTCCCCACATTGGCGGCGAAGAAGAAAAGGTCGAAGAAGAACCGCAGAAGATTTTGGGCAAGCTCGGCGCACTCCAAATCGAAGCCGCCGCCTTCAAAGTCAGCGCGCAATGCAACCGCGTCGCCGTGCAAGACGGTCACTTGGAATCCGTCCGCGTGAAGTTGAGCAAACCAACAACCGTCGAAGAAGTCGCCGCCGTGTTGGCGTCGTTCACCGGCTTGCCGCAGGAATTGAAATTGCCGACCGCGCCGAATCGTCCCGTGATCGTCCGCACCGAACCCGACCGCCCGCAACCGCGCCTGGATCGAGATGCCGAAGGCGGCATGGCAACGTCCGTCGGTCGCATCAGCAAAGACACGATCTTCGACTTCAAGTTCACACTGATTAGCCACAACACCGTGCGCGGCGCGGCAGGCGCGGCGATCTTGAATGCAGAGTTGTTAGTAGCCAAAGGATTACTGTAGTGCAAGCCGTGCGCTTGTCGTTCAGTTCCGGCTCCAAAAGTCGTAAACGAAATGGCCTTTGAGAAAACCCTGCCCACTGATGAAGAGGCGTCAAGAGTTCAAGCTTTAGCTTGCTTCTCTCGTTATCTTGCCCCACGAGAAACAAGCTAAAGCTTGAACTC
>CAZWAK010000137.1:0-17296 GCA_964631865.1 uncultured Heliobacteriaceae bacterium | reverse complement strand
CCTTTTTGTCTCAACCCCACTTACACCCCCCCCACAAAAAAAAAAAAAAACTTTAAAAACCCCACGCCTCTTCCCAACGGCTACAGTTTTTTTTCAAGCACATCCTGTTTACATCACGGTTAATTTTCATGCTCATCGTAATGAAATTCGGCGGCACATCAGTTGGCAGCGCAGAGCGCATTGCCGAAGCCGCCAGCCTCGCGCTCAAATCGGCCAACGAAGGCCATCAAGTCGTTGTCGTCACATCAGCGATGTCTGGCGTCACGAACAAACTGATCGCCGCTGCCGAAAATGCCGTCAAAGGTTCGTGGCATATTTCGGTCAAAGACGATTTGTACGAACCGCATCGCAACGCCGCGCACGTCCTCATCAAAGACGATGCCGGGCGGCGGCGTGATGCGCTCAATGCGATGCTCAAGCACGTCGAGCAATTCGAGACGCTGTGCAAAGGCTTGACGATGATTCGGGAACTCAGCCCGCGCACACTCGATGCGATTTCGGGCTTGGGCGAAATGCTCTGCGCGCCGCTGTTGTCAGGCGCGATTGCGGCACAAGGCAAAGCGTCCGCAGCAATTGAAGCAAACGAACTCATCGTCACGAACGATCAGTTTGGACAAGCCGAACCGTTGATGGATAAGACGCGCGAAAAGATGCGCGCGCGCTTGCTGCCGATGATTGCGGCGGGCGAGATTCCGGTCATCACAGGTTTCATCGGAGCCAATGAAGACGGGGTCACGACGACGCTCGGACGTGGCGGGTCGGACTATTCGGCTTCGATTGTCGGCGCGGCGTTGGATGCGGATGAGATTTGGATTTGGACGGATGTGGACGGCGTGATGACGGCGAATCCGGCGGAGGTTCCCGAAGCCCGCACGATCCGCGAAATCTCGTACAGCGAAGCGGCGGAGATGGCGTATTACGGCGCGAAGGTGCTGCATTACAAAACGATTTTGCCGGCCTACAAACAAAGCATTCCGCTGCGCATCCTGAACACCTTCAACCCGACACATCACGGCACGCGCGTCAGCGTGGACGGGCATCCGAGCAAGCGGGGCGTCAAGGCTGTAACTTCGATTCGCAACGTCAGTTTGATTTCGATTAGCGGCAAAGGCATGCAAGGCATTCCCGGCATCGCGGCGAAAACGTTCGATGCTGTTGCCGAAGTCAAAGCCAATGTGTTGATGATTATGCAGGCGTCGTCGGAAAACAACATCTGCTTCGTCGTGAACGCCAACGAAGCCGCGCGCGTCGTAAAAGCATTGCGCGAAACGCTTGCTGTGGATTTGCTGCAAGATCACATCGAAGATATTTCGGCTGACAATTCGATTGCGATTGTGGCGGTGGTCGGCGACCGTATGAAAGGCACGACAGGCATTTCGGCCAAAGTCTTCGGCGCGATGGGCGCGCAGCAAATCAACGTCATCGCCATTTCGCAAGGCTCGTCCGAAGTGAACATCTCGTTGATCGTCGCGGCCAAAGATGCGGCCAACGCGGTGCTGGCCATTCATCAAGCGTTTGAATTGCACAAGCCCGCCAGCGAATGAGACACGATTTATGACCAACTCCGAAACCGCCAAGCCACAAGGTCTCTACCCTGTTGACATCATCACAGCGACCTGTGCGTGCGGTCATAACATTGACCATGAAAAAGTCGGCATCGAACGTATCTACGGCTTCTGGATGGGCGTTGCGCAATTCCTCGGCGTCACGCCCGTGCCGAAAGAATTGATTTGGTATTGCCGCCAATGCGGAAAAGAATTTGCTTCTACCACCGACCGCGACCTCTGCGATTATTATTCGATTTAAACTCTCGCCTGTTGTTATGCCGTTTCTTCAATGTATTGATTGCCACGCTCAATTCGACACAACGTCGCGTTTGTACACGTGCGAACGTTGCGAGGGCTTGTTGGATTTGGTTCACGAGGTCAAAGCGTTCGCGCCCGACGAATTGAAACAGCGGTGGGAGGCGCGGCTGGCGTCGAAAGCGGCTGCCGACCGAAGCGGTGTGTGGCGCTTTCGTGAGCTGTTGCCGGAAGCCGAAGAAGCCAACATCGTGACGATGATCGAAGGCAACACGCAGCTTTTTGATGCGCCGCGTTGTGCCGAGTATGCTGGAATGAAGCGGCTGACGTTCAAGCATCTGGGGATGAATCCGACCGGTTCGTTCAAGGATTTGGGCATGACGACCGGCGTCACGCAAGCCGCGCGATTGGGCGCACAAAGCGTCGCTTGCGCGAGCACGGGCAACACGTCGGCTTCGATGGCGGCCTACGCCGCGCGCGCGGGGATGAAAGCCGTGATCTTCATTCCTTCGGGGCAAATCGCGCTCGGCAAGTTGTCGCAAGCGTTGGACTACGGCGCAACCGTTGTGCAAATTGATGGCGATTTCGACGACGCGATGCGGTTGGTGCGCGAGGTGACGAAAGATTCGCCCTTGTATTTGCTGAACTCGGTGAATCCGTTTCGGCTCGAAGGGCAAAAGACGATTGCGTTTGAATTGCTGCAACAACGTGACTGGCAAGTGCCGGATCGCATCGTCGTGCCGGGCGGCAATCTCGGCAATTCCTCCGCGATTGCGAAAGGCTTGCAAGAACTATTGGAAATGGGCTTCATTGATCGCTTGCCCAAGCTCACGATCATCCAAGCCGAAGGCGCAAACCCGCTATATCAATTGTGGCAGCAACATCGTGCCGATGTGGCTGATCTCAAACTACAAGCTCTCAAAGGCGCATCAACGCTCGCCACCGCCATCAAAATCGGCAATCCGGTTTCGTGGCAAAAATCGTTACGCGGCTTGCTCCGCAGCAACGGCGAAGTCGAACAGGTTTCGGAACAGGAAATCGCCGATGCCAAAGCGATGATCGGACGCGATGGCATTGGCTGCGAACCGGCCTCAGCGGTCACGTTGGCGGGCATCAGGAAACTCATCGCGGCGGAAACGATGCACCCGGAAGAAGATGTTGTGGCGATCTTGACCGGGCACCTGCTCAAAGACCCGGATTATGTCGTGAGCTATCATCGCGGCAACTTGCGCTTCACCGACAAGCGGGGACAAGAACATGTGCTGGCCTCGAACTTTGCCAGTCAATGGCTGCAAGTGGCAGCGGAGCGGAGTGCGATTGAGAGAATTTTGTAAAATCCTCAGTCACATTCGTCACAGCAATTCTCAATTTGAAAAAATCTGACCTCCGCACGCCTGAACGGCACGCATTTTTCATTCTTGATTCTTCCTTCTTCATTGTTTCCAGAGGGTTTCCCCGACAAACAATGAAAAAGGAAGAAGGAAAAAGGAAGAATGTCGCTGCCACAGTTCCAAATTGAGAATTGCTGCATTCGTCACAGAACAAGCTAAGTGTTGTTATGCTGCTGCGCGCTGGCGGCAGCGCCGATCACGGCGATTTCATCGCTCGTTGCCAGAATTTCAAACGACGAACCTTGCAGCGGACTCATCTTCACCATTTCGTGAACGTACAAATCCAACAGCCCCAGTTGCACAAACCGCGCGTTCGGGCCGGAGATGTAAAACTTGCCGGGGCCGCTCAAGTGAACGGTGTTCGCGGTGGCGGCGGCGAGCGCGCGATGCCACAGCTTGACGAAGTCCGCACAGCGCGCGTCGCCGCTGCGGGCGTTTTCAAAGATTTCTTCCGGCTCTAAGTCAAAAAAGCGCAGCCGCATCGCGCGATTGCCGACGATGCCTTCCAAATGACCGCGTCCGCCGCAGCGACAAAACTCTTCTTTCGGATCGAGCGTGACGACGACGTGACCGCCTTCGCCTGCGCCGTGTACGGGCGGATAGACGCCGAAGCCGACGCCATTGCCAAGCCACCAGACGCGCACTTGCTGATCGAGTTGCCCCCGCGCGGCGGCGACACCAGCGGCCATCGCATCGGCATCGTTCATGATATGCACGGGAATCGTCCAGCCGCGTTGTTGCAACAAGGCCGAGAGTTGTTCGGCGAGCGGTTGGCCTTTCATTTGTTGCAGGTTCGGCGATTCGGTGATGATGCCGTCGCGGATGATGCCCGGAAACCCGACGCCGACCGCTGTGATGTCGGCCTTTGCGCCAACGAGTTCGATTTGATCCGCGAGACAGCGCGTGATTTCTTCAGGCGGCAGTTCGCCCAGGTAATCCCAATCATCTTCCTGCCCCGGAAAGACGCGCAACGCGCCCAATAGTTGATGGCCTTCGACTAAACCCACCGCCACGTGTTCGGCGGCTAAGACGCCAATGGTCGCCATAATGTATGGACTCCTTTTTGAATGGTGGTTGGTGGTCGGTGATCGGTGGTCGGTAAGAAAATTTCGTGGTTATGGTTTGGAGAATTCCGGCCCCATAAACTGCCGATCTCTGCTTGCTAAAAACCGACCACCGATCACCGACCACCAACCACCAATTACATAAACCGCGACAGCTTATTCAACCCATTAAAGGCCGCCGCTTTATAACATTCGGCCAGCGTGGGAAAGTTGAAAACGGTGTTGATGAAATAATCAATCGTGCCTTTCAGCGTCATCACCGCTTGCCCGATATGCAGTAGTTCCGACGCGCCTTCGCCAATGATATGCACGCCGAGAATTTCTTTGGTGTCGCGGTGAAAGATCAACTTCAAGCGCCCCGTCGTATCGCCACGAATCTGGCCGCGCGCGATTTCGCGGTAATAGGCCAAACCGACTTCGTACGGCACGTCTTCATCGGTCAACTGCTCTTCCGTTTTGCCGACGAAGGAAATTTCGGGGATCGTGTAGATGCCGTAGGGATAAGCATCCGGGTCTGATTGCGCCGGGACATTGAAGGCGTGGCAAGCTGCCATTCGGCCCTGCTCCATCGAAACCGACGCCAAACTTGGAAAGCCGATGACATCGCCGACAGCAAAGATATGCGGTTGTGCGGTGCGATATTGCTCGTCCACTTTGATGCGCCCGCGCGAATCGGCTTCGAGTCCGGCGGCTTCCAAATGTAAACCGTCCACGTTGCCTTGCCGTCCGACGGAATAGAGCAACGCATCGCCCGCGAGCTTTTTGCGGCTTTCCAAATTGGCGATGACGCCGTCGGGCGTATCTTCAACGCTCACAACTTCTTCGCCCAGCCGCAACGTCACGCGGTGATCGCGCAAGTGATACGACAAGGCTTCGATCATTTCGTCGTCGGCGAATTCGAGCAGTTTCGGGCGCTTTTCAATCAAAATGATGCGCACGCCGAGCGCCGCAAACATCGAAGCGTATTCCACGCCGATGACGCCGCCGCCCACGACGATCAACGTCTTGGGAATTTGCTCAAGCTGAAAAATCTGATCGCTGTTGATGATCGTGCGATTGTTGATCGGCACAGTTGCCGAGGCCGCCGGGCGCGTGCCGGTCGCAATCACGATGAAGTCGCTTTCCAACTCCGACGTGCCGCGTTGGCTCTCAATCTTGAGGCGATGCGGGTCGAGGAAGCTGGCCGCGCCGTAATGCAAATCAATGCCGTTGCGCGTCATTTGCGCCTGCGTCACATCGCCTTCGGTTTTGATAACGTGCTGCACGCGAAACGACAGATCAGCAATCGTGATCTTCTCTTTCACGCGATAATTCATGCCGTAGACGTTTTGATATTGATAGCCCGACAGATGCAGCACCGCTTCGCGCATCGTCTTGCTGGGAATCGTGCCGGTATTGATACACGCGCCGCCCACCACTTCTTTCTTTTCGATGACCGCCACGCGCTTGCCGAGTTTCGCGCCTTGAATCGCAGCACGTTGTCCGCCGGGGCCGGAGCCGATCACGATCAAATCATATCTTTGCATATCGAATCCATGTTGAGTTGAAAGGCAATTCTCGTATGACCTGCGTATCATTGGCTGAAGTGTGCGCGAAGTCAATGGTGGTCGGTGGGCGGTGGTCGGTGGTTAGCGAGCGGCGATTAGAAGTGCTTCGGAAACAGCATTTGCTGAACCGCAGCCACGAAGTTCTCTGACCGACCACTGACCACGCTGACTTGCCAACCACCAACCACCGCCCACCGACCACCATTTCACTCGCCCGCTTCAATGTGCAGAGTTAATTCTTTGAACCGCGCATCGCTGCGCAAGGCATTGAAGCGCACATCGGAAATCACCGCCGGAATGCGTTCGGCATGTTTCTCGCTGCCTTTGAAGAGCAACTCGAAGGCTTGATCCTTGTTGCCCAAACCAGTGTGCAACAACGCCAGATAATAGGGGTTTTGCGGGGCTTTGGCTTCAATCTCTTTGAGGATGCGTTCGGCTTCGGCACGATTTCCTTGCGCGGCATACGCAAAGCCTAAATCGGAAAGTGTCAGCAAGCCGCCGCGCGAGCGTTCGTGCGCGGTTTTGAGTTCGGCCAGGGCTTCGTCGAATTTGTCACGCTCACCTTCCAGAGCCAAGCCCAAATACGCCAAGCCTAAATAGCGATGCGTGACGTACGATTCGGGGTCACGTTTGAGCGTTTCTTTCGCAGCGTTAATCGCCCGCTCATAGTCTCCGGCCAGATAACTGATCCAACTGAGATGCGACGAGACAATGGCGGAATTGGGTTCTAATTCTTTGGCGCGTTCGGCTTGCTTCAGGGCTTCTTCAAAGTTATGCGCCTGCGCCAAAATGCTGGAATACCATTGATGCGCGGGGCTGTATTTATCATCGTAATTGAGGGCTTGCAAAAATTCCTCTTCGGCTTTTTTCCAGTCCCACGTCAAATAGTAATAGTAGCCTTTGGCGGCGTGGGCTTCGGCCAACTGCGGATTGAGACTCAGCGCCTTATCGGCAAACTCAACCGCTTTCGGGAAGCCTGCTTCTGCCGCGAGTTCACCATAGACCACCAGCATGTTGTAGCAATCGGCCAAGCCGGCGTAGGCCGGGGCGTAATCCGGCCATTTTTGAATCGCGTCCTCAAACGATTTGCGCGCGCGTTGCAAGCTGCTGATCGAACGTTCGCGCCACGCTGTGCGTCCGACGGCGTAAGCCAACGCGGCTTCGAGTCGTTGCTTTTGTTCGGGGTGGAATTTGATCGGCGCGCTCTCGAACAAGTCGCGGCAAATTTGCAGCGGAATGACTTCCCATTGCGCCGCTTGCCATTCGTACTCCTTGCCCCACAAATAGCTGCGCGCTTTGGTGTCGCTGAGTTCGAGGCGCAGCATCTGCTTCTTGCCATCCTGCTTGACTTCGACAGTGAGCGCGGCGCGGACAGCGAGGTTTTGCGCGATGGATTGGACGTCGTTTGGAAAGAGTTCGCGCGCGCCATTCACTTCGCCCCGCGCGCTGACCGTCACGCCGGAATATTTGCGCAAGCTGTCAATCACGTTGTTCGTAACCGTATCGTTGATGCGCGCCGCATCGCCTTCTTTGCTGCCCAGCGGCAGCACGGCGATTGAATCTACGGGGCCGCGCCGCGTGAAAAAATAACCTGTGACCAACGCCAGCAACAGCACGCCGGTCAGCGCCAGCAGCACGCCGCGTTTGTGTTGACGGAATTCGGTGAGCAGATATTCGGCACTGGAAATCGTGCGCGTTTCCGTCGTCAAAGGCCGCGCGCCGGAATGAATTTGCAACTCCAAATCACGCTTGAGATGCTGCAAATCCTGCAAGAAATCGCGCACAGTTTGATACCGCTCGGCGCGTTGCTTGCGCATCGCTTTGTTGATGATGCGCTGCAATTCATAAGGAGCCGACGGCGCGTGCTGTTTGATCGGAACAGGTTCGGAATGCAGCAACGACGCAATCGTTTCAATCGGTGTCGCGCCGCCGAAGGGTCGCCGCTCCGTCACCAATTCGTAGAGTACGACGCCCAAGCTAAAGATGTCGGAGCGCGCGTCTACTTTCTCGCCGCGCGCCTGTTCGGGCGACATGTAACTCGCCGTGCCGATGACCATGCCGGGGTCGGTCGCCGATTGCACGAGTGTGGGCGCTTCGGTGTCGGTGACAATCGGCTTGTCTTTTTCCGCCAATTTGGCGATGCCGAAATCCAGCACTTTCACGTAACCATCGCGCCGCAGCATAATGTTTTCGGGCTTGATGTCGCGATGCACGATGCCGGCCTGATGCGCCGCCGACAGCGCATTGCCCGCCTGAATCATAATTTCCAGCGCCGCCACAAACGACAACCGGTCGTGATCCATCCGCTCGCGCAAGGTTTCGCCTTCGATGAATTCGGTGGTGATGTAATGTGTGGAATTGACCGTGCCGATTTCGTGAATGGTGATGATGTTCGGGTGATTGAGCGCCGAGGTGGCCAACGCTTCCTGCTCAAACCGCCGCAGCCGATCCGTGTCCGCCGTGAATTGCGCGGGCAACAATTTGAGTGCCACTTTGCGCCGCAGCCGCGTGTCTTCGGCCAAATAGACTTCGCCCATCCCGCCCTTGCCAATCTGCGAGAGCAATTCGTAATGATTGAATCGTGAACCGGGGCCTATGTCCATCGCGTCAAAATCTCAACTCAAAGGTGAAGCGTGCCAAAACCCAAACCTGAATGCTAAGCGCGAGCAGTGTAGCATTGGCGGGGAAAATCTGGAATCGGGTTGTTGGCATTTTCCACCTATCATTTCGCAATTGTCATCTGCCATCGGCTTCGTCGCAGGCGACAGAATGCCAACTGAAAAATCTCAACTGGAAAATGGAAAATGAAAGCAACTTAAAATTTCACGGCTTCGAGATACTTGAGGCGCTGCGGAATCGCCTGCCACACGGTCGGCGTTTCGTCTTCGACGATGTACCACTGAATGCGTTGGCGACGGGCTTCTCGCAGCACGGCGGGCCAATTGACTTTGCCTTGTCCGAGCGGGCGACCGTCTTCGTCCTGTACTTCGCCTGTGTTGTCCGGCGCTTTGTCTCGGCGCAGGTCTTTCAGAGGCAGCGACACGAAGCGACCGGGGAATAAGACCCCCAAGCAGAAGCGACGCAGTTTTTGTTTCTCAATACCGTTTTGTTGGGGGCGGCGTACAAAAAATTCTGAAATCAATTGCGGTCGTCCTGCGTCTTAGGTTGCGGAGCGGTCAAGTGTCACCTTGCGCTGACGGTCTCCCCAACAATTCCTACGGATTCACAAATCATGCTGAAAAAGTTCCGGCTCAAACATTTACTGATTCTTTTACCGCTCCTGGGTTTGCTGGGATTTACGGGCTATAAAGTTCGGCAGGCGATCCAGGAAAAGGCCGCCCTGCAAGCTGGCCCCGCGGCTCCGGGCGGGGCGGCGGGCGGCGCACGCGGCGGCCCGGGCGGTGGTGGCGCGGGCGGCGCGCGGGCGCAACAGGTGCAAACCGGTGTCGTCAGCAGCGGGCGCATTACCGAAAAGATCGCCTTGACGGGTTCGCTCAAACCGAAAGAATCGGTGGACGTGAACCCCAAAATCGCGGGGCGGCTCATCAAGATCAACGTGGACATCGGGCAATCGGTCGCGCGCGGCACGTTGCTGGCTGTGATTGAAGACGACGAAATCACGCAGCAGATTGAACGCTCGAAAGCTTCGATTGCGGTTGTGGAAGCTTCGATTGCGCAACGCGACGCCGAACTGCAAAACGCCAAAGTCGAATTGGATCGCAAAAAGAAACTCGTCGAAGAAGGCATTCTCTCGCGCACGGAACTCGACGGCTTGGAAACGCGCTACCGCGTCGCGCAATCGCAAGTCGAACTGGCGCGCGCGCAGCGGCGTCAATCCGAAGCGGAACTGCGCGAACTGAACATCCGGCGCGGCCAAACGCGCGTCTTCGCGCCGATCAGCGGTATCATCGCCCGACGGCATGTGGACACAGGCGCGATGGTCAGTTCCGGCACGCCCATCGTCACGGTCGTCAGCGTTTCGCCGATGGTCATTGCCGCGACGGCTTCCGAACGCGACATTCCGCGCATTAAGCGCGGCGCGGCGGTCAACGTCACGATTGACAGTTTGCCCAATCAAACCTTCGCCGGGCGCGTGATGCGCATTGTGCCGCTGCTCGATCCCAGCACGCGCAATGGGCAGGTCGAAATCGAAATCCCGAATCGCGGCCATCTGCTCAAAGGCGAAATGTTCGCGCGCATCGAATTGAATTTGGGCAGCGAACGCGAAACGACGTTGCTGCCGCGCGATGCGCTCGTGTATCGCGGTGATCAGCCCGGCGTCTACACGATTGACAAAGATGCCGCTAAATTCCTGCCCGTCGAAACCGGCTTGACGCAGGAGGACAAAGTCGAAGTCGTCAGTGGATTGAAGGTTGGAGACGTCGTGATTACACGCGGCTCGAATTTGCTGAAAGACGGCGACCGCGTGCGTGTGGGCGGCGGTGGCGGTCAGGAAGGCAATCGCGGCGGCGGACAACGTCCGGCGGAAGCGGCCAATCAAGCCGCGCCCGGCGCAGCTCAACCACCAAATGCGCCGCCCCAACAAGCAGCGCCTCCGCAACCAGCGCCCGCACAGCCAGCGCCCGCGACAACGCCGCCGCCCGGACAACAACGCGGTGGAAACAAGCCCTAACGAACCTGGAGTTACGCAATGAAATTACCTGAGCATTCCGTCAATCGCCCGATCATGGTTTATATGTTCACGACGGTCATGATCATTCTGGGCGTGGTGTCGTTCGTTCGCTTGCCGGTGGATTTAATGCCGGAAACGCAAAGCCCGACGATTTCGGTACGCGCCGAATATCCCGGCGTTGCGCCCGAAGAAGTCGAAAACTTGGTTGCGCGTCCGCTCGAATCCAGTTTGAGCGCCGCGCCGGGCATTTATCGCATCACTTCGACTTCCTCGGAAGGCTCGGCGAACATCCGCATTCAATTTGATTACGGCGTCAATATTGACGAAGCCGCGAACGAAATCCGCACGCGCCTGGATCGCACGCGCGGCTCGTTGCCCGAAGGCGTGTTGCCACCGACCGTCTTCAAATTCGATACGTCGCAATTCCCCATCATGTCGCTCGCGGTGTCGGGCAACAAAGACGCGCGCGAATTGCGGACGCTGCTTGAAAAAGACATTCAGCCGCGTCTGGAACGTGTGCCGGGCGTCGCGGCAGTAGACATTCGCGGCGGGTTGCGGCGCGAGATTCACGTTACGCTTTCGACCGAAAAACTGCGCTCGTACAATCTCTCGGTCAATCAGGTCGTCAACACGCTGCGCAACGAAAACCAGAACCGTCCCGTCGGCCCGATGGAAGAAGGCAAATACGAAGTGTTGTTGCGCACGCAGGGCGAATTTCAGGACGTGAAGGAAATCAACAAGGTGGTCGTCGCCTCGCGTGGGGGCGTGCCGATTTATTTGCAGGACGTCGCCGAACTCGCCGACACACACGAAGAAATTCGGCAGATGGTGCGCATTGACGACAAACCGAGCGTGCGGTTTTCGATCCGCAAACAATCGGGCACGAACACGGTGACGGTGGCAGACGCGGTGCGCGCGGAACTGGCGAAGCTGGAAAAGATGTTCCCGGACATCAAGATTTATCCGATGTTCGATTCGTCGCAGTTCATCACGAAATCCATCAACAACCTCAACGATTCGGCGGTTCAAGGCGGCATTCTGGCGATCATCGCGCTGTTGCTTTTCCTGCGTAACATTCGCAGCACCTTGATCGTCGCCATCTCGATTCCGATCACGGTCATCGGCACGTTCATCCTGATGTATGCCTACGACTTCACGCTCAACACGATGTCGTTCGGCGCGTTGGCTTTGAGCGTCGGGATGATTGTGGACAACGCCATCGTGATTATCGAAAACGTCTTTCGTCATCGTGAAGGCGGCTATTCGCACTCGGAAGCGGCGGTGATGGGCACGAGCGAAGTCGCCGGGCCGCTCGTCGCTTCGACGCTGACTTCGGTGGCGGTGTTTGTGCCGCTGCTGTTTTTGGGGGGGCAGAGCGGCATCATGTTCAAGCAATTGGCCTGGATCGTCGGCTTCTCGCAAATCTTCTCGTTGATTATCGGGCTGACGCTCGTGCCGGTGCTGTGCTCGAAATATTTGCGCGTGCGCGAGCCGGACGCCAAAACGCATCCCTGGCTGTACAAAATTATTCACGGTAGTGGGCGCATATTGGACGCCCTGGATGAGAACTATCAGCGCGCCATTCATTGGTCATTGACACATCGCAAAACCGTGTTGCTGAGCGCGGCGTTGTTGTTCGGCGGTAGTCTGTTGCTGACGCAATTCATCGGCGTCGAAATGATGCCGGAAACGGACGAAAGCGAATTGCGCGTGAGTTTGGAACTCCCGCCCGGCACAAAGATCGAAGTCACGGACGAACTCACCAAACGCTTCGAGCAAATCATTCGCAAAGAAGTGCCGGAAACCAAACACATTATGAGTGAAGTGGGCGGGGGCGGCTGGATGTCATCGTCCATGCACACGGCAGACCTCAGCGTCCAGTTGATAGACAAATCGCAGCGCAAACGCTCCAGCCAGGACATTATCAACGCGCTGCGGCCCAAGCTCAACATCCAACCGGGGATGATTGTGCGTGCGCGGTCGCAAAGCAACAATATGATGATGAACCGGCGCGGCGGCGGGGGCGGCACGGGCGAGCGCGTTTCGGTGGAAATTCGCGGCTTCGATATGGCCGTTGCCAGCGATGTGGCCAAGCGCGTCAAAGACATCATTGACGGCATTCCCGGCATTACCGATTCGCAGGTTAGTCGCCGCGAAGGCAATCCCGAAATGTTGCTGCGCGTGGATCGCGACAAAGCCGCCAGCCTCGGCCTTAACGCCTCAGACGTGGCGGACACGTTGGAAACCGTCGTCGGCGGACGCCGCGCCAGCCAGTTTCGGCAGGAAGGTGAAGAGTTCAATATCCTCGTCCGCCTGAACGAGCAACAACGCGCCAACATCGCCCAATTGCAAAACATCTCGGTCGTCACGCCCGGCGGTCAATCCGTGCCGGTCGGCAATCTGGTCAGTGTGCAACGACGCGAAGGCCCGGTTTCGATTGAACGGCAAGACCAGGAACGCATGGTGCGCGTGACGGCTGGCTACGCCAAACGCGACCTCGGCTCGATTATGAAGGACATTGACCAGCGGTTGAGCGGGATGACCTTGCCGACGGGCTTCTCGTTCTTTTACGGCGGTGAGTACGAAGAGCAGCAGAAATCGTTCCGCGAACTGCTCTTCGCGTTGATTCTGGCGATTGTGCTCGTGTACATGGTGATGGCCGCGCAATTTGAATCGTTCCGCGATCCGTTGATCATTTTGTTTTCGATTCCGCTCGCGGCGATTGGCGTCGTGATGGCGCTGTTCCTGACCGAGACGACCTTCAATCAACAAGCCTTCATCGGCACGATCATGCTCGCCGGCATTGCGGTGAACAACGCCATCGTGTTGATTGACTACACGAATCTGCTGCGCCACCGCGACAAGTTGCTGTTGCGGCACGCGGTCGAATTGGCGGGGCGGCGGCGGTTGCGCCCGATTCTGATGACGACGTTGACGGCAATTGTCGGTTTGTTGCCGATGGCGCTGGGGTTAGGCGAAGGCTCCGAAGTGCAATCGCCGATGGCGCGCGTGGTGATTGGCGGCTTGACGACTTCGACGCTGATCACGCTGCTGTTCATTCCAACAATTTACACGATGATTGAAGAGCGCGGTTTGCGTGAGGAAAAACCCGAGATCGAAGTCGAAGGTGTGCCCGAACCGCTGCGCCCGTTGGGTGCGGATTAACTATGAAGGCTGATGACCAACCCGGTTTCATTCCGCCGCACGGTCACTATCGGGAATTGCTTTCATATCAGAAGGCCGAGGTCGTGTATGACCTGACGTTCCGCTTTTGCGAACGATTCCTGATAGGCGGCGACCGCACAATAGATCAGATGGTACAGGCGGCGCGGTCAGGCAAACAAAATATTGCGGAAGGCAGCCAAGCGTCGGGCACGTCCAAAGAAATGGAAATCAAGCTGACGAACGTCGCGCGCGCGCGTTTGGAAGAGTTGCTGGTGGATTATCAGGACTTTTTGCGCGTGCGCGATTTGGCGATCTGGGACAAGGATTCCCAAGAAGCGCAATTTGTGCGGCAGCTTGGCTTGCGGAAACCGATGACGTTTGAACTATTCCGCGAATTTTGCGAAACGCGCTCAGCGGAAGTGGTCGCGAATATCGCGCTGTGCCTGATTCATCAAACGAATTATTTGCTGGATCAGCAGATCAAACGGCTGGAACAAGATTTCATCAAAGAAGGCGGGCTGCGGGAACGGATGACGCGGGAGCGATTGAAGTTTCGGAATAAGAAGAATTGATGAGACAGATAAGACTGATAGGACGGATGAGACAGATAAGACAAATAAAACTCATACGTCTCATCCGTCCCATTCGTCCCATCTGTCCCATTCACCCCATCCCAATTAGAAAAACCGCAACGTATACACAAACCGCACGCCGCGCCCAATCTCCGGCGCGAGGTCTTTGATGAACGATGAATGATTGCGGTACAGCGTGTTCCCCAAATTGAAGGTATTCAGCGAAAACACGTGCGCGAAATGCTCCTGTGTGATCGTGTAGGAACCATCCAGATTGAACAGCGCATACGCATCGGTCGGCGTTTCCGGCGCGAAGACTTTGCGCTGCCGACTGACCGCCACAAATTCCGGGCGTACGCCAATGCCCTTCCAACGCCAATCTGCACCGAGGCGAAACCTGAGCGGCGGAATGCGCGGCAACGATTGATTCGTCTCCGTCAATTCCGCCCGCACATAATCCAAGCCCGTCAACAACCATAACGTCGGCGCGACATTCACCTCCGCGCGTAACTCGGTGCCACGATAGCGCGCGTCGAATTGTTTGTACTCGCCCACCGGCAAGCCATCTTCCTCCTCGCCTGTCGGGGCGAGGAAAATAAAATCGCGCAAACTGTAGTGAAAATAATTCGCCTCGAAGCGCGCCTTGCTCGTCGAATGCCGCAACGAGAATTCGACGCCATCGCCGCGTTCGCGCTTGAGATTCACATCGCCGATTTCAAACGTCAAGTTCCCTGGATGCGGGCCTAAGTTGTACAACTCTTCGAGCGCAGGCGCACGATACGAGCGGGTGTAATTCACGACGAACGCGCCGCCGCTCCACAACGGCAAGCGCATCCCCGCCGCGCCGGAAAAGCCCGTGAAGTTGCGCGACTGTCCCGTCACGGGCGCATAGCGATTGTGTTCGAGCCGTCCGCCAAATTGAAACGCCACGCGCTTCAAATTGATTTCTTCCAGACCAAACACGGCTATCGAATTTTGATTCGTGCGCGGCGCTAAGGCTTCTGCGCCGATGGTTTCGTATTCGCGCCGCTGTCCCCAAAAGCCGAAACTGCCCGTCAGTGCGCCGCGCCGCTTTTGCTCAAACACGCCGCGATAGACAAACAAATCGTTATTGAAATTCGTGCCGACCGATTCCGCGCCGTCTTCGATTTCGAGTTCCTTGTGGTTGTAGTCGTTGTAATTCAACGACAGACGAACGCTTTCCAAAAAGCCACTCAGATTGCGGCGTCCGGCATTGAAGCCCACCGCGTGCCGCCGCATCTTCAAATCAATTTGCGCGTCCGGGTCGCCTTCAAATAAGCCTGCGAACGGAATGCCGTAGCGGCGTTGATCGTAGCCGTAGTTGGCGCTGAAAAAACTGTTCTCGCCAAAATAGCCCAAGCCGCCGGAGCCGCCGCTCGAATAGCCGGCAGAGTTATCAATGCGACCGATTTGCGGCGCGTGATAATCGCCGACGCGCTGAAAACTACCATTGCCCCAATACAACATTTTGCCTGCGCCGTATTCGATGCCGCCGCTCGTGCCGCCTTGACTGTTGTTGGAGCCGCCGATGCCCGTGAGGTAGCCGCGTGCTCCGGAATGCGGATCGGTGTGCAGGTTATGACCGCTGATCGCGTTCACCACACCACCAATCGCACTGCTGCCATACAACAACGCCGCCGGGCCTTTGACGACTTCGATGCTTTCGAGGCTCAAGACATCTACGGGTTCGCCGTGATCGCCCGATTGTGCGCCGATGGAGCCGAGCTGCATCCCGTCTTGCAAGATCAACACGCGGTCGCCATCGAAGCCACGCACGATGGGACGCGACGAACCAGGGCCGAAGCTGCGTTTGGCGATGCCCGGTTGCCGGTCGAGCACTTCGCCGAGCGACGGCTGGCCTTTTTCGGCGAGGTCAATGCTGTCGAGCGAAACCACTGACTGAAAGGACTCGAAGGTAGATTGTTCCGCGCCCGTCGCTGAAATCGTGACCTGCTCGCGGATGCCTTGCAGTTTCATTTGAAAATCAGCCGTCACTGTTTCATGAGCTTTGACGTTAACGGTTTGGACGGTGTCGGGAAAGCCTTCGAGATGCGCGTGAATTGACCACGTGCCGGCGGGGACGTTTTTGAATTCGTAATTGCCGCTCTCGTCGGTTCCCGCTGAGAGCTTGAGTTTGACGATGGTGACGGCGACATCGTGCAGCGGGTTGCCGTTGTCGGCCAATGTGACTTTGCCGCGCAACGTGCCCGTCGTCTGCGCAAAAATTGTGGAAGTACAAAGTAAAAGGAAGAAAGTAAAAAGACGTGCCATAACTAAATCCTTTGGGGCGAGCCAGAACAGGCTCGCGGAATTCCTGCAAACATGAAAATTCCTGCTCTCAGCGCGCGTGGCTGAAAACAAGTTGCGGTCAGACCAAAAAGGATTTAGCTACGCGGCGGTGCGCGGTCGGACGGGCGGCGGAAGGAAGGCGCAACCGGCAGAAGTTCGAGGTTGCGGTTCGGGGTTTGGGGCACAGCTTCGAGCACTACCGAAGCTGTCGAAGGGGTATCCAGAGCAAGTTGCTGATGATCCTGACAAATGGAGCATTGATGTTGAGCGGCGGTCGTTTTGGTCGGTTCGTGTTGCGCCGTCCAATGCGTCTCCTCCGCTTCCAACACCGCATCGCCCAAATGCAGAAACATGTGGCCGCTCAAATTCAGGAGCAGCGCCAGCAATAAAGCCGTGATGAATCCCCGTGTTTGGTTGAGCTTTTTGGGTATTTTCATCGCTTGGGCCTTCACAGTTTCATTCGGAAGTTGGTAACAAGGAAACACAAGTATTGATGCCGACTCCATCGCTTGTCAAGCCGGAGAATTCGCTTGAGAGACGAGAGACTTGTACCGTAGACTGTCAAAGGTTGAAATGACACGTTGCCCCGCATTGGATTAGAGAAGTAACGCGATTTGCCAAATCGCGCCACGTGCCCACGAGGAGATGAGCAGCATGAATTTTGAATTGAATGAAGAACAACAACAGGTCAAACGGATGGTGCGCGAATTCGCGGAAGCCGAATTGAAGCCGCACGTGATGGAATGGGACGAAGCGCAATATTTCCCCAAAGAACTTTGGCCGAAGCTTGGCGAATTGGGTTTGACCGGCGT
>CAZWAK010000136.1:0-21621 GCA_964631865.1 uncultured Heliobacteriaceae bacterium | reverse complement strand
ACGAAAGAAACCTCAGCGTTGTTGCATCTCCCTGCGGCACAAATGGCGGGGGGCCGTCAATAAAACATCAAAAAGATGTCAATAGCAAACATACATAACGAATCAAATAGAGTGCCCACAGCACGCCACATCGCAGCAGCAGTCCCAACAGCAAGACCGCCGCCGCCAGCCACGCCAGCCGTGCATTGCCAAACCACCGCGCCGTACTCACGGGCGCACTCTCCGTCACTGCTGCAACCGCCGTCGCTGTTTCCAAACGCGCGCCCGACGGTGTCGTCAGCGTGCCGAGCGCAAAGCCCAGATCGCTCGCCGTCTGAAAGCGATGTTCCGGTTTCTTTTCCAAACAGCGCCGCACAATCTTGTCGAGCGCCGGACTGATCTTCGCGTTCGTCTCGCTCAACTCCGGCGGATCATCGCGTGTGATCGCGCTCATCACATCCGCCATCATCTCGCCCGTGAACGCGCGTTGTCCGCTCAGCATTTCGTACAAGATGATGCCAAACGAAAAGATGTCTGACCGATGATCCAGGTCTTGTCCGCGCACTTGTTCGGGCGACATGTACGCAACGGTTCCCATCACTGTCCCTGGACTTGTGATTTGCTTTTGCGTTGCCACATCCGAACCCGCTGAAACCGTGCGCGGTGGTCTTAGCTTTGCTAATCCGAAGTCGAGAATCTTCACGCGGCCATCGTTCGTGACGAACAAATTCTCCGGCTTCAAATCTCGATGCACAATGTTCTTTTCGTGCGCTGCCGCCAAGCCCGCCGCGATCTGCTGGGCGTAGTCAATCGCCTTGCGCACGGGCAATGCGCCGTTGTCCAGTTGCGCGCGGAGTTCTTCGCCGTCGAGCAATTCCATCACGAGGTAGGGATTGCCTTCGTAATTGCCGAAGTCATAGACCGTCAGAATGTTCGGATGGTTGAGCGCCGAAGTCGCACGCGCCTCCTGCTCGAAGCGACTCAATCGGTCAGCATCGTGCGCGACTTGGCTGGGCAAGACTTTGATGGCGACTTCGCGGTTCAGGCGTGTATCACGGGCGCGATAGACTTCGCCCATACCGCCTTTGCCGAGCGGCGCGATGATTTCGTAATGGTCGAACGAGGTGTTGGGGGCAATGGGCATAGAATTTCATTGGGGTAGCGCAAACTGTCAGTTTGCGTGGGTTCACGATGAAATTGCATGGAAACGACAGCGCAATCTAACAGATTGCGCTACCGTTGTGAAATGCGTCAACTCATCTCGGCTTCGACGACATCGTGACTTTGTTTCGGCGTTTCGCCGAGCAATATCCATGCGGTTGGCGCGACGACCAACCCCATTCCAACCAACGACAGCCAATTGAGAGGATGCTTCCACAGCACCAGATCAACGACCAGGCCAAACAAAATCTGCGAGAGCGCCACCACGGAAATCCGCGTCGCGTGCCCTTTGGCAAACGCCATCGTCATCCCGATTTGTCCGAGCACGCCGCCCACGCCAATCAATAGCAACAAGCTGACGGCGGTTGCATTGTTGAGTGGCGCGAAAGCCTTCGCCGGGCCAGTCGTCAGCAATAACGTCAAGGTCGAAACGCTCGCTACCGCCGAAAAATGCACGACGATGGCGCGCGGGTCTACGACTTGCAAACGGCTCAAGCCGAGCATCGCAATCGAAGTCGTGACGGCTCCGATGAGCGCCATCAGGATCGCAAATTTGCCGTCCTGGAAATGCGGCTGCTGAATGAAGACGATGCCGACCACGCTGGTCAGCACGGCCACGATGACGCCCAGCGTCGGCTTTTGTTTGAAGACGAGCCACGACAGCAGCGTGACCCAAATCGGCGCAGTATTCATCAGCGTCAGCGTGTCGGACACGGGCAAATTTGCGAGCGCGTAGAAATTGCAAAACATGCTGAGCGAACCGGCACAACTGCGCAGCCACAAAATGCGCGGTCGCCAAAACACGAGCTTTGCGCCAACAGCTTTCGCCAGCAAAAACGCAAACACACACGCCAGCGACGCGCGCGCAAACGCGATCAGTCGCCAATCGCAATAATCGCCCGCCCAACGGCTGAACGTCGCCATCAACGTAAACGCAAACGACGCCCAGAGCATGTGCAAATAGGGCGTTTGATCGTGAGTTGGTGAATGGTCGGATGGCAAGTGGTCGTTCGTTCCTTCAGCGGCTAAGAGGATTTTCGCAAGCGTGCTAATTCAGCTTGCAAGCGCGCGATTTCCGCCTCGGCTTGTAAGCGCCCTTGTTTTTCTGCTTCGGCGCGTGCTTCAGCTTGCTTGCGGGCCGCTTCGGCGTGCTCTCGCGCTGCTGTTTCTTCCGCCAGCGTGGGCAAAAACTGGCCTGACGGCGGATGTAACAAGCGTAAGGTTGTACCTGTGTCTACCAACTCCAAGCCGAGTTCTTCGCTGAACACGCGGTTCTTTTTGACCTTGAGTTTCTGATAGCTGCCGTTCTTGAGGCGAAAGGCAATTAAGGGTTCCGGCAGGTAATCGTATTCGGGATCGAACAAAAAATATTCTTTGACGCCGAGCCGCGCATAAAGCTGAAACTTGACATGCCAATCGTCGCTCCAGGTTTTGCGCGAAGAGATTTCAAAGACGACATCCGGCATGCGTCCTTCTTCCCATAGCTTATAAATCCGCCGCTGCTTTTTCTCGACACCGCGCACAAACAACACATCAGGCGACACGCTGACCTGCGGCTTGTTTTCTTCGTAATAGAGCAGAATGTTGCCGGACACATACACGTCGGGGTCATTCTGAAAATAGACTTCTAACGCATCAATCAAATCCATCATTAAGCGACGGTGGACATCTGTTTCTGCCATAGGTTTGCCATCCGATTCCGGGTAGTAGATTTCGGGTACTTCGTCAGCTAAGGCCAGATTATGTTTGCTCATACTTCACTTCCTCGACTTATTCAAACTGTTGCTTGAAAGCGGCGAATTGTTGTTTCAACTCGCTCAATTCCTGCTTGAGCGCGGCGACCTCGGCTTCGAGTGTGGCGATGCGTTCTTCTTTGACCGAAGCCGTAGCGCTTGACGAAGTAGCGCGCGGCACAGCCACGACGGACAGTTGTTCGAGGTTCACTTCGCCGGACAGCAAATGCGCATAGCGCGATTCTTTCGTGCCGGGCTGGCGCGGCAGTCTGACAACGAGTGGGTCTTTGCGAATGTCATCGTCCATCAGCGATTGCAGCGCCAATTCGACATCTTCGAGTGAATCAAAGCTGTAGAGCGACGCTGTCCGCGTGCGCAATTCGCCCGGCGTTTGTGCGCCACGCAGCATCAGCACGCACATCACAGCGGTTTCCGCGTGGCTCAAATCCATCGCTTCGGGAAACAGATGGCCGTACTTCGGCACACGCGCATCGGCTCCGCTGAACACATAGGCCAGCTTCTTTTCGCGCAGACTTTGCAACGCTTTTTGTACGGTGGCTTCGTCGTAGCTGACGACCGGATCGCGGCTCGATTTTTGATTGCACGCATTGATGAGCGCGTTGACGGTGAGCGGATAATATTCCGGCGTGGTGATTTTCTTTTCGACCAACGCGCCGAGCACGCGCACTTCGTATTCGTTGAGAATGACGTCCACAATGGTTCCTTTTAGCCACGAATTCCACGAATGAACACGAATTAGATAGGCCTGGCAGTGAAGCAATGCGCTTTCACTTCAGGGGTTATTCTTCCACTCATCGAACAAAAATAATTCGTGGCAATTCGTGTAATTCGTGGCTCAATCTACAATTGATTTTGCGCGACTTGTGTGAACCGTGCCGCGCCTGCTTGCAAGAAACGAATGAATTCGTTTTTGTCCCGCGTCAAGCCGGGGAACTTCGACAACTCTTTGCCGTCGGGCGAAATCACGACATACAACGGCAACGCGACTGTGCCAAAGTTTTTCTCTTGAATCTGACTGTGCCGTTCATCTTCGGGCGTTTGGCGGTCGGTGAACAACTCGGCCAGCACAAAATTTTCCAGCGTCTTTTTCACGTCGGCTTCGGTCAACATATTGCTTTCCATCCAACGACAGTTCGTGCAGGTCACGCCCGTGAAGTTCAGAAACACAGGCTTGTTCGTCTCTTTGGCTTTGGCTATCGCTTGATCGTAATTCAAAATCCATTTGTGCTCAGCGGCGGTTTGCACAGGACTCGCCGCGCTCGCGCTCAAATTCGCAGGCGGCAACATGCCTTCAAAGCCGCCGAGGTTGCCGCCAAACATGCCCGTCAAAAAGTAAAACGCCAGGCCGAGAAAAAATACGCTCATCAGCATTCGCACCACGCCCAGGCTTTTCATCGGCGTATCAAATGGCAGTTGGAATTTGCCGAGCAAATAAATTGCCGTGACAATCGAGATCGCAATCCAACCCGACAAAATCACGTTGCGCGACACCGTGTTCCAACCCCAGACCAAATCCACGTTGCTCAAAAACTTGAACGCCGCCGCGAGTTCGACAAAGCCCATCACGACTTTCACGCTGTTGAGCCAGCCGCCCGACGACGGCAACGACTTCAGCCAATGCGGAAACACCGACAGCAAAAAGAACGGAAACGCGAACGCCGTCGAAAATGCCAGCATCCCGGCGATAGACCAGAACCATTCGCCCTGTGTCGCAAACACCAGCACCTGGCCGACAAACGCGACGGTACAGGTGAACGACGTCAGCGTGAACACCAAGCCCATCAACAACGTCGCGCCGACACCGCCGCCGCGCGATTGCTGATCCAATTTGTTGACGAGCGCATTTGGCATCCGAATCTCAAACAGTCCGAATAAATTCAAGGCCAACGTGACGAACAGCACGGTCAAAAATAAATTCAGCCAGGGGTTCGCCGCGAGCTTGTTGATGCCGGCTGCGCCTGCAACCAACGTCATCAGCAATCCCAAGCCCGTGAACGTGAAGATGATGCCGAGCGCATAGATCGTCGCGTGTCCGATGGCTTGTCCGCGCGAGTTCTGTTCGCGTTTGGTGAAATACGAAACCGTAATCGGAATCATCGGAAACACGCACGGCGTCAACAACGCGAGCAAGCCTGAAATGATGGCGAACCAGATGTAGCCGAACAAACCGCGACTCTTGAGTTCTGCCGCCGTCACGCCTGCCGCCGCGCCCATTCCGTCATTCGGCGGGGGCGGTGTGCTTTGGACGCTCAACGTATCAAACGGCGTTGGGCTGGGGGATGGCGATGGTGACGGCGAAACGCTGGGCGATGGGCTGGGACTAGGGCTGGGCGAAGCAGATGGCGAAGCAGATGCGCTGGGCGACGGGGAAGCGGAAGGCGTCGGCGTGGCGGTGAGCGCCGCTTGCGCGATCATTGCGTCAACTTCCACCGGGCGCGTCTTAAACGGCAAACAGGTTGTGTCATTGCAAACTTGCAGCCCGACTTTGGCTACGACTTTTTGCGCCCCCGGCGCAGCATCCGGTTTCACGCGCACGGGGATCGTGAAATTGACTGAGCCTTCGTAGGTTTCGGTGTCAATTTGAAAGTTGGGATCGTACGCTTTTTTGGCTTTGGGTGAGATCAGCGTGCCTTCCTGAATGAATGCGCCGCTCTCGTCTAACGTGATTTTCGTAGCCAGCGGCGGCCTCGGCTGCGTCACCGAATACAAATGCCAGCCCGGATCGAGCGCGACGGTGACAATCAACCGGGCTTTCTCGCCGGGTTTGACTTGCGCCGGGTCGAGTTTGGCCGACAAGTTCACGGGGTTTTGCGCGAACGCCTGCGTCGCCAGCAAACACGCGGCAATACAACTGAGTAGGCTGCCGTTTTTCCAAGTAATCATGTTGTTTTCCTGCCTCCAGTAGTTTCACTCCATCGGGAACGCGGATTCTAGCACAGCCGCCGCCGGGAGTCCTGTCTTGCGGCGCAATCCCCATCCTTCGGTTTTGCGTCCATCGGTTGTATATCCATTTCATCCGTTTTCTATTCCCACCTCACACAAAGTTTCGCTCAATTGAGGCAGGCGAAAAATGCGCCAGAGGCTTTGACCAAATCACTGCTTTGATGGCAAGGTGATGCCATGAACAAGACCAGAGTTGAAATCGTTCAGGAAAATCTGAGCCATTATCTCGCAACTGCACAATCTGCTGCCGCGCGTTTGTCGCCAGACATCCCATTCGCGGCCACAACGAGCCTGACCGTGCGGCAAGCGTTGGAGGTGTTTACCGATCAAGTCACAAGCCGGTTGTTAGACGTGGCCGCGCGCGAACTGCGCAAAACGAATCAATCGTTCTACACAATTTCCAGCGCCGGACACGAACAGAACGCCGTCCTGGGTGCGTTGCTCAGGCTCGATGACCCGTGTTTTCTGCATTATCGTTCGGGTGGCTTGATGGCCGCGCGGGCGCGTAAGCTGCCGGGAGCGGATGCGATTCTCGACACTGTGTTGTCGTTTTGTGCTTCGTCGGATGACCCGATTGCACAAGGCCGTCATAAAGTGTGGGGCAGCAGGCCGCTGTGGGTTCCACCGCAAACCAGCACCATCGCGTCACATCTGCCGAAAGCTTCCGGCTTGGCCTTCGCGCTGCGGCACGCGCGCAAGCTCGCAGTTGCGAAAGATTTGGCGGACGATTCGATTGTGTGCTGTTCGTTTGGCGATGCGTCGGCGAATCACGCAACGGCGTTGACCGGGATCAATGCGGCGCGCTACACCGTGCGACGCGGCGGCGCGGCCCCGATTCTGTTCGTCTGCGAAGACAACGGCATCGGCATTTCGGTCGAGACGCCGCGTCACTGGATTCACGATTCATTCAGCGCGCAGCCGCATCTGAAATACTTCGCAGCCGCAGGCACGTTGGACGAAATTTGGAATGTGACGAACGATGCCATTGATTACTGCCGACAGCACCGCACGCCTGTGTTTTTGCACCTGCACGTCGTTCGCTTGTGGGGGCACGCTGGCACAGACGTCGAAACCGGCTATCGTTCGCTCGAAGAAATCGAAGCCATCGAAGCGCACGATCCGTTGCTCGTCAACGCCAAACGCTTGATCGAAACCGGAGCCGCGACACCCGACGAATTGCAAGCCATCATCCGCGACGTGCAGACGCGCGTGGATGCCGCCTGCGTCGAAGTCGTGACGCGCCCGAAGCTCACGAGCGTCGCCGAAATCGTCCAACCGCTGGCTCCTTATGATGAAACAGCCATCCTCGCAACTGCGAACAAGCAAGTTGATGCGGCGACACGTGCTAACTTCTGGGGTGATTCTTTGCCCGAACAGGCGACGGCTCCAACGCGGCGCACGATGGCCGCGCATATCAATTCTGCACTCGCCGACGAAATGCTGCGGCAGCCGGAAATCATCGTTTTCGGCGAAGACGTCGGGCGCAAAGGCGGCGTGTATTACGTGACCGCCGGACTGCAAAAAAAGTTCGGCGCACAGCGCTGCTTCGATACCTTGCTGGACGAAACGACGATCCTCGGCGTCGCGCAAGGCGCAGCAATGACGGGTTTGTTGCCGATCCCGGAGATTCAATACCTCGCCTATTTGCACAACGCGCTCGACCAATTGCGCGGCGAAGCCTGTTCGTTGCAGTTTTTTTCATCAGGGCAATTTCAGAACCCCATGGTCGTGCGCGTGCAAGGCCTGGCCTATCAAAAAGGCTTCGGCGGGCATTTTCACAACGACAATTCAGTCGGCGCGTTGCGAGATATTCCCGGTTTACTTGTGGCCACGCCCTCGCGCGGCGACGAGGCCGCGATGATATTGCGCGGCTTGCTCGCAACTGCGAAAGCTTGCGGGCGTGTCGCGGCGTTCCTCGAACCGATTGCGCTCTATCACGAAAAAGATTTGCAGGCAGATGGCGACGGGCAATGGCTGTTTGATTATCCCACGCCGGACAGATGGTTGCTGCCGGGAGAAGTCGGCGTGTACAACACGGACGCGACGGATTTGTTGATGGTGAGTTATGCCAACGGCCTGCGCTTGTCCTTGCGCGCGGCGCGGAAGCTGAAAGAAGAACACGGTCTCAATGTGCGTGTGCTGGATGTGCGTTGGCTGAACCCCTTGCCGCTGATTGCAATTCGGCAACACGCTGACGAATGTCGTGCGGTTCTGGTCGCTGACGAATGCCGTGCGACGGGCGGCGGCATTGCGGATGCCGTGATTGCGGCGTTAGCGGAAGATGGTTATGCGGGCCCGCTGCGTTCTGTGCGTGCGGTTGACACGTACGTGCCGCTCGGTGCGGCGGCCAATTTCGTGCTGATTTCGGAGCAGCAAATTCTTGAAGCCGCACGCAACCTTTTCGCGCGCTGAGACGATTTATTTTTTGCCTTCGTCCTTTTTGCCCGCGCCCCAGAAGTCTTTCACCGCTTCCGCGCCCGGAATAAACTTTTCCCACATCTGTGGCGCGGACGCGGTCATCTCCAACCAGCCTTTGAAACGCCGATCAAATTCCTCTTTCGTCTTCAAATACGCCTCAAAACTGGTCGCCAGATAATTGCTGAAGAATTCCTGCACCTGTCCTTCGCGGCTGCGAATCAGTTGGAAAAGGAAGGGAAGCGGCAGGATGCTCTTGGCATTCTTTTCTTCTTCGAGAATCAGTTGCACGAGCACGGCTTTGGTGACGTCTGCTTTCGTGCTCGAATCCAATACCTGGATGTCGTGTCCGGCGCGAATAATATCCAGCAATTCCTGGTAATTCACGTAGCTTTTGGTTTCGGTGTTGTAGAGCCGCCGATTGCCGTAGCGTTTGATGATGATGGGTTCGTTGCCAGTGGTTGCGGTTGCTTCTTTCTTCTTTGCCATAGCCGGGAAAGTAGCATATTGCAGTTGCGAAAGAAAGAAAATAGTCGAAAATGGCCAGAAATTGTCTAAATCAGCATAAAAAGAGCGAGGTTAATTGACTGAAATAATGCCTGTTTAGGAGATTTATTTCGCAAATGCGAAATAAAGGCTTGACACAAGCTGAAACTCTGCTATCTTCTCGAAGCGTCGAAACCATATTTGAGGAACTGGCAAAATGATCCGAACCATTCAAGGAACCACCGTAGTGATTACCGGCGCGACAAGCGGCATCGGGCGGGCAACGGCGTTGGCGTTTGCGGACGCGGGCGCGAAGGTCGTGGTCGCCGGACGACGTGAAGCGCGATTGAACGAACTCGTCGCCGAGCTTGAAAATAAAGGCTGCGCAGCGTTGGCGGTCAAAACAGATGTAGCGGATCAAGCACAAGTGGAGAACCTGATTGCCAGAGCCATTGAGCGGTTCGGGAAGATTGATACCTTAATTAACAACGCGGGCGTCGGCATTGCGGCGAGTTTTGCCGAGCAATCGTTGGAAGATTTCAAGCAGGTGATGGATGTGAATTTCTGGGGCGCGGTCTATGCCTGCAAAGCGGTTGTACCGCACATGCGAAAAAACAAGAATGGACTGATTATCAACATCTCTTCGATTTTTGGGAAACGCGGGATGCCCTACGAAACGGCGTATTCGGCCAGTAAATTCGCGCTCGCGGGCTTTTCGGAAGCGTTACGCGCGGAGTTGATGACGGAAAATATTGATGTCAGTACAATCTATCCCGGCGCGGTCGAGACGGAAATTTTCGAGACTGCGAACAATCAGACGGGGTTGGAGATGGGCGCGAATCTGCCGAAGTTTCCAGCGAAAGAGATGGCGCGCATCATCGTCAATAACGCGCGTTTCCCGCAAGCCGAAGTCGTGATGGCGGGCGATGCCATCGCGCTGAACTTTTTCAATAAACTTGCACCGGGATTGGTAGATTTCGCATTAGGTTGGAGCGTACCATTTGTCGAAGGCGCACGTCGCGCTGCGAACAAGTCAAACAACAAGTGAGTCCTGAAAACCTTATGGAAAACGCGAACAACCAATCTGTTTATGCCAGCAAGCCCTGGCGCAAGCTTTATGATTATTGGGTTCCGGGCGAAGTTTCCTTCCCGACCCAACCGATTTATCACGCGCTCAACGTCGCATCGGTGCATTATCCCGATCAACCGGCGTCCGCTTTTTTAGGCGCGAAGCTGACCTTCAAAGAAGTGAAGCAGCAGGCGGACAAACTCGCAACGGCGCTGTCACAACTCGGCATCGGCAAAGGCGACCGCGTCGGCGTGATGTTGCCGAATTGCCCGCAATACATCATCAGCTTTTTTGCCATCACGCGGCTGGGCGCAATCGTCGCCAACATCAATCCGATCTACACGCCGCGCGAAGTCGAACTCATCGCCAAAGACAACGGAATGCGCGCGATTATCGTGCTGGATCAGCTTGCGCCGGTCGTGATGAGCGTGCTGCAACACACGAGCATTGAAAAAGTCATTACGACGAGCGTGCTGTCGTACTCCGCCAATCCGACGAGCGCACCGGCTGCACCGGAAGGAACCTTGAGTTTTTCAGGGCTTCTAAACGCAGTTGCGAAACCGGCGCTTCCGAGTGTGAACATCAACGCCAAAGAGGATGTCGCGGCGCTGGTGTACACGGGCGGAACGACGGGTGTGCCGAAAGGCGCGATGCTGACGCACTACAACTTATTCGCGGCGACGGTGATGTGCGATTTGTGGGGCGGGCCACTCGTGAAGCGCGGCGAAGGCGCATTTTTATTGGTGATTCCGTACTTTCACATTTACGGGATGGTCGTCGGCTGCATCTATGCGACGTGGACAGGCGCGATGCAAATTCCGATTCCGAAGTTCGATCCGCAATTGTTGCTCGACGCGATCAAGAACTATCAGCCGACGTTTTTCCCCGGCGTGCCGACGTTGTTCATTTCGCTCCTCAACAATCCCGAAGCGGTCAATTGTGGGCTGGACAAAATTCATCGGTTCAACTCCGGCTCGGCTCCGTTGCCCGTGGAAGTGATCGAAAAATTTGAAGCAATGAGCGGTGCGGCATTGCTCGAAGGTTACGGGATGACGGAAACGTCCGCGATCACGACTTCGACGGCGGCGCTCGCACAGCGCAAGCCCGGCAGCATTGGCTTTCCGATGACCAGCACGGAAATCAAGATCGTGGATTTGGAAACGGGCGAGCGCGAATTGCCGGTCGGCGAAGAAGGCGAATTGTGCATTCGCGGGCCGCAGATTTTGAAGGGCTATTGGAACAAGCCGGAAGAGACCGCGAACGCGATTCGCAACGGCTGGCTCTACACGGGCGATGTCGCGCGAATGGACGACGAAGGGTATTTGTACATCGTCCAGCGCAAGAAGGACATGCTGATCGTCAGCGGCTTCAACGTCTATCCGACCGAGATTGAAGATGTGTTGTACACGCATCCCGCGATTCAGGAATGCGTCGTGATCGGCGTGCAGGATCAATATCGCGGCGAAGCGGTGAAGGCGTTCATCGTGCTGAAACCAGGCGCGACCGCGACCGACGAAGAAATCAAAGAGTTCTGTCAGGACAAGTTGGCGAAATACAAACAGCCGACGATTATCGAATTCAAAGAGGCTTTGCCGAAAAGCGCAGTCGGCAAAGTGCTCAGACGAGAATTGCGCGAAATGGAAGAAAAGTAGTCGGTAGTCGGTAGTCGGTAGTCGGTAGGAAGTCGCAGCAGACCAGCCACCAACCACCAGCCACCAACCACCATTTTGAAAAGGAATTCATTATGGCAACGAAAGCAAAAGCAACGAACAGCAACAAGGGCGGTCAAGCGGCAGCCGAAGCGAAAACTCCTGAAACCAATCCCACCAACCAAGCGGCGGATTGGGCGGGCGACGTCATCAATCACTTGGTCGAAGCGCAGAAGACGTGGATTGAAATTGCGTCACAGCAAAATGCGTTGATGCTGAAGGCGATTGAGGAAGGCGCGAATTTCTATCGCACGGCTCCGACGCCGGAATTGGGCGCATGGGCACGGCAGGGGTACGAAGGCTTTGTCGAAGCGCAAAAGCGTTTCTCCGAAATGGCGTCGCAACAGGGCAGCCAAATGTTTGCCGCCTTGCGCGAAGGCGTCAGCTTTCAACCCGGCGATGTGATGACGGCGATGTCGGATTACCTGGGACAAGGAATGGACACGTTCGTCAAAGCCCAAACGCAATGGCTCGACTTCGCGCAGGCGCAAAACACGCAAGCCGTGCAAGCGATGAAAGCCACGCTCGGCATTGATGAATCTTCACCTGCTGCTGCTTTGGCGGACTTCGCGCAAACCGCGATGACGAACTACATCGAAGTGCAAAAACGGTGGTTGGATTTGGCGACGCAGCTTCCGTTCATGCGTTCGACGAAGTAACCATTTAGCGCGCAAACGGTCAGTTTGCGATGCGTCATTACCAACGCCCTGGCAGAATACGAATGCCTCTGGTGGCGCTTGGTTTTCTTGCCGAGGGCGAGTAAAGTACGCATCGCAAACTGACCGTTTGCGCGACTGTCTTTTGAGGAGAACCCCCAATGCCTGCACAATCCAGCAAAAAAAGCACCTATCCCTGGACGACCAAAATCAAAGGCCGCGCCGTCACGATGCGCTTGATGCAACCAAGTGACCGCGACGCGGTGTTAGCCTTCGCGCAAGCCTTGCCTGCCGATGATCTGTTGTTTCTGCCGCTCGACATCACGCATCCGAAAGTCGTGGATGGTTGGATGCGTTCGCTTGATTCGGGACGCACGTTCACGGTTGTTGCCGAAGCGGACGGGCAATTGATCGGGATGGGCACGCTCGTGCGCAGCGAGACGACGTGGGCGCGGCATCTCGGCAATATGCGTTTGCTCGTCAGCCCGAACGCGCGCGGCATCGGCTTGGGGTCGGTGCTGGCGAACGAAGTCTTTATGCAGGCGCAGACGGTCGGGCTGCAAAAAATCGTCGCGCAAATGGCAGCAGCGGAACGCGGCGCGATTGCGGTATTTGAGAAGCTCGGTTTTCGTGCCGAAGCGTTGCTGACCGATTATGTGATGGATCGCAATGGGCGCACACACGATTTGATTGTGATGTCACACGATGTGACCGGCTTGACTGAATAACGAAAACAGTAAGTTGACAAGGAGGTCAGCGGCGGTATGTTTTGCCCCAAATGCGGAGCAGCGATTGCGGAAAAGCTCAACTATTGCCGAAGCTGTGGGTTTCGGTTGGTTGCGGTTGCACAACTGTTGGAAAGCGACGGGCAGCCCGTCGAAGAGCCGAATACGAAGCCGCTTGATCCGCTGCAACTGAACCGCAAAGACCTGAATCTGGGCGCGGGGTTGATGTACCTGGGCACGCTGCTTGCGCTGTTCGTCGGCGTTTATTTTGGCGGCGCGCATAGTCAGGACGGACTGGAGGCCATGTTTGCTTTGCCTTCCGCCATCATTTGGTATTTTCTGACTAATGCGGCGGTGTTTGGGGCGTTGTTTTTGGGGCTGCGGTTTTCTTCGCGGCAGAAGGATATGAGCCTGGGCGCAACGCTGATGTTTATTCTCAGTGTGCTGAGCGGCTTTGCGATGGCGGTCCCGGCGCTGGGCATTGAAGTAGATACGGTGGAAATGTACGGCAAAGCCGAACTCATCACGCTGACGCTAAGTTTCGTGACGGTTTTGTTTTTCGGGCAGCCATTGATGCAACGGCTGCTGCGCGGTCTTTTCAATCTGTTTGCGGCGGAAACGCCAACCCGCAAAACATCCGCAACGATGGCTGACACAAGCCCATCGGCGCTGCCGCCTGCGCAGAGTGAGCCGGTAGAGAATTTTGTCCGTCGTGAGGCCGAGCCTTACGAAGCATCATCTTCTGTCGTTGAAGAACCAACCCGGCGACTGGAACAAAAAACCAATCCGTTGTCGCATTGAGGAATAGCCGGTTATGTTCGTCCAGGCAATCACACAACTGCAATCTGACTTCATCAAAACGGTAGGGCGCAGCCTGACACCATGGATTGAGATGGGCTTCGGCAATCCGTTGCTGTGGCCGACGGGCGCGGTCGTGGTCGAAGTCGCGGACACCACAACGGGCCGCAAATACAAACTGCCGCTGACCGCAACGCGCATCGGAAATTTGATCTTGCTGACGGCGCTTCGGCGTGACGCAAGCTGGTTGCAAAACTTGATCGCGACGCCGGACGTGCGGTACTGGTTTGCCGGGCGACCGCGCAATGCCAAAGCCTTGATCGTAACGCCGGACACCGAATTGCCGACAGATGAGCGCGTCAAATACCTGTTGCAATGGTTGCGACAACAAAGTCGCTTGACCGGCTGGAGCTTTACTGTGCTTGTGCCGCGTAATTAGAACTCCAAAAAATGAAACTACGAAGATCACAAAGAACACGAAGTGAGACAGGTCGGAAATTGCGGTTGGAGCATTTCTTTATCTTTTCATCTTCGTGTTCTTCGTTTCTTCGTGGTTCAATGTTTGAGTAAGCTACAATGAGTGAAACTCCCACGTTAGCCCGCATTCCTGAACCGCCCGAAACCTTTCTGCTTGGCCATCTGCTCACGCTCAGCGCCGACAATACTGTCCAGGACTTAATCAAACTTGCGCGCGATTTGGGGCCGATTTTTCGCCTCGAAATTCGCGGTCGTGTGGCAATCATCGTGTCGGGCTTTGAATTGGTGGACGAATTGTCCGACGAAAAACGCTTTGATAAAGCGGTGCGCGGCGCGTTGAAGATTGTGCGCGGTTTTGGCGGCGATGGCTTGTTCACGGCGAAAACCACCGAGCCGAATTGGTCGAAGGCGCATAACATTTTGCTGCCCAACTTCAGCCACAAAGCGATGCTCAGCTATCACCCAATGATGCTCGATATTGCCGAACAATTGGTGCTGAAGTGGGAACGATTGAACCCCGGCGAAGACATTGAAGTCACGCGCGATATGACCAGTCTGACGGTGGACACGATTGGGCTGACGGGCTTCGACTTTCGCTTCAATTCGTTCTACCACGACAAGGAACATCCGTTTGTAGCAGCGATGGCGGACGCGCTCGGCATCACGATGGACAAGCTGCGCGATGTGCCGGGCGAAAGCTTGCTGCGGTCAAGCCGTGATCGCCAGTTGCAAGACGACATTCGCACGATGAATGAAACGGTGGATCGCATCATCAAAGACCGTCGTGCGAGTGGGGAAGATGGTGCGAACAAGTCGGACATGCTGAGTTGTATGTTCACGGGCGTAGATCGCAAAACGGGCGAGAAGCTGGACGATCTGAACATGCGCTATCAGGTCATCACGTTCCTGATTGCCGGACACGAAACGACGAGCGGCTTGTTGTCGTTTGCGATTTACGCGCTGCTGAAACACCCCGAAGTTTTGGCAAAAGCGTACGACGAAGTGGATCGTGTATTGGGCGCGGATTTGTCGGCACGACCAACTTACGCGCAGGTCAATCAACTGCAATACATCACGCAGGTTTTGAAAGAGACGTTGCGCCTGTGGCCGACGGCTCCGGCGTACGGCATCGCGGCGAAAGAAGAGACGATCATCGGCGGCAAATACAAAATCAAACCGCAACACAACGTCTCAATTCTGTTGCCAATGCTGCACCGCGACAAGAGCGTGTGGGGCGAGGATGCGGAAGTTTTCAATCCCGACAACTTCACACCTGAAGCCGAAGCGAAGCGTCCTGCGAATGCGTACAAGCCCTTCGGCAACGGCCAACGCGCGTGCATCGGTCGTCAATTTGCGATGCACGAAGCAACGCTGGTGCTGGGCATGATGCTGCAACGCTTCAAATTGATAGATCACACAAACTACGAATTGAAGATCAAAGAAACGCTGACGATGAAGCCCGACAACTTCAAGATCAAAGTTCGGTTGCGGACGCCGGAAGAACGGAAAACGTTCGAGCCGTTAAGAGTAAATAGTGAGCGGTTAACAGCCAGCCACCAGCCACCAGCCACCAGCCACCCGCAAGGCATCAAACACGAAACGCCGTTGCTGGTGCTGTATGGCTCGAATATGGGGACGGCGGAGGAGTTGGCGCGACGGATGGCGCAGGATGGCGAAGACAACGGCTTTGTGGCGAAGGTTGCGCCGCTGGATGATTATGTAGGACGGTTGCCGAAAGAAGGTCTGGTCGTGATCGTCACCGCTTCGTACAACGGGTTGCCGCCGGATAACGCGGTGCAGTTTTGCGAATGGTTGCGCGGCGAAGAATTGAATGCGGAATCATTGGCGGGCGTGAAATTCGCGGTGTTTGGCTGCGGCAATCGGGATTGGGCAGCGACGTTTCAGGCGATTCCACGCTTGATTGATGAGCGGCTGGCGGCGTGCGGTGCAACGCGCATTGTTGCATTGGGCGAAGGCGATGCACGCGAAGATTTCGATGGACAGTTTCTGAAATGGTACAAACCGGCACGCCTCGCTGTCGCCAATGAATTCAAGCTGACCGCGCCGATTGTGGATGAGGCGAAGCCGCTCTACAAACTCGAAATCGTGCCCGGCACACAGCCCAGCCCGTTCGTAGATTCGTTCGAGGCGCAACCGATGACGGTGCTGGTGAACCGCGAACTGCATCGCAAGGATGGCGCACACGCATCCGACCGTTCGACGCGGCATCTGGAATTGGCTTTGCCGGAAGGCGTGACGTATCGCGCGGGCGATCACTTGGGCGTGATTCCGCACAACAGCGAAACGCTCGTCAATCGCGTCGTCGCGCGCTTTGGCTTTGCGCCGGGAACGCCTATTCGATTGCGTCGCACCACGAATCGCAAGAGCTTTCTGCCGACGGATCGTGCCGTAGCCGTGACGCAATTGCTGACCGATTACGTGGAATTGCAGGACGTGGCGACGCGCTCGCAGATTCAGACGTTGATTGAGTACACCGAATGCCCGCCGCATCGCATTCAATTGCAAGCGTTGGCGCAGGACGATGACCGCTACAAAGACGAAGTGCTGACGAAGCGCAAATCGGTGCTGGATTTGTTGGAAGAATATCCGGCCTGCACCTTGCCGTTTGAGGCGTATCTGGAAATGCTGCCGCTGCTGCGTCCGCGTTATTATTCCATCGCGTCTTCGCCGTTGGTTGCGCCGCAATCCATCAGCATCGCCGTCGCCGTCGTCGAAGCGCCCGCCCGCTCTGGGCGCGGCACGTTCGCCGGCGTTTGCTCGAATTACCTGCGCGAACATCAAGCGGGCGAAGTGCTGTATGCGTTTGTGAAAGACACGAAATCCACATTCCGGTTGCCGACTGATCCTGCGACGCCGATCATCATGGTTGGTCCCGGCACAGGCTTCGCGCCGTTTCGCGGCTTCTTGCAGGAGCGCGCGGCGCTCAAAGCTCAGGGGAAAAACATCGGCGCGTCCTTGTTGTTTTTCGGTTGCCGTCATCCTAAACAGGATTTTCTGTACGAAGATGAATTGCGCCGGTTTGAAGCCGACGGCATCACGCAATTGTTCACTGCTTTCTCGCGCGTCGAGGCCGAACCGAAATGCTACGTTCAGGATCAGATTTACGCGCGCCGCGATGACGTGTGGCAATTGCTGGAAGCGGGCGCAATCGTGTACGTTTGTGGTGATGCCAGCCGCATGGCTCCCGATGTGCGGCGGACATTCACGGCGATTGTCAGTGAAAAAGCAGGTTTGAGTCCCAAAGACGCCGAACAATGGATGAACGATTTGACTGCACAGAATCGCTATCTCGTAGATGTTTGGGCTTCCAACTGAGGAATTTATGAAAACCGAACTGTATTGGATCGAATCTGATGTAGCTCTTCTGCTGCGTCCGCGCGGCGGCGATTGGTTGCGCGACGAAATTCGGGATTGGAAACGCGCTGGCTTGAACGCCATCGTTTCGTTGCTGGCCGCGAATGAAATCAAAGACCTGAACCTGGCGCACGAAGCGGAAGCTGTACAAGCCGCGGGCCTCGCGTTCGTTTCCTTTCCCATCGCGGATTTTGGCGTTCCCGATCATTTGCTCGACACGATCAAGTTCGTGGATTCGCTCGCTGCTCTGCGTGCGGAAAGCAAAAAGATCGGCCTTCATTGTCGGCAGGGCTTAGGCCGTTCGCCGTTGATCGCCGCGTGTTTATTGGTGCGTGCAGGTGTGACGCCCGCTGCCGCGTGGGAAAAGATTGGCGCGGCGCGCGGCACGACGGTTCCCGAAACGGACGAGCAGCGCGAATGGTTGAATCGCTTCGCCGAAGAATTGCAGACCTTGACGGCAACTTCCTAACCGAGTGAGAGTTGGTTGTACGGTTGACCGAGAATCCAGCTAAAATGGAGCCAGCGATCATTCGCATTTGAGGAGGAACTTATGAATATTACGATAACTATTCCTACCGAGCTTGCGCCAATGGTGGAACGCGCGGCCTTAAAGAAGGGACGCGACGTTGTGACTTACATTCAGGATTTGGTTGCGAAAGATGTTGCTGCGCCTTCACTCGATGAAATTCTGGCCCCGGTGCGCGCCGAATTTGCTGCCAGCGGCATGACCGAAGAAGAGTTCGACGGCCTCATCGAAGCCGAGCGGCAAGCGATCTGGGAAGAAAAACACGGGAAGAAGCCCTAAATGCCATCCAAACTTCCAGGTGTAGTTTTCGACTGCAACATTTTTCTGCAAGCGTTAGTGAACCCAAACGGTGCGGCAGGCGCGTGTTTGGCTTTATTTGAAAGCGGCGAAGTTGAGTTATACGTTTCGGTGCAAGTGTTAGCAGAAGTGGCCGAAGTCTTGAGCCGTCCTAGAGTCCGACAACTTGCACCGTCTTTGACGCTCGAAACCATTGAAGCTTTTGTTGAGAACATCAGAAACAAAGCAATCTGTTTGCGGAATGTTCCTGAAGAATATCACTTTGCACGAGACCCGAAAGATGAGCCGTATCTCAATCTCGCTATCATTGCGAATGCGGCTTATCTGGTCAGCAAAGATAACGATTTGCTCGACCTGATGACGGCTCAATCATCTGAAGCGTCCGCCTTTCGGTTGCACTATCCAATGCTGAAAATTGTTTCTGCGCCGACTTTTTTGCAAGCGATGCGGAACCGCAATTTATCTTTATCGGAGTAATCCCAATGTCCACGCCCAACTTAAACCATCGCCTTTCCTCCATTGATTCCACGTTCCTCTACTTCGAGAAAAAAGAAGCGCCGATGCACGTCGCCAGTGTCAGCATCTTTGATGGCGAAATCCCGTTCGAGGACTTCATCGCGATGATGGAAGCGAAGATTCATTTGCTGCCGCGCTATCAACAGGTCGTCACGCCTGATCCGTTCAATCTGGGACATCCGACGTGGGAGTTCGATCCGCGCTTCGATGTGCGCAATCACGTTTTCAAAGTGCAACTCGATGCGCCGGGAACCGAAGCGCAGTTGATTGACCTCGCGGGCAAAATCCTGACGCCGATGATGGATCGCTCAAAACCGCTCTGGGACATTTACTGGATTTACGGGTTGGAAGGCGGCAACACGGCAATGGTCGCGCGCGTGCATCACGCGATGGTGGACGGCATGTCGGGCGTGGAGTTGCTGAAAATCGTGCTGGATATGTCGCCCACACCGCCGCCGATTCCGCCCAAGCCCGAAGCGCGTCCCGTACGACAGCAGCTTGACCCGACGCGGCGCTTCTTTGATTCGCTGTTGGGCGGGATGACGGAAGGATTGAATAGCTGGATGAGCTTTCAAAACGGCCTGCTGAATTTGACGCAGGCTTTGACAAACGAAGTGTCGCGCGCGGCGATGCAAAACGTCAGTTCAGAAGTGCCGCGCTTGGCTTCGCCTGCAAGTCCGTTGCCGTTCAATCGGGCGTGTTCGGGCGACCGCAAATTGGTCTGGAACACATTCAATTTTGCCGAAGCGCGGGCGATGCGGGCGGCGCTCGGTGGCACGGTGAATGACGTGGTGTTAACGGCGTTGTCGGGCGCGGTGGCGCGCTATGCTGAGCATCATAATTTGCAAACGAGCGGACGCAACTTGCGCGTGATGGTTCCCGTGAGTATGCGACAGGAAGAGCAACGCACGGCGCTGGGCAATGTGGTTTCGATGTTGCCGGTCGAAATCCCGCTTGACCTGAAAGACCCGCTGGCGCGCTTCAAATACATCAATCAAAAAACGTCTACGCTCAAAGGCGGGCGCGTGGCGGAAGGGCTGAATCTCGGCTCGGCGTTGATGGGGATTTTGCCTGCGCCCGTGCAAGCGTTGCTCGGCGCGCTGGCTCCGTCGAATTTGCCGCTGCCGGTTTACAACATCGTTTCGACGAACGTGCCGGGGCCGCAAGTGCCGTTGTATGCGATGGGGCATCGAATGACGGCGTATTATCCGTATGTTCCGGTTGGCTACGCGGTCGGCTGCGGCTGCGCAATTATGAGCTACGATCAGCATTTGTATTTCGGCTTGACGGCGGATTTGAATGCGATGCCGGATGTCGAGAAGCTACGCGAATTTTTGTACGAGTCTTTTTATGAGTTACGCGCGGCTGCCGGAGTCGAAGAAATCAAACCGCAGGTGATGAAAGCAAAGGCCGCGACGGCTTCCCCGGCCACAAGCAAACCCACACGGTCACGTAGCAAGAAGTAGTAGTCGGTGGTTGGTGGCTGGTGGTCGGTTGTCAACCGCTTGGAGTCCGTTGTATTCTCTCCCTGCGTGTTGTCCTGACACGTAGCACAGGAAATCTGATTTACAGAATAACCACCGGCAACCGACCACCGAGCACCGATCACCAATTTGAGGAACCATCAACTATGTCCGCTACGACCTTCGTTTTTCACCCAGAAAAAGTTCCCTCCTTTCGCCCCATCTGGCGCGAAGCGTTTGCGGGTCTTGACTGGCTGGCGCTGAAAACCTCGCCCGTCTATTACGGTTTAGGCGTGCCGCGCGGTGACGGTTCGCCCGTCATCGTCGTGCCGGGCTTTATGGGCACGGATCATTATTTGTACGAAATGTATTTCTGGCTGCGGCGCATCGGCTACAAACCGTACATGTCGAAGATCGGCTGGAACGCCGAATGCCTGAATACACTGGTCGGACGTTTGTCTGAAACAGTAACCAACGCACAGCAGGAGACAGGCAAGAAAGTCCATTTGATCGGGCATAGTCTGGGCGGCGTGTTGTCGCGCGCGACGGCGATCATTCATCCGGCGCAGATTGCTTCGGTGACGACGCTCGGCTCGCCGATTCGCGGCATTCGTTCGCATCCGTTGGTGCTGCAAGCGGCGGAGCGCGTGCGTGAAAAAATTATGTGCGACAAAGAACGCCGCGAAAATTATCCCGATTGCTACACGGGCTTTTGCACCTGCCCGACGATTGCCGCGATGCACAGCCACTTCCCACACGAAATTCGCAAGACCGCCATCTTTACCAAAACCGACGGCATCGTCGCGTGGGAAGTTTGCATCACGGACGATCCCAAGCAAAACTTTGAAGTCACGGGCACACACGTTGGTTTGGCCTTCAATCCGGCAGTCTATGCGATCATTGCGAAGCGATTGGCCGAGAAGTAAGTAGGCAGAATCAGTGTAAAGCGATTTGCTAAATCGCGGGTTGGCGCGAAAACCAGCCGCGATTTAGCAAATCGCTTTACGACCTTGGGCACCAACAAATTTCTCGAACAGACTTATGAACCCCATCACCGAACATCACCTGCTGCTCACGCGCCGCTCGTTCTTCGGGCAACTCGGCCTCGGCACGGCGGCGCTCGCTTCGTTGCTGCACGAGCATTCGTTTGGGAGTGACAATGCGCAAGCCCTTGCGCCGCATTTTGCGCCAAAAGCGAAGCGTGTGATTTATCTGTTCCAGGCCGGTGGGCCGTCGCAATTGGATTTGTTTGATTACAAACCGGGGTTGGAA
>CAZWAK010000135.1:12594-21651 GCA_964631865.1 uncultured Heliobacteriaceae bacterium | reverse complement strand
GCGCGAGCCGGTCGGCGTGATTGCCGTGCTGTCGCCGTGGAATGCGCCGCTGGCACTTTCGACAATGCGGATTGCGGCGGCGCTGGCGTATGGCAATTCGGTGGTCGTCAAACCGGCGGAACAAGCGCCGTTGTCGGCTTCACGTTTGGCCGAAATCGTTGCTCAATCCAACTTGCCCGCAGGCGTGTGGAATCTGGTGCAAGGGCCGCCGCAACGGACGGGCGAAGCGTTGGCGCGACATCCACAAGTGGACGCGATTGCATTGACAGGCGGCACGGCGACGGGCAAGGCGGTGATGCGATTGGCAGCCGATACAGTCAAATCATTGTCGTTTGAATTGGGCGGCAAGTCCGCGAGCATCGTTTGCGCCGATGCCGATTGGGAACGCGCATTGGACGGTGCATTGCTCGGCATTTTCTCAAACAACGGCCAGCAATGTTTGGCCGGTTCGCGCATCCTGGTCGAAGCCAACATCTACGAGCAATTCGTGAGCGAATTCATCGCGCGCGCGAATAACATTCGCATTGGCAATCCACTCGACCAAGCGACCGAAGTCGGGCCGCTGATTACCGAGAAGCATCTCAACCGCGTGCTGGAATTCATCGCGGCGGGGCAAGCGGAAGGCGCGAATTTGTTAGCCGGCGGCGTGCGACCTGACGATTTGCCCGCAGGCAATTACCTGCGCCCGACCGTGTTTGGTGAGGGCTTGCATTCAACGTGCATTTCGCGCGAGGAAATCTTCGGCCCGGTCGCAGTCTTCAAACGCTTCGAGACCGAAGACGAAGCGATTGCGCTCGCAAACGATTCCGATTATGGCCTGGCGGGTTATGTCTGGTCGCAGAATCTCGAACGCGCGCATCGGCTCGCACGCCGCCTTCGCACCGGAACCGTATGGGTGAACACACCGCTCTTCCGCGACATTCGCGCGCCGTTCGGCGGCATCAAGCAGAGCGGCTTCGGACGCGACGGCGGGCATTACGGCCTGGACTTTTACACGCGAGCGAAAACCATCTGCGTGGCCCTGCAACCGCCCATGATGCCGAAGCTCGGCACAATCAGTAATGCGCAGCAAAGCGAAGGTGGTTAGCTTGCGATGAAGGATTGGGTAAAGGCGAGGTTAGCGGTAGGTAGCCTCGCCGTCGGCATACACCAATGGTGAAGTTAACCGTACCGGATTAACAAACCCAATCTTTTCCGTCCGAGGGATTGGCTTCAGGGGAAGGTTCTAGTTTGTTCGTCACATTGGGAAACTCGCCGGGCACGGCTTCGCGTCCCCCTTCGATAGTGGCCTCCATTTTAAAGCCCACCGTGTGTTGACAACACCATTTGGCGAAATCATTTTGGCTACCTTTCAGACAATGCGCGAGCAACAGGTGGGAAACCACATGCACGGCAGGCGCATTATGATTGAGGGATTCTTGCCAGAGGTCTCTAAGTTTCTGTTCGATTACAGCATTCATAAGCTTATCTTCCTTGATCTAAAGGGCTGGTAACAAAAGTTGTGTGGGTTGATGTGAACAAAGGGTGTTCTATTTCGATGGAGACCGAACCGAAGGAATCGCATTGAAGGAAGGGACAATCACTTTCTCTTGGGGCGGGACAACCAGTCAATTCTGTGAGGTAACACCTATTCAGCACCGCCTGACTCCCGCAGGAGCGTTCAACAACGCGCCCAAAATAGCGGACTCCGGCCACGAGGTCAATAAAAATTTAACACTTGGAAATTGCTCGTTGACAGAAATTGTCACCAAGTCTATATTGCCTTTTCGGCAATGTATCACGCTCAGCCAACTACTTAACGTGATGCCGTTGCTCAGTATCGAATATTTTCATTGGTTATTTTGATCTCCCCCAAAATTCCGCGTCTGCAAAGTATGAGCTAACACACACGCACCGATAAAGCTTGCAGATGACAGGATCACTCGATGGGATGGCGCGATTGAAGTTTGAGCCATGATCCCGGTGCTGGTGTTCCCATCAAATTGTTATCAACGTTTCCCTCTTGGCCGGAAGCGTTTCTTGATTATGAGGTCTCGCATCTCGCCCCGTTGCTAGAGTAAGCATCCTCACTTTAGAGCTTGCAGCGCAACGACTATGAAACCTGCCAATTTGCTTTTGCTCGATTTCAACCCCATTGCCAAATTAGGCAATGATTTGCGGGGTATTCTGGAAAAGGCTTTGACGCCGGACGTCAAGCTCCATCAGGAAAACATCGAAAAGAAACCTGTCGCGAGCCATCTCGCGGAGTTGATCCACCGCGTCAAACCGGCGGTCACCTTCTTGGTTTCGCAGTTCAGCCCCGTGCAACCCGCGCAAGCTTTATTTGATTCCTTGAAAAAGGAAGAAGCGGAGCCGCCCGTCATCGTCGTCACCGAAGAAGACGAGCCGGATGAAGTCTTCGCGACGCTCAAACTCGGCGCGGTGGATTTTATTACCGCCCCGCTCACGCCCATCAACATTGTGCCGCGCGTCCGCCGACTGTTGTCGCAGAACGACATGTCCTTGCCGGAAAACCTGTCCACCCAACACAAGCTGGTCGGCCACAGCCCGGCGTTTCTCTCCGAGATCAACAAAATCCCCCTCGTTGCCAAATGCGATGCGGGCGTTATGATTTCGGGCGAGACGGGCACGGGCAAAGAACTGTGCGCTCGCGCGATCCACAACCTCAGCACGCGCGCCAATCAACCGTTCATTCCCGTGAACTGCGGCGCGATTCCCGTCGAGTTGGCGGAAAACGAATTGTTTGGTCACGAGCGCGGAGCATACACGGGCGCAGGAAACGCGCAGCCCGGACTGATCCAGGAAGCCGATGGCGGAACATTGTTTCTGGACGAAATTGACAGCTTGCCGTTGTTGGCCCAAGTCAAGCTGCTCCGCTTTTTGCAGGAGCGCGAGTTTCGTCCACTCGGTTCGACCAAAACGCGCCACGCCGATGTGCGCGTGGTCACGGCCACCAACGTCAATTTTGAAAAGGCTATCAAGGAAGGCAAGCTCCGGCAGGATTTGTATTACCGCTTGAATATCATCCCGATCACGTTGCCGCCGTTGCGTGACCGGTTGGAAGACATTCAGCTTTTGGCCGAATACTTCCGCACCAAATATACCCTTAATTACAACAAGCACGTCACCGGGTTTTCGCCGAATGCGCTACAAAAATTGTTGATGCACGATTGGCCAGGCAACGTGCGCGAATTGGAACACGTCGTGCAGCGCGCGGTCGCGTTGTGCCGACTTTCCATCATTCGCGCTGAGGATATAGCCCTCTCTTCTTTTTCTGTAAGCTCATCCGTCGAGCCGTTCAAGCGGGCCAAGGATCGCGCGGTGAACCAGTTCGAGCGCAATTATCTGCAAAGCCTGTTGCTAGCCTATCAAGGCAACATCACCAAAGCCGCAGAAGCCGCCCAAAAAGATCGGCGCGCGTTTTGGGAACTGATGCGCAAACATCAAATTGACGCGCATCATTTCTCCGGCAAGGACGCCGAGCTATGACAATTCACGGTAGTTGGTAGGATAATTTCGTCCTATCTGGATGGTGATGCAGACACAAGATTTAGGGACATCAGCCACCATTAGCCTGGACAAAATCAGCCGAGCGAGTTCTTGGAAACCCGTGTTTTTCGCCCGAAAAAGGCCGTTTTTCTGTGGCACGATGATTGCTTTTAGAGACTGCGTTGATGATCGAAAGCAAAAGATCAACAACGCAGTTTTTTGCGGGCGCGATTTGACCGGTGATGACTCTCCCATTTGAAGTCAATCAACTCAGCCAAAGATCGTGCCTGGTTTTCAACCAAGAACACAAACAACTCAACTCTAAAGGAGAGTATTACTATGGCTCAAGCATCAACCGTTTTGAAGGGTAGCTTCCAGTCTCCATGTGAATGTCTAACATTGGATGGGTGGGTGGACCCTTCCTGTATTATTGATCCCGACTGTCCTGCAACCAATGTCATGAAACAGGGACTTGATTGGACAATCGTGGTGAATTTTGGAATTTATGGGTCTGCTGTCCCTTTAATGGGCGGAACATTTTGTGCCCAAGCTTTCTTTGAAGGTCTTGGAACCGCAGAGGAAGTTAACATTCCTACAACCGGGCCGATTTGCGTGGATGTCACTGATGGCACAAAAATCACTACAGGCCCTCAATCTCCCGGATACGAGTATTCCCTTAAGATTCCAGTTTCCGCGAAGGACTTGAATGAAGTAGGTGTATACAATATGGTGGTTGCTGTCACCTACAAGGATGCCCAAGGAAACCCGGGCCCGCTCGCTGGCATTTCGGATGAGAAGTTAATTCAGGTTTTCCCCTAATCTGACGGGCAAGCAGAAGAAACGATGACCAGTATCATCGCCTTCTAGCGCAACTCTCACGCTGTTAGCCGAATAACGATGGAAAGACTCCTTCAATGGCTTGATCTATTTGGTGGAGTCTTTCCTGTTTTGCCATCCGCAGGAAAGAAAAGTGCTGGCCAGTGAGATTGGTCTAAACGCACGTTTTGTTCCTGCGCCAGTCGAGGCTGTCTCGCTTACTGACACAGCGCAAATTAGTAGTTTAGGGGGAAACATGCCGAGCAAAAGTCCACGCAATGAGAAAACGAAAGCAGCCGAAGCACCGTCTGCCGCGACGAATTTTCGTCAAATCAAAGGCATCAACCAATTAAGCGAAGCACGTTTGCATCGTGCGGGCATCAAGACCTTCGAGGATTTGGCAAATCTACAACCAGAAGAAATCTTAGCGGCACTTGGAAACCCCAAGGGAATTAGCGTCAAACAGATTGTCGAACAGGATTGGATCGGGCAAGCCCGTAAATTATCGGGCAAGAAAGCTGCTGCCAATGGAACCCTTGAGAGTGAAGGGTTTATCGTGAATCTCTTTTTGAGTAAGCGAAAACAGGCTCACTCGACTCAGGTGCTACACGTCAGTAGCGATGAGGGTGAAAAGTGGGATGGCTGGGACAGCCAGCGTTTACTGGACTTCATTACCAAGCGATCCGGCCTCGTTTTACCCAAAGTGGACGCTGTCAAGGTTTCCCCTCCAGCGCCTGAACCAACCCAGGAAAGTATCGCAACCACAAGCATTCCGGTGGTAGAGCCTCCTCCTGCGCAGACTGGGCAGCCCGATGTATCTGCGACTGAGCTTCTTTCTGAAGCTGAGCCAACACCAGCACCGCTGGAGCCGGAAGTTGTTCTGCGCGCCTTTGAGGTAGTTCCGATAGACAGTGATCTACCAAGAAGGCTCTTGCGGAAAGGCGAGCCATTTAATGTCCGCTTGTTCCTCGACGCAGAGAAAGTCACACCTCAATTTGCGACGTCCCTCGACTACACGGCGTCAATCTTTGCCAAGGGTCTTGATGTCCCGCAGCAATTCAGATTGGGCGAGGTTCGTGGCGTCCTCGCCGATCCTAACAATGCCATTGTCGTCAACATTCCAAAGCAGGATTTCGCCCCTGGCACTTATCGGCTCGAAGCCGCGTTGACCATCAGCAAAGAGTCGCAAACGATTGGGCATCCAGCACGAGCGCGCACCATTCTTCAAGTCTTCTAACGTTATCAGTTTGGATTTTTGTCCTTAGCCGAGAGGGTAGTTCTATGAAATTTGACCGCACCACGTTTTTCCATGCGTACCGCGAATTTTTCAAACCGACGAAAATCACGCAAAGCCAGGTGGAGGGCATCGAAACTCTCCTGGGGTTTATTGAAGGCGATGCTGAACTGACCGACTTGCGTCACATCGCCTATATGCTCGCCACGATCAAACACGAATGCGCCGATAGATGGAAACCGATTGAGGAATTCGCCAGCGGCCAAGCCTATGAAGGGCGCAAGGATATGGGTAATGTTGATCCCGGCGATGGCCCCCGTTACAAAGGGCGGGGGTATGTGCAACTTACTTGGCGGGTCAATTATCGAAAGTTTGGCAACCGCCTGAATGTGAACTTAGAAGGCAACCCTTTATTAGCCCTTGACCCGGCAATAAGTTACCAAATCACCAGCCTGGGGATGCGGCTGGGATTGTTCACAGGCAAGGAACTCAGCGATTATATTCATGACGACCACTGTGACTATCGCAATGCTCGCAAGATCATCAATGGCCTCGACAAAGCCGACAGAATCAAAGGCTACGCCGAGAAATTTGAGGCCATTTTGAAAGCCAGCCAAGCGTCGTGACGTACAGCGTTTCCGGCAGTCTACCTAGGCTAAAAAGAAGATGTTCCCGAATTCTCTGTGAGTACAAGACAACGCACAGGCAGATCATCTTCGAGTAACCGCTTGTGCGTAAAAAACATAGGAGATGATTTATGAGCAATGAAGCAACTACCCCAAATGTCGAAAACATTGAGGATGACGTTGATGGATGTGACATCCCCATCGAAACACCGACCTCGGATGAAGAACTCCCCAAAGCGGAAGGAGGTGTTGCTTAATATGGCACATTCACTCACTTGGCTACCCGATGTTTTAATCGCCGCTGGTCTCAAAGTCGCGCTGGTTCCGGGTTGGAAAACTCGCGGGCACGGAGACGTGGGTAAGATTCTCGGCGTTTTGTGTCACCATACCGCAGGGCCAGAACACGGCATCATGCCTAGTCTGAAGACCATTACGGAAGGACGCCCTGGTTTATCGGGTCCTCTCGCGCAACTGGGACTGGGGCGAGACGGTACATATTTTGTCGTTGCAGCAGGAAAATGCTCTCACGCTGGTAAAGGCGAATGGAAAACGATAAGGGCAGGCAATACCCACTTCATCGGTATTGAAGCGGAAAATTCCGGGAAAGGCGCTTCTGATCCCTGGCCAGAAGTGCAACTGGATGCTTATCGCCGCGGCGTGGCAGCCATCTTAGCGCACATCGGGCAAGGAGCCCAGTTTTGTGCGGGGCATAAAGAATACGCCCAGCCACTCGGACGCAAGCCCGACCCCAATTTCGATATGGTGGGGTTCCGGGAAGCTGTCCAGGCGATTCTAAGTGGGACAGTTCCACCTGTGGTTCTGATTCCCGCGGCTGAGCCTCCGGCTTCGCCCGGTGGGCCGACGGGGCGTCCTACCCTCCGGCGGGGTTCCAAGGGCGAGTTCGTGAAGCAGATTCAGACTAAACTCGGAGTCGCCGTGGTGGGCAATTTCGGCCCCAAAACCGAGGCGGCAGTGCGGGTGTTCCAACGCGCGCAAGACTTGGTGCCGGACGGCATTGTCGGACCGAAAACCTGGCGGGCGTTGGATACGTTGCCCTGAGACAAGCGTTTGCACTGGCGTCCTAACGGTGGGCCGGATACGATCTTGTCCTGCCACATATTTCAATTTATCCTGCCTGCGTTTCTTGCCCATGCGGCTTGCTAGCCAGACTGAAAGGACGAGATAGGTATGGGATGGGATTTGTTTGTCTCTCAATCAATCAAGAATGCAGGTAAGCAAGCGCCTATCTGGATATTGGTTTTCGTCTCATTGGCGATGTGGCTTCCGTTTCGCTCCGCCACCAAAGCTTACTGCGCCTGCTGTGCTAATCCGGGTGTCTGGAGCTTGGAAACACGTAAGCTGGACAGCGAATCAATGACAGAACTCAATCGGGTAAAACCTGCCGAGCAGGCTGAATTTTATGTGACAGATGCGTGGCCTGATGACGTTTCGGGCGTAGCGCTCGCCGGTATGGGAGAGCCTAAACCTTTCGTTGTTTCGTTAGTGCGAGAACCGCGTAGTTGGAAGTTCTTTTTCAAGGCATCAAACGGCGCTACAGGTGCTTTGGTTTTGACGCTTCCTGGAGTGGCAACTTTCTACCATGTAGACAATGAGCCACGCCCCAAATCTGATAATAAGACCCCAACGACGGTTTATAAAGAAGTTCGCCTGGAAGGGGCGGTACGGGGCACAGGCATCTTTGCCAAAGGGATTGTGCCAACCACTAAATTCCGCCTTATTCTGCAAGGTAAAGGAAATATGTGTTTGAATGCGGAGGACTTCCAGCGGTGGCATCTGCGCATTTCCGGCCCTCAGGCGAGCTTTACCCTGTTCGGCGATCTTGCTCGGCCTCTGAAGTGAATGGCTGGACTTTAACACAAAACGCGAGGTCGAAATCCAAGTTGACAAATTATAAGCCAATGACGCGCTCTTCATTCGCGGCCTGATACAGCGCCATCACGACTTCCAACGACTTGCGTCCTTCGTGCCCATCAATCACAGGCGCGCGGTTTTCCCGCACGGCGTGCAACATATCTTCGATCTGGCGGCGATGGCCTTCGGTCGAAATGGCGGCGGGGTTGGAGGAGCCATCAGTGATCTGTTCGGCGGTCTCATCGGTTTGCGCATCCCCTTCGATGTCCCACACGCTGATGGCGTCGCCGTCCAAAATGATCGTGCCGCGTTCGCCGGAAATTTCGAGCCGTCGCTTGAAGCCCGGTTTGACGGAGGTGGTCGCGACAACTGCACCGAGCGCGCCGTTCGCGAATTGTAGCGTGCCGACGAGCGTGTCTTCGGCTTCGATGTGCGGATAGCGTAACGCCTTTTTCATCGCGAACGCGGACTCGACCGGCCCCATCATCCAACGCAGCAAATCAACGGTGTGAATCGCTTGATTGATGAGCGCGCCGCCGCCGTCCAGCGCCAACGTGCCGTGCCACGAATCGGCGTAATATTCGGGGGCGCGATACCACTTCACGTAGGCATCGCCCAGGATCAATGAGCCTAACTTCCCGGCTTCAATCGCGGCCTTCATCTTTTGCACCATCGGCAAAAAGCGCGACTGAAAAATCACGCCCAACTGCACACCGGCCTGGTCGCAAGCTTCGATCAACGCATCGGCGCGGGCGAGATTGATTTCGATGGGCTTTTCGACGAGGACATGTTTGCCCGCTTCAGCAGCGGCGCGTCCGTGTTCCAAATGCAAGCCGCTGGGCGAACATACGTTCACCACATCCAAGCCCGGATGCGCGAGAAACTGCGCGTAGTCGGTGTAGCCAGCGGCATTGTATTTCGCGGCTAGTTCGTTCACGCGCGCTTCGTTGCGGCCACAAACGGCGACGACACGCGCGCCGGGAATCGCGTGGATCGCTTCGGCGTGAACTTTGCCGATCA
>CAZWAK010000135.1:7808-12494 GCA_964631865.1 uncultured Heliobacteriaceae bacterium | reverse complement strand
CGCAGTGCATAAATCAAATTGGCGGAGGCAGCTTGATTCTTGAAGCGTGTGCCAGTGGAAAGCGTGCCCAACCGCATATCTCGATTGCGCGGGTCTTCCTGGCCGTACGCGAAATTGAAATCCAAATCGGGGCGCACTTTGTAATTCAATTGCGCCCAGCCGCCCGTCGCAAAGATGCCGCGAATCTGCGTCGTCGCGTTGTAGAGCGACCCCGTAATCGCATAGAGCCGATCATTGCGAAAGCCGCTGGCTTCGCCGAGATTGATCGCGCGCCCGAAGAATGCTTCGCCGCTCAACTCGAAGCGCGCCCCCAACGGAATCTGCCAATCGGTCGTCAGCGCGTACGAATTCACTTTGCGTTCGAGCACGAACGGACGGCGATGAAAATAACCGCCGACGCCGAATTCCAACTTGCGCTCGGTGTCCAAGCTGTGGCTCCACACGGCGCGCGATTCATAGCCTGCGCCGCCTTCAATCACCTGCCCTTGCACGGTTTCGCCAAACGGCATCAGGACGCCGCCTTGTAATTGCAATTCCGAATTCGCCCCGGTCGGCACGCGATGTTCCACCATGATTTGCGGACGCCATTGCCACAAATTGCCCGCCTGATGAAATGGCGCAAACCACATCGCCGCCAACGACGTGGGATTGCGCGGCGAAATCAATGGCGGACGTTGCCCGACAATGAACGAGGTCTTGTCCCAATCCAGCCGTGCGGAAGCGGTGAGGATGCGGAATTGACCGAGCACTTGCGCGTTATCGCCCGCCCAAAAATCGAATTCCGCTTCGGCGCTCAAGCGAGCTGCGCCCCACGCCTGACTGAGGCTGGGGCCGTCCATCGTGAAGCCGATGCGGCTTTGGCGCAGTGTTGCGCCGAGGTTGTTGCGGCGCGTCGCGGTGCCGGGCGCGGCGGCAAACAGCGGGACATCATTGAGCGTCGAATCGTTCGTGTTGAGGTAGGTGTTCGCCAACAACATGCCGTGCAGTTTGACGCGGAATTTGGAGTCGCTTTCGACTTTGGTTTGCGCATGTTCTTTGATCTGGGCGGTGTGAACTTCGACCTGCTCTTTGAGCGTTTCGACTTCCGACGTGAGCGTGGCGAGCGCGGGCGCAGGCGTTGGAGCAGGGGTCGTCGCTTGTTCGCGCACAACCTTCGGCTCCGCCACTTTCAACGCCGCCAATTGCGCGCCGAACGTGGTGATCGTTTCGCGCAAACGGGCAATTTCTTCGGTGTTGTTGGCTAATTGTTTTTGCAACGCTTCGTTCTGCTCGCGCGTGCGTCGCGCTTCAGCTTGCGCTTGCTCTGCTGCGGCTTGCGCTTGTTGCAACAACGTTTGGAAATCGGGGGCAGCGGGTTGTGTGGTGGGGCGAACTGGCTTCTTGACTTTGCGTTTGGTGGGTTGTGCAAGAGTTGGAATCCATGCCGCCAACAACAGTGCAACAAACAAACAAAACAACTTTTTCGCATTCATAAAAATCACCTGTAGCGCGATTTGCCAAATCGCGTGCCGACATAGTTGAAACCGCGATTTGCCAAATCGCGCTACCCCGCAGCATCTACGATTCGGTGCGAAGATGATTGCGTTCGTTCGCCAAGCCGGCAATATGCTGAAAGAGTTCCTGAAAATGAAGCTGTTTGCTCAAACAACAATTTGCCCGGTGATGTGCGGGTGCGCCCGCTCCATCCAATTCAAACAACGCCGATAACAGCACGAACGGAACTTCGTCAAATCGTGGATTGGCGCGCACTTCCTGGCAAAGCGCCAAGCCATCCAAACCGGGCATATCCAAATCCGACACGATCACGTCGGGCACAGCCGTTTGCAAGGCTTCGAGCGCGGCATAGCCGTCCGCCGCTTCCTGCACCACACAACCTTCGCTCTCCAACGCGATGGCCGTCACAGCCCGAAACACATCATCGTCATCTACCAGCAAAACTTTTATTGGCATATTCGCCTCTCGATGTTGTGGGGCAACATTTTTTGTGCAGATGGTACGGTACGGCGAGCGGTAGCGAGCTGGTTGCCGCCTCCACCAGCTCGCTACCGCTCGCCGTACTGTACCGTCGCTTCACGAACCTGAAGGTAACAGAAAATAAAAATCGGCTCCGTGTTCCGTGCTTGTTTCCAATCCAATCGTCCCGCCGTGCGCTTCGATGATGCTTTTCGCAATCGCCAGGCCAAGCCCCGTGCCGCCCAATTTGCCCTGGCTGACGAATGGCTCAAACAAGCGGTCGCGGATTTCGGCGGGGACACCCGGCCCCGTATCTATCACGTCCACGCGCACGGCTTGCGCCAACGACGCGGCGCGAATCGTGAGGTGACGTGGTGCGGGTTGATTCGACATCGCCTGCACGGCATTGCTCAGCAAATTCTCAAACACGCGGCGTAACCGTTCGCTGTCGGCGGTCACGATCAAATCGGGCGGAATTTGGACGGCGACCTCGACGCCAGCGCGCGTGGCATTCACGGTCTGCAAGGCGCGTTCGACGAGGCGGGCGAGACGATGATGTTCCAGTTCCAGATTGTAATTGCCGCGCGTGAAATCCAACAATTCGCCGAGCATCTCTTGCATTCGCTGCGCCGCGCGTTGTTGGCTTTCGACCAATGTTTTTCGGCGCTCTTCTGCCAGATGATCGCGCTGCAACATCTCGGCTGCCGTCGCAATCGCGGCCAATGGGTTGCGCAAGTCATGCACAATTGAACTGGCCATCTGCCCAATCGTGGCGAGTCGTTCGCGCTTGAGCAGTTCGGCTTGTGATTGCTTGAGCGAACGCCGCATCTGATCGAAGGCCGTCGCCAACTCGCCCAATTCGCCCGTCGCCTCGATTTTGATTTCGTGTTCGTAGTTCCCTCTTCCGACTTCGCGCGTGCTTTGAATCAGCGGCCCAATCGGTCGCAGAATGCGCCCGGCCAGCAAATAGCTCAAGACAAAAGCCGCCGCGATGCTCAACGACCAAAGCAGCAACAGCGAATTCGAGATCGAACGAAACAATCGTCCCGCTTCTTCCAACGAACGAATCATCACGACTTGCCCGATGCGTTGCCCGTCAAAGCCTGCCAACGGACGCGCCAGCGCCAGATTTTCTTTGCCGTCCAAATTGATTGCGACGGGGCGCGTCATCGCGGCTTCGTTGAGCGCGCCAGATTGCATCAATTGGACGACGTGGGCTTCCATCAGCGGTTCGAGCGATGAGGCATAAATTTTTTCTGCGATCCAAAACACAACCTCGCTGTGAATCCGCTGCTTGATGGTCGTCGCGACGCTGCGATTCAACTCCGCGCCCGTCCCCAACACCGCCAATGTGTTTTGCACTTCGGCATTGCCGGATTGCAGCAGAATCGGCGTCAAAACCAATTGGTAAAGCTTTTCGCCAAAGCGCGCGATGCCTTGTGCCTGTTGTTGTTTTTCCGCGACATCGCGCGCGGCGACCAGTTCATCGAGCGGCAGCGCATCGGCTCCTTGAATTTCAGCGAACGTGATTTTGCCCGCGCCGTCGCTGAAGAACACCAAATCCACTTGTGCCGTCGCGTCGCTGGTCAAATCGGCAATGAGTTCGTGCATCGTGGCGCGGTCTTGCGATGCGCGATTGTCACCGAAGATGGCTTTCGCAATCGGTGCGTTGGCCATCGTCGTGCCGATGGCGGCGAGGCTGCGCGCTTTCTCGTCCCATACGGCGTTGTACACGGGCAACAAATTTTCGACTTCCGCTTGCACCTGTTGTCGCGCCTGCCGCACGACCAAACTGTTGATGACCCCCGCCGCGACCAATAAAATCAGAGTCGAAAGCAATGCCGACGCCATAAACAACCGCGTCCGCAAATTGATGCGACTCCACACATCATTTCTTGTAGGCCGGTTTGTTTCGTTCGTTGTCATACGGCTGCCCATGTTTGTTGGGATGAGCCAGAGGAATATAACCGGCTTCATTGATGCGCACAACGCCGAGGTCGAGCGTCCCGGTCGCAGGCACTTGCACGACGCGCGTCAGACTGGCCAACTCCTGTGGCGTCGCGCGTTCGTGCCAGACTTTGAGTTGATAGCGGCCTTCCGGCACATCATTGAGGCTGAGCGCGCCCGTCTGATCGCTCAGCGCAAAATAAGGCGTGTCCACGACGACCACGACGGCGCTCATCAGCGGATGAATGTTGCAGAAGATGTACGAAACGCCGACGCGATTGAATAATACGGGACGCGATTCGCCGCTGGCATACAGCCCCAAATCAAACCGCTTGCCGTTGAAGAGCGAGAAGACGTTGTGGAAGTACGGGTCGGAGTTTGGGAAATCCACTTCGCTGCCTTTTTCGACGACCATCACGTGCGGGAGAAATCGTTTGCCGCGTTGATTCAGCTTTTGGCGCGGTGGATTCGGACGCGCGCTCAAGCCCGGCGCTTCCAACCAAACCACCACACCCGTTGCATCCGGCTTACCCTGCCGCGTTTTGACTTTGGCATTGAGCAGTTCGATGTGCGCAGTCAAGCGCGCGCGTTGCCAGATGCTCGCGGGGGCAGAAGCCAAACTCGCACAGGAAGTCACGAGCAGCCAGCCCAAACATACGCGGCAGAAAGATGGGAGCTTCATAACACAGGCATCTTACCGCAAGAAGGCCGCGTAACGCGATTTGCCAAATCGCGCCACATTTTCTGAGGGCGTAACGCGATTTGCCAAATCGCGCCACATTTTCT
>CAZWAK010000135.1:0-7708 GCA_964631865.1 uncultured Heliobacteriaceae bacterium | reverse complement strand
CGCGCCACATTTTCTGAGGGCGTAACGCGATTTGCCAAATCGCGCCACATTTTCTGAGGGCGTAACGCGATTTGCCAAATCGCGCCACATTTTCTAACGAGAACGCACATCGCGCGCGGGGCGAGCCGTCTTTCTCGAACCTCGTAGAAATTCGGGGAATCTCCCCGCACGCGGCATGCGTGTGCGCCTGCGGTCGTTCGTGGGCGAGAGAAAAGCGTGGCGCGCTTATTTGAAATTCACCTGAATCAAATTCGCCGTCTTGCCGTCCACGCTCACAATCACATTCACATTGCCGCTGCCCGCCAGGCCGCGATTCAATTGAAGGTTGATTTGATCCAACCCGGCGAAGGTCGTGTGCGCGCCAGCGAAAGACGCGCTGTGATTGACGCCGCCAATCACGGCGGACACGTTCGTCAACTGACTGCGATTGCGGATGCCTGTGCCGTAGAGCACCAAAAACAAAACGTCATTCGGGTCTTTCCATTCAATCGGGACAACGGTCGCCGTCGCGCCTGACCCCGTCCAGAGCGGTTCAAAACCGAGCGTTTGCCCACTGCGCACGCGCTGGATTTCTGCGATGGGAAGCCCTGTGCCGTCCTGCCGCACCGTAAAGAAGCCCGGATTCACGTCCGTGACATTGATCGTGCCGCTGGAAACCACGCCCGTGCCGCTCGTGATGGTGACGGTGGCTGCGCCGACCGCAGTGCCCGTCGGAATCAAATAATTCACCTGAATGGGCGACACGAAAAAGATTCCGGCGCTGCGCTCGGTGTTCGTCACATCACGCACGCGAACCGTCGTCGCGGACAAAGTGGTCGGCAATTGAATGCCGGGCGTGTTTGGGTCAGCATCGCCCGTTGCGGTGGCGGTCGTAAAAGCCAAGTCTTCGCCAAACCCGGAGAGAATGCCATTACTCGTCGCTGCATTGGCGCGCGTTTTATCGAAGCTGGCTCCGTTCAGGCTTTCGACCGGCGGTTGCAGCGTTTGCGAGAAGGGATAGATGACATCGCCTGTGTTGTTACCGCTGGTGTTCGCCGCGTTGGCAACGGCATAGACGCCCAATTTGCCAAGCACAGTGGCGGGCGCAGTCCATTTGAATGACCATTCATTTCTTTCGCCCGTCACCGTCGTGCTGGCCGCGCCGCCCGCGTGACTGACATATTGCCGCGTCACGCCATTGAAGGTGGCGGTGCGAACAACGGTTTTCGTCGTATCAGTTGCCGTTAACGTTCCGGCTTGCTTGCCGGTGCTGTCGAGCACGGTCAATTCAAAGCCGAATTTCGAGCGGCCCGGATGCGTTGCGGCGACGGTGATCGTGTATTCCTGTCCAGCCGTGTAGCTGGCGGGCAAGCCAGTTACAGTAATCGAACCGGCGCGCGGAATAGTCGTGTCGGGGCGATGGCACAACATACAAGTGGGTTCGGCGGGGATGGTGCTGCCAAAGGCTGGTGCGCCCGTACGAGACAGCGGGGGCGCTTGATTGCCAAAGGCATGAACAGCGTCTTCGCGGGGAACCAGCGCGAAGGCGATAAGTAAAAATGTTACAGCGAGGATCACGATTTTGGTGATAGAGCGTTTACGGGTTGTCATGACGGGTCTCCTGGGTTGTTAGTACATCGTGTTAGGGTCGAAGCGATTCGGGTAGAAATTGGATTTGCATAGCACAACAAGGCTTGGTGCAAGGCTCGCCCTTGCTTTGCGACACCAAATCAGAGGCCACCGAAGTGGTCATTAACTCCTCAGCAAACCAGCTATCCTCAATTGGAAACGGTGGCCGCGATATTCTTCATTATTCCTTCCTTCTTTTTCATTGTTTGGCGGGGAACCCCTCTGGAAACAAGGAAGAAGGAAGAATCAAGAAGGAAGAATGTGCGCTGTTCAGGCATGCGGAGAGACCAATATTTTCTCACATTGAGAATCGCTGTCGGCAAACAGTTCGGATTGTCAAAGACCAAGAAGGCACTCACCTTGCCGATTCCAGTTGCCGATATTTCTTAACCTCCCCTGAAGTCTCGAAATAAAATCTACAAGGTGAGTGCTTCGATTAGCACTGAAGCCAGGAAACGCTCTCCACCAACGTGCCGGAAAAGGCAATCAGAACAACCGGCCTCAGATTGTTCTTGCCTTCTTTCCCGACAGCGGTACGGCGGGAAAACGTCTCTTGGCCCCAGTGCTAAAGCTGGGAATTACTGAAAAGTGAGCGTGACGGTATTCGCGGTTTGCCCATCCACCGTCAGCACTAAGTTCACGCTGCCACGTCCGGCCAGATTGCGATTCAAGAGCACGTTGATCTGATCCAGACCGGCAAACGTTCCTTGCGCCGCAGCGGCTACGACCGATTGCGTCCCGCCACCAATCGTGACGCTAATGTTGGAAAGACTGCTGAACCCACGCGCGCCGCTGCAATACAAGTTCAGATACAACTCTTCTGTCGCGTTGTTCCAAACGATAGGCACAGCAGTCGTGCCTGTGAACACGCGCGTGTAACCAGTGGTCGTGCCGCCGCTCACCCGTTGGACATCGGCAGCGATCACCCCCGTGCCATTGGAACCTGCCGTGAAAATGCCGGGCGCAACCGCCGCGATGGTGACTGTTCCCGTGCTCGTCGCGCCGCCGCTGCCGCGAATCGTCACCGTCGCCGTTCCGTTGGCGGTGCCGGTCGGAATCAGGTAATTCACCTGCCCCGGCTCGACATAAAAGAGTCCGGCATCGCGTTCCGTGCTGGCCGAGTCGCGAACTTTCACCGTCGTGCCGCCCAACGTCGTGGGCAATTGAATGCCCGGTGTGACGGGGTCGGCATCGGTCGCGGTCGCCGTCGTCGTCGCCAAATCGGTGCCAAAGGCAGAGCCGATGCCATTCGCCGTGAGTGGAGCCGTCGTGCTGTACGAAGCGCCATTCACGGTCACAGCTTCAGGCCGCATGATGGAGGAAGTGGTGTAGATAAAATCACCGTTGACGGTGCTGTCGTTGTTGGCAGCGTTACCCGCCGCATAAAAAGTGATCTTCCCACCGCGTGTGGCCGGAGCCGTCCAACGAACAGTCCAAATCCGCTGATTCGTACTCGTTGCGCTCGTGCCTGTCGTGACGTGTTCGATGTAGCTGCGGCCTGCATATGTGCCGGGGTCTGCCGCGACGATTTGCGTGGAACCGTCATTCGTCGCCAAAGTCCCGGCATTGTTGCCGTCCTGATCCAGCGCGACGAGTTGGAACCCAAAGCGCGTGTTCCCCGTGCGGGTTAGAGATACACGAATCGTGTACGTCTGATTGGGGGTGTAACTTGAAGGAACATCCAGAATTTGGAATGTGCCCGTTGCATCGTTCAGCGCATTTCCAGCATGACAACCCGTGGAATTGCACGTTAACTCTGCCGGTTTCGTGCCAAGGGCGGGTGCGCCCGTCCGCGAAGGATCGGGGCCGCCACGATAGGCATGTACGGACTTCTGTCCAAAATCAAAACTCACAGCAAACATCACCGCTGCTGTCACCAGCAGGATCAGTTTCATGGTTCGGTTGAATCGAATCTTCATTGTTCGGGTCTCCTAAGTTGTCGGTAACACAACTCTCCGCCCGTTTCTAGTGTACAGGTTTTGGTGACCGAGGTTGTGTTACATCTCATGGGTTACTTTGGTCATTCAGACTGCTAAAAGATTCGGCGTGAGAGGTTGAATCCAATCGTCAGTCCTTGAATAGATTCGTCAGCACTTCGCACCAATGATCTGCGAGTCGCGGAACGTTGCGCAAACGTGGTTCCGGCTCCATTGGAAAAGATCAAACTGAAAGCGTGACGTTTGGAGATAGTAACCTTCTCGATCCCAAAACCAAAGGCTGGGCCTGTGGAATTAAATTTTCCGGCGTCATTGACACGCCAATTCGCTTCGGCCAGCAACGACACCGTCGGACGAATGCGCAAGGCTCCGCCGATGCCGAGAGCGAACGTATTCGCACGCGGCAAGTTTAATTCCGAAGCGCCAAACGGACGGTTATTGAACGACATCGTCGGCACAAAATATAACTGTGCGTGGCGTGTCACGCTGCGCGCGACAGTCAATTCCAAGCTGGTCGTAAAATTCCGTTGGAAATTATCGCGCCCCTCCAACCCAATGCGTGTCATCGCGGTGAACGGATGTTTTTTGTTTTCATCCAGCAAACTCGCTCCGGCAAACACCAGAATCGGAGCGCCGACCACATGCGGCGAACGATACGCCCCGACGTGAAAGCGGTCGGTCAATCCATACGTGAAGCCGAACGAAGGAACTGCGTAGCCATCCAATCCCAACAGACCGCCCAAGTCCGTCACTTCATATTCGCCAAACGGAAAGCGATGCGTGAAATCGCTGATCAACGCGCCTTTGGGAATCGGCTTCGCGGTCGGCAAGCTAATCAATCGCACATCGCCTTGCTGATAGACGTTCGGCGCTTCCGGCGCGGGGACTTTTTCAGCCGCAGGTTTCGCCGTCGCCACCGTTGCCGCACTCGTGCTGACTTCGGTCACGCGGCGCGTTTTGGTGTCAATCAAATATCGCTTACCGTTCATCTCGACGATAGCTTGGGAATCCGAGTCGGCGACGAAACTCACGGGCAAGGCTTGGGCGGCGTCGGGCAGATTGAACACGTCCGGGAATTTCTGCCGCAAATCGTCGGTAATCTTGAAGCCCGCTGCGGCAAAGGCTTTGCCAAAGGCATTGCGTTCGCCGCCGCCCGCTGCGTTGACGTGACACGTCGCGCATTGATTGCGTAGTTCAGGCCGTGACAACGGGTCTGCCGCCAGAATGCGCATATACTCCGGCAGCGCACGAGGCTTCACGGCGAAAAAAGAAAACACTACGACCAGAATCAGGAATTTTAGGCATCGCTTAATATTCATGCTTTTTTGTCTCAAGGGTAAAAGTAAGCGGTCTTTTCCCGTCTTGCGTTGTGGCAATTGGCATACCGCTCGAGTGGAACTCTGCTTTCAAAGATTTAGCACCGCTTCAACTGCCGCGCTGTCACAATCGGGGACAGAGGCGAAGACAGTCTGGCACAAATCAGGTCATTCATTTCTCTTTCATAGACGTTGGAGCAGCGCCGAGAGTTGAGGGAATTTTCGCCAACTTCTCTACTTGAAAGTAAAACAGTCGGCGCTTCTGGTCAAATCCGGCTGGTACAGAAATTGCTCCTGGCTCATCCGAGTTGCCGCTAATCTTTCTGAGCATAAATGATTGAGCGTAGCGCGATTTGCTAAATCGCGGGTTTCTTTGGGACGACGCGCGATTAAGCAAATCGCGCTACACTTTCTACCAACCTCTAGCTGCTTATGAACCGACAAACTCCATCCGCTGACCTATCGAATCCGCCCGCCCTGAATCGCCGCTCCTGGCTCGGTGTCGTGATTGGCCTGATTGGTGCAGGCATTACCGCTGTGCTGGGCATTACGATGAGTCGCTTTGCAATCGCGCCAGCGTTCTCCAAAGCGAACGAGGCGACGTGGATTGACCTCGGCCCGCTCAGCGCCATTCCCGAAAATCAACTCGTGCGCAAAAACATTTTGGTGTCGCAGGAAGCCGGTTGGGGGCGCTTCAATGCCCCGCGTTTGTTGTGGATTATTCGTAAAGGCGACGACGTCACGATTTTTTCCGGCGTCTGTCCGCATCTCGGCTGCTCGGTCAACGCCAAAGAAGAAACGTTCCTCTGCGCCTGTCACGGCAGCAAGTGGAATCCGAGCGGCGAAAAGATCACCGGCCCCGCACCGCGCAATCTGGACACGCTCGCGCATCAGGTCGAAAACGGCATTCTCAAAGTGCAATACCAGGACTACAAACAAGGGTCGGTCACGAAAGAGGTGCTGAGTTGATGAAACCCTTCCCCGCGACAATGACGACGATCACACAATGGTTCGACGAGCGCACAGGCGTACGCGAAAAACTGCGCGAGGCGTTGGACGAACCGATTCGCGGCGGCGCGCGTTGGGCATACGTGTTTGGCAGCATTCTGTTGTTCCTCTTCGTGCTGCAAGTCTTGACGGGCATATTTCTTTCGCTCTACTACGTGCCGAGCGCCGATCACGCGCACACCAGCGTCGCGTTCATTCAAAAAGCTGTGCCGGGCGGAGCCTTGTTGCGCGGCTTGCATCATTACAGCGCCAGCGCGATGGTCGTCTTCGCTGTGCTGCATTTGGCGCAAACGTTTTTGTACGGCGCGTACAAACGCGGACGCGAGTTGGTGTGGATGGTCGGCGGCGTGATGTTCCTGTTGATTTTGGGCTTTGCCTTTACGGGCTATTTGTTGCCCTGGGATCAAGCAGCGTATTTCGGCACGAAAGTGGGAACTTCGATTGCGGGAGAAATCCCCGTTGTTGGCCCGTTGCAACAACGCATCATGCTCGGCGGCACGGAATTGACGACGCTGACGCTCTCGCGTTTTTTCACGGCGCACGTGTTTTTGCTGCCGCTAGGCTTGGGCTTGCTCGTCGTGTTGCATTTGTATCTGTTTCGTCGTGCGACGCCTGCCGGGCCGTTTCATAACCGCGATGATGCGCGCGTCGAACGGTTTTATCCGAAGCAGATGCTGAAAGATTCGATAGCCGTGCTGGGCATCTTCATCGCGCTCGCAGCGTTGGCGAAATACATTCCCGCCGAGTTGGGGCCGCAAGCTGACCCTTCGTCAGATTATTTGGCACGCCCGCCCTGGTATTTCCTGCCGTTGTTTCAACTGCTGAAATATTTTCCAGGGCAATGGTCGGTGCTTCCGACTGTGGTGCTGCCCGGAGCGCTCTTCACGCTGATCTTCTTCCTTCCTATCCTGGATCGGCGTGAAGAGCGTCATCCGCTTAAACGACCGCTGGCCACGCTGCTGCTGATGGTGTTGCTGTTGGGAGCCGTCGGCTTGGGCGCAATGTCGAAATATGAAGATCGCGCGGACAAAGAATTCGCCGTCAAACTCGCCGAGCAGGAAGAAGATCAACGCGAATTTCTCAAAGCTCCGTTCGAGCCGCAAATCGTCGGCGCAGTCGCCGCTGCAAAACCGGCCAACGCTGCCGCACCACTTCCGCAAGCCGCACCACCGCCCCCGATTTACATTGAAAGCTGCGCCGAATGTCACGGCGAACGCGCCGAAGGCGGCCCCGACGATGAACCATCGCTCATCCGCATCACCGCCAAACGCAATCGCACAAAAGACGATTTGCTGAAGATTATGAACAACTCGCGCAGTTACGGCTTGAAAAAGCCTATGCCGCGTTCGTTCCCGGAGCTTTCAGAGGACGAGAAAAAAAGTATTGTTGAATGGCTGGACAGCCTGAAAACCAATTGAATCGTACGACGAAAAGTTGCGATGAGCGGGAGAGAGAGAAGAACGACTGGGAGAATTTGCTTGAGTCTTTCTGTCGGTCTCTCATTCGTTTGCCTCTGTCCTTTCTCCCGTTCTTCGCAGCTCTTCGCCTCAATAAACACGGAGAATAACCAATGCACCATCAAAGCCTAAAAGTCCTGTTCGTAACAGCCGTGTTCGGGCTGGGAAGTTTGCTGCTGACGTCCCCACCGAACAGCGTGTCAGCCGCCCCAGACGCTGCCGCCATCTACGCCGCTAAATGCGCCAAATGTCACGGCAGCGACGGCGCGGGCGTCGAGAAATACAAGAAAAAAGGCGTCAAAGATTTCACTGATGCCAAATGGCAAAAGTCCCGCAGCGATGCACAATTCACCGCCTCCATCAACAAAGGCAAAGGCGAAGT
>CAZWAK010000134.1:0-21805 GCA_964631865.1 uncultured Heliobacteriaceae bacterium | reverse complement strand
TTCTAAGAGTGTCATAACAAACTCCCTTGTTGACCAAAGACGCAAAAGCTCAACCTGAAATTACTCATCGCCGTAACGACTCACGTAAAGTTTTCCTTCGTAATCAACTAACCCCAGTTGCACACGATCTAGCCATCCATGTCGGCCTAATACCTTGCGATTCATGCCCGGTGCTTCTGCAAAATAGGCAATGATGTCAAATTCGTAGCCGAGGGCTGACAGCGTAACTCCGTGTCCGTAGGTTTTGAATGGGCCAACCGCCGTGCCAATAAACTGTAAAACCCCGGTTTCAATATCCAAGCCTAATTGTTCTCTAATGGAGCGGGAAAAGATGCAATAGCTGGCTCCTGTATCAATATGTGCTTCGCAGGAAACAATTAGCTCGCCCAATTTCAATTCCACCTCAACCGCAATTCCCGGCTTTCCTGGTTCGTAAGTTGTGAGTTGCTCAAACGAAAGTTGATGCGCCATCCTTACCATCCTCCAAACGGCTCATCGGATACAGAGGAAATATGGGTGATAAATGCTTCCTTCACTCCGTTCTGCGTGGCTGCCAATCGAGCTTCTTGATATGTTTTTCCTGTGCCAACTAAACACCCTCCATCAAGCGCCACATAGTTTCCGGCATATTCCTCCCGATGCTCTTTGAGCCAGTCCATACGGACTTTCCATTTCAACTTTTCAGCCGCGAGTTCACTTTGTACTGACTCGTTTTCGATAGGTTCTGCTGCGCTATCCTGCGCCAATTGGTTTGCTAGAAACGTTGCGAGTTGGTGCTTTTCCTGAAGAGACAAGAGCGTAGCCTGCGCCATCAATTGAGTAAGTCTCTCGCTATCCATGCAAACATTCCTTTCTGTACTAGGCCAATCCCTTGCGTTTTCGTAAAAACCACTCCGCGCTCGCCAGCCCCAGCAGCAACAGCAGATTGAACGGCATATCCCACAAATCCAAACTAATCCGTTCGGAGTTTTTGCCTTCCAGATAGGTCAACTCTTCGACCAGATCATTCGCCTTGCTCAACGGAAAATACTTGCCGCCCGTTTCCGCTGCGATGCGTTTGAGCAATTCGACGTTTTGCGCGGCGTCGTGGAATTCCCGATTCAACTCCGTGACCAAGAAGCTCGACTGCGCCGAGCCAAGCGTCGTGCCGCCTTTCTTCGCGGTCAATTCGACTTTGTACAAACCCATCTCATCGGGTTTGAATTCGGCTTGATAATCATTCATGTCTGATGATTCCGCCGGGAAATTGAAAGCCATCGGCATCTCAACCGATTGCCCCGAAGGCTTCGTGATGCGTGCGGAAACTGTCGCGTCTTTGATGGCTTCGAACTTCTTGTCATTGACTTCGCCGCGCAACCGCACGGGATCGTTGGCGGCATAGACATCGCGTTCGGACTGCACTTCAATCGGGTTCGGCGACGTGCTGACAAGATAGCGCAACGTTTGTCGCCAGAAGTTTTCGTGCGAGGTATTTTTCGCGTCCATCTGCATGCGCCAACGCCAGGTGTCGTTCGTCAACAACGCCATCGAACGCCCGCGCCCGTAACGTTGTTCGGCGAGCAGCGGAACCGTGCGCGACTTGTCGTCTACGTTTTGCGCTTCGAGCAAGACAATCGCGCCGGGCTTTGTGTTCGTCAAAAATTCGGGAATCGTGAGCGGCGGCAGGGTGGCCCATTCTTTCGCTGATTGATCGCGGTTGTCGGCGAGGCGCGTGATCGCGTGTTTGAAGCCGCGTTGCGTCAGCGTCGCTTTCCACTTGCCCGGCTCCATCACTTCGGAACCGTCCAAGCGGTCATCCAGCACGAACGGCAGCAAATCGCCAATCGGCGTGTTCGCGTATTTGCCCGCGTCGTAAGCGCGACTGCCGCCGAGCGCCAGGAAGCCGCCGCCGCGTCGCGCGACGAATTGTTCGATCATCCGCAGTTGCTCAAAGTTGAAGAAGTTCGCTTCCATCGAACCGAGCACGAAGCCCTGATAGCTGAACAATTCTTCGGGCGTGAGCGGAAAGCCTTTTTCCAACTGATCGCCGCTTTCGACGCCCTGCCGATAAAACTTGCCGTCCGCCGAACGCAGCGCCGACACCAACACGACGTTCTTTTCATTTTTGCTCAGCGAAAAGCGCATCTTGCCGTATTCCCAGCGCGGCTCGCCTTCGATGTACAAAACCTTCGGCTGCTCGTTCGTGACTTCGAGCAGCACTTCGGCAGCGTTGTCTTCGTTGGTGAATTCGCCTTCGAGCGGTGCGATGGCGAACGTGTATTTGTGAATGCCGGGCGACGACGGCACGAATTCGAGTGTGACGGTTTGCGCTTCGCCGCCTTTGATGTCAAAGGCTTCGGTCTTGAGCGCGTGGCCGTCTTCGGAAACCTGAATCGTCACTTTGCCGCTGTCGTAACCGCTCAAGCGCACGAGCGCATCGGCAATCACTGCCGAGCCGGTCAACAAACGTCGCGGAGTGTTCACGCGCACCATCTCGGCATCTTTGAATTGTTCCGTGCTGCCCGCGCCGAGCGTGAAGACCGGCAGATTCTTCGCGCGCAGATCACGCAGCGATGCCGCGATGTCACGCGGCGTATTCGCCCCGCCATCCGAAATCAACACGATGGCCGCGAGGCCGTTGCCCGAAGCGTCTTTCACCGCTTGTTGCAATGCGCCCGCGATGTCTGTGCTTGTGCCTTCCGCCGTGAGTTGATTCGGGTCGGTCAGCTTCGCCGCATCGGAATTGAATTTGTAGAGGTTGGTTTTGAACTTGGCGTCGAGACCTTTGGAAAACTGCGAATCGTTCGCGAGCAAGGCTTTGACCGCAGCAGTGCGTGTTTGTCCGGCCTCGTCAAGGATGGTCATACTTTTGGAATCGTCGCCGATGACCGCGATGTAATTCGCTTTCGGAATGACGGACGACACGACGAGCGCAGGCCGCATCAACAGCAGCGCCAGCACCGCAACCAGCGCAACCCGCAACGCCGCGAGCGCAATGCGCGGCCCCGAATCCAGCTTGAGACTCCCGCGAAAATACAAGTAGTAAATCAACGCGATTGCGCCCAGCACCAGCAGACTTAGAATCCAGGTCGAAGGTCGCGCTGCGAGTCCCAACTGGCCTTTCGCAAAAATCGAAGGTTTGTACTTGAAGAAAAATTGAATCAGGTTGTCCATCACGCTTACTTCCTGAGCGAAGAGATTGATGTTCCGAAACCGGGTTGGGCCGCGCCCGCTTCGTTGCCACTAGAGAGCGAGAACCTGTGTCCTCGCAGGCATTATAGCCAATCGCCAAGCCGCTTGTCGCGTCAACGGCAAAATAAATCTGCAACTTGTGAAATTGTAGGCTTCACGATAGCCTTGACGACGTGGTGCGCGCGTCGCACGCCACGCCAGGTTTATCCACGCTCCTCCTATGTTTAGTGCCCGTTACCTGATTATTCCGTTTGTTCTGCAAGTGATTTGCATGGGCGTGGACGAATTGTATTTTCATCGGCAGCGCAGGCTGCCGCGTTGGGAGCGCATCGGGCATCCCTTGGATACGTTGACGGTGTTGGTTTGTTTCGGCTGGACGTGGTTCGTTCCGCCCTCGCCCACATCCGTTTCCATCTACCTGGGGTTCGCCCTCTTTTCGTGCCTGTTCGTAACGAAAGATGAATGGGTGCATCACAAATATTGCGCGGCGGGCGAACATTGGATGCACGCGCTGCAGTTCGTGTTTCACACGTTGGTGTTGTTGTGCGCAGGGGGGCTGTGGCCTGCGCTGCATCAACAAACTGTGCCGCTGATTCGGTACGAAGGGTTTGAGCGCGCATTTTTCCTCGGCAATCTGGGGCTGACGTTGGGCTTTGGGCTATATCAATTCATCTACTGGAACTTCTTATGGCGACCGGCTTCGACCGACAAGTAAACAACGACATCTACGACCAATTGGGCGAACGTTGGTACCACGCCAAAGATGACCCGATTGCCTTACTGCGCGCCGAAGCGCGGGCGCGCAATCCCTGGGTGATCGCTGAGATTCAAACCACCTTTCCGTCCGCCAAAGTGTTGGATATCGGTTGTGGCGCGGGTTTGTTGGCCAATGAATTGGCGCGCGCGGGAATGGAGGTCGTGGGTTTCGATGCGTCGGCGCAGAGTTTGGAAATTGCGCGTCGGTACGATGCGACGGGGCGCGTCAACTATCAACGCGGCGACGCGCATCACTTGCCATTTGCCGATAAAATGTTCGACGCGGTCTGTGCGCTGGATTTTCTCGAACATGTCGAAGACCCGGCGCGCATCGTGGCCGAAGCGGCGCGGGTGCTCAGACCGGGCGGGTTGTTTTTCTTTCACACCTTCAATCGCAATTTCATCGCGTGGCTCTTCGGCATCAAAGGCGTCGAATGGTTCGTCAAAAACACACCGCGCAATTTGCATTCGTATCGCTATTTCATCAAGCCGTCCGAATTGCGCGCGATGTGCGAACAGAGCGGAATGCGGGTGGTGACGATGCGCGGGCTGGAACCTGTGATTGCGCAAAAAGCGTTTTGGAAAATGGTGCTGACGGGGAACGTGGAGGATGATTTTCAATTCAAGTTCACGAATTCCACGTTGCTGGGCTACACCGGCAGCGCCAGAAAAATTACGGCTTAGTCTTGCGCAGGAGCGGGTCATCAATCGCGCGCATTTGGGCTTCGAGCCGTTGCTGCAATTGCGTGCGCAGCTCTCGAACCTTTTCGTCTTTGTACAAATTCTTCGTCTCGCCAGGATCGTTTTTCAAGTCATATAACTCATCCAATTCCCGCGCGTGATAATGCCGCACGAGCTTCCATTCGTTCGTGCGCAGCATTCGCATGTAGGCCAGGCCGACATTGTGTAGATCGTATTGCCCGAAAACTTCCGTGCGCCAATTGGCAACAGTTTCGCCGCGCAGCAACGGCGAAAAGTCCAAGCCGTTCTGCTTCAAATTCGCAGGCGCTTTGACATTCAGCATACCGAGCACCGACGCGAACATATCCAGATTCAAAACCGTCTCGTTGATCTCCGTGCCCGCTTTGACGATGCCAGGCCAGCAAATCAGGAGCGGAATCCTGAGCGACGTGTCCCACATATTCGGACGCTTCGGGCCGTTCACACCGCCCGCGATCCAATAGCCGTTGCCTTTGGTTTCGATGCCGTGATGCCCAATGTTGTAACCGTGATCGCTCTGAAACATCACGATGGTGTTGTCGGCTAAATTCAAACGGTCGAGCAGCGCGAGCAACTTGCCCAAATTGCGATCCACTGCGTGAACGGCGGCGTAGTATGCGCGATACAACCGCTTGACGTGGGTGGGATCAAGGCCGCGTTGGTTCGGAATCGTCGGATCGAGCTTCGCAAACAGCTTTGTGTCTTCCTCCGGCATCGGGCCATACGGCGTATGCGGCTCGCGGAAGTGAATCAGCGCGGCGAACGGCTTGCCTTGATTGGCTTCGATCCACTTTACTGCATCATCCATCACGATGTCAGAGCCTGCGCCTTTGACTTCGACGATTTGTCCGTTGACTTCGAGCCGCGGATTCATCGGGGCAAAGCTGCCTTGCTGCGAACCCATAAAATAATCGAAGCCGCGTTTGCTCGGATGAAATTCGGCGCGCGTGCCGAGATGATATTTGCCAAACAGCGCCGTTTTGTAGCCGTTTTTTTGCAAGACCTGTGGCCATGTCGTCGCCGTTTTCGGCAAGCCCATTCCCGACGCCCCTTCGTCCGGCGTCAAATAATCGGTGATGCCGACTTGTGTGCCGTACAGTCCAGTCAAAAACGCCACCCGACTCGGCGAGCAAACGGGCGTCGTGACAAAAGCATGATGGAACTTCACGCCTTCGCGTGCGAGCCGATCCATATTCGGCGTGATGGCTTCGCGGTTGCCGTACGCGCCGATGGACCATTGCGCCTGATCGTCCGTCACGATGGAGACGAGGTTGTAGCGCGTTTGCGCTTGCGTGTGAGCGCAGAGTTGAAACAGAACTACAATTGCGAAGAGGAGGCGTGACTTCATAAGCTCGTGACTCGTTGTGAAAAGTTATTTGCAGTGGAAGCGCACTATGAATCGTTTGCCGTAATTTTTCAACTCAAGCGCAGGGCCGAAGCCGTTGTGCTACACTCCAACCCACTTTGCTTGCACATTGGTCAGGAGATGAAATGACAACGGAGTTGATTCGCTTATCGAAATTGATGACCGAACGCGGTTTGTGTTCGCGGCGCGAAGCGGACAGTTTTATCGAACGCGGCCTCGTGTTGGTGGATGGCGTCGTCATTCATCAACTCGGCACCAAAGTTTCGCCGTCGGTGCAGATCACGCTCGCGCCACAAGCCCGGCAACAACAATCCGCATTCGTCACGATCATCCTGAACAAACCCGTCGGCTATGTGTCCGCACAGCCGGAACCGGGTTATGAACCGGCGATCAAACTGCTCACACCTGCGAATCAATTCGGCGAACGATCACAACCACTCAAGCCGGAACATCTCAAAGGCCTTGCCGTCGCCGGTCGCTTGGATATTGATTCGCAAGGGCTGTTGCTGTTCACACAAGACGGACGGCTGGCAAAACTCATCATCGGCGCAGAAGGTAAGCTCGAAAAAGAATATCTTGTGCGTGTGAACGGCGATTTGCCCGAAGAGAAATTGCACTTGCTGCGGGACGGTATGCAACTCGATGGCAAGCCGCTCAAGCCTGCGCGCGTCGAATGGATCAACCGTGAACAACTGCGCTTCGTGTTGACCGAAGGCCGCAAACGCCAGATTCGACGGATGTGTGAAGCGGTTGGGCTGAAGGTGTTGGGCTTGAAGCGCGTGCGCATCGGCAAGCTGCGGCTCGGCAATTTGCCGGAAGGGAAGTGGCGGTTCTTGCAAGCAGATGAAACGCTTCAATAATGATCTTCGTCGTTGCTGGGCCGCTTCGCCATAATCATTCGCAATCTCTCTTCGCGCGTTTTCTTCGGTTCATTGTAACCGCGCTCGCCATACGGCGTGAGGTTTTCCAACCACATCTCTTCGAGCGCCAACAAGTCCGAACGATAGTCATACGCCGGGTCAGCGCGCGGCGCGATCTCGTCCAGAATCTCAAACGAAAATCGCTCGCTCCCCAATTCGTTCCAATCGTTTTGCAACGCTTGACACTTGTGACTGCCTTTCTGCAACTCGAACTTATGCCGATTGAGAATGCCGGGCAAGTTCAATGCGGCTCCGAGCAGGACTTTGTCATTGACCAGATTGCGAATCGCCCAAATGCCCATCGGACGATGCGTTTGTTGATATGCTTTTTTGCGCGCTTTCTGGTCGGCGTTCATGGGCGTTATTTCTGTTGCTATGTTGTGGGCGGCAGCATAGCGCAAAGCGAGGCGTTGCGCTATACAGACAAAAAAAGGGCTGTAAAATCGTGCGATCTTACAGCCTGAAACTATGAGTAGAGAAAGATGATGACAAACAAAAACGGCAGCCGTATGAACAAAACGACTGCCGCAGGAATTTTGTGACAAGGCGGAAGAAAAAAAAGTTATGCGATGATGTCTTTGAGCGGCTCGCCGTCCGTCATCGTAGGCCGCTCCAACCGTCCATTGTGTTGATAGAGCACGCGCAGGTGATCTAATCCCATCAAATGCAGAATCGTGGCGTGAATATCGTGGACGTGCGCGCGCTTCTCAATCGCCTTCAAGCCGATTTCGTCGGTTGTTCCGATGGCTTGCCCGCCTTTGATCCCTGCGCCGGCCATCCACATCGTGAAGCCCCAGGGATTGTGATCGCGGCCATCGCCTTTTTCGGCGAACGGTGTGCGCCCAAATTCGCCGCCCCACACGACCAACGTTGAATCGAGCAAGCCGCGCACTTTCAAATCGGCTAACAATCCGGCGACAGGTTTGTCCTGACTCAAACACATCTTGGTGTGATTGGCTTCGATGTTGCTGTGCGCATCCCACGCGCTGCCGGAGCCGGAATACAACTGAATGAAGCGCACGTCGCGTTCGACCAGACGCCGCGCGAGCAGACACATTGTGCCGTATTTCTCGGTTGCCGGATTGTCCAGGCCGTAGAGTTTTTTCGTCGCTTCGGATTCCTTCGACAAATCGGCGGCTTCGGGCGCGGCGACTTGCATGCGATAGGCGAGTTCGTAGGAATTCATCCGCGCGAGCAATTCGGTGTCTTCGGGCTTGTTGGCCGAATAACGTTGATTCAATTGTGCAAGCAGATCGAGCTTGCCGCGTTGTTGCGCATCGCTGACGGTGTCGGGCGGGTTCAGGTAATAAATCGGCGTGCCGCTCGGTCGAAACGTTGTGCCTTGATAGACGGCGGGCAGGAATCCCGCGCTCCAATTTTTCGTGCCGCCCAGGACTTCTGCGCCGTCCGCCATCACGACAAACGACGGCAGGTTTTGATTTGCCGAACCGAGTCCATACGTCGTCCACGCGCCGAGCGAAGGCCGCCCCGCGAGAATCGAACCCGTGTTCATCTGACAAACTGACCCAACGTGATTCAAGCCATCCGCCCAGCACGAACGAATGACGGCCAGTTCATCGGCGTGCTGCGCTGTGTGCGGCAACCAATCCGACACCCACAACCCGCTTTGTCCGTGCTGCTTGAAAACACGTTTGCTCGGAATGATGTTGTTGCTCGCCGTGCCCATCGCCGTGATCGGACGACCAAACGATTCGGGCATCGGCTTGCCTGCGAGTTCGAGCAGCTTCGGTTTTGGATCAAACGTATCGAGATGGCTCGGCCCGCCTTCCATAAACAGGAAGATGACCGACTTGGCTTTCGCTTTGTGATGCAGTTGTTTCGGGGCGAGCGGATTGATGGATTGCGGATTTTGGATTGTGGAGTTTGGATTGGCAGCGGTTTCTTCGTTGAGAATGGCCGACAACGCGAGTGCGCCGAGACCGCCACTGGCTTGCAGTAAAAAATTGCGACGATGAAGTAGGGCTTTTTCACGAGGCGAAAGCGCGTTCGAGTGCATACAATCTCCTGAAGGTTTTCGAGCGTTAGGAACGCGGCGATTTTCCGCCCGTTGCGGTAATGGAGTCAAGCTATGTCCGCACAATTCCGATTGTTAGATCGGTTAGCAATTGCGTGGATGGCACGCGCAGCGTTTCTCAGTGCGAGGGTCTCGACGTCGCTTTGGCTCTGCTGATTTCAAATCTGAAATTTGAAATTTGAGATTCGCCGGAGCCGCAGCACTCCAAACGCTGCGCGCTCCTGGCTTTACTGCGAGCCGTCACTCCGCGCCCGCTCGATCACCTTCTGTCCCACCGCGTGTCCAATGCTCAAGCCCGCTTCGATGTCGCTGCGGAAGTGAATCCCGGCCCAGAGGCGCGATTCGCCTGCCTCGCGTGCTTGCGCTGTGAAGTAGTCAGCGTCGCGCGGAAACAGGTAGCCGAGCACTGCCGAATACGGCCCGTCGAACATCGCGTGCGCCGATGGATAGGTCGGATGCGATGGGTTGGGAAAGAGCAACACGATGCTGGAATCAAGCATACTGGGACGCGCGGCCCAATACGTGTACTTCGCATCCCAACAAGCGATGAGGCCGTCGTGCGCGGCTACGCTCATCAGCACGTAGGCACGAGCGGCGCGCGGCGGATTGCGGTCAAGCTGATACTCGAAGAGCTTCGTCGTCAAAATATCATTCCACAATTTCGCCGTGTTGAGTTGCCAGAAGTACGCTTGGCGCATGGTCGTGAAGTTCGCGCCAGCGGCGGGCTGCGGGCGCGGAAAGTTTTTGACCTCGGCTAATTCGCGCGCGAGTTGTTCCGAGCCGAACGCGGGCGGCGGCGACGGGCGAAACTCGCTGCCTGAAGTCAGCACCCAGGTGCGCCAGCTTCCGCCGGTCGGTTGCAGCGGGTTGGTGCCGACCCACTTGCCCGGCCCGGTCGGAATCGTGCCGGTGAAGACGGCATCGGAGCCGTCGCTGCGGCCCCACGCGATCACCAACTCTGCCACTTTGCGCCCGAGTTCTTCGCCCGCCTCCACATCGCTCGGAAACTGCACGCCTGCGTTGAGCCGCGCTTCGCTGCATTGCTGTGCCAACTGGGCAAAGCGTTGTGTTTCGTTAGGGAAGAGGTAGCTCAACACGGCTGCTGCCGCGCTCGCGGTGGCTGCGTGTTCGCTGGGGTATGACGGACTGTTGGGAACGGGAATGACGGGCGCGACCTGCGAACTGACTTCGCTGGGGCGCGGTCTGTCGTACAAATACTTCGCGTTCCACGTCGCAATGGTTGCGTCGTAAAGCGCCACGTTCAGCAGCGACAGAATGCGTGCGCTGCGTGGCCCGGTGATGCCGTCTCTGACCAGAATGTTGACGGCGATTTCGTTCCAGCGATAAGCCGGTGGGCCGCTGTCCCAAAAGCTGATGGCGTTGAGTACAGCGTCATCGCGGTTGCGGGCGCGACTACGCAACTCTCTGATCTCCGCTTCCTGCGCCGATCTGCGCGGCGGCGGCGCGACGCGCAATTGCGCGCCGGAGTCCAGCACCCAGGTTTTCCAGCGCCCGGCGCGCGGTTCGATTTGCGGTTCCGCACGGGCGCAGGCGCGACAACGTGCGTCAGCGTGTTCTGTCGTGATCTCCTGCGCGCGAAGGGGCGTCAGGTAGAGTGAAAGCAAAATCATGATGAGCAGAAGGTTGCACCAGCGAGTGTGCTGACTGTCGAAAGAGATGTGGTTCATTGGAGCCTCCTTGAAAATGATTGAGAATTGCCCTGCTGTCGGCAGGCGCGCTTTTTCTTTCCCTCATTGAAGAAGGCGTCGTCGGTGCGAGAAAGTGCTAACGCTGGCGAGAATTTTTCAGACGCGCTCGCGCTCTGTGCAGCCTCGCGCAAATGTGGTAACGTCACTCGCTCAGCAATAACCTTCAGAACGCGAAACGCGGAGGGTTCGATGGACACACCCTCAACACAGGACATCACACAACTGCTCGTCGCCTGGAAGCGAGGCGATGCGGCGGCATTGGAACGGCTCACACCGTTAGTTCAGGCCGAACTGCATCGGCTGGCGAAACGGTATATGGCTGCCGAGCGTCCCGGTCATCTGCTGCAAACGACGGCGCTGGTCAACGAAGCGTATCTGCGGCTGATTGATTGGCAAAATGTCGAATGGCAGAACCGCGCACATTTCTTTGGACTGGCCGCGCAACTGATGCGGCGCGTGCTGGTGGATTACGCACGAGCGCAGCAGCGGGAAAAACGTGGCGGCGCGGCGTTGCGGGTTTCCTTGTCCGATGCCGCCAACGTCGCGGTGGAGCGAAGCGCGGATTTGGTGGCATTGGACGATGCGCTGCTGTCGTTGGAGCAATTGGAGCCGCGTCAGTCGCGCGTGGTCGAACTGCGGTTCTTCGCCGGGCTGAGCCAGGCCGAGACCGCCGAGGCACTGCAAGTTTCCGTCGGTACGGTGCGGCGCGATTGGAGTCTGGCCGAAGCCTGGTTGTATCGGGAATTGCAGCGAAAGGAGCAGCCGCGATGACGCCTGAACAATATCGTCGTGTTGGCGAACTGTATGATGCTGCCAACTCGTTAGCGCCAGAAGCGCGCGGGGCGTTTCTTGACGATGCTTGCGCAGGCGATGACACGTTGCGCCACGAAGTCGAATCGTTGTTGCGAGCGCACGAACAAGCTGATGGTTTCCTGACGGAAAAAATGGCGGACGCAGTGGCCGAGTTAGCGGCGCAACCGCCAGCCTCGTCGCTCATCGGTCAGCGCATCAGCCATTACGAAATCCTCGCGCCGCTCGGCAAAGGTGGGATGGGCGAAGTGTTTCTGGCACAGGACACGAGCCTCAGTCGCAAAGTCGCGCTCAAGTTTTTGCCGGCGGGATTGACCGCCAATGAAGACGCGCGCCGCCGCTTCACGCGCGAAGCTCGTGCGGCTTCGGCGCTGGCGCATCCGCATATCTGCACGATTCACGAAATCGCCGAGGCCGACGGACGCCGCTTCATCGTGATGGAATATGTCGAAGGCGAAACACTCGCCGCCAAACTCAAGCGCGAACGGTTGAGCCTGGATGAAGGTTTGGCGTTGGCCGCGCAGATCGCCGATGCGCTTGCCGAAGCGCACGCGCATCAGATCATTCACCGCGACATCAAGCCCGCGAACATCCTCATCACCTCGCGCGGGCAAGCGAAGGTGTTGGACTTCGGCTTGGCCAAGTTCTTGGGATTGCGGAATGTGGATTTCGGTCAACGCAGTGCGTTGAATTGGAATGAAGAGGCCGACACGCTGTTGCAGGCTGATTCGGACAATCCGCATTCCGCATTCCCCAATCCGCATTCCACCTTGCCCGGCGTCGTGATGGGAACCGTGCCGTATATGTCGCCGGAACAGGTGCGCGGCGAACGGCTCGATGCGCGCACCGACATTTTCAGCTTCGGCACGATGCTCTATGAAATGCTGAGCGGACGCCAGCCGTTTGCGGCAAAAAGCGCGGCAGAAACGATGTCCGCGATTCTGACGAAAGAGCCGGAGCCGCTCGGCGAAGTCGCGCCGGAAGTCGAACAAGTCGTGCGGCGCTGTCTGGCGAAGCAGCGTGAGCAACGTTATTCCTCGGCGCGCGATTTGTTACGCGGTCTCGATCAACTCAAGTCTGGCAGCTTTGCCGCGACGCGCACCTTGCCGACGGAGTCGCACGTCCAAGCGCCGCAAACGTGGGCCGGAACCACGACCGCGATGAATGTTGTGCAAGGGCGCGCGCAGTTGTTAGCAGTGGCGGCGCTGGTTGTCGTGCTGCTGACGGCGGCGCTGGTGTATTGGCGGGTGACTCGCGCGACGCCTGCCATTGCTACGCCACCGGAAATCAAATCGCTGGCTGTGTTGCCGCTCGAAAATCTGTCGGGCGATCCGGGGCAAGACTATTTCGCCGACGGCATGACCGAGTCGTTGATTGCGGGCCTGGCGAAGGTCGCCGCTCTGCGCGTGAGTCCGCGCACTTCGGTCTTGCAATATCAGAAAGCGCGCAAGCCGCTCGCCGACATCGCGCGCGAACTCAATGTGGATGCGGTGATTGAAGGCTCTGTGCAGCGGTTTGGCGAACAAGTCAAAATCAGCACCCGGTTGATTCACGCGGCAACGCAACAACCTCTCTTGAACGAAACCTACCAAGGCAACTTACGCGACGCGCTGGCGCTGCAAAACGAAATTGCGCGCGATGTAATTCAACAGGTGCAGATCAAGCTAACGCCGCAGGAGCAAACGCAAATGGCGGTCATCAGCACGGTCAACCCGGCGGCTTATGACGATTATCTGCGCGGCAAGTTTTTCGCCAACCGCCAAAACAAAGCCGACAATGAAACCGGGATCAAGCTGCTGGAACGCGCAGTCGCCGCCGACCCCCGCTTCGCCGCTGCTCAGGCGGAACTGGCGCAGGTTTACGTGTGGCGATTCTTCTTATTCACGCCCGGCGAGAAGCAATGGGAAGAGAAGGCGTTTGTGGCCGTGAATAAAGCCCTCTCGTTGGACTCGAACCTGTCGGTAGCGCATGCGGCGCGGGGACGCTTGCTGTGGACGCCGGCTTATCGGTTTCCGCACGAGCAGGCGATTCAGGAATATCGCCGCGCGCTGGCCTTAGACCCGCATTCCGACGAGGCGCAGAATCAACTCGCGCTGGTGTACAACCACATCGGGGCATTCGACCTGGCGCTGCAAGAATTGCAAAAAGCGGTGACGGCCAATCCGACCAATCACCTCGCGGCCTTTCGCATCGGCGAGACGCTGCTCTTTCAAGGGAAATACGAGCAGGCGCTGCCGATCTTACGCAAAATTCCCAGCGATGCGAATCCGGCCAAAGTGGGGTCAATCCTTGCCCGAACTTTGATGCACCTCGGACAACGAGACGAAGCGGGAACGGTCGTGGAGGAATCCTTGCAGAATTATCCAGACGATACCGATGTTGGACTTTTTCATGGTATCCAGGCTCTGCTCGCCGCTCTGGCCGGAGAAGAGCAGAAGGCGGAAAGCAAGATCAAGCGCGCGATTGAAAAGGGCAAAGGCTATGGTCACTTTCATCACACCGCGTATGACATTGCCTGTGCGTATGCGGTGCTGAAGAAGCCTGAGCCAGCCCTCAAGTGGTTGCAAGCGGCAGCCGACGACGGCTTCCCTTGTTACCCGATGTTCGCGCAGGAACCGTACCTGGAAAATCTCCGCGATGACCCGCGCTTTGTTGCGCTGATGGCGAAGCTGAAGGAGCAATGGGAAGCGTATCGCGCGAAGTTGTGAAGCTGAGATCAACGCGGGCCGCTGCTGCCGCGAACAATGTCCCGCCGAACCGTTTACAATCATCTTCCGCCCGCCTATCATTTGCCCGCATTTGTTCCATCAACCAACGCACAAGGAGAGTGATTCATGATTTCGCTACGCAGCTTTCTCCCTGCTATTTCCTTCTTCCTCGCGGCTTCTTTTTCCAGGTTGAGTCTGGCCCAAGCGCCCGCCAACACGTTGCGCGTCGCCGGGCTGAAACCACGTCACGCCGCGCGCCTTTCCGTTCACCAAACAAGCCGTGCTGAAAGCAACGAAGCAAACTGTGACGTTGATTCCGTAACCAAGGAGGCAAGATGAAAAGGCTATCAGCGGTTCTTCTGTTCGTTCTCGCCCCGTCGCTCTTCGCGCAACCGCCGTCCGGGCCACTCACGCGCGAGCAAATCAACGAACTGCTCGACCAGAACGACTGCGTCAACTTTCCCGGCTTGCCCGGTGTAAAAGTTCACGGTTTGTCGGCGCGGGCGCACGGTGCGCACCGTGCATTGGCGCGACACGGAATGGGATAAAGGCGCGAGCGGCTTTTTAGAAACGCTATGAAACTTGCAACAGGCACAACCCTCATCACCAACGGACAACTCGTTGACGGCAACGGCGGCGCACCGATTCGCAATGCCGTCGTTATTGTTACGGATGGCAAAATCAAATACGCGGGCAACGCCGAAGCCGCGCCAGCATTACCGCCGGACACGCCATCAATTGATGCACGCGGCGGCACGATCATGCCTGGCCTTGTCGAAGCGCATTATCACGCGACCTATTTCAACGTCGCTGACTTGCCCGACCTCGACACGAAATATCCGGCGGAATATGTCACGTTGCGCGCGGCGGCGAATTGCAAACTCGCGCTCGAATGCGGCTACACGGCGGCGCGCAGTTGTGGCTCGCTCTTCAACATTGATGTGTGGCTCAAAACCGCGCTCGAAGAAGACCTGCATCCGGGGCCGCGTCTGGCCACAAGCGGGCGCGAGATTTGTTCGCGTGGCGGCTTGATGGATTGGAACCCGGACTATCGCATGATCGGGATGGAAGGCTTAATGCTCTTGATTGACGGCCCGGTCGAAGCGCGGGCGGCAACGCGCAAGCTGGTCAAAGACGGCGTCGAATGGGTGAAGACTTATCCATCGGGCGACGCAGCAGCGGCGGGCGGGACGAACGATCAGCACGCGCTTTGTATGACTTTGGATGAGATGACCGCCGTCGCCGACACCGCGCATAATCACCGTCTCAAAGTCACCGGCCATTGCCGCGCCGCACAAAGCATCAAGAATGCGCTGCTCGCCAAATACGATTGCCTCGAACACGCGACGTTTATGACGAATGAGACGCTGGAGATGCTGCTGGCAAGCAATACGCCCGTCGTGCCGGCCTTGCAATTTGAAAAGGCGAGCGCCGAACTCGGCGGCCAATGGGGCATGCCACAAGCCGTAATTGACGGGCATTGCGAAACGCTCGCCGCCGGAGCCGAAAGCGCGCGGATGATTTTGCAAGCGGGAGGGCGCGTGGGGATGGGCGGCGATTACGGTTTCGCGTGGACGCCGCATGGGACGTATGCGAACGAGTTGGTATTTTTCGTCAAAGACGTTGGTTTTACACCGCTCGAAGTCATCACCTGCGCGACTCGCACGGGCGCGGAAATTATGAGGCGCGAGAAAGAATTCGGCACGATTGCAACAGGCAAGCTCGCCGATATTTTGCTGGTAGACGGCGATGTCATCGCGGACATTTCATTGCTCACCGACCGCACGAAGTTTATTGCTGTGATGCAGGGCGGCCTCGTCAAAGCAGGGCAATTGGCGCGCGTATGAATCTTGATGATGCTCAGATTCAGCAGTTTATTGAGCAAGGTTTTGTCCGTCTCGACAATGCGTTTCCGCGCGAATTGGCGGAAGAATGCCGCGCGATCCTGTGGCACGATACGGGTTGTGATCCGCACGATCCGACAACTTGGACGAAGCCCGTCATTCGGCTTGGCGATTATGCGCAACCGCCGTTTCAGCAAGCCATTAACACGCCACAACTGCACGCTGCGTTTGACCAGCTTGTAGGCAAAGGCCATTGGCAACCGCGCCACAGCCTCGGCACGTTTCCGATTCGCTTTCCGCACGCGGATGATCCCGGCGATGCGGGTTGGCATGTTGACGTGAGCTTTGCCGATGAACGTTCTGACGAGAACGATTTCTTTTCGTGGCGCGTGAATGTGTATTCCAAAGAGCGCGCGTTGTTGCTGCTCTTTTTGTTTTCGGATGTCAGCGCCGAGGACGCGCCCACGCGCATTCGCATCGGTTCGCATTTGGAGATAGCGAAGCAGTTGGAACCGGCGGGCAAAGCGGGCTTGGGTTTTACGGAAATTGATTGTGATGGCACTGCGCATTATGCCGAAGCCCTTGCCGTCGGCGCGGCGGGAACGGTTTACCTGTGTCACCCGTTTCTCGTTCACGCCGCGCAACCACATCGCGGAAAAGTGCCGCGCTTCCTCGCGCAACCGCCGCTCCTGACCGCCCAACCGTTTCAGCTTGTGCGTGCGGATGGCGCATATTCGCCTGTCGAAATTGCCATTCGACGCGGGCTGGGCCGCTCGTAATGCAACTCCTCTTGCCTGCACGCGCGTGTCGCTTCGACTTTGCCAGCATCAGCCTTTGCAATTGCGTTGAGTGCGGCGACTGCCCTAAAATCCATTTTCGCGCAGGTTCCAACACAATAACCAAACGAACAGACTTCTTATGAATTTCCAACACGAACTCAACGCATTTCTCACGCGGCGACAACTCTTCGGTCTCGGCGCGAAAGGCATTGGACTGGCAGCTTTGTCTTCGCTGCTCAAACACGAGGGCTATGCGCAAGCAGAAAACACGCGCGAGGCAAAGACCGGCGGCTTGATGGGCGTGCCGCATTTCACGCCGAAGGTGAAGCGCGTGATTTATCTGCATCAATCGGGCGGGCCGTCGCAACTTGACACCTTCGATTACAAACCGTCGCTCGAAAAATTGCACGGCACCGAATTGCCGGATTCGATTCGGCGCGGCCAACGCATCACCGGCATGACGTCGGGCCAGAGTTCGTTTCCGTGCGTCAAATCTATTTTCAAATTTGCGCAGCACGGACAATCGGGCACGTGGGTCAGCGAACTTCTGCCGCACACCGCCAAAGTGATTGACGACATCGCGGTCATCAAAACGATGCACACCGACGCCATCAATCACGATCCCGCGATCACGTTTATTCAAACCGGCTTTCAGCAACCCGGTCGTCCCGCGATGGGCGCGTGGGTGAGTTACGGCCTGGGCAGCGAGAATCAAAACCTGCCGGCCTACATCGTGCTGCTTTCGACTGCGCACGCGATCAATACCGATCAGCCGTTGTTTTCGCGCCTGTGGTCGAGCGGCTTTCTGCCCTCGAATTATCAAGGCGTGCGGTTGCGCGGCGGCTCAACGCCCGTGCTCTATCTCGACAACCCGCCCGGCGTGAATGCAACGACGCGACGGCAAATGCTGGACGCCGTCGTCAAGCTGAACAAAATGAAATCTGAAGCGTACGGCGATCCCGAAATCGAAACGCGCATCGCGCAATACGAGATGGCCTATCGCATGCAAACGAGCGTGCCGGATTTGATGGATTTGTCGAAGGAATCTGAAAAAACGCTAGAACTGTACGGCCCCGAAGTGCGCAAGCCCGGCACGTATGCCGCGAATTGTTTGCTCGCGCGCCGTCTTGCTGAACGCGGTGTGCGCTTCGTTCAGCTCTATCATCGCGGCTGGGATCAGCACGGCGATTTGCCGCGCGATCTGACGTTGCAATGTCGTGGCACGGATCAACCGACTGCTGCATTGATTCAGGATTTGAAGCAGCGCGGTTTGCTCGACGACACGTTAGTCGTGTGGGGCGGAGAATTCGGGCGCACGGTGTATTGTCAGGGCAAGCTGATGGACACGAATTACGGACGTGATCACCACGGACGCAACTTTGCGATGTGGATCGCAGGCGGCGGCATCAAGAAAGGCTTCAGCCTCGGCGAGACCGACGATTACAGCTACAACATCGTCAGCGACCCAGTGGATGTGTACGATTTACAAGCCACGATGCTGCATCTGCTCGGCATTGACCATAAGCGGCTGACCTACAAATTTCAGGGACGGCATTTCCGCTTGACGGATGTTCACGGCGAGATTGTCGAGAAGGTGCTGGCGTAGGGAATTCGTTTGAAATGTGTGCGGAATCGAAAGCCAATCAAAGCAAGGCGTTGATTCTTCCTTCTTCATTTTTCCTTCTTCATTCCTGACGAGAGAGTTTTTTCTCCCTCTCGAAAAGAATGAAAAAGGAAGAGTGAAGAAGGAAGAATACACTTCTACATTACGCACCATCTCCAGTTATTTGCGAGAGAGGAAAGAGCTATGCTAGACGAACTTGAAGAATCACAGGGAGAAGCGGAAACTGAGGAATCTGAAATGCCTTCGTTCAATCACAGCTTTATTTGCAATCGTCTGTTGCAGCAACTCTTCACCAACGACCAGATCGAAGCCTTGCCGGAACTCACGTTGAATATCGAGAAAGGTATCACGCCCGACATCAGCATCTATCCGAAAGAAAAGGTCGCGCCCGATTTTCTCAACGATTATGCGAAGTATCCGGATATGCCCGTCCTGGCCATTGAAATCATCTCGGCGAGCCAAAACATTCAGGATTTGCTCGAAAAATCCAAGCTGCTGGTTCAGCACAATGTCAAAACTGTGTGGACGATTGAGCCGTTCACCAACACGATTTTTGTGACGACACCGAGCGGCATTCAAAAGTTTCCGAGCCAGGTGATCGAGAGCGAAGGGGTCACAGTAGATTTCAAAAAAATCTTCGGTTGAGTTCCTACCGTCCGCGCCAACACGGCGCGCGCTTTTCCAAAAAAGCCCCAATGCCTTCCTGGGCATCTTCGGCCAGTGCATTCAAGCTCATCACTTCTTTCGTGTAGGCGTACGCCTTCGGCTGATCCAAATCAATTTGCGCATAGAACGCCTGCTTGCCGAGGCTGAGTGTCAACGGGCTGGCGGCGGCGATTTGTTGTGCGAGTTCCAGCGTGGCCGATGGCAATTGTTCCGCCGCCACGACGTGATTGACCAAGCCCCATTCGGCGGCGGTCGCAGCATCAATCGCTTTGCCCGTCAGCAACATTTCGAGCGCGCGTTTGCGCCCAATGCAGCGCGTCAAAGCCACCATCGGCGTGCTGCAAAACAAGCCGATCTTCACGCCCGGCGTGGCGAATTTCGCGTGTTCCGACGCCACGACCAAATCGCACGTAGCGACCAGTTGACAGCCTGCTGCCGTCGCAATGCCGTGAACTTCGGCGATGACGGGTTGCGGGATGTTTTGCAGCGTCGTCATCAATTCGACGCAGGTATCGAAAATCTGACGATATTCATTGACCGCACGATTCGTCATCTCGCTCAAATCGTGCCCGGCGGAAAACACTGACCCCGCTCCCGCGAGGATGACCGCGTGAACCTCGCGCGAACTTCCAACGTCGTGCAGACACGCAATCATCTCTTGCATCAGACCGAGCGAGAGCGCGTTGCGGCGTTCGGGGCGATTCATCGTGACGCGCGCGACGGCGTCTTTGAGTTCGACGAGCAAATGTTCGTAGTTCGTGTTCATAGCTTAGCCAAGCCCCCATTTGATGCGGGTGTACGCGATGCGAAAGCCTTGTCGTTCGGCGTTGCGCTGAGACGTGCTGCCCGGCGCTGCGCCCATCATCGCCAGATCACAGCCGTGTTCGGCGGCATAGCGCAAGCGGCTTTCGAGAATTGCCAATTGTGCGCCTTGCTTGCGTGCCGATGGAATCGTGCTGGCTCCGGCGAGCAACGCGACGCCATCGTGAATGAACAGCCCGCCCGTTGCAATGGCTTGTCCATCAAGTTCCGCGAGAAAATTTAGTGCGCCTTGCCGCGCCGCGCCAATCCGCATGAACTCCAGCATCAGATCGGCAAATTCCAGATTCTCGCTGCTCCATCCGGCCACCGCAGTTTGTGCCCACAACTCCTGTTCGTGCGCTGCCGCGAGCCGCACGTGAAGTTGGTCATTTCGTGAAATCCCCAAGTCCGCACCCCGCTGCAACGGGCGATACAGCACGCTTGTGAATTCAATCGGGTGATAGCCGCGCTCGCTGAGCAAGGTGAATAACGCAAAGTCGGCCATCGGGCTGATTTCGTGATGCACGTGCGCGCCGCGCGATTGAAAAAACGTTTCGAACTGTTCCAATTCCGGCACGCCGATGTCATCGAACATTCCCAACCCAAACGTTTGCGTGATGGGCGAACGCACACCATCGAACATCGCATACGCGCCCGCGACTTCGATCCACGTTGCGCTGCTGTCAGGAAACATTTGTGTGCGTGCCTCGACATAATCGGCATTGCCTTTGGCTTCGGCGCGTTCCAAGCGACGCGCGAGGGCTAAATCGGATAACGGATATTGGAGTTGCATAGGCGGCATCTTACCACCGAACGTCAATGGTTAGGAAAACGCGCGCGGAAGAATTGCTATCTGCAATCATTCGGCACACAATGCTTGCCATTAACTGTCATCCTGGTACGAACGAGAAAAAATGACGTAACGCGATTTGGCAAATCGCGCCACCTTTTCCGAGGAGATTGTTCATGAAACTGCGAACCTTACTGTTGTTTGTTGGGCTGACGCTCGGATGCGCGACCGCGCTTGCCCTCGATCCCAACTTTGACCAGCGCGTCACGCACGATTATGCCGACAGCAAAGGCGTGAAAATTCATTTCGCTGCGCTAGGCAATCCACGAGCGCCGTTGATCGTGATGATTCACGGCTTCCCGGATTTCTGGTATTCGTGGCGCGAGCAGATGGATGCGCTGTCGAAAGATTACTATGCCGTCGCGATTGACCAGCGCGGCTACAACTTGAGCGACAAACCGAAAGGCGTCGAGCAATACGATATGACCTTACTCGTCGGCGATGTCGCGGCGGTCATCAAACATCTCAAGCGCGACAAAGCGATCATCGTCGGGCACGATTGGGGCGGCGCAGTGGCGTGGACGTTCGCGATGATGAATGCGAAGATGACCGACAAACTTATCATCCTGAATTTGCCACATCCGAAAGGCTTGGCGCGCGAATTGGCGAACAATCCGCAGCAGCAAAAAAACAGCGCGTATGCCCGCAATTTTCAGCAGGAAGGCGCGCATACCAAACTCACCGCAGAAGGGTTGGCGGGTTGGGTGAAAGACCCGGAAGCGAAAAAGAAATACATCGAAGCGTTCAAGAAATCCGACTTCGAGGCGATGCTGAATTACTACAAACGCAACTATCCGCGCGAGCCGTACGATCAAAACAATCGCTTTCCCGACATCAAGGTCAAAGCCTCTGTGCTGATGATTCACGGTTTGGGCGATAAGGCCTTGTTGCCCGGCGCGCTGAACAATACCTGGGATTGGTTGGAAAAAGATTTGACCTTAGTCACGATTCCCGGCGCGGAGCATTTTGTACAACAGGACGCATCGGAGATGGTGACTCGTTCAATCAAGATGTGGCTGGGGCGATAGAATGAGCGCGAAGCGTTT
>CAZWAK010000133.1:0-21838 GCA_964631865.1 uncultured Heliobacteriaceae bacterium | reverse complement strand
CGACGCCCCGCTCAATGTCATCCACGAGACCAGCGATGTGATCCGGCTTCACGTGTTTAGCATTGACGACGGCTTCGAGTCTGCCCTTGTTGCGTGCAAGACTGGCGTTGTAGTAGTGCGCCACAATATCAAGCCCGACTTGGCCGAGCGGCAGTTCGGTGTTGTCAAAGTAGAGAACATCGGGTTGATACTTATCCACCAAGTCCTGGCAGCGGAGGAACCATTTTTCGGTGAAGGCTGGATTCATCGGCGGCGGGTTCTCATTCCACACACGATCATTCTTCTGGTGCCACTCGTTCTTTGCCTTGATGCTCGTGATGCCGTCGGGCATCTTCATGTTCGGGCCGGTGTAGAGTTCCTGCGGGTCGAGGCCTTCCCACCACTTGCCCTTGCCATCAGCCTTCGTCAGGGTTGCGGCATCGTAGCGCATGCCCGCATTCGGCCCCTCGGCGTCGTATGCGTAGGCCACTTGAAACCAGTGCCACGCGTGCGCCGAGTGGTTGCTGACGCCGAAGCGGAGGCCGTTCGCGCGCGCGACTTTCGCCCACGTGCCGACAATGTCTTTTTTCGGGCCGATGTTGACCGAGTTCCATGCGTGATACTTCGAGTCGTAGGCGTCGAAATTGTCGTGGTGGTTGGCGAGGGCGAAAAAGTATTTTGCGCCCGCGCGCTTGTAAAGAGCCATCAGCTTCTCGGGATCCCAATGCTCCGCCTTCCAGAGGTTGTCAAGCTCCATGAAGCCGAACTTGGAGGGATGACCGTAGGTCTTAACGTGATACTCGTAGGCCGGGTCGCCCTGTAGGTACATTCTCCGCGCGTACCAGTCGCCCTGTTCTGGCACGCATTGGGCCGACCAGTGCGCCCAGATGCCGAACTTCGCGTCGCGGAACCATTCGGGGACGCGGTAGTTTTGCACGAGCGATTCCCAGGTCGGCTGGAACGGCCCGCGCGCGATGGTGCGGGTAGACTGGGCCGTGGTCGCGGCGCGAGTTCGCCAAGCCGTTGCCTCCAGGCTGGCGGCGACCGCTGATGTTTTGATAAAATCGCGGCGAGAGAGAAGCGTTCTCATAGTCAAAACTCCTATTAACCTTCAGGCTGCCTGTCGAACAAGGCTCGTGATCTAGGGCAAAGCGCCCGCGTGGCCTTTTGTGACAGGCTGGCGCAACGTAGCGCAGGGGCCAATGCCATTGACGGGCTGGCCCCTGCGCTATGTCACATTACTTTTATTGCTTTGCTCTCAACCTCGCAACCGGAAATCAGAAGCGGTAACGCAGGTTGAACTGAATTTGCCGCGGGCTTGTCCGTTGGCTGGTGATCTTGCCGAAGTTCGCATTATTCAATGCGCCAGTCGGGTCTCCGAAGTTGACCGTGTTGGGCACGTTGAAGAACTCCGTCTTGAATTCCAGTACGTGACTCTCGCGGATGGGGAATACCTTTGCGAGCCCCATGTCAATGCCGATAATTCCATCGGCATTGGTAATGAACGCGCCTGCCGTGCCGAACGTGTACTGCGCGGGCAGTGCAAAGGCCTTCGTGTTGAACCACTCGTCTGGTGTTTTTGGCCCGGCATTGGGATCGCCCACCAGGTTCGGACGCTGGCTCGAACGGCCTGTGTTGGCTCTGTCTTGCCCCGAAGTGATGTTAATAGGCGGGCCCGACTCAAGCCGCGTAATGCCTTGCAGCGTCCACCCGCCAAGCAACAGGTTTGCCGCCGTGTTCCAGTTCGTGCCAAACTTCCGCCCCTTGCCAAATGGCAGTTCGTACACGTAGGAAAAGTTGAAGACGTGGTTAATGTCCCAACTTGACCGGGAGTAATCCTGCCGACGGTCAAACGGATTCTGAACCTTCACCTCAGCCAATGAGGACTGGCCATCAAGTGATTTCTGCCACGTGTAATTCGTGTTGATGAGCAAGCCATTGGAGTAACGTTTGATCAACGACACCTGCAAACTGTTGTAAGAGGCGTTGTACTGATTCGAGCCGCCGTCGAGGTCGCCGAACTGTGGCAGCAAACGGCGCGGGTTGATGGCACCAGGGCCAGGAGTAATCGCATTGTTGAAGGGCGAATAGCCGATCTGCTTGCGGCTGCCAGAGCCGACGTAGCCGATGTCGAGCGAGAGGTCGTTCATCAGTTCACGTTGAACGAAGAGGTTCCACTGCATCGAGTACGGCGAGCGGTTCTCCGGGTTCTGCGGCCAGCCGCCAATGGCTGCGGTACTAGAGAAGCTTGGGCCCGCATCAGTGATCGCCAAATCCAGCACGCCCCGATTCGGACTGAAGACCTGCTGAATCGTAAAGGGCCAGAATTTCCGCAGGTCCTGCAATTCCTGGACAAAGGTGGAGTTGTAAAACATGCCGAAACCGGAGCGGATGACGGTCTTCGAGCCGAGCTTGTAGGCGAGGCCGAGGCGCGGCGCGATGTCATTGTAATCGTTTTGGATCAATGATCGCCCAAAGCCAAAGGTGCGCGCCGGTTCGTTGCGCCTGCCGGTCACTGGATCAATCTCCGGGTTGGTAGTGGCCCACATCAACTCGCCGACGACCTTGCCGGACGCATCCTTGTGTACCCACAGGTTGCCCAGCCGGTCGGTGGAGTCATACGGGCGAGTAGCCAACTGATACATTACGCCAACGTTGATCGTCAGATTCTGGTTGACGCGCCAGTCGTCATGGACGTAGCCGAGGAGAAAATGTCCGATGCCATCGGTCAGTGTGTTGCCCTGCCCACGACGAATTTCAGACGGGTAGCCCAGCAGCGCATCCGCCATCGGGAACCCCGTAATCCCGCCATCAAAAGTGGCATTGCCGTCCATCGGGTTCCCAGTGTTCGTGTAGAACTTGCGATAATGGTATTGGCCGCCAAATTTCAACGAGTGCTTGCCAATGGCCATGGTCAGATTCCCGCGACCTTGATAGATTCTGTCGCCGATCACCTCCGCGCCGCCTGCACCAGCCGAATACGCACCAAAGCCAATGTTGATCAGCGGATCGCCGAAGACCTCGGCCTGATACATTTTGATGCCTGTCTTGTTGATAAACTCGGCGCGCGTAATGGGCTTATCCAGGATGCCGCCGCCGCCATCGGGACGATTGAACCCGTAACCGACATCGAGGGTCGTGGTCGGGCTGAAAACGTGGATCCAGTTTCCGCCATAGTTCGTCACATCAAACTGGCTGACCCGGGTGAAGGCGGGGTTGGATTGCGGGTCCGCCAAATCCGCATTCTGACGGCTGTAGCGGAAGTTGAAGCTGTTAGTCGAATTCAGGCTGTAATCCCAGCGCACGTTGTACAGGTCGCGGTCGTTGGCCTGGCTACGGTTGGCGACCAGATTCTGGATTAGCCCCGGGCGGTTTGGCAGCGGCACGACAGCTTCCAAAGCCCTTGGGATCGCCTGATTGATGCGCGCCGTTGGAATGATGTTGTTGGCAAAGCAGGCCGTCTTATCGCTGGCATTGCAAAGCCCGGTCTTGAGCGGATCCTTGATATAGATTGGGGTACTCTGGGTCAGCAAGGCGGAAAAGTCACCGCTACGGAAAGCAGCGGTCGGCACACTGGTCAACTGAGTGCCGCCGCGACGGCGACGAAAGCCTTCCCAGGAAAAGAACCAGAACATCTTGTCGCGCAAATCAGCTTTGGGGATCAAGACTGGCCCACCGAGCGTGACACCGTATTGGTTTAAGCGAAAGGGAGTCTTGCCCAAGCCGCTACGATTGGCGAAGAATTCGTTCGCGTCAAACTTATCGTTGCGCAGATATTCATAAGCCGTTCCGTGCAGATCGCGCGTGCCGGACTTCATCACCATACTGACATTGGCACCCATCGAGCGACCAAACTCCGAGCCAGTGTTGGTGGCGACTTTGAACTCCTGAATCGCGTCCATCGGCGGCGAGATGCCAGGGGAGTTCATCATCTGCATGTTCGAATCAACGCCGTCCAGGGTGTAGTTGTTGTCTTGCGGGCGACCGCCATTGACGGAAAACAGCGCCGTGCCGGACTGCGCGACGCCCTGCTGTTGGCTGCGCGATACCGAACTTGTACCCGGCATCAGCAGAATCAGGCGCGTGTAATTCCGCTGGTTCACTGGCAGATGCTGTAGCTCTTGCGAATTGACAACATTACCGACCGAGGCGTCCTCCGTCTGTAAGACTGGGGTGACACCTGTGACACTCACCGTTTCGGTAACTTCTCCAACCTTCAGACTGAAGTCAACGTCCAGAACCGCGGCAACTTCGAGAACGACTCCCGAACGCACCTCTCGTTTGAAGCCCGTTGCTTCTACCTGAATGGTGTAGGTCCCAGGGTTGAGCGGGGTAATACGATATTGACCTGCTTCATTGGTCTGCACCTTGCGTTCAATTTTCGTGCCCTCGTTGATAACGGTAACAGTGACGTTTGGTGCCACAGCACCACTGGAATCTGTAATATCGCCGACAATCGTGGCAGCGGTTTGGGCATTCACATTTTCGGCCTGGAACATGCACACGAATAGTGCCAAGACGAGGCCGACTCCTAAGGGGCGTAGTTGGAATCGCATAAACTCTCCTTTTCTCTTTTTAAGCCAAACGGTTACGAAATCCTTTGGCAAGGGGAACCCTGCTGGGAGTAATCTCTAAAGTTAGCGTTAACTGTCTAGGAAAACTTTTGGAACTATAGGAGCCGTTCAACAGCTTGTCAAGAGAAAAAACTAATAATAAGATACGACTTTAATTAGGGAAACCTGAGGTAACGGGCAACGATTCCAGGCAAAGGTATTCGTCGCGCTGCTCAAGGAGAAAAGGCTAAAAGACCTCTCTACCATCCATGAAAAATAGAGAATTTTATTTCTTGCGAAACCCTACCGCCAACACAACGCGGCCTCGCTCGGAAAGATGCCCAGGTCTTGCCTGGGTACAGCCAGGCAATGGTAGTCTCTTGCTCCGCTGTCTGGCTCGATGCCGAATTCCAGGACTCTGCGTGCTTACGCTCATCGGAACTGCGTTGAGTACATACGCACAGGGAGTCGCAACCCGCAACGCGCCTCCTGCCGCCCGGTCTACTGCTTCCGGCAAACCGTTTCTGGCAAAATTTACGGACATCGCAACTCCGTCCGGCCTTGCCATGCGCTTTGCCTCAGGAAACGAAACGAGCAAAAAATATATTATTGAAGCGAATGGAACCGGGGTGGCCTTTATTGATTATGACAATGATGGCAGGCTGGATCTTTTCATGGTTAATGGATCACGCCTGGAAGGGTATGGCAGTGGTCCGGCACCGACGAACCATCTTTATCGCAACACGGGCGCGAGAGGGTTTGAAGACAGGACGAAAAAAGCTGGGTTGGAGCATTCAGGCTGGGGTTCAGGAGTATGTGCCGGAGATGTGGACAACGACGGGTATCTGGACATTTATGTAACGTACTGGGGGCCGAATGTTCTCTACCGCAATCGCGGCGACGGCACTTTTGCGGACGTCACAACGCGGAGCGGAACTGCTGGGCCAGCAAAGGAGTGGAGTTCCGGCTGTACTTTCCTGGATTATGATCGGGACGGGAAACTTGATTTGCTCGTGACCAGCTATCAAGCCTTCGACCTTGCCACCGCCCCACTGCCAGGAAAGGCATCCAACTGCGAATGGAAAGGAATGCCTGTCTTCTGTGGCCCGCGCGGCTTGCCTTATGGACGGGTCAGGCTCTATCACAATCGTGGTGACTTTACGTTCGAAGAGGTTACTGAGCAATCAGGCGTAGGCGCGGTCAAGGGGTTTTACGCCTTCACCCCGGTCGCCGCTGATTTCAACGGCGATGGCTGGACGGATGTTTACATCGCCTGTGATTCAACCCCGAGCATTCTCTTTCGCAACAACAAGAACGGAACCTTTACCGACGTTGGCGCAGAAGCGGGTGTTGCCTTCAGCGAACACGGATTCGAGCAGGGCGGGATGGGCATTGGCGTGGGTGATTTCGACAATGATGGTCAGTTGGATCTGGTCAAGACCAATTTTGCCGGCGATTATCCCAATCTTTATCGCAATACTGGCGACGGCTTTTTCGAGGATGCGGTTGTCCGGGCAGGGCTGGCCGTCAACCCGCAATATGTTGGCTGGGGCGTAGCGTTTGCCGACCTGGATAACGATGGGCTGAGCGACATCTTTCAAGTGAATGGTCACGTGTATCCAGAACTCGACGCCGGGACACGAAAAACACAGGAATCCTATCGCAATCCCCGTCTGGTTTATCGCAACCTCGGCGGTGGTCGCTTTGAAGATGTCAGCGCGCAAGCCGGACCAGGGATCGCGGATCGAAGGTCAAGTCGTGGCGCGGCGTTCGGGGATTTCGACAACGATGGCGACATTGATGTGCTTGTCATGAATATGGGCGAGACACCATCGCTGCTACGAAATGACCTCCCTGGGTCAGTCGGCCACTGGGTTCAGCTTCGGCTCGAAGGCACGAAGTCCAATCGGAGTGCGATTGGTGCTATCGTCCGCCTTGAGGCAGCGGGCCAAACGCAGACGAAATCCATCCTAAGTCAATCAAGCTATGTGTCGCAGAACGATCTTCGTTTGCATTTTGGCTTGGGTCGCGCCACTCGGATTGATCGAATCACGGTGCGGTGGCCGTCGGGACTGATCGAGGAATTCCCAAGCGTGCCAGCCGACGCATTTCTGTTGCTGGTTGAAGGCAGCGGAGCGGCGAAGCGGTTATCCGCGCCCAAATAATTTTATGGTAAGAATCGCAGTCATGGTCGTGCTACTCTCGGTAACGCTGTACGCACAGGATGCGGCAGCCCTTTCCGAGTCTGCGCAACAAGCGGTGCAAGCCCAGCGCTATGAAGAAGCCGAACGCTTGTGGCGCAAAGCCATTGCTTCCTCACCCCGTTACTTCCCCGCGCTTTTCAATCTCGGCTTTTTCTATTTCTCACGCCAGCAGTTTAGCGAAGCGATTCCACTCCTTGAACAAGCGGCTAAGGTTTCACCGCAGGACTTCAATACGCATTACCTGCGGGGTGCTTGCTATCAGGCGCTCGAACGACGCGAGGACGCGCTGCACGCCTGGAGAACCGCACTAAAGCTGAACCCGAAGAATGCCCGGCTTTTGCAAATTATGGTGGTGGAGTATGGCAAGGGGCGTTATTTTCAAGCGGCAGCCGAAGCTGCACGGCAAGCAATGGAACTGGCCCCGGAGGACCCGAATGCGTACTACCTTGCGATCAAGTCGTACCAGGACGCTGGACTATACCCAAAAGCGCTCGAAATCGCCCGTCGCGCTGTAAGCCGGTTTCCACAGTCAGCGCGCGCGCACTTCGAGTATGGCTTTCATCTGCATAAGATCGGGCAAACGGAGGAATCGCTGAAAGAACTGGAGAAGGCGATGGCGCTCGACCCGTCTTACGAGGAGCCGCCCTTCTTCTACGGCGACCTGTTACAGCAGCATGGTCGCTACGAGGAAGCCATTCCCTTCCTGCATCGTGCGATCTCAATCAGAACTGACTACGTTCCGGCTCGTGTCGCGCTGGCCAAAGCCTGGATGGGACTCAAAAAATGGGAACAGGCCATTCGTGAACTCACTGAGACCGTGCGACTCGACCCACGTCATCCGCAACCGCATCTGTTGCTGTCACAAATTTATTTCCGGCTGGGCGATGAAGAGCAAGCACGGAAGGAAAAAGAGTTGTCTCTGAAACTGCGGCGGGAAAACCCAACCGTGCTGGAGGCAGTCCAGGGACGCAACTTCCCAGAACCCCGCCATTAGGAACGAACACCGTATAAACGTCTTTCCCCACAACGTGCGAAGAACGTCCCGTTCCGCTGCTTCGTGCCTGCTGCTGGCCGTGACGGTGGTGATAGACAGTCCGAGTTGGCGAATTGTTGGCAACGCGCTTTATCATCTGCGCCCGGTGCGCAACCGTGGCGGACTATTTCCCGGACTCGCCTAACAGTTCGCCCAAGGCAGGCCATTGCAATGGTACGCCGCGTCCTGACAAAGTGCGCACGGCTTTCGTGTAGCCGAATTCGTGCAGCGTTTGCACACAATGTTCTCGCCCGTAGCCACTTGCCTTGATACCGCCGAAAGGCGTTCCCAGAAACTGCCGATTGTAATTGTTGACGAACACGATGCCCGCTTCGAGGTCGCGGCTGGCACGCATCGCCAGCACCTGATCGCGTGTGAAGACGCCGGCGACCAAGCCAAAATCCGTGCCGTTAGCAATCGCAATGGCCTCTTCATACGAATCAAATTTGATGACGCAAGTAACTGGGCCGAAGATTTCTTCGCGGGCGATGCGGTGTGCGGGACTGACTTCAGTGAACAGCGTCGGCGCGACAAAAAAGCCATCGCGCAAAGTTTCGTCGTTCGGCAACTCCGCCTGGGCGGCGAGGTGCGCGCCTTCTTGTTGACCAATCGCAATGTAATCAAGTACGCGCTGTTGCTGTTGCTTCGTGACCAGCGGGCCCACATGCGTCGCCGGATTCAACCCGTCGCCCACGCGCAGTTTGCGCACGGCAGCGACCATCTTTTCGATAAAAACATCGTGCAAGGAGGAATGCACGAGCAGACGTGACGCGGCAGTGCAGGCTTCGCCCTGATTCAGAAATGCGCCTTCGACGGCGGCAGCCAACGCGCGCTCAAGGTCAGCATCAGCAAAAACAATCAGCGGATTTTTACCGCCGAGTTCCAGCAGCGCGGGCGTTAGATTATTCGCCGCCGCTTGCAAGACTTTCCGGCCTGTTTCGGGCGCACCGGTAAACGAGAGCTTGCGCACCAGTGGATGCGAAACCAAGGCTGCGCCAGTTTGGCCCGTGCCCGGCACAACGTGCAACACATCTTCAGGCAAAATGCTGTTCGCCAACTCCACCAGCCGCATCACCGCCAGCGGAGCTTGTTCGCCGGGCTTGAGTACAACCGTGTTTCCCACCCCGAGCGCGGGTGCGGTCTTCGCGGCAAAATGAATCGGCGGCCAATTGAACGGGATGATGCCGCCGATGACGCCGTAAGGTTCGAGAAACTCCGTGCTGATGATCGGGCCAAGATCGTTGCATGTGCCCGGCAGCTTTTCGATCAACGCGCCAAAAAATTCAAACGAGCCGATGCAGGCCTCGACATCCATAAAACGTGCTTGGCCGAGCGGCTTGCCATTTTCCAGCGTTTCAAGCCGCGCGATTTCGTCGGCGTGGGCGCGAATCACCTGCGCGATTTCCAGCAACAGCTTGCCGCGTTCGCGCGCTGGAATCTTGCGCCAGTGCGATTGAAATGCCTGGTGCGCGGCGTTGACAGCGGCGTTGACTTCGACTGCGCTACCGCCTTGTACCACAGCCAAAGTTGCGCCGGTCGCGGGATTTTCGACCGTAAACTGATCAGCGGGATCGTCCGATGACCAGCGTGTGCGTTGCACTTCCATAGCTCAAAGTACCTGATAATAGTGAATGCTGTTGCCCTTCGGCGTGCGTTCGGCGACGCCGATAAAGACGTGACGCGCCAGCCATTCGTGTGGCCCGGCGGCGACTTCAAAACGCGGCGTGACGCGCATGTAATATTCCGACGAATCCACGGGTTGGCCTGTGTTCAGCCGTTGCATCACTTCGGGCGACCCCCAACGATAGCCGCGATTTTGCAGGTAGATCATCGTGCCATCGTCAGCTTCCAGCAAATAGCGTGCGTCGAAATCGAGTACGCCATCCGCACGCAACTCCGCCCAATCGCCGCCGCTGTCGGGCAGGACACGCCCGTTGAGTTTTGGCCCTTCAATCGTGCCAGATTCCACGTAAACCGCCGCGCGGCCAGCGCCAATGAAAACAGGTCGCTTGAGCGTCAGGTGAATCGTGAAGGCGTATTCGAGGTTAGGTTCCATATTCATTTTTAGCAGGTTGTGCGCAGCGTTCCATATCGCCGAGCAAATGCCGCGCGCCGATGAAGAGCAAGAGGCCGCCGACAACGGCTACGACAGCAATGACCAGCAAGCCGTACCGCAGCGACAAGTCGCCATACGCCGGTTGTAATGCGTCGCTCAGCGCGCCGACGATCAACGGCCCGAAGCCTTGCCCCAGCAAATTGCCAATGGCAAAAAAGATGGCCGAAGCAAAGGCGCGCATCCGCACTTTCACTGCGCCTTGAATCGCGGCGGAAATGGGGCCGACCTGAAATGCCGATAGCGCGGCGCTCGCGGCAATCCCAGCAAAGACAGCGGGCTTTTGTGCGGGCAAGCAGATCAGCAGAAAGGTTGGTGCGGTCAGCAGCAACGCAATCGCGGGTGCCCAGACATTCCAACGCACATCGCGCCGCGCCAGCCGCGTGATCATCGCCGCGCCAATCAACGCGCCGCTAATGCCCGCCGCTCCCACCAGCGGCCCGACCATCAGGCCAGCGTTGGCGACCTTGTGTACGCGTTCCAGAAAAGGCGCGATCCACACCAGGATGGCTTGATTGCAAACGTTGACCATCGCAAAGCCAACGACGATCAACAGAAAGCTTTTTTGCCGCAGCAGAAACCGAATCGTTTCGGACAGCGAAGCGAGTTTGTTGTCCGTTTGGTGCGCTTCGGCACCGCCGCGTTCGGGGTCTTTGACCGTCAGAAACAGCAACAATGCAATTGCCAATCCGGGCAGACCCGCGATGAAAAACGCATTGCGCCAGCCGTACCGCTGATTCAACGCGCTGCCGATGATGAAGGCCAGGCTCGCGCCGACAAAGGTTGCTACCGAAAGAAACGACATCGAGCGCCCGCGTTTTTCCGGCGGATAGCAATCGGCCAACACCGAAAAGGTTGCTGGCCCGGCAACGGATTCGCTCACCCCAACCAGCGAACGCGCCAGCACCAATTGCGCCGCCGATCCCGCTTGCCCCGTCAAAGAAGTCAACGCGCTCCACACCGCCAGTCCGATGCTGATGATGCGCACGCGATTGAACTTATCTGCCAAGCGCGCCAGCGTCAGCCCGGAGATCGAAAACAACAACACGAATCCGAAGCCGGTAATCAAGCCGAGCGTCGTGTCGGAAAGCTGCAACTCGTTTTTGATCGGTTGCAGCAAGGCGTTCAGCAGATTGCGGTCGAAAAAATTGATCGCCCAGATCAGCGTCAGAATGAACAGCGTGTAATTGGCGCGGCCTTTCGATACAGCTTGCAGGTGCGCTGCGGGTGCGGCGTCCGTCAGAGTTGGCAGCGTTGGGGCGTGCATCAATGGCTCCTTTCGGCGGCGGCGAGTTGTGCTTTGCGATAACGCGCAGCCAGCGTCATGACTTCTGGCATCGGCAGCAGCGGTGCGCCGAATTCGCGGTAGAGGCTGGCGACCGTGATGAAGATGCGCTCTTCATCTGCCCAGCCCCGGCAGGCATCCAGCGAAATGTCGAGCGTCGCTTCCTTGACCGGCAGCCCCGCGTCGAAGCGTTTCCGCGCTTCGGTTTGCATATACTGCAAATAATCCATCTGATTGCGCACGCCGCTCTTGTCTGTGATGGGGCCGTGACCAGGCACGACGATGTCAACGTCGAGCGCGAGAATGCGTTCGCAGGCTGCCAGCCAACTCGCCACGGGAATCATGTTGATGACCGGGTGAACCTGATTGAAAAGCAGATCGCCCGTGAACACAGCACGCTCTGACGGCACGTAAGCTACGGTGTCGCCATCGGTATGACCGGGGCCGAATTTCAGCAACTGCACTTCTTTGTTACCGACTTGCACGGTCAGTTCATCCTCGAAAGTGCGCGTTGGCATCCGTTGTTCTTCCTGATGGATTTCAAAGCGGCTGCCCATCACTTCGTGCAGATACGCGCCAGGTTCGCCGAACCGCTCCGGGTGCGCCAGAATTTGCGCGATGGGATTGGCTGGGCTGGCGATGAATTGCATCTCGGCCAGCGTCGCGTTGGAAGCGATGATTTCCGCTTCGGGCAACAAACTATTGCCCGCCGTGTGATCCGGGTGCGCGTGCGTGTTGAGCACTTTGTTGATGCGGGCTTGTGGCACGGCGCGACGGATGGCGGCGAGCATTTCGCGCGTGAGTGGCAGGTCAATCAACGTGTCCACGAGCAGCGCTTCGCCGTCGTCCGTAATCAGTCCGGCATTGCTGTACCCATAGCCACCATCGGGTTGCAGATAGCCGTACAGCCCCCGGCCTAAGTCCTGAAGTCCTTTTTGGTACTGCCAGCTACTCATCGTGTGAATCCTCCTGTTAAATGATTATTTATACACTCGTATGATACAGTTTTTAGCGAGATTCGCAATCGCAACTTAGTATTTATTTAATGAATGGCTGAGCATTTGCCAGATAAATAGCAATAAAATGCAGAAAATTTCATACAACTGACTTGACACAATCTGAAGAAGAGGCATAAGATTCATACAACCGACTAAATCTTTTTATCTATATTCGCTGTTGAAAGAAATGCCTTAAAGAAGGCACGTGACGGTAGGGCAGTACGCAGTAATTAGGTCATCTCAATTTGGTTCCGCATATCAGTACGAGCAGGTTGTAACTCGTCAATAAGGAGACACGTTATGTCAGCACATCAACAGCATTTCGCCCGCAGAGCAGGCACGAGCGCATGGTTCCCCCTGTTCCTGTTCCTCCTCGCACTCCATCTTCCGGTCGTGGCACAGGTGACGACCGCAACCATTTTCGGCACGATCTCCGATGACGCCGGAGCTGCCATCGTCGGGGCCGAAGTCATCATCAAGAATGTCGGCACGGGGATCACGCACACGACCACTTCGGATCAGCAGGGACGCTATCGGGTAGCAGATTTGGGGATTGGCAATTACGAAGTACAGATTGCCAAACAAGGCTTCGCCAAAGCAGTGCGCACCGGGCTGACGTTGACGGTTGGCAGTCAAAACGTGGTGGACGTTTCTTTGCAAATTGGGCAAACACAAGAGACGATCACCGTCGAGGCCAATTTTTCACAGGTGGAAACCAGTTCGCCCACCACCGGGACGCTGGTGAATGGCGCGCAGATGCGCGAGTTGCCGCTGAATGGCCGCAACTTTTCGCAATTGATGACCCTGGCACCGGGCGTGCAAACGCTGGCGGGCGGCGTCAGCACGCTTTTTTATGGCACGGCTCCGAAGTTTTCGATTGCGGGTTCGCGGCCTGAGGGCCAGGCCTTCATGCTCGACAACACAAATGTGAACAACTTCTGGAATTACGGCACGGGATCGGGGGCGTTGGGGTCATCGCTCGGTGTCGAAGCGATTGCCGAATTCCAAACGCTGACCGGGAATTACGGGACGCAATTTGGCGGCAACGGCGCGGTTGTCAATGCCGTGACACGTTCTGGCACGAACAGCTTTCACGGCTCGGTCTATGAGTTCCATCGCAACAGCGCCTTTGACGCGCGCAATTTCTTTGACGGCCCCGATGTCGCGCCGTTCAAGCGCAATCAGTTTGGCGCATCTTTGGGCGGCCCGCTCAAAAAAGACCGTGCGTTCTTTTTCGTGAATTACGAAGGCGTGCGGCAGAACCAGATTCAGAATCATCCGGCTTTCGTGTTGGATGCCAACGCGCGCAAAGGCATTCTGCCCGGCGTGGCGAATCCGGTGACGATTGCACCGGCCATACAGCGGATATTGGACATCCTGCCTGTGCCGCAGGCTTCGGATTCCATCGGCGCGGGCATCGCGCGCGTCAACGTGTCGGGCAAACAAGAAGTGACGCAGAACTATCTGCTGGGCCGCATGGATTGGACGATTTCCGCCAAAGATTCGCTGTTTGTGCGCTACGTCAATGATCGTGCGTTGCTGATCAATCCTTACAGCGCGGGCAACACGATTGCGCTGCCGTTATGGCGCGACGAAAACCAGACGCGCAACAATTATGTCACGATTGAAGAGAAGCACGTCTTTTCTCCGACGCTCTTGAATCAGGCTCGGATTGGCTTTGTGCGCGCGGTCGAGACGGGCAAGCCGCTTGATTCTTACACTCCCTTCCAATTCTTTCCTGGCGCAGGCCGGCCCGACGGGCAAATCTTTTTTAATTCGGCGCTGAGTCCCCTCGGTCCCAGCACCATCTCACTCTTCAACTTTTCGCCGAACCGCTTCACGTATGCCGATGACGTCATCTGGACGAAAGGCGCACACGCCATCAACATCGGGTTCGCCGCGACACGGTATGTAGACAATACGTTCCAGCCGTTTTTGCGCGGCGGGCAATACACCTTTGGCGGCGTCCAGCAATTTCTGTCGGGCGTTTCTTCGTTGTTTCTCGGTGCGCCTGTCGGACAGGATGACGCGGTGCGCGACGCTCGCCAGTGGACGTTCGCTCATTATTTCAATGACCAGTGGAAGGTCGCACCCAAGCTCACGCTGACGCTGGGTGCGCGCTATGAACCGACGACGCACATTACCGAAAGACGCAATAAATTCCAGGCGCTGACCAACGCGCCGTTCGGCACGGGTTTCACGCCGGTCAAGAACGCTCTGGCAAAAAATCCTTCGCTGAAAAATTTCGATCCGCGCGTCGGCTTCGCGTGGGATGTGTTCGGCGATCACAAGACCTCGATTCGCGGGGGAATCGGGACTTTCCATACCGTCATTGTGGATCGGCATGTGCTCTCGAATTATTGGAATAATGCGCCCTACGTGACCAGGGTGCAGATTGCGGGCGTCGTCCCAACGCCGTTTGTCGGCGGCATCAATCTTCCTTCGCAGCCGACGACTTCCATTGGGACTGATTACAACACCGATGAGTCGCCGTACATGATTCAGTACAACCTGAGCGTGCAACGCGAACTGGGCGCAGGCAATATCCTCTCAGTGGGCTACATCGGTTCGCGCGGGCTGCATTTGTTTATTGTTGGCGACCGCAATCCGCCCGTCCCTGTGACCAACGCGCAAGGCGTCCGCACCTTTGCGACGGGCACGGTCAATCCGAACACGGGCTTGACCGTGATTACAGCCAGACCGCGTATCAATCCGGCGTTCGGCTTGCTCAACACGGCATTCGCAGGCGGTTCGTCCAATTACAATTCCCTACAGGTTGGCTTCACGCGCAAAATGGCGCGTGGCGCGCAGGTACAGCTTGCTTATACGTGGTCACGCTCAATGGATTTCGGCTCGGCGGGCAACATCAACGAAACCGGCGGCGGGACGGCGATGCAGTTTCAGGATCCTTACAACTTTCGGGCTGATTACGCGCGTTCCAATTTCGACCGCCCGCACAGCTTGCGCATCAACGGCATCGCGCCCTTGCCGTTCAAGGGGAATGCCTTCGTCGAAGGCTGGCAGGTGAGCGGCATTATGAGCGCAGTGTCGGGTTACCCGTTCACGGTCAACACGGGTTTTGACCGCGCCGGACTTGGTTCGCAACTCGGATTGCCGCTGCGCCCCAATTACGTCGCCGGATGCGAGCAACGCTTGGGACAGCCAAACCGCTGGTTCAATCCGGCTTGTTACACGATTCCCGGCGTCGGCGAACTCGGCAACCTTGGCAGGAATACTGTTACCGGGCCCAACCTGGTGAACACCGACATTTCGCTGAGCAAAGACACGAAACTTACCGAGCAGCACAGCCTTCAGTTCCGCGCGGATATTTTCAATGTCTTCAATCACACCAATTTTGGTATCCCGCCGAATCAGGGCGCATTTCTTTCGGCGGCGACACCGACCGGAGCCGCGCCGAATCCGTCGGCAGGCGTCATCAGCTTCACGTCCACCAGTTCACGCCAGATTCAGTTGAGCCTGAAGTTGGTGTTCTGAAAAAACAGTGATCCAGTGGTCGGTGGAGAGAGCAAAACCGACCACCGACCACCAGCCACCGATATGAGTAATCGTTTTCCAGACACGCCCGTGTACAAAGGCTTCAAGACGCCGGGTCGTTTTGAAGCTGACATCTTCGATCTCGAATACGAGGGCGAACTGCCAGACAATTTGTCCGGCACGTTTTATCGCGTCGGACCTGATCCCCAACTAACGCCGCGCGTGCCGAACGACATTTTCTTCAATGGTGATGGCATCGTTTCGATGTTCCGTTTCGATGGCGGCCACGTAGATTTCAAGCAACGCTACGTGCGCACGCCGAAATTCGTCGCCGAACGCCAGGCGCGCAAAGCGTTGTTTGGTGCGTATCGCAATCCGTTCACGGATGACGAATCGGTCAAGGGCATGATGCGCGGCACGGGCAACACGACGGTCGTTTTTCACGCCGGGCAATTGCTCGCGCTCAAGGAAGACAGCCCGCCCGTAGCGATGGATCCGCACACGCTCGCAACCAAAGGCACTTGGGACTTTCACGGCAAGCTGACCAGCAAGACTTTCACTGCGCATCCGAAAATTGATCCAAACACGGGCGAGATGGTTTGCTTCGGCTACGCGGCGAAAGGCGAAGCGACGCCCGACATCGCGTATTACATCGTGAACAAGGACGGCCACATCGTTCACGAGACGTGGCTGCAAGCGCCTTACAGTGGCATGGTGCATGACTTCGCGGTGACGAAAGATTATGTCGTTTTCCCGATTGTGCCGATCACCAGCGACCTCGAACGATTGAAGCGCAGCGCGCCGCACTTTATGTGGGACCCGCGCCAGGACGTTTACCTGGGCGTACTGCCACGACGCGGGACGGCGAAAGACTTGCGCTGGTTTCGCGGGGCTTGCCGCTATTCCACGCACCTCTACAACGGCTTCAACGACGGCGCGAAGATTTACATTGATACGCCGGTCGCGGCGGGCAATGTGTTTCCGTTCTTCCCCGACATCACAGGCGCGCCGTTCGATCTGCCCAAGTCCGCGCCGCACGTTTCGCGCTGGATCATTGACGCTGAAAGCACGGGCGAAGGTTTCGAGGAAATTCGGTTTGACGACGGCATCAACGAATTCCCACGCATTGATGATCGCTATGCGACTCAACCGCATCGGCACGGTTATCACAGCCGCTTCGATATGACGAAGCCGTGGACGACCGCGTGGGGGCCGCCGCAACCGTTTATGTATTTCAACACGATGGCGCATTTCGATTTTGCCGAACGGAAATTCGATACGTGGTACGTCGGCGCGGCTTCCGACCTGGAAGAAGTGCAGTTCATTCCGCGCTCGCAAAATGCGCCGGAAGGCGATGGTTGGCTGATCGCGCTGGTCAATCGTCATTATGAAATGCGGACAGAACTGGTCGTGCTGGACGCGACGCACGTCGCCGAAGGGCCGCTTGCGACGGTCTATTTACCGTTTCGTTTGCGTAGTGGATTGCACGGCACGTGGGTTCCGTCCTGGCACCTGCCCGTCCTGCCCATCCACAATTGAAAATTTGTTCCGTTGATGCTGCACAGCTAAACGAACTGGAAGAAAGGAATACAACGATGGAAAAATTACTTGGAAAATTTGCGCCGAATATTTACGCACTCTTGCGCATCGTGGCCGGGTTTACCTTTCTGTTGCACGGCACCCAGAAACTCTGGGGCTTTCCGCCGAGTGGGAGACCGCCTATGCCGCTGCCGCCGCTGATGATGGCGGCGGGCGTAATTGAATTAGTCGCGGGCGCGCTGATTCTGGTGGGGTTCTTTACCAGCTTGGCAGCGTTCATTGCCAGCGGTCAAATGGCGGTTGCTTATTTTATGACGCATCAGCCGAAAGGGGCGCTGCCCATTCAAAATGGTGGCGAAGCAGCAGTTCTCTTTTGCTTCGTCTTTCTCTTCTTCGCCGCGCACGGCTCTGGGCTTTGGAGCCTGGACGCATTCATCAACAAAAGAAAAAATAAACGAGCCGTCGAACCGGCCTACAATTAAGGAAAACCCTAATGAAATTTGTCACTTTCGTCGCCGATTCGCGTCCTGCGGCTCCCGGCGTTTTGCTGGAAGATTTATCTACCATTGTTGATCTCAGCGATCAATTCACGGACATCCTCGCGTTACTTGACGCTGGCGAGGCGGGACTCGCACAAGCGCGTCAGGCTGCCGTCGCCGCGCAAAACACCGTACAACTCGCGGACGTAAAATTGCTCGCGCCGCTGCCGAACCCACGCCGTCTGCGCGATTGCGCGTTGTTTGAAGAACACATGCTTGGCGGCGCGCGCTGGGCCGAAAAGATGGGCATCCAGCATCTGGCCAAAGTGCCGGACATCTGGTATCAACAGCCGATTTATTACAAAGGCAATCATCTGGCCATCAGCGGCCCGGAAGCGGAAATTGTGATGCCGTCGTATGCCAAGCTGCTGGATTACGAACTGGAACTCGGCATCGTCATCGGCAAGCCGGGCAAAAACATTTCCAAAGAAACGGCGCTTGATCATCTGTTCGGCTTCGTGATTTTTAACGATCTGTCCGTGCGTAATGTCGCAATGGGCGAACTGAGCGGTGGTCTCGGCCCGGCGAAAGCCAAAGACTTTGATGGCGCGAACATCATTGGCCCGTGGCTGGTGACGAAAGACGAAATCCCAGACATTTACGATATGAACATGCGCGCGCGGCACAACGGCGAAACGATGGGCAAAGGCGGCAACACGCGCGACCTGTACCACAAATGGGACGTTGTCATCGCGCACGCCTCGCAAGACGAAACACTGCATCCCGGCGAAATCATTGGTTCCGGCACAGTCGGCGGCGGCACGTTGATTGAATTTGGCAAAGGCTTGCAGCCCGGCGATGTGATTGAGTTCGAGATTGACGGGTTAGGCATTTTGCGCAATCGCATTGCCGGCTGAGCAGTCGGCAGGCGCATCGTTTGTGCTAAACTCGCGCCCACGCGGGGTGTAATGAGTTCGAGGCCACAACGAAACAAAAAGGCACAGACTATGCGAAGCAAGCAGGCAAGGAAGAACGGACAATCAGTCAAGGCAAACAAAACCGAAGAACCACGCGCAGACAAAAGTACACAAGAGCAATTTCTGGATGCGGCGGAAACCTTGTTCGCCCAGCATGGCTTTGAAGGCACGTCGATTCGCGCCATTGCCGAAGAAGCAGGGGTTAATCTGGGGGCGTTGCATTATTACTGGGGCTCGAAAAAGGCGCTGTTCCGTGCGGTACTCGAACGTCGTCTGCGGCCTGTGATGGAAGAACGATTGCGCCGTTTTGACGAATGCCTGATGCGTTCGCACAATGGCGTCCCCGATGTGAAAGAGGTTTTGGAGGCGGCGATTTCTCCGGCGTTGACGGCGAGTGAGGAAGACGAAGTAACTGCGCCAAAATTTGGTGATTTGCTGGCGCGCGCGCTCACCGATCCATCGCCGGAAGTGGTCGAGGCCGTGGACGATGTGCTCAATGAATCTTCGTTGCGGCAGATTCGCTTGCTGCGGCAGTGTTGCCAACATCTGGATGATCAGGCGTTTTATTGGCGCTTGCACGGCGTGTTTGGCGCTCCGCAACTGGCGTATTCCAGTCGCAATCGCATCGTGCGTTTGTCGCGCGGCGCATTCAAACCCGACGACATTGCGCGTGGGGTTCAGGAACTGGTGCAATTCATCGTCGCCGGTTTGATGGCTCCTGCGTTGGCGGAACGAGACGGTCAGCAGGGCGCTGTCGCCAAAACGCGCAAACGTGTCGGTCAGGCAACAGGCGACAAAGCCTCCAGCCTGCGCTGACCCTTCAATCCGTTCACCTTCTTTTCTCTTTTTTTCGCTGCTTGCCTGGCCAAGCGTGAAGTAAAGGCGAAGCACAATGATTTTGTCTCCCTGTGGCGGTTCAGCAGTGTATCGTTCACGGCACGGGCGGAACGTTGATGGCGAAGATCAAGCAAACGATTCGCGCCCACACGACGCCGCCCTGTGCCAGCAAAAATTATCGCCGTCGCCGACCTCCCGCGCACCACATCCGGCAAGATTACCGAACTTGCGGTGCGTGACGTAGTTCATGGGCGTCCTGTTTGCACCGTAGCACAACCGTATGCCAAATCTGACCGATACTGAATTTGTCTCCGTCAATTTTTTGCCCGCGCGAGTGAATGTCGAACGCCGCGCCGACGGCACGCTGGTATTATCTTCGCCCGAACCACTGAGGGATTATGCTCGTTGTTTGGGCGAATATTTGGAACACTGGGCACGAGAGCGTTCTGATCAGGTGTACCTGGCGCAACGGGAGGGCGACCAATGGCACACGCTGACGTATGCCGAAACGTTGCAACGTGTCCGGGCGTTGGGGACAGCCTTGTTACAACGGGGGCTTTCTGCGGAACGTCCGCTGGCGATCTTGTCCGAAAACTCGCTCGCCCACGCTTTGCTGGCATTGGCGGCAATGCACGTTGGCATCCCGTATGTGCCGATTTCAACGGCTTACTCGCTGATGTCGAAGGATCACCAAAAGCTGCGCAGCGTGTTTGCGTTGCTGCAACCGGGGCTGGTTTTCGTAGAAAACGAACAACGATATGCCTGGGCGTTGGCAGCGCTGCGTGAGTTTGATTTCGAGTTGATAGTTGCCAGCAACGCAGCAGGCTTAGCAGGCGCTGCCGAATCTTTTGACGCTTTACAGAAACACACTGACGAAGCGGCTGTCACGCGCGCTTTTGCCAGCATTCGCGCCGATACGATTGCCAAGTTTCTCTTGACTTCGGGTTCGACGGGCGAGCCGAAAGCCGTCATCAACACACAACGAATGCTGTGCTCCAATCAGCAAACATTGCGGCAGGCGTGGCCGTTTTTGCAGGAAGAGCCGCCTGTGCTGGTGGATTGGCTGCCGTGGAATCACACGGCGGGCGGCAACAATACGTTCGGCGCGGCGCTGGCCCATGGCGGCACGTTTTACATTGATGATGGCAAACCGCTGCCGGGATTGATTGAAAAGACCGTGCGCAATTTGCGCGAAATTTCGCCGACCGTATATTTCAACGTGCCGCGTGGTTATGAGGCGTTACTGCCATTTTTGGAAAGCGATGCCGAACTGCGCGCGAGTTTTTTTGCGCGGCTGAAAGTCATCCAATATGCCGGAGCCGCCTTGCCCGCGCATTTGTGGGAGCGGCTGGAACGGGTTTCTGTGTTGGCGACAGGCAAGCGTGTGCGAATGACGTCAGGCTGGGGGGCAACGGAAACCGCGCCGCAAGTGACGCTCGTGCATTTCGAGCCAGCGCGCGCCAGCGTGATTGGCCTGCCAACGCCGGGCAATGTGCTCAAAATGATTCCCGTGAGCCATTCAGATAAGTACGAATTGCGGGTGCAGGGGCCGAACGTGACGCTGGGTTATTGGCGGCGCGAGGATTTGACCGTCGCTGCGTTTGATGACGAAGGGTTTTATCGCATGGGCGATGCGGGGCGGCTGGTCAATCCGGCTGATCCCGCGCAAGGCATCGAATTTGCTGGGCGTGTCGCCGAAGAATTCAAATTGACGAGCGGCACCTGGGTTCACGTGGGAGATTTGCGGGTACGGGCGATTGCGGCGCTGGCTCCCGTTGCACAGGATATAGTCATTACGGGGCATGACCGTGATGAGTTGGGATTGCTGATTTTCCCCAGCTTGAGCGGATGCCGTGAGCTTTGCCCTGACTTACCAATGACTGCTTCCGCCTCTGAGCTAAGCCATGATGAGCGTGTGCGGGAACAGGTGCGCAAGGGAATGCAGGTACTGCAAGCTGCCGGAGGCGGCAGTTCGACTTATGCCACACGCGCGTTGTTCTTACTCGAACCGCCACAAATAGACGCGGGTGAAATCACGGATAAAGGCTATGTCAATCAGCGTGCAGTGCTGGAACGTCGAGCGGAATTCGTGGCGCAGTTATATGCCGCGCCATTAGCGGCGGAAATCATCGTGAATCGTTGAGCAGGATTTCATTGGTTACAGGGAGCGCGAGAAATGATTAGGGAAGAGTGGTAGATAAACATTACCGATGCGGCGTGGGAAGCGTTGCAAGGCGCGTAGGATTTACACCTCCACGTTGTGCCGGATCGTGACGAACTGCGTGCCAGGCAGAAAGGCTTACGGCGCGTCTGCACTATGCGTGGTACGTCGCCCTGTACGGCGTG
>CAZWAK010000132.1:0-22011 GCA_964631865.1 uncultured Heliobacteriaceae bacterium | reverse complement strand
CGCGCGAACAAACTTGATCCACATTTCAAAGCGCCACGTTCTGTACGCGCTGGCAGATGAGAAAGGCAAAGCCGCCGATTTGGCTTTCATCAGTGCCCAATGATGTTATTCGCTTTGCTTTATGCCTTGGACTCCAAACGATAAGTTTATCTGGGACGCCTGGTATGCGTGGGACGGCGAAACGCTGCATGCGTATTATTTGCAGGCCGACCGCGCCGCTTGCAACGGCGATCCTGAAGCGCGCCATAATCTGGCGTCGGTCGGTCATGCCGTTCTGAACAGCAACGGCTGGCACGAACTGGGGACGACATTCGCCAAAAGCGAAGGCTGGGACGACGTCGCGATTTGGACGGGCTGCGTCGTGCGCGCGACGAATGAACACTGGCTTTTCTACACGGCGCGCAACTCGCGCGAAGCTTTGATTAACACGCCTTCGGAGCAACAACGTCCGCAACACATCGGCTTGGCAACGTCGCAGGATTTGCACCATTGGCAACGCACGCCGCAATCGCTCGCCGCGCCCCTGATTCCGAATCCTGGCCAACGATTTGGCCTGGACGGCGTGGCGTGGCGCGATCCGTACATCGTGCGCTGGGGCGATCAGTTTTATGCTTTCATCTGCGCGCGTTTGGAGCGGGACACGGAATGCGGCGTGATCGCGTATGTCACATCCCACGACTTGCTGCATTGGTCGCACGAGCCGCAGTTCATCGAATGCCCGCTGGAGTTTTATCAGATGGAAGTGCCGCAAGTATTCTGGCGACAGAGCCGTACGGGCAAGCGGTGTTACGTCATTTTTTGCGCACAGGAAAAGGATTGCTCCGAGGCCCGACGCGCGAAAAACCTGGCCTGCGAAACCGGCACATATTATTTGCAATCCGACGAAATGCCGCTGGAGTACGAAGGCGTGCCGACGTTCACGGCCTCGGCGCGCTTGCTGCTGCCGAACCTGTACGCGGGCAAATTGCTCAAGCCGGAATGCGACGAAGCCCCGATTTTATTGGGTTTTGTGTGGGCGGATGAAGCGGGGCAATTTGTCGGCGGCATTTCTGACCCGGTGCGCGTTCAGTTTGCAGAAGACGGTTCGATGATGCTCACAAACAGATAGCAACCAATTGCAGTGCATTCTTCCTTCTTCATTCTTCCTTTTTCATTCTTTTCGAGAAGGAGAAAAGGAAAATTTCGCTCGTCAGGAATGAAGAAGGAAAAATGAAGATGAAACAATGAAAGCCCTGCTTTTACTGGCTTTTGATCAGGAAAACTTCACCGAGAATATTTATGAACAACAAACAAAAAACCCCACAAAAACCCCAGCCAAAACCGACGCTGTCGTTTTGGCAAATCTGGAACATGAGTTTCGGGTTCTTAGGCATTCAATACGGGTTCGGCCTGCAACAAGCGAACCTGAGTCCGATCTTTCGCTACCTCGACGCCGACGAAGCCAAGTTGCCTGTGTTGTGGCTGGCGGGGCCGATTACCGGGCTGTTGATTCAGCCGTTGATTGGAGCCATCAGCGACGGGACGTGGACGCGCTTCGGGCGGCGCAAACCGTTTTTCCTGATCGGAGCATTGCTGGGCAGCATCGCCGTGATGCTGATGCCGTATTCGCCCGCGCTGTGGGTGGCGGTCGGTTTGTTTTGGATTCTGGACGCCGCCATGAATACGGCGCAGGAGCCGTATCGCGCGCTGATCGGCGACAAGCTCAACGACCAACAGCGCGCCGTCGGGTTTTCGGTGCAGACGTTTATGATCGGCGGCGGACAGATTCTCGCCGGGTTGATGCCGCTGATTTTGCTGAGTCTGGGAATTTCAGCAGACACGCAAGACGGGAAAGCCATTCCCAATATCGTGAAATATTCTTTCGTGATTGGCGTCGTGGCGATGTTGCTGACCGTGCTCTGGACGGCGTGGACGACCGACGAATACCCGCCTGAAAATTTAGAGCAATTTCGCGCCGAAGCTGCCCAAAAAGGAGGCTTTTTGCACGTCTTCACGGACATTTGGGCCGCCGTCAAAGAAATGCCGAAAGGCTTGCGGCAGATTTGGTGGGTCAAATTTTTCACGTGGTATGGCATGCCGCTGATGTGGCAATACCTGGCGCTTTCGATTGCGCGGCATTGTTACAACGCGCCGACGCCCGAATCGCCCGGCTTTGCCGAAGGCTCGGCCAAGATGGGCTTGGCGATGACGGTCATGAACATCACGACTGTCGTGATGTCATTTATCATTCCGTCGGTCGTGCGCCAGATCGGAACGCGGATGACTTACGCAGTGTTTTTGGCGCTGGGCGGCATTGGGTTTATTTCGATGCTTTTCACGAATTCCATCAACGTCGTTTTGGCAGGCATGGTGGGCGTCGGCATTGGCTGGTCGGCCATTCTGACGGTTCCGTTTATTATCACGACCAAGATCATTCCGCCCGCGCGAACCGGCGTGTATATGGGCTTGCTCAACGCCTTCATCTGCATTCCGCAAATCATTGAAATGCTGACCGTCGGCCTCTATTACGACACGCTGCTGGGCGGCGATGCGCGCAAGGCGATTGTGCTGGCCGGTGTTTGCCTGTTGCTGGGGGCGGTGGCCTGTCTGTTTATTTCCAAAGATGTCGAAACCGTAACTACGGAGGAAGTGTTTGAATCCGAAGCCAGGGCAATGACAATGAGTGAAGTGTAGAGAAAACTTGCTGCCAGAACCTGCTGCCTGGCGGGTTGTGATTCGGCCTCGGATAAAAACAGTTCGTGCAAGGGATTGTTACTTCCGCCTTGCAGGAACTTGACAAGCGATGAATCCAAACGATAATACGCGCATCAACAACATTGCGTAACCGCTTGGCTAAGCGGTTACAGCAGGATGGTTGGCTGAACCGAAACGCCAGCCAGAGTTTTGCTGGGATCGAAAAGGTGCTCGACCGAAACCACGAATGAAGTTGGGATGATTGACCTGAATTTGATCGCGGCTGATTCCTTCCCCACCAGCCAGATCAGTCTCGATTGATTCTTTCGGGAAGCGCACCGTGACAGACCTGTGAAGCATCATGGTTGCTTCACAGACTTAACTACAAGCTCCATTTTTTCCGCCGAAAATGAGGCTGTTTTGGTTGCGCTTGGACAAGCGCGACACACGGATTATCTCAATCACAAGGAGAAAAAAATGTGTAAAAAACAAACGCGCCGGAAATTTTTGAGTTTCGGCGTATTCGTTTCTCTTTGGCTACTGTTGACGGTCTTGGCGACCTCAGGACTAGCGCAAAGTAGTAACGCTACCTTGAATGGCACGGTCACCGACCCGTCAGGCGCAGTCGTCCCAGGCGCAGAATTGACCCTGACCAATATTGCCACCAATTCCGAAGCGAAATTCACCTCCAACGACCGCGGCGAATTTACGTTTCGCAATCTGACGCCCGGCACGTACGATTTGAAAGTCACCAAAGACGGCTTCCAGGCGTATGTCCAAAAGGGCATCATCCTCACGATTAACCAAATCGCGCAAGCCAATGTGCAACTCAAAGTCGGCGGCGCATCCGATACCGTCACGGTGGTCGGCGATGCGTCAGCCATCAACTTTGAAAACGCCACCTTGCAAGGCGGCGTCGCCCCAGAAACGCTCAACAACCTGCCCATCGTGGTGGGCGGCGCACCACGCTCTTCGGTCAGCTTGGCGGTGCTTTTGCCCGGCGTTTCGACAGGCGCGAGCGGCAATGCCTTCGATGCCCGCATCAACGGCGGTTTGCAATCGGGCGATGAAGCTGTGCTCGACGGCGTGAGCATGCAACAAGGCTACATGAACCAGAGCGGCATGGTCTCGCTGCAAGGCGATTTCCAAATGTCCCCGGACATGGTCAGCGAAGTCAAAGTCATCACCTCCAATTATGAACCGCAGTATGGGTCGTCCACGTCAGGGCAGTTGCAGGTTGTCACCAAATCCGGCGGCAGCGAATATCACGGCGCGGCGTTTGAATATCACCGCAACCGCGTGCTGAACGCGCGACAATGGAACGCCACTTCGCGTCCGTTCAATATTCAAAACAACTTCGGCGCGAACTTCGGGGGCCCGATCTGGCTCCCCAAAAAACTCTTTGGGCCGATGGGCTATGATCGCAATGCCGGTCACAAAACGTTCTTCTACTTCAACTGGGAAGCGTTTCGGGCCGCAGGCGGCGCTTCGGTGCCGACCTTTACGATTCCTTCGGCCAAAGCGCGCATCGGCGATTTCACCGACTGGAAAGATGCCAACGGCAATTTGATTCCGGTCTATGACCCGACGACGACGCGCGCGAATCCGGCCTACAACGCCGCTTTGCCCGCTTCGGCGACCAACCAGCCATTTCTGCGCACGCAGGTCTCGTGCAATGGCGTCCTCAATGTGATATGTCCGAGCCGCATTCAGAATTCGATTGCGGCGGCGTATCTGCGCTTTATGCCGGCCCCGAACCGTCCGGGCGAATTGAACAACTACGTGCTGCCGCGCGCCGTGCCAAATTCGCTCATCAACGGCTCGAACGTGTATCTGGCCAAGATTGATCATTACATCGGCGACCGGGATCACTTCTCGTTCACGTATTGGGGGCAATTTGCGGCGATCAACATCGCGTCGGCCTTGCCCGCCGAGATTGCCACGGAAAGCCCGACCACGCCGCAGAATTCACCGATTCCGCGCGTCAATTGGGAACACACGTTCAGCCCCCGTCTGACCCATCACCTGTCCGCTGGCTATTTGAATCGCAATGAAGGCTATGGCTCGTTGAATCAAGGCGTAAATCTGCCCAAGATTAGCGGCGTCGCCAGCCAATCGTATTTGCCGCAATTCACCTTCGGCGATGGCTTCACGCAGATCAGCAACAGTTCCGGCATCAACGCGCGCAACATCACGACGCGCCCGACCTGGGTCATCAACAACATCTTGTCCTGGGTCGTCGGCAATCACACGCTGAAGTTCGGCGGTGAGTGGCGCAACGCAGGCGGCAACATCCGACAAGGTACGAATGAATCCGGCAGCTTCAATTTCGGACGCGACACGACGAGCTTGCCGTTCGTGGTCAGCGGCCATCCGATTGCGGGCTTCCTGCTCGGCGCGGTGTCGAGCGGCAACGTAGACTTCCGCACGGTCAGCGCCTGGTATCCGCGTCAGAATGCCTACGTCATTCACGGCGGCGACACCTGGAAGATGACGCAAAAGCTGACGCTCAATTACGGGCTGCGGTGGGATGTCTTCACGCCGATGCGCGAGAAGTTCAATCGCTTCTCGTTCTTTGATCCGGCGGGCGCGAATCCTGCCGCAGGTGGCCGCCCCGGTCGCTTGGCCTTCGCGGGCAATCAATACGGCTCGGCCAGCTTCGGCGCGGACTTCCCGGAAGAAACCTGGAAGAAAGGCTTTGCGCCGCGTTTGGGCATCGCCTACGCGCCCGATCAGAAGACGGTCGTGCGCGCCGGCTACGGCGTCTTTTTCGCGCAGGCGTTCTATCCGGGTTGGGGCGGTGGCATGTCGCTCGACGGCTTCAACCTGAATCAGAGCTTCAGCACAACCGGCTTTGGCAGTATCGTCCCGGCGTTTTATTTGCAGGACGGTTTCCCGCAAAACTTCAGCCATCCGCCCTTCATCAACGCTGGCTTCCGCAACGGGCAAGGCATTCTCTATCGCCCGGTGGACGCCAATCGTCGGCCCTATTCGCAACAATGGAATCTGACGATTGAACGCGAAATGAACAACGGCATCAACGTCAGCGTGGCGTACGTGGGCAACAAAGGCACGCGGCTGCCATCGAACCTGCAACCGCTCAACGTGCTGAATCCGAACGATACGCGCGTCCGGGCGTTAGGCGCGGATTTGCTGCAAAACTTCGGCCCGACGGAAACGGTCAAGTTTGCCGGAACCGCCCGCGAAGTCCGCATTCCGTACGCGGGCTGGGTGCAACAAATGACGGGTTGTGCGCCTTCGGTCGCACAAGCCTTGTTGCCGTTCCCGCAATACTGCGATTCGTTGACGGGCTTGAATGAAAATCAAGGCAACTCGATTTACCATTCGTTGCAGGTCAAAGCCGAGAAACGGTTCAGCAAAGGCATCTTCATGCTGGTTTCCTACACAAAAGCCAAATTGCTGACCAATGCTGCCGACAACACGCAGCGCGCCGCCAGCACCTGGAACGGCTCGCAAGGCGTGATCTCGCCGTTCGAGCGTCCGCGCGCGCGCTCGCTCGCCCCCGACGATGTGCCGCAACTGCTCTCGGCGGCCTTCGTCTATGAATTGCCATTCGGCAAGAACAAGAAGTGGCTGAACAGCGGCGTTGGCAGCGCCGTGCTGGGCGGCTGGCAAGCCAGTACGATTTACCGCATCTCGCGCGGCACGCCGTACTTCTTCCGTTCCGGGCAATGCAACATTCCGGGCGAGTTCCGGCAAGGCTGCATCCCCGGCATCCGCTCCGGCCAGAATCCGTTCTTGCAGGACATCAACAACTTCGACCCCGCCAAAGGGCCGTTATTCAATGTCAATGCGTTTGAGCCGTTGTCTGCCTTCAATACGTTTGGCTACACCGGCACAGGCGCACGTGTTACGAACCTGAGAGGCCCGAACTTCAAGAATCAGGACTTCTCCATCATCAAGAACACGCGCATCGCAGAGAAAGTCAACTTCCAGATTCGCGGCGAGTTCTTCAATATGTGGAACTGGCATTACTTCATCAATCCAGGCGGTTTCAACATCGGCGGCAACTTCCCGTTCGATACGAACATCGCCAGTCCGAACTTTGGCCGATGGACGGGCGACGTCAGCGCGCCGCGCACCATCCAACTCGGCGCACGGATTGAGTTCTAGCGTTGGCACAACTTGATTTGTGCAATGCGCCCGTCGTAACTGGAACAGGCTACGACGGGCGCAGTTTTATTTGGCGGGCTTCAGCCGTTGGAAATTCGCGAGGGCTTGCTGGGCTTTTTCTTTCTCGCCCTGCTTCTGATAAATGCGGCTCAAGGTGTAATGCGGTTCGGGGTATTTGGCATCAAGAAGAATCGCCTGATTCAACGCGGCAATCGCTTCGGCGGACTTGCCTTGTTTCTCCAACAATTGTCCCAGATGGTAATGCACTGGCGGCACGGCGGCATCGTAGCGCAAAGCTTCGCGCAGCAACGACTCGGCTTCGGACAATTCGTTCCGGCTGAGCAACAACACGGCCAAATTGAGCTGCGGCCAGGGCGAGGGTTTGGCTTGCGCGCGATTCAATTCGATGGCTCTGCGATAGCTTTTGACGGCAGCGTCCGTGTTGCTCAAGTGGTCGTAGCACAAACCCAAATTGTCGTAGGCCCGCATCATCATCGGGTCGAGCGCAATCGCTTTGTTCAGCTTGATGACGGCCTGATCATACTTCTGCGCGTCGTACTCCACGCGCCCCAGCCAGTACCAATACAGCGCGTTGTTGGAAAACTCTTTCGTCAGCCGTTCCAACTCCGGCGCGGCCCACGTCTGCCGCTGCAACCGAACGTACGCCATGGCCAACGTGAAACGACTACGTTCGTCGAGCGGCGCAATCTTTTCGGCCTTTTTATACGCGATGGCCGCGTTAAGAAAATCACCATCGAGAAAGAAGACCCCTGCCGCAAAGGTCAACAATTTCGCGGCGGCGGGCGTCGTGGGGTTTTTGTTGATTTCATTGACCAGCAGGGTCTCGGCTTGTTTGAAATCACGCTTTTGCAGCGCCGCTTCGACTTCTGCGCGCAACGCCGGAGCCAGCGGAAGATTCGTCGGTTTCTCCGCAATCGTGACATCGGGCGAGGTTTGCGCAAAGGCAAGCGCAGCAGTGAAGAACATCAGCAGTAGCCCACAAATCCCGTGTTTGATTGTCATTCGTTTCATGGTTTTGCCGCCTGAATTTGTCGTTTCGCGTCGAGCGCCTTTTTGCTCTCTGGCGCGAGTTTCAATTCCAATTCGATTTCTTTAGCCGCTTCGTCGAACCGTTTTTGCGCGAGGTAAATCAACGCCAATGCCAGATGAATTTCCGGCAATTGCGGATTGGCGGCAGCCGCTTTCTGAAAAGCTTCCAGCGCGAGGTCGTAGTTTTCCTGAAGCAAATAATCCTGCCCCAACGCTTGCTGCAAGCGCGCGGAATTCGGGTTGATCGCCGCGATCCGCTGATAACTCCAGCCCGCCAATTTCGTGTAGGCGCGTCCGAGTTGATAGGCATACTCGGCCTCCTGCGGCTGCATCGCCCGCAAGGCCTGATATTGTTCGACCACGCCGAGCCAGTTGTCCTGCGCCTGGTACGCCCGCGCGAGTTGCAGGCGCGCTTGTGGTTGCGCGGGCAAGAGCTTCACGGCTCGTTCCAACGCCCGCACAGCTTCCGCGTTTTTGCCGAGCGCCAGCCAACTGTAGCCCAGCAGCAACTGCGCTTCGCCCCAATTCGGTTGCAGCCGCAGCGCCGCCTGAAACTGCAATACGGCCTTGTCGTGCGCGCCGCGTTGCTGATAGACGATGCCCAAGTTGTGATGGACGAACGGTGCTTTGCTGCCTTGTCGCAAGAGTTGCAAAAACGTCTTCTCGGCTTCGTCAAGCTGTCCAGCCTTGAGCGCCTGCACGCCAGCGGCAAAGAGTTTGTCGGACGGCGCTGATTGAGCTTGCGCACTGCCAACGACAAAGACAAGGCAAAGAAGTTTGAGGGCGAATTTCGGAAGCATTGCTTACCTCGACAAACAATGAAGAAGGAAGAAGGAAGAATTTAGAATTGGTTGCCTTTCGCGGTTTTGAGAATGGACGAAAGGATGCGTTTTAATTCTACGCAATCGTCGTTGGTCGAATGATATTTGTCCTCTTCCAGAAAGCCGCCGTCAGATAAAAGCTTCAGCCAAAATTCGGTGCGCCCAGCTTCGACGAAGGCGGTTTGTTGGCGGCGGATGAATTCTTCGCGGAAGCCAACTTCCTGTGCGGCTTTGACCTGCGCACCGATTTCCGTGCCGGAGTTCAGCAGCTTCTTGCTCAACACAAATTCGTGTTTTTCTTCGGTAAGATATTTGCACAGCTTCACAATCTTCAGGGCGAATTGATACGACTTTTCCAGGATGATGTTTTCCATAACATTAACCTCGCTTTTTCGGTAAATAGAAGTCTCTTCATTCTTCCTTCTTCATTTTTCATTCTTCATTGTTTGCCGAGAGGAAATGTGTTGCACAAATATCTCCCCGGAAAGGAATAAAGAATGAAAAATGAAGAAGGAAGAATTCCTCTGCCGTTTGACAGTATACTCGCTCGCAGGATTCAATACACGCATGCTCCGAGCAATTCTCTGTATCATTCTGCTGGCCAGTGCAGCAACTGCGCAAACAGCCAAAGAGCAATTGATTTTGCAGGCGCAGGAACTGCTGCAACAAGGCAATCTCGGCGGCGCGCGCCAGTTCATCGCGCAAGCCCAAAAAACTTATCCGAACGAAGCGGGCTTCGACAATTTGCTCGGCATCATCGCCGCGCAGGAAAACAACTATGCCGCAGCGGAAGCGGCTTTCAAGCAGGCCGTCACGCGCGCGCCGAAATTTACGGGCGCATATCTCAACCTCGGCAGGCTTTATCAAGAGCAGAATGAAAGCGACAAGGCGTTGCAAACGTATCAGCGCGTTTTGCAATATCAGCCCACGCACATCGAAGCGAATTATCAAACCGCGTTGCTGTTTCAGCGCAAAGGCAATGGCAAAGCGGCGCTGCTGCATCTGGCGCGCTTGCCGGCGGATTATCAAGCGCGAGCGCCGATCCTCGCGGTGCGTTGTGCGGCGTTCGTCAGCGCGGGCGACAACACCAAAGCGGACGAATTGGCAGCAGCGTTGCTCGCGCATCCTGAGTTGTCCGAAGCTGATGTGCTGACCGTGTTGCCGGGCTTGGAGCGCTGGCCGCAATGGTGCGCGAAGCTGCTGGCAGGCGTGGCGCAACGCAATTTGGCTTCGTCCGCGTCGTGGCATCAATTGGGCTTGGCGCAGGCACGGCAGGGCGATTTCGGGCAGGCACGCGCGACGCTTGAAAAAGCCGCGAGCACGGAGCCGACGCCGAAGCTACTTTTCGATCTGGCGCAGGTCGCGCGGCAGCTAAAAGATTTGCAAGGCGCGTTGGGCTACCTTGCGCACGCGCGCGACCTCGCGCCGCAGGAAGCTGTCGTGCATTATTCGTTCGGGCAGATTTGCGCCGAGTTGAATCTGGTCGCGGAGGCGCACAAAGCGTTGCTCGAAGCCGTGAAGCTGGAGCCGAACAACGCGGCGTTCAATTATGCGATGGGCGTGATTTCGACGTGGCAGCGCGACGTGAGCGAAGCAATTCCGTACTTTCAAAAGTATGTGCAACTCGCGCCCACTGATCCGCGCGGGACGTTGGCGCTCGGCGCGACGTATTTCAAAATCAAAAATTACGACGCGGCGCGGCTGGAATTAACCAAAGCCAGTAAAATCAAGGCGACGGCGAGCGAAGCGCATTATTATCTCGGACGTCTGGCGCGACAGGAAAACAAGCTCGACGTTGCGATACAAGAGTTGACATTGACGCTGACGGCATCGCCCAAACACGTAGACGCGCTCGCTGAACTGGGGCTGTGCCAGGTGCTGCGCAAAGATTACGTGCAAGCGGCGCAAACGCTCCAACACGCGCTGCATCTCGACGGTGATCATTACGCCGCGAACTACAATTTGCTCGTGCTTTACAGTCGCACCAAAGACGCGCGCGAAGCGGAACAGGCGAAGCGATTTGAAGACGTGAAGCAACGCCGCGAAGAACGCACGCAAGATATGCTGCGAATGATTGAAGTCAAACCGACAAATGCGAATTAGATGGAAACAACTCGGCTGGCTGTGGCTCGTGCTGGCGTTGCCGTGTGCGGCGCAAGGCTTGCGCGACAGCGAAAAGGCGCTGCTGCGCGGCGATACACCACGCGCCGAAGCGTTAGCCGTCGCGTGGTTGAAAACGCATCCGCGCGAGGCGGCGGCACACGTGATGCGCGCGCGCGCCGTGATGGCGCAAGGCAAATTGCACGACGCCTACACGCATTTGCGGCAGGCGCTCGCCCTCGATCCGAACCACATTGATGCCTTGTATTATTTGGGCATCGTGGCGAGCGCACTGACGCAGAGCGAATATCAGCAACTCTTCGCGCTCGCACCGAATTCTGACCGCGTGCATCAATTGCTGGCCGAATCGTTTCAGGCGCAGGAAAAGCCCACCGAAGCCGAAGCCGAATACAAAGCCGCGTTGGAAGCGAATCCGAAGTCGGTCGAAGTGTTGGTCGCGCTGGGCGAACTCAAACGGCTGCAATCGCAATTTGCCGAAGCCGCGCCGTTTTACGCGCGCGCCATCGAACTGGCTCCGAACAATTACGACGGGTTGTATGGACTCGGCGCGTGTCTGGCGTATCAACAGGAGCACGCACAAGCGATCACTTATTTTCAGCGGGCGTTGATGGTCGAACCGAATGCGGCGGCGGCGAAATTCGCGCTCGGCAATTCGCATTTTCAACTGCGCCAATTCGCCGAAGCGGAGCCGCAACTGAAAGCCGCGCTCGCGCTCGAACCCAAGTTGCGACAGGCGTATTTTCTGCTCGGACAAATTTATCAACGCGCCGGACGCAAAGAGGAAGCGCAAGCCGCCTTCACGAAATTCGAGCAATTGGCGCAGGAAGAACTTAACACCGCGCGCGGACAGAAACCGTCCGCCGTGAAAAAGAAATGATGCGCAGAGTTGCTGACAATCTTGTGTTCTGGCTGCTGGTCGCGCTGTTGGCCTTGCCACTGCCCGGCTCAGCGCAATCCACCGCGCCGCCCATCACTGCGCAAATCCCCAAGCCGTCGCCGCACGCCGCGCCCAATGTGAGCTACAGCGACGTCACGAAAGCCGCGGGACTCGGGGCGTTTCGCTCGGTGTTTGGCACGCCAGCGAAAGACTACATCCTCGAAGCGACGGGCGCGGGCTGTGCGTTGGTGGATTACGACAACGACGGCTGGCTGGACATTTATCTCGTCAACGGCGCGACGCTCAATGCCTTGCGCGGCAAAGAAAAGTTCCCGCGCGCGGCACTCTTTCGCAACAATCACGACGGCACATTCAGCGACGTGACCGACAAAGCGGGCGTCGCCAATGAGCGTTGGGGGCAAGGCGTGTGCGCGGGCGATTTCGACAACGATGGCTGGGCGGATTTGTATGTCACGAACTTTGGCGCGAATCGGTTGTATCGCAACAATCACGACGGCACGTTCACGGACATGGCGGAGAAAGCAGGCGTGACCATCGGCAGTTGGTCTACGGGCTGTGCGTTCGGCGATTACGACGGCGACGGACGGCTGGATTTATTCGTCGCAGGCTATGTTGATTTTGATCTCAATCGTTTGCCGCCTGCCGCAACGGGAGAAGGGGAGAAAGGGAGAAAGGGAGAAAGGGAGCAAAACAATCCGCAATCCGCAATCCAAACTCCGCAATCAAAAGCGATGGGCGCGGCGTACGTGGCTGGAGCCAGTTTTTGCGAATATCGCAATCAGCGCGTGATGTGCGGGCCGAAAGGCTTGGTCGGCGCGGCGGATCATCTGTTTCGCAACAATGGCGACGGCGCGTTCACCGAAACCAGCGTCAAGGCTGGCGTGCAGGACAAGGCCGGTTACTACGGCTTCGGCGTCGCGTGGCTCGATTATGACGACGATGGCAAATTGGATTTGCTCGTGGCGAACGACTCGACGCCGAATTATCTCTACCACAACAACGGCGACGGCACGTTTGCGGACGTGAGTTATCTGTCGGGCGTGGCGCTGAATGGCAATGGGCGCGAGCAGGCGGATATGGGCGTGAGCGTAGGCGATTACGACAATGACGGGCGTTTGGACATTCACATCACGAACTTCGCCGATGATTTCAATGTGCTCTATCACAACGATGATGGCGCGATGTTTTCGGACACGTCGTTTCCGGCGGGGCTGGGCTTGGTGACGATGCCGTTTCTCGGCTGGGGCACGAACTTTTTGGATTACGACAACGACGGCTGGCTCGATTTATTCGTCACGAATGGCCATGTGTATCCGAACGCAGATAACTCGGATTGGGGCACGTCGTACCAACAGCGCGCGCTGCTCTTTCGCAATGTGAAAGGCAAGTTTCACGACGTGGGGGCGAGCGCGGGCGCGGCGCTGCATGTGCCGCGTGCGGGGCGTGGTTCGGCGGTGGGCGATTACGACAATGACGGCGACGCGGATTTGTTGCTCAACAATCTGGACGAAGCGGCGACGTTGTTGCGCAATGACGGCGGGAATAAAGCCGGGCATTGGCTCACGTTGCAATTGCGCGGCGATGTGCAGCAAAAATGCCCGCGCGACGCGATTGGCACGACCGTTTTTTGCACCGTTGCCGGACAACGCCTGCGCGCCGAAGTGGCCAGCGGACGCAGCCTGCATTCGCAATCTGACCTGCGTGTGCATTTCGGTCTGGGCGCGGCGACGAAGATTGACAAGTTGGAAGTGCGTTGGATGAACGGCAAAGCGGAGACGTATGAAATCAAAGCGGTAGACCGCATTCTCACAATTGAGCAGGGCAAAGGAATCCGGCCCTGACCCCTTCACAACACGTGGTGCGTCACATACGAAATGTGAACCGGGACGCCGCCGTTGACTTTCACTTTGAGGAGGATTTGAAAATACATCGGCAGTTGCGGTGGCTCGCCCGCAGGCGTGAGGTTGAGATGTGCGATGAGGTCTTTGATGTATTCTCCTTGCGTAACGTATTCGGCGGCGGCTTGTGTGCCGAAGGTGTTGATGCCGGCCAAAATCATGATGCGGTTCTTTTCGCTCAAGCCTTGCAGCAAACTCACGACGGCATAATCTTCAAACACTTGGCTCGGCGATTTGCCGTAATGTTTGGCTAGGTAGATTTCCTCTTCGCCGGGTTGTGGTTTCGTGTTGACGATGGCGTTCACATATTGGTCATCACTATCTTTCACCCAGCGAAACATAAAATCCTGCGGCTGCGGCAAATCCAGCAAAAACAAATTCTCCGCCGGAGAACCGAGCACCACGAGGTTGTCTACTTTCACGTCATCCCACGTTAACAACAGGCTGCGCTTGACGCGGAAGGGATGGTGCATCTTGGCAAAAAAATCGCCCAACACAAACACACCCATGACTTCGCCGATGCCGGTGTAATGGTCTATGACGGGGTTTTGATTTTGTCCGATGATGCCTTGCGGCGAGGCGTGAATTTCGTGGTGTCCATCAATCAGGTCAAGCGAATTGAAAAGCTTCATGCTGGCATAAGTGCCGTGAAAAATCGTCGTGCTGAACACCACCAGCATTGGCTCCGAGGCGTTGAGCAACTCTGCCCACAACGGCAAGACCGTGTGCCGCTGAAACGAGGCGTCTATCACATCCTCGACTTCACCGTGCCCATTGATCAGCTCCATACGGTCGCTCTGCACCCAGGAGAACAGCGGCGTGTACTTGCCTTTGGGCAAATCAATCAACACCTTGTCGTCTTTTCCTTCGGTCGCGTAATACTCCAAAAGTTTGGAGCGCAGGCGTCCGGCTTGCACACGCACAACGGAATCAATGCGGGGGTCGTAATCGCTGCGCCGCTGAAAGACTTCGGTCGCAATGAGGTACTCTTTCAACTGACCTTCCGGCTGATGAATGGCGCGTTCCCCGACAAAGCGCAAAAAGGCCCGCAAACTCTCCGCTCCCTGCAACAAACGGGACTGCAAGATTTTTTCGAGTTGCGTAAGCTTTTCGGCGTTGGAAATTTCCATGAAGTCCTGTTACTAACGGTTTGTAACGTTCAATCAACCTATTCAGCAAATCCTTGAATGCAAGAAAGTAACGCGATTATACGCCCGTGTAACGCCCAAAGCCAATTCAACCGCATTAGTCTAGTGAACTGGATAAACTTTGCTGGATTGAATAAAAAATAATTCGTCGGTTCACACGGTCTGGTGTCCCCCAACGACAAACTGTATCGGTGCAGTATTGCTGATATAACGAGTGAAACTGGCGAGCAAAAGACACAGAGTTAGGGACACGCATCTTCAGACACGCATCGGATTCGCAAAATGATCTGAAGACATCTTATCTTCCTGCTGGGATGAAAATTCTGACGTTCAAGTCAGAAGCGCTATCCATTGTTTCAGTAATCAACCGATCAATCGCTCAACGATCCCGTTGCCGTCCGCCGTGTCGGTGCCGCATCGTTTGGCTTGGCGATAACCCATGCTTATTTCCCAGGCATCAACAAGGAGGAAATCTATGAGAGTTTTTGAGCGTACTTGTTGGCTCATGCTCTGCCTGCTGTTGTGCGTGGCCTGCGTGCCCGTGAATTCGTTTGGACAAGCGGTTTACGGCAGCATCTTTGGTACAGTGACCGATCAAAACGGTGCCGCTGTCCCCAAAGCCAAAGTCACGATCACAGACATCAGCAAAAATCTCAGCTTCAACGTCGAAGCCAATGATGACGGCAACTACAACCAGACACGCCTGATTCCAGGACTCTACCGCATTAAGGTCGAAGCCGCTGGCTTCAAAGCCGCTGTGCAGGAAAATGTCACCGTTAACGTAGACACGGCGACTCCGGCCAATATTCAATTACAACCGGGTCAAGTCTCCGAAGAGGTCACGATCACCGCCGAAGCGCCGCTCCTGAAAACTGACCGCGCCGACGTGGCGACCACGTTTGAATCGAAGCAGATCACCGAGTTGCCGATTCTGGATCGCAACTTCACCAAACTGCTGCAACTCACCCCAGGCACACAACAACAATTGTGGCAACACGCCGCCAGCGAAAACCCGCAAGGCTCCGTGCAGACGATTGTCAACGGCCAAACCTTCAGCGGTATGGGTTGGCAATTGGACGGCACGGACAATCGCGATCCGATTCTCGGCATCATCGTCATTAACCCCAACTTTGAATCCATTGGCGAAACCAAATTCACCTCGCAAAACTACGATGCCGAATTCGGCGTCGCGGTGTCGGGCGTGGCGACGGTTTCGACCAAGTCAGGCACCAACGATTTGCACGGCGCGGTGTTTATGTTCCGGCAAAACGATTTGTTCCAGGCGCGCAATCCGTTCTCACAATTTCAAAAAGACCCGCTCACCGGACGCTTCATTCCCGAATCACTGCGCAGCCAATTCGGCGGCGCACTCGGCGGTCGCATCATCACCGACAAGCTGTTCTGGTTCGGCGATTATCAAGGCACACGCAGCAAAGTTGGCGGCACGCGCCTGCTGACGGTTCCGACCGTTCTCGCACGGACAGGCAATTTGAGCCAATACGGCGTGAATATTTTTGACCCGACCACGGGCAACGCCAGCGCAGCAAACTTTGCGCCGCGCACGCAGTTCGCAGGCAATGTGATTCCGACGGGTCGCATTACCGCGCAGGCCAGAGCCTTGCTGGCATTGCTCCCGCTGCCCAACGCACCGGGACGCAACAACGGCACGGCGGACAACTTCATTGCGTCTGGCAATGAACCCTTCAATGCTGACACCTTTAACGTCCGCATTGATGCGCGCATCAGCGACAAATTCAATACCTTCGGACGCTACAGTTTTGCGGATTTCGACCGCGTTGGCCCGACCGCATTTGGTCGTGCGGGTGGGCCGGAACTCGTTTCGCTCGGCGGCTCATCGCTTGTGCGCAACCATTCGCTGGCCTACGGCTTTGACTACGTGTGGTCAGAAAAACTGGTGACGGACTTCCGCTTCGGTTTCTTCCGCTACAAAGTGGACGTGTTGCCGTTTGACTTCGGCACACGGACAGCGGCGGATGCAGGCGTTCCCGGCATCAATCTCGACAGCACATTTACTTCGGGACTGTTCGCGGGCTTCATCAATGGCAACGGCAATCCTGATACGAATTTCGGTTCGGGCTTGGGTGTTAATCGTTGCAACTGCCCACTCGCGCAGGACGAGAAGCAATTTCAATTTGTCAGCAACACCACGCGGTTTGCCGGCAATCACTCCTTCAAGTTCGGCGTAGACATTCGTCGTGCTTTCAACCTCCGCGTGCCGAGCGATTCGCACCGTTCGGGTGAAATCACGTTTGGCAATAACCGCACGGGGCAAATCTCGCTCGTCGGCGGCGCAGCCACGGCGAGCGGCGGTCTCGGCTTAGCGACCTTCCTGCTCGGCGATGCTACGGGCTTCTCGCGTTACGTCAGCACCAGCACCGACGCGCGCGAAAAACAATGGCGGCATTTCTACTACGGCCAAGACACGTGGCGCGCGACGCAAAAGCTGACCGTGTCCTACGGTCTGCGCGCCGAAGTCATCAACCCGCAAGTCCTGAACGCGCCGGGCAACGGCGGCTTCCCTGATCTGAACACAGGGCAAATCAAGATTGCTGGCGTGGGGCCGATTCCGCTGAATGGCGGCGTCGAGAACAGCGTCAACTTCGCACCGCGTCTCGGCATTGCTTATCAAGTCACAGACAAGACCGTCGTCCGCATGGGCTATGGTCGCAGCTATGACATCGGCGTGTTCGGCTCGGTCTTTGGACATACCGTCACGCAAAACCTGCCCGTGTTGGCACGGCAGAATCTGAATGCGCCGAACAACTACTCGGCAGTCTTCAATCTGGCGCAAGGGCCACCCGCGTTCACCAATTACTACGGCCTGAACAATACGCCGAAGGCTGGTGGCACACCGCTCACCACACAGCCCACCAGCGGCACGTTCTTCCTGCCCGATGGCGTCACGCCGCGTGTCGTCAACGACAAGCAGAGGCTGTCGGCAGTGGATGCCTGGAACGTTACGGTGCAACATCAGTTGACCAGTGATATGACGGTCGAAGTGGCATACGTCGGCAACAAGGGAACGCACGTTTTGACGGGCGACAACCCCGATGCCGAAGGCAATCAACCGACACTCGTGGGCTTCACGAGCGGTGTCAGCCGCAATGCGCGTCGGCAGTTCTTCCAAAAATTTGGCTGGACGCAGGACGTGCTGGTGTATTGCAATTGCGCCGACAATCGCTACAACGCATTGCAGGCAAAGTTGACGAAACGCTTTACCAAAGGCTATTCGATCATCACGCATTACACCTATCAACGTACACAAAACGACGGACGCGATTATTTCTTCATTGATCGCAGCGTCAATCGTGGCCCGGCGGATTTCAGCCGTGACCCGCATAACTTCACGTTTGTGCAAACGTGGGAATTGCCGTTCGGTAAAGGCAAGAAATTCCTCGGCAGCGCAGGGCGTGCGGTGGATATGGTGTTGGGCGGATGGCAGGTCAATTCAACCACGCTGTTGCAAAGCGGCTTCCCCTTCAACGTGGAATACGACGGCGGCGCAGATCGTGACACCGGGCCGAATCGTCCAAACCTGAGCGGCGATGCGAAGATTGGCGCGGGTGATCGCAATGCGTGGTTTGATCCGACCGCGTTCAGCCGTCCGGCGGCAGGCACGTTCGGCAGCCTGAAACGGAATCAATTGCGTGGGCCGGGCTATTGGAGAACCGATGCTTCGTTCTTCAAGAAGTTCGCTTTCACCGAGCGCGTGAATGCGGAGTTCCGCGCCGAGTTCGTGAACTTCTTCAATCACGTCAACCTCGGCAACCCGGAATCGAACCTCGGCACGTTGTCCGGTGGCACGTTCAGCAATAAGAGTGCTGGCCGCGTCACTTCGACCGCGTTCTTTGGCAGCGATCCACAACGCAACGTGCAATTTGCCGTGCGCCTGACCTTCTAAGTCGCACCGCAACAATTCATCAAGAGGGATATTCGGCGGAAGTTCCTTCTTGTGTGGGGGAGGCTGCAATCCAGCCTCCCTTTTTTGTGCCATGAAAGTTCGTTATAGTTTGCCCCGTATGAAATCAATGTTACTCATCGCCTTGCTTTGCTTCAGCGTGTACGCGCAGCCCACGCAATCGTCGTTAGAATCCACGCTCGCCGAAGCGCGCACATTACTCACACAAGACAAACCGAAAGAAGCCCTCGCCAAATTGGAAGGCGTGACCAGCACGAACCCGAAATTCAAACAACTGCTCGGCGTCGCGTATTTCAAAACGAATCAGCCCGTCAAAGCCATCGAAATCCTGACGTCGCTCGTTGCGCAGTTGCCGAAAGATTCGTTCGAGCAGCGCGAAACGATTCAATCGCTCGGCATGGCGCATTACGTGTTGGGGCATTTGCCCGCAGCGATTCCGTACTTCGAGCAAACGCTCGCGTGGCAAAAACAAAGCAATGAATTGCTGCTCGCGCTCGGTTTCGCCAGCCTGCAAACCAAACAAGTCGAAAAAGGTCGCAACGCTTTCGCGCAATTGTTTCAAGTCCCCGCCGATTCCGCCGCCGCGCATTTGTTGACCGCACAAATGCTCGTGCGCGTCGAATTGAATGAACAGGCCGAAGCGGAATTGAAGCAGGCGCTGATGAAAAACCCGAAGCTGCCGAATGCGAATTTTCAACTCGGCGTGATTGCGATTCAGAAGTCGAACTTCGACGAAGCGGTCGCGTTGCTCACGAAAGAACTCGAATGGAATCCCGGCAATGCGATGGCGTTTTATCGGTTGGGCGATGCGTTCACGCGGCAACTGAAATGGGACGAAGCGATCCCGGCGCTGCAAAAATCCGTGTGGCTGAATCCGTACTACAGCGGCCCGTACATTTTGCTCGGCAAGTCGTATCTGAAAAAGCGCGACTTCATCAACGCCGAAGGCATGCTGCGCCGCGCGATTCAATTCGACCCAAACAACAAATCCGCGCATTACATGCTCGGTCAATTGCTGCAACAAACGAACCGGGCAGAAGAAGCCAGGCGCGAATTTGCGATTGCCGAAAAATTGCAGGGCAGTAACGAATCGCCCGAAAAATAAGCTTGTGCTATGCTAACCGCGCCTCCCACCACAGAAAGGAACAAGATTATGCCTGAGACAATTACGCTGGAAGCACCAGCACCGCCTGAATACGACTTCGTAATTAAGCGCCCTGACGTTTCACATCTGATTACGGAGACGGAGGAACCTGTGGACAATATTACTTCCGAAAAGCAAATGCGGTTGCTGACCGAATCGCTTTACAGTTCCCGGTCAGAGATTACGGATGAACAAGGACAACCGCGCCCCTTCGCGGTCTTTGCCAATGTCGGTCTGTATTTTGGTTTGCACGAAGCCCATCTCGTCCCGGATGTCATGCTGAGCTTTGATGTACAAGTGCCGGACGATACATCAGAGCAGGAACATCGCACCTACCTGAGCTGGGAATACGGGAAAGTCCCGGATGTCGTGATCGAGATTGTCTCCAATCGCAGAGGCAATGAAGGCGGCAGCAAAATGCGGGACTATGCCAGAGGGCGCATTCAGTATTACGTTATCTACGATCCTGATGCCTGGTTGAGCGAGGAAGTCCTACGCGTTTACGAACTGCAAGGCAGTCGTTATGTGCGCCGTGCGGACTTTCAATTGCCGGATACAAGATTGGCCCTGAACCTTTGGCAAGGCGAGTACGAAGGAAATAGGCGCAGTTGGCTGCGTTGGTGCGATGCCGAGGGGAATCTGATTCCAACCGGCGAAGAACGCGCCGAGCGAGAGAAGGAACGCGCTGAGCGAGAGAAGGAACGCGCCGAGCGGGAGAGAGAACGCGCGAACACGGCGGAAGAAAAAGCCGCGCGCTTGGCCGCCAAATTGCGCGAACTCGGTCTTGACCCAGAGCAGGTCTGAGTCACACGCAGACAATCCAAAACGTTGCATGAAGCTTCTGTTGCAAGTCGCCGTTGCGTTGTCTTTGTGGTCAGCTACGCAAGCGCAAACGCCTACCTTCACCGACATCACCGCGCAAGCCGGACTGACGCAGCCGATCATTTACGGCGGCGTGACCAGCAAACAATTCATCATCGAAACCAACGGCTGCGGCGTCGCTTTTTATGATTACGACCACGACGGCTGGATGGACATTGTGACGTTGAGCGGCTCGCGGCTCGCAGGTGCGCCGAAGGAAGCAACGAATCGCCTCTACAAAAACAATCGCAACGGCACGTTCACCGATGTCACGGCGAAAGCCGGATTGACGCGCGCGGGCTGGGCTTCTGCTGTTTGCATTGGCGATTACGACAACGATGGCTGGGACGATTTGTTCATCACGTATTGGGGCGCGAACGTGCTCTACAAAAACAACGGCAACGGCACGTTCACAGATGTCACAAAGCGCGCGCAGCTTGATTTTACGGGCACGCGCTGGGGTTCGGGCTGTACGTTTGTGGATTATGACCGCGACGGCAAACTGGATTTGTTCGTGTCGAATTATTTGACGTTTGATCTGGCAACTGCGCCGCCGCCGGGCAAAGGCGCGAACTGCGTGTGGAAAGGCATTCCCGTCAATTGCGGCCCGAAAGGCTTGCCGTTCGCGCGCAATTGGCTCTATCGAAATAATGGCGATGGCTCTTTCACAGACGTTTCCGAAAAATCCGGCATCAGCAAAGTCTTCGAGCGGTATCCGATGTCTGCCGTTGCCGCCGATTTCAACGAAGACGGTTGGCAGGACATTTACGTCGCGTGCGATTCGACGTCGAGCATAATGTACCGCAACAACACGGACGGCACGTTCACCGATGTCGCGCTCGAAAGCGGCACGGCTTACAACGAAGACGGGCAGCCGCAAGCGGGAATGGGCTTAGGCATTGGCGATTACAACAACGACGGCAAGCTCGACATTTTCAAAACACATTTCGCTGAAGACACGCCCGTACTTTATCGCAATTTGGGCAAGTGGTTGTTCGAGGACGTGACGTTTGCCGCCGGCTTCGGCACGGCGACGAAATATGTGTGCTGGGGCGCTGGGATGCCCGATTTCGATAATGACGGTTGGGCGGACATCGCGTTCGTGACCGGCAATGTCTATCCCGAAATCGAGCAGCATTTCAAAGACTATCCGCATCGCAGCCCGCGTTTGGTGTTCCGCAATTTGGGCAACGGGCGGTTTGCGAACGTCAGTCAAACAAGCGGCTCCGGCATTACGACACCGCACAGCAGTCGCGGCGCGGCGTTCGGCGATTTCGATAACGACGGCGATGTGGATTGGCTAGTGATGAATATGAACGAGCC
>CAZWAK010000131.1:10635-22270 GCA_964631865.1 uncultured Heliobacteriaceae bacterium | reverse complement strand
ACGACGCTGGTCGCTTCGACGACTTTTTCAATCTCTGCCTCTTTTTCCACTTCCCGCGCGACGACCACACAACTGACCGCGAGCGCGAACACCGTAAAGAGCAACTCCACGTCTTCCTTGCTGGCAAAGAAGGCCGAGGCCATGTAGCCGATCATGCCCACCTGCATGCCGTGCGCGTATTTGATGATATTGGAGCGTGGGGCGTGCAGCGAGAGAAGCTTGCGCGCTTTCCCCAACCGCCGATAGCTGACATACAGTAGCCCCAGAAAGATCAGCATCGCGGGGACGCCACAATCGGCCACGAGTTGTAAATAGGCATTATGCGCCACTTTGGTTTTGCTGGGATCACCATACAGGCCATACACGAGCATGATATTGCGCACGCCCACACCCGTTAACGGTTTGTCCGCCGCAATTTTCAAACAGACCGCCCAGGCATCGAGCCGTCCCTGCGCCGAAGCATCTTCCTGATCGGCAGTTTTGATCGTGTTGATGCGATCCAGCACTCCTTTCGGCGCATAATTCACAAACGCCACGCCCAACAAGGCGACGCCGATCAGGCCAGTAATTTTATAGCGCGACTTGAGCGCGAGAAAAATCAGCGCCGCACACAAGCCCAAAAACCCGCCCCTGGAATAAGTAAAAATAATCGTGATGAACGAAGTGAACGTGAAAAAATAAAACGTGTATCGCATCCACCACTTGGTTTCGGCTTGCCCAAAATAGAGCATCATCGGCAACGCCAAATCCAGCAGGATGGCATAGTCGTTATTGTCTTCGTACAAACCGCCCGGCCCATAAATACGCGCCCCACCCGTCCACAGCACGCCCAAAAAAGACCGCACCGTCATCATGCCTATCGAACCCAACGAAACCAGCAACACCCAACGGATGCGGCCTTCCGAATCGGTCATCGTCGCAATGAGCAAAGAGATGACGAGAATTTTCATCATCTCAATGTATTTGGCCTGCGCATACTCCGGCGAATACGCCAGCAACCAACCGGCAAAAGTGTATTGCATCATCAAAAGGAGCAGCAAAATATTGGCCTTCAGTTTCGGAGGGCGGCGCTGAAACTCAAAGATGAAATACCCCAGAATCGTAGCCAAAGCGATCACCAGCGAATATTGCGTCGAGTTGGCGTACGCCCATTCGTGCGGGCGCGTGTACGCCATCCAGATAAACGACAGCACCCCGGTAAACGGAGCAAACAGGGCAAGCGGGATCAGCACCACCATGATTCCCAGCAATAATATGGCACGCATAGCAATTTCGGAGTGAGGCCGCGTTGTGCCCGTCTCCGCCTTCTCAGGAAAGTAAACTAACTTCGTTTTTTGCGTTCGCTGAAACGGGCCAGATGTTCCGCCACACCTGCGCGCCGATTGGCCACCCGGGCGGCGACAAACAGATAATCCGAGAGCCGATTCAAATAGACCAGCGCGTGTGCGTTGATCGGTTCCTGCTCGGTCAAGGCCACGACGCTGCGTTCGGCACGACGCGCGACCGTGCGAGCCAGATGCAGGAACGCACCGGCCTGACTGCCGCCCGGCAAAATGAATTCCTGCAACGGCTCCAACTCTTCGAGCAAACGATCAATCAACTGCTCCAACTCCTGCACCAACGTTTCGTCCACACGCCGCAGCGGCACGTCCAGCGGACTCGCCAAATCGGCTCCGAGGATGAACAATTCATTTTGAATGCGCCCCAACTCGGCATCCAGTTCCTGATCCGCTAAAAACGTACGCGCGACACCGAGCAAGGAATTCAATTCGTCCACATCGCCAAACGCCGCCACCCGCGCATGCGCCTTGCTCACCCGTGTGCCCCCGACGAGCGCGGTTTCTCCGGCATCGCCCGTCTTCGTATAAACTTTTGTAATTCGCACTTGTGCTCCTTGTACTGCAAAATTGTGACAACCCGATGACGCGCTCTCTTCAGCGCCCTAAAAGACACCTGAGTATAACAGTTTCACAACAAATTCGAGCCAAAGTATGCGGCGGCGACCACGAGGCGGCGTACAAGGTAGCGGCAAGACCAGCACTTTGCAAGGCACTCGGCGCAACATATAATCCCGTCGTCAGATGCTGTTTCCTTCAATCCAAACACAGCAATTCTCAATTTGGACTGTCGGCAGCAATATTCTTCCTTCTTCCTTTTTCATTCTTCATTATTGGGCGGGGAAATACCTCGGAAACAATGAAAAAGGAAAAATGAAGAGTGAAGAATGTGCGCCTTGCGCCCTTCGTTTTTTTCCAATTGAGAATTGCTGATCCAACCATGAAAGGCCGAAGCAAACCAAGATGAGTAAGGTGCATAATGTCTGCATCGTCGGTGCAGGATATATTTCGTTATTTCACATCGAAGCCTTGAAGCTGCTCCCGAATATCAAACTCACAGCCGTCTGCGATGCCAATGCGCAACGTGCGGCGGCGCTGGCGAAAAAATGGAGCATTCCGCACATTTTCGCGTCGCTCGATGATTTGATCGCGAGCGGAACCTGCGATGTCGCGCACGCGCTCGTGCCGCCCGATTTACATCGCAAAGTCGCCGAGCCGTTGCTGCGCGCCGGAATGCACGTGATGGTCGAAAAGCCGCTCGCGGTTTCGTCCGAAGATTGCGAAGCGTTGTTGCGCGCGGCCAATGAAACCGGGGTCATGCTCGGCGTCAATCACAATTCGACTTATCGTCCGAGCTTTCTCAAACTCAAAGAAATCCTTGCGTCCAAACAGGTCGGCAATTTACATCACGTGCTGTGTCATTTGAATGTGCCGCTCCGGCAACTCGGCGCGAAGCAGTTCAGCCATTGGATGTTTCAGCTTCCGCAGAATTTATTTCTCGAACAGGGCGTGCATCCGCTTTCGCAAATTTACGATCTCATCGGCAATGCCTCGCAAGTCAACACGCTCACGTCAGGCCGTCAAGAGTTAGCGCCAGGCGTCGAGATTTACGACACGTGGCAGGTTTCGCTCGTCGGCGAACGCGCGACGGCGCAATTGTTTCTTTCGGTCGGGCAGGATTTTCCTTCGTGGCAGATCACAGCGATTTGCACCGACGGCACAATTCACGCGGACTTTTTGCACGAACGATGTCTCGTGCAAACGCGCACGAAGGAAATGGATTTCTACAACTCGTTGCGCACGGGCGCGAAGATGGCGCGCGATTTGACGAGACAAAGCCTCAGTGGCGCGCTCGGCTATGTTTTGTCGCAACTCAAACTCGTGCCGAAAAACGATCCGTTCATCGTCAGTATGAACAACGCTGTCGCCGCGTTTTACGACGGCATTGACGAGGCCAAACGTGGTCGCGCCGTAGACGCCCAAGCGGGCGCAGAGGTCATCCAAATGTGCGAACAAGTGACGGCCACGTTGACGCCGCCTGCGACGACTGCGAAGCCCGTCACAACTGCGTCGGACACGTTTGATGTCGTTGTCGTCGGCGGCACAGGTTTCATCGGCTCGCATTTGCTCAAGCAATTGCTCGCAGCGAATCAGCGCGTCAAAATCATCGCGCGCAACACGCGCACGCTGCCTGAAATCTTTCATCACCCGAACGTCCAAGTCGTCTCCGGCGACATCGCCAACGAAGCTGTGATTGATGCCGCTGTCGCCAACACGCCCGTCGTGATTCACCTCGCGCACGGCGGCGGCGGCGACACGTGGGACGAGATCAAACGCTCGATGGTGGACGGCACGCGCGTAATCGCGGAAGCCTGTTTGCGGCACAACACGAAACGATTGATTTACATCGGCACGATTGCGTCGCTTTACCTCGGCAGCCGTTCTGACCGCATCACGGGCGCAACGCCGAACGATCCGAGCGCCGAAACGCGGTCGCTGTATTCGCGCGGCAAAGCGGTGTGCGAAGACATTCTGAACAAAATGCACCGCGAACAAAACCTACCCGTCGTGATTTTGCGTCCCGGCGTCGTCATCGGCGCAGGCGGGATGCCGTTTCATTCGGGCGTCGGCTTTGCCAATCAGGAAGGCCACATGATCGGCTGGAATCGCGGCGACAACCCGCTGCCGTTTATTCTGGTCGAAGATTGCGCGACCGCGATTTTTCAGGCGATGAACGCACCGGGCATCGAAGGCAAAGCGTACAACCTCGTCGGCGATCAACGCCCCTCGGCGCAGCAATACATGCACGAATTAAGCGAAACGTTGGGGCGTCCGCTGCGCTTTTATCCGCAATCTGTCCTGAAACTCCAACTCATTGAAATCGGCAAGTGGGTCATCAAGCGTGCGACGGGTCGCCGCGATGCGCCGTTCCCCAGCTATCGCGATTTGAAATCCCGCGGCCTGGTCGCGCCGTTCGATACGACCGATGCGAAACACGATTTGCAATGGCAGCCCGTCGAGGATTGGGCGACGTTTGTGGCGCGCGGCATCGCGGTGCATAAAAAGGGAGCGCATGAGTAAGCCGCGTCATTTGCTGCACGTATTTTCAACATTCGCGGTGGGCGGGCCGGAAGTGCGTTCGTGCGATCTCATCAACCATTTCGGCGAACGCTATCGGCACACGATCATTGCGATGGATGGTCGCTATGACTGCCAAACGAAATTGTTGCCGGGCGCTCCGGTGACGTTTTTGGAAGTGGAAAACCATCGGCAAAACCTGCTGAAAAATATGTGGCAATTTGCGCGGCTGCTCCGGCAACTCAAACCCGATGTGTTGCTGACATACAACTGGGGCGCGGTTGAATGGGGCTTGGCGCATTCGCTCAGCCGGGTTTGTCCGCATCTGCATTGGGAAGAAGGCTTTTCTCCCGAAGAAGCGGTGCGGCAAAAAAAACGACGGATTTACGCGCGCCATTTGTTTTTGGCGGGCGTGCAAAAGTTAATTGTTCCTTCGCGGGTTTTGGAAAGGATTGCCCGACAGATTTGGAAATTCCCGGCGACTATTGTAAGTTATGTGCCGAACGGAGTTGATGTAACCAAATACGCTCGCGACCCTTCTCACGAATATTATTTCTCGGTTGTCCCCGAACTGGCGAAGCATCAGGGTAAGTTGCTGGTAGGAACGGTCGCGACGCTTCGCAAAGAAAAAAATATTCCGCGCCTGCTGCGTGTATTTGCACAGGCGACGACAAATCTTGATGCAGTCCTGGTAATCATAGGAAGTGGGCCAGAGCATCAAGCCTTGCAACAGTTGGTGCAAGAAAACTACTTAACCGAAAAAGTCATCCTGCTCGGCCACAAAGATGACCCGGCGGAAATTGTGAAATGCTTTGACGTCTTCGCGATCTCCTCTGATACAGAGCAGATGCCAATCGCCGTACTGGAAGCAATGGCAGCAGGTTGTCCTGTTGTCGGTACTGATGTTGGAGACATAAAAGAAATGGTCGCCCCGTCCAATGAAACTTTTTTATGCCCAACTACTGATGAAGCCGCTTTTGTCACCCAGCTTCAGCGGCTCTTAACCGACGCGGCGTTGCGTGCGAGTTTGGGGCAGCAAAACCAGGCTCGCTGTCGTGCCTTATTCGACAAAAGCATTATGTACCGAAACTACGAACGGCTGTATGATTTGAGTTCTTAGCTTTGTTTCACCTTCGGATTGGCTAACAGCGCGCGCCAGCCGCAGAGCAAGAGACGATTTGCTCGAACAACGGGGCGCAGGAGCGGGCGCGCTCTCGAAAGAAGGGCGTAGCTGTGAATTTTCTAGTCTTTTCAGATGATTGGGGCGAGCATCCTTCGAGTTGCCAGCATCTGTTTCAAATTCTAACGCACGACCATCCTACGATTTGGGTCAACACCGTAGGATTGCGCCTGCCGCAACTGACCTTCCACGACACCGTGAAGGGTGCGCGCAAACTTTCGGCGATGCTGGGCTTGCGCCCGCCGCATAAAACCAACGGGCAGAATGGCCAGGCCCCGGTGGTCAGCGTCCCGTTGATGACGCCGTTTCATCGTCCGCAATGGCTCGCCGCCTGGAACAATCGCTCGCTGCTGCGGCACGTCTCGCAGCAACTGCGCAAACATGCCTTTCAGGATTTCACCGTGATTACCACCACGCCTTCGGTTTGCGAGGTCGTCAGCGCACTCAAACCGGCCAAAGTGATTTATTACTGCGTGGACGATTTCAGCGAGTGGCCGGGCATGGAAAAAGATTTGATTCTGCGGTTGGAGCAGAAGCTCTTGCAGCACGTTCACGCCGTTATATGCTCCTCGCAACCCTTGTACGAAAAATTCCAGGACCAACATCCGACGCATCTGCTGCGGCACGGCGTGGACGTGAAGCTGTTTGCCGAAACGCCGCCACAGGAACACCCCTGTTTGCGCGACATTCCGAAACCGCGCGTCGGGTACTTCGGCAACTTTGACAAACGCAACAATCAGGAACTCATTCGCGCGCTGGCACAAGCCATGCCGTACGTGTCGTTCGTGTTCACCGGGCCGATTCAGGACAACGTTGCCGCGCTCAGGAAATTGCCCAACATTCACTTCACGGGCGCTGTGCCGTACGAAGAATTACCGAGCGTCGTCAAAGGTTGGGAAGCTTGTTTGTTGCCGTATTACTACAATGCGCTGACCGTGAACATCAATCCGCTGAAGCTCAAGGAATACTTAGCCTGTGGCAAACCCGTCGTGGCCACGCCGTTGCCTGATGTGTGCGAGATGGGACAATATTTGCGCGCGGTGGATGAAAAAAACATTGCGGGCTGGCGCGCGGCCATTGACGATGCCATCAGCGGGCAATGGACGCCTGATTTGACCGCTGTGGGGCAAATGCTGGCCGGAGAAAGCTGGCAGCGGAAGGCGGATATTTTTCTGCGTATATGTCAGGTGGCGGGCGTGCTTTTGAATTTGCAACTTGCGGGAACCTGAGATGAAAATTCTCTCTGTCACGACGCTCTTCCCCAGCCGCGCCCAGCCTGTTCACGCCGTCTTCGTTTACAATCGCCTCAAGCACGTAGCCGAACAAGTGCGAGGCGAACTCCGCGTCATCGCGCCCATTCCGTACTTTCCGTTGGATCGCTTCATCGCCAAATACGCCGAACGCCGCGCCATTCCGCCGCGCGATCAATTCGGCAACTTGCAGGTTTATTACCCGCGCTTTCTCTCGATCCCCGCGATTCTGAAACCGCTGGATGGCTTCTTCGTGTTGCTGTCCGTCTGGTGGACAGCGCGCAAGCTGCGTCGTGAATTTGATTTCGACGTGATTGACGCGCATCTCGCGTTTCCTGATGGTTTTGCGGGCGTATTTCTGGCGCGACTGTGGCGCAAGCCGCTGACCGTCACGTTGCGCGGTCACGATGTCAACGTGCTGCCGCGCTTTCCGGTGCGCAAGCGACAAATTCAATTCGTGCTTCGTCACGCCGACCGCGTAATTGCCGTCGCGGATGCCCTGCGACGCGGAGCCATCGCGCTCGGCGCTGATCCCGACAAAGCCGTGACGATTTCCAACGGCGTAGATTTGCAAACGTTCTTCCCCGTGCCCAAAGCCGAAGCGCGCGCGCGATTGGGCTTGCCGCTGCAACGCCAGATTGTGTTGTCCGTCGGGCGCATTGTCGAAAACAAAGGCTATCACTTGATTGTCGAAGCGTTGCAGCAGCTACGCGAAAGCGGGCACGAGATTCCGTACTTCGTCATCGTCGGCGGCGCAGCCGATGAAGCCTTGTATCCCGCGAAACTCAAAGCCACAATTGCGCAGTTCGGAATGGAAGCCGATGTGCTGTTGGCAGGCGCGCAACTCAATGACACCTTGCGCGATTGGTACAGCGCGGCGGATGTGTATTGTCTGGCGAGCGAGACGGAAGGCTGGCCGAATGTGTTGCTGGAATCTCTGGCCTGCGGCACGCCCGTCGTGGCGACCAACACGTGGGGCACGCCGGAAATTATCTGCTCCGACGAATACGGCCTGCTGGTCGAACGCTCGGCGGAAAGCATTCGACAAGGCTTGCAAATCGCGTTGGCCAAAGAATGGAAAAGCCAAGCCATGATTGCGTACGCCGCAACGCATACCTGGCAAAACGTGGCGAGAAAAGTCGTTGAGAATTTTGCATCGGTGCTCAAATTCGCACGTGGAGCACCGCATTAGGCTTGGAACACACTCAACGCTGGACAACCCCTGCGCTTATGAAATCCACAAGCCGGAGCATTCCTGCGCACACCCGCCGAAGAAGCTGCCGCGCGGCAAGAAGCCAAACACCGTGCCGCGCGCCTCGCCGCCAAACTCTGCGAACCGGACTGACCCCGATCAACGCTGAAGCCTCTTTTGCCAAGCCAGAAAGTCAAAACGTGGTGCTGGGTCAGTTTCGCCTGCTTGTTGACAGTAGCAGCTTCCCTCCGCTCGCGCTAAAGAACTTCCCCCATTGCAACCCGCCTCCTTCCTTCATACAACTCAAAAACAGCCCCTTTATAGAGTAACTCGTCTGGTGCATCTGGTGCTAGGAAATGGATATCCGCAACTGTCTCCAGCGGATTTTTGGAAGGCTCATTTTTTTCCAGAACAAGGCTCCAAGCCTCCTTACGCCATTGCTCATCATCCTGATCAAAGCGCGAGACCGTGACGTAGCGTACTCCAATTGGTGGCCGTTGTCTTCCGCCATGTTCGGGCGGGAGCCAGTTTATTCTTGCCTTCATAACTTTACTCATTGACCACTGCCAACGGGACGGATTGTTGCGTTTCTTAGTTGATTAAGTTCTGCATACCTTGCCGGGCCAATGCCATCAAGTCTATCCCACCGCATGAATTTTTGTGCTTCTACAGTTGGTATGCGAGCCTCAATTACCTTGAAGGCACCTTTGCCTTCAAGTAGCTCTCCCCATTTTATAGCATCATCTAAACTCTCAGCGAAAAATTTTCCACCAAGCGAGTTGGTCCCAGCCTGGAATGCGCCTGTCTTCATTAACTGCTCAAATTCAGCTTGACCGACAGCGCGGTAAAGCACCGTAACCTCGGTTGCGGCTCCTCTTCCTCCCAATCCGCTCAATAGGGAACGTATGCTAGCCCATATACCACCTGCGCCTTCAGCCAAACCGCCTGCCAAGCCACCTACCATCCCGGCTATCATTCTGCTTCGCTCTATCTCCGGCAAAGCATAAATTTTATTAAAGACCGCTTTTTGAAGTGCTTGCTGCTGCTCAGGTGAGAAGTTGCCCGCGTGCGTACTCACAAGCGATGACCACATTTCACCTGTAAATTGACTACTCTCAAACTGAATCCAGTCTGGCCCATTTGGGCTCAGATAGTAGCCTGTTCCATTAGCATTTATTACATAGTTATATTGGTATACCGAGAATCCTGCATCTTTCAGCGCTTGTTCATCGTCGAACCACTGATATTGCCTATTGTTATTATCAAGTTCTTTATACCCCCAAATCAATCCAAGTGGATCAATATATTTGAGAGGCTGGTTAAGGCAATAGGAATAACGATTCCAGCTTTGTGGCTGTAGCGATTTGGCGCTTGATAAGAGAGGGTCAGGAGAAGTAAACCGCCCCTGCCAATTCGCATACATCCGCGCCTGCGCATAATCCAACCCCGTCTCCACATCCCGCTCATACCCTGTGAACCGCTGCCGCACCGTGCTCGCGGGCGGCTCATACCCATACTGCCCATTCCCGCCATTGCGCCGCAGCCCCGTATACAAATCCTCCCCAAACGGCAAGTAATCCTGTCGCTTCATCCCCGTCAAAGAACCCGTCGCCTCCGCCGTCATCCGCGTGCTGCCCAAATGATCCGTCACCAGCCATCGCACATTGCTCCCTTCCGCTACCACCAACAACTGCCCACTGCGATAGCCATACTCTTTCTGCGGACTCCCGACGGCACCATTCGCCGCATATTCTGCCACCAATTCCCCCTCCAGGCCATAGATTTGCCACGTCGTCACGCCGTTCGCCGTCCGAATCACCCGACTGCCGTTCGCGTTGTAGACATAACCCCCGCTCCCGGTTCCGCTACTCGCGCTCACCAGCTTGTTGTTGGCGTCGTAGGTCATCGTCCGCCAGCCATCGTACGTGATATTCCCGACCGCATCGTAGGTTAGCCCCACGATGCGATTGTTGCTCGTGTTGTAGGTGGGATTGTAGCCGTTCACCCCGCCCAGCGTCGCCGTGATCTGCCGGTTGCCGTAGCGATCATAATTGAACGTCTGTCCCGACACGTTGTATGTCCACGACGAGCCGTTGTACTGCGCTTCATTGTAACTCCCAATCCGGTTCAAATTGTCATAAGTATAATCGGCCAGTTGTGGCACGACGTGATTGCTGATGGCATCATCCAGCGGCACATAATTCACTGCGCGCCGCACATTGCCGTTGTTGTCCGTGTCGTCGGCAAACGGATTCCAGCCATTGATGGCGTTTGTGCCGTAGTAGAAAATCAACGCCCCGCGATTCCAGTTCCATTCGTCATTGACCGTGCCCAGGCGCAAATCCACCATCTGGTGTCGTTTGTTGTAATGCAATTTCAGGTGCAAGGGCGTCGTCATCCCATAGCTCTCGCGTTCCTTCAACCCGGCGGGACTATAGGTCGCGTTGCTGACATAGGTGCGCGTCGTGCCATCGCCCAGATTGCCCGTGAAGCCTGTCAGTTGATTGGCCGTGTTGTAGCTGTAATTCACCACGCGCCCCGACGGATAGGTCTGACTTTTCACATTGCTGGCCAGATCATACGTGCGCGAGGTCGTGTAAGCCGTGCCCCACGTCGTATCCGCCGCATCGCGATAATACTGTTGCAGCCCGCTGGGGCGTCCCAACGCATCATACGACGTGATGGGGTTGTAGGTCAGATATTTCCAACTCGTGCTGCCCACCCAATAACTGGTCGTGAAGCTGTAGCCCAATTTGCCTTTGCCCAACGTCGCCGTGTCGTAGACAGACACGACCTGCGGGGTGTTGGGATCGTTCGTGTAGGACTGCTGATTCCGATTGAGCGTGTCGTAGAGATACCACGTCATGCGATTCAAGGCATCCTGTTTGAAGGTCAGATTGCCGTTGTTGTCGTATTGGTAGGTCGTCATCCCGCTTTCAGGATTCGTCGCCGAGGTCAGCCGCTTGAGCGAATCATAGACAAACGTGTGCGTCTGCACGCCTTGCGCGACAGTCGTCAGATTGTCCAGCACCTCATAGCTGTAGCCGGTCTGGTAGTTCAGCCCCGTCGGATTTTCCCAGACTTGCTTCAAGCGACCGAGCGCATCGGTTTCGCTTTTGCGGTTTTTGCCCGCCTGATCGGTGACGGTGACAGTGTTGCCGAGATAACTGGTGTTCACAATCGCGCCATCACGGATCGGGCGCGGGTTTATTTTCGAGCGAAGCTTGCTGGCGATAGGTCATGGCCGAGACGCCGTACGTGCGTTTGAACTCCCGATAAAAATATCGCTCGCTATTGTAGCCGACCTGCGCAGCGATTTGTTTGCCGCTCAAAAACGTCGTCAGCAACAATTCGCACGCCCGTTAACCGCAGGCGCTGCAAATACTGCATGGGCGATTGCCCGGTGACGGCCTTGAAGCGCCGTTCAAATTGGCGCGTGCTCAGTTCTACGAGGGCAGCCAGCGAAGCCACATCCCAAGAGAACGCCATCTGCTCCTGCATCGCTGTCATCGCTTTACTGATGCGAACATCAATGCCGGATGTTGTGCGTTGTGCGTTGTGCGTTGTGCGTTGTGCGTTGTGCGTTGTGCGTTGTGCG
>CAZWAK010000131.1:0-10535 GCA_964631865.1 uncultured Heliobacteriaceae bacterium | reverse complement strand
TGTGCGTTGTGCGTTGTGCGTTGTGCGTTGTGCGTTGTGCGTTGTGCGTTGTGCGTTGTGCGCTCCGGCGTTGTGCGTTCTTTGTCGTCTGACTGGGCTGAAGTAATGGCCATTTCATCGTTCCTCACTTTCGTTGGCCCCGGCTTGGAGGCACAGCAATCTTGTCCGGCAGTTTTCCGAATCGCCCCTTCCCCCCTTTACCGGGGCAATGGGGTCAAGTTTTTGAACGCATGAAATTGCGCGGGAGGCTATGGTAGGTGGGACGTGCTTGTCAAGCGCAGCGGCAAGAGGTAGCCAGGCAAGTCAGCACGTCCCTGAACGATGATAAATGACAGGTCAAAAACGGAAACCAGGAGACAGCCCCTGATTTTCCAGTGTCCAAATGCATGGCGCTAACCGTTTTTCTCGGCGAAGTCTTTCATAAATTCCACGAGCTTGACCACGCCTGCGCGCGGGAAGGCGTTGTAAATCGAAGCGCGCATGCCGCCGACCGAGCGATGGCCTTTCAAACCGTCCAAGCCTGCGGCGGTCGCTTCTTTCGCAAATTTCTTTTCCAACTCTTCGCTCGGAAGGCGGAACGTGACGTTCATCAGGCTGCGGCAATCTTTTTCGGCGTGCCCGCGATAATAACCGTCCGAAGCGTCAATCGCGTCGTAGAGAATTTTCGCTTTCTCCTGATTCAGCGCGTAAATCTTGTCGAGGCCGCCGATGTCGTTGCGCAACCACTTGAAGACCAGGCCACAAATATAAATCGCAAAGCACGGCGGCGTGTTGTACATGGATTCTTTGTCCGCCAGATTGCGGTAATCCAACATCGCGGGCAAGCCTTTCGGCACGCGCTCCAACAAATCATCGCGCACAATCACAATCGTGGCTCCGGCAGGGCCCGCGTTCTTTTGCGCACCGGCATAAATCAAGCCGTATTTACGCACGTCCACCGGGCGGCTGATGAAATTCGACGACATATCGCACACCAGCGGCACATCGCCGACGATGGGTTCGTCTTGAAATTCCACGCCGAAAATCGTTTCGTTCGAGGTGTAGTGAACGTACGCGGCGTTGGGATCGAGGATCAATTCGTCCTGCTTCGTCACGCGCGTGAAATTGCCTTCGGCGGTCGAACCGGCTTCGCGCACGGTGCCGAGTTTGCGCGCTTCTTTGATCGCGCCTTCGCCCCAACTGCCGGTCAGCAGGTAATCGGCGCTCGCGTCTTTCGGCAACAGGTTCATCGGCACCATCGTGAATTGCAGGCTCGCGCCGCCTTGTAAAAACAGTACTTTGTAATTCGACGGAATGTCGAGCAACGCACGCAAATCGGCTTCGGCGTCGTGAATGACTCCTTCAAATGCCGCCGAGCGATGGCTGACCTCCAACACCGACATCCCCACGCCGGGCAAAGCTAACAAATTGCGCTGGGCTTCTTCGAGCACGGGCAACGGCAACACCGCCGGGCCGGCGCTGAAGTTATAGATTCTCTCAGTCATAAAAAAGGCTCCTTAGATTGATGAAAGTTACGCCAAGAATGTACACGAATTCCCGTACTTTCGGGAGAGCAAACCCGCTCACGATTTGGCGCGCAGCACGGTCGCGATGGTTTGAATCATCTTGCCCGGCGGACACGGTTTGTCGAGAAACGCACTCGCGCCGAGCGCCGTAGCGGCGGCCAGTTTGCGACTATCGGCGAGGCCGCTGGTCGTAATGATTTTCAGAGCGGGACTCAGTTTTTTGAGTTCCTGAATCGTGGCCAGACCATCCATCCGGGGCATCATCATATCCACGATGGCCAGATCAATCGCGCTTTGGCGACATTGCACCATCGCTTCGTCGCCACCGTTGGCGATCAACGTTTGATAGCCGTACGCGCTCAGCGTTTCGCGCGTCATCTGCAAAATTTCGACCTCGTCATCCACGATCAAAATCGTTTCGCCTTGTCCGCGCGGCAACTCTTTGGCTTCGCGTTCGAGGGCTGGTGCGACTTTGTTTTTGACGGCGGGCAAATAAATTTTGAAGCGCGTGCCGCGCCCCAGTTCCGAGTCAAAATCAATGAAGCCGTTGTGGCTTTTGACGATGCCCAGCACCGTTGCCAAGCCCAGCCCGGAACCTTGTCCGGCAATTTTGGTCGTGAAAAACGGCTCGAAGATTTTGCTGCGAATGTCGGGCGGGATGCCCAGGCCGGTATCTGCCACGTGGATGACGACGAAATCGCCGGGCTGCGCGTCCAGATTGGATTTGGCGAACTCCGCATCGAGGCGCACATTTTCGGCGCTGATGCTGAGCGTCCCGCCGTCGGGCATCGCATCGCGCGCATTGACGCAGAGGTTCATCACGACTTGATAAAGCTGCGTCGTGTCGCCCGTAATCGCCCACAATTGCGACGGCAATTGCTGTTGCACGACAATGGATTTGGGCAGCGTGTCCTGCAACATGCGGACGACTTCGTGAATCAGGTGGCGCGGTTGCAACAGCACTCGTTCGCCATCGGTGCCGCGCGCGTACGTCAACACCTGGCGCACCAGATCGGCTCCGCGTTCGGCGCTGCGACGCAACGTGCCGAGCAGTTTTTGCGAATCTTCATCCGTGAACTTGAGGTTCAAAATTCGCGTCGCCAGCAAAATCGGCGACAGCACGTTGTTCAGGTCGTGCGCGATGCCGCTGGCCAGCGTGCCGATGCTTTCCATGCGCTGGGTGCGCAGAAATTGTTCTTCGAGCTTTTTCTTTTCCGTGATGTCGGTGTGAATAATCAGAACAGATTGATCGCGCCCCGCGTCATCGCGCACCAATGTCCAATGGCAATCGTTGACAATTTCGCGCCCGGTTTTGGTGCGAAACCGCAACTCGCCGCGCCATTCTCCTGTGCGAAAAAATTCCTGAAGATGTTCGGACAAATTGGCGTTGCAGCTTTCCGCCGCCAACAAATGGCAGAAGGTTTTCCCGCGCGCTTCTTCTGCCGTCCAACCGTACATACGCTCCGCGCCCTGATACCAAAACCTGATCGTCGCGTCGAGCGCGCACACGACAATGGCATCGGGCGCTTGATCGAGCAGCGCCGCTTGTTCGCGCAACACCATCTCCGCGCGTTTGCTTTCGGTGATGTCGCGGGCGATGGTCGAGATGAATTCCACCTCGCCGCTCTCACTTTTGTGCGCGATCAAAACTTGCGACACCGGGATTTCCTGCCCCGCGCGCGGCAGCAAAGCGGTTTCGCCTTTCCATACGCCGTCGCGCATCGCGGTTGGGATGCCTTCGCGCAAGACCAGATCGCTCGCCCAGGTGGGATGCAGCGAAATGTTGATTTGCGAAATGTCTTCGTTTTCTCCAATGCCGATCATCTGTCGCCCGGCGCGATTGATAAACGGCGGTTTGCCTTTGGTGTCAAAAATGCTGACGAAGTCCGTGGTCGCTTCGAGAATGGACACCAGGCGGGATTGCTCATCTTTGGCTTTCAATCGCGCTGTGATGTCCTGGTAATAAATGGCGACGCCATTGCGACAAGGCTGGATGCGGGATTCAATCCAAAGGCCGGTGTACGGGCATTTATCTTCGACGACGATGGTTTTCTGCTCGACCAGCGCGCGTTGGGCAGCGGCGTGAAAAGGAGTCTCGACCAGTAACGAAAAGTCCCGCCACAAATGCTTGCCAATGACATCGTCCGGCAGGTGATACAACCGCTTGCATTTGGGGCTGACAAACGTGAAGCACCACTGTTCATCAAAGGTCGAAAAGCCATCCGTCAAGCCTTCCAGCGCCTGCATAATCGGCGGCACTTCAAAGGCGGTTCGGTCAGGCTGCTCGGCAGCACTTGCTAGAGAAGAAGCATTCATGCGTCTTTCGTCCGTAGGGCGTCCGTATGGCGTCCTTGTGGCGTCCGTAGGGCTTCCAGGCCAAATGAGCCAGGCACACGGGGGCAATCAAATGGCGACGGATGAACTGTTACCGGTAATGGGAACTCGAAACGCCGCGCATTATACAAGTTTTTTTGGGAAAAGCACGCAGGATGTGAGGAGAAGTGCAAAGATAAAAGTCAAAAGTGGAAAGTGCTATACAACCACTTTCCACTTTTGACTTTCTACTTTCTACTTTCTCAGCTTAGGGTTGCCAATCGGCAATGAAGACATTCGTATCGCCTTGTTTCGCGGCGTTGCGATTCGAGCAGAACACGAGCTTTTTGCCGTCGGGCGAAAACATCGGGAAGCCGTCGAATTGCTCGTTGTACGTGATCCGTTCCAGATTCGAGCCGTCCACATTCACCGCGTACAACTCGAAATTGCGCCCGCGCGGATCATCCATGTTCGACGAGAAAATGATGCGCTTGCCGTCAGGGAAAAAATACGGCGCGAAGCTGGCTTTATTGAGGTTCGTCACGCGGCGTTTGTTCGAGCCATCAGCATTCATCACCCAAATATCCAATTTGGTCGGGCGAATCAAATTGTCTTTGAGCAACGCGACATAATCCGCCTTCTCTTTTTCGTCCGCCGGATGAAAGGCGCGATAGACGATCTGTTTGCCATCCGCGCTCCAAAACGGCCCGCCATCATAACCAAGTTCGTTCGTCAGTTTTTTGACGTTCTTGCCGTTCTTGTCCATCGTGTAAATGTCCAGATCGCCGTCGCGTAAACTGGTGAACACAATCGTGCCGTCTTTGCGAATCGTGGCTTCAGCATCGTAGCGGTTAGTGGTCGTCAAGGCGCGCGCGTTCTTGCCGTCTAAATCTGCTTTGAAAATGTCGAAGCCGGAAAACAACGCCCAGACATAACCGCGCGAATAATCCGGCGGCGTGGGACAAACGGGATTCGCCTTGAATGTCGAAGCATAGACGATGCTCTTCTTGTCCGGCGTGAAGTACGCACAAGTCGTTTTACCTTCACCATTCGAGAGCATCTTCATGTCCGAGCCGTCCAGATTCATCGAAAAAATTTGATCGCAGCCATCGCGTTTGGTCGTGCGCTGGAAGATCAACTTCTTGCCGTCGGGCGAAAAATAGGCTTCGGCATTTTCGCCTTCGTTCGTGAGTTGCTTGACGTTCTTGAGATGCTTCTCGCGCGCATCGGCCAACGATTGCGCGGGTTGCGCTTGTGCTGACGGTTGAGGCACAGCAAACCAGCCTACCACTCCAACCAATACCAACAAACCAAGTATCATTACTGGGGCTTTTTTCATGTCACTCCTGATCAATTTATCCTTCAAATTAAGAGAGATGTTCTCTCCTCACTTCGGTTACAGACTCAACGCTCCAATCCAACTACTTGCCAGTTGCCGGACTGATTGCGCAAATATGCTTTCATCGTGCGCCTGGCATCGCGTCCCGTGATTGTAGCGCAAAGGTACGCCGCATTGCTCGTCGGTACGGCCTCACCGCTCGCCGCAGTGAGATCGCGCGTCGCACCGGTTTGATTCTCAAACTCCGCCCAACGAATCGTGAACGGGCCATTGTCGCCCAAATTGTATTGCGCCGAAACATCCACGAAGCGCAGTTTACCATCCCGCACGGCAAAAAAATCCAGCGGCAGCACTTGATTGAGGAAGGCTTTGCCGATTTTGTCGCGGCGACGAATCAGGCATTCGGCCACCCAGGCTTCGGCGCGCGGATCGGTGTAGCCGCCGGTTTTGACCAGCGCGCGAATCTGTTCGTCGCTGAACGCCAGCACTTGCCGCGCCGCCCAGAACGCATCCGGCGGCAACAGATTCGCAAACGCCGGGTTGTAATATTCCGGCGTCCACGTTTCCGGCGCAAACTTTTCGTACTCAAACCGCCCGACGCTCGGATAGGGCGGATAGTTCGCCCGCGCCCAATTCGGCACATACAAACCGAGCGAGAAAAATTGTTTCGCGGCGTCGCTCCAATCGAAGAATGGCACGAAGCCCGAACGCGGGCTGTTGGGCTGATCGCTCGCGCTGCCGAGGAGCGAGCCGAAGTCAATCAGGTAATGTTTGACGAACGGCTGGCCGTCTTTTTGGTCGAGCATGTCCAAACTGTTGATCGCGCGCGAATCGTCGTGCGCCAGCCACGCGCAAAACACTCGCAACCCGCGTAAATCGCGGCGATGCTCGTGCGGCACGATGTCGTTCGGATCGTCGCGGCGCGTGCCGTGATAACGATGCGGCCCGACGGGCTTCCCGGCGATGAACAAACTCGCCACCGCGCGATACGAGCCGTCTTCGTTCTGGCGCACATTCATCAGCAATTGCCCGATGTCCTGCCTCGTCATAGGCCGCTTCTTGCCTTTGTCATCGGTGATGAGCGTGTCTTCGCCAATCCCCAAATCGGCGCGGCGAAAGTTGACAATGTAATTTTCCGGCACGTTGTACCCCAGCGCGTAAAAGAACTTCGAGCCGATCACATCCGGCGCGGTCGCCAGTTCGGGAAAATGCTTCGGATCGAATTTGACGATGTAGCGTTTGCCGCGCGCATCCAGAATCGTGAAGCCCGGCGTGATGCCTTCGGTCTTGGCGGCCACGACTTTCCACGGCCCGCCTTGCGCGGGCGGCCCGGTCACGTTGGGGCCTGCGACAAGCTGTTCCAGCGTCATCGGCTTGAAGTAATGCCGCGCCACATACCATTCATCGTCCGGCACCTCGCCCAGCGTGTTCACATTCTGCGCCGGGATCGCCTGCTCAGCTTTTTTCCAGTGCTCGCCGGGCTTGCCAAAATCGTTCAGCAGATAGTCGTACAGGTCGTTGAGCTTGCGCGCTTTCACTTTGGTTGCGGGCACAGGCGGCGGCGCGCTGAGCAACGGGTCGTCCGGATAAAATTTGGGCTTGCCGGGTGGCTGTGCGGTGGCGATGGGCGCAACAACGAAGGACACAACGAGCAGAAATGAAGCCAATGATGGCAAGCGTTTCATCAGAATTCCCCCTGACTGCTGGACGTGCGATACGGGCCGACGGAGAAGACCGGGTTGAAGCGGAAGCCGATCTGAAAGCCTTCGTGACTGAAGGCCGCTTCGAGCCGCATAAACACGTTGTTTTTGACGTTGAAGCGAAAACCCAACCCGACGGAACTTTCGAGATTGCGCAAGTTCATTTGCCCGCGCCGCTCCGTGACTTTGCCCGCGTCGGCAAAGATTGCCATATCCAAACCGCTGAACACTTCGTAGCGATATTCCGCGCTCAGCAGCAGCGCGTTGTTGCCGTAAAACCGAAACGGGCGATAGCCACGCAACGTGTCCGGCCCGCCCAACGTTGGCTGCATATAAAACGGCACGCTCTGTCCGGCGCGCGTGTTCGTGAAGGTCGTGCGACCGCGCAAAGCAATCACGCGCCGTTGATTGAACAACGGAATGTATTGCTGCAACTCCAGGTCGAGCCGATTGAAGTCGTGGCGCTTCAATTTGCGGTCTTCGTAGCGACTGTATTGCGCCAAATAAAAGCCGCCCTTGCGCGGGCCGCCGGGAATGTCGCGGTAATCAATCACGGTGTACGCGCCGTAGCGAAAGAAATCCGTTTGCTCGTTGATGCCCACCGCCTGAGCAGGCGTGAAGACGCGCTCGGCGTTCGTCCATTGCTTGTTTGTGCCGGGGCCAACGTTGTTCCAGAGTGCGCCGACCGAACCCGCGACCGTCAGCTTCAACATCTGCGTCAATGGCTTCACACCAAACGTCGTGTCAAGTGCGGTGTCTTCCAGCCGGTAATCCGTGCGATTGCCTTTGCGTGAATTTGCGCCGGGGCCGTAATACTGCAACTGTGGATAGTTGTGATGCACGGCATAGACGTTCCAGAACGCGCGATTGTTCATCAGTTTCGGCAGCGTCAATTCCGCCTCGAACCGCTGAAACAGCCGCAAAGTAGCCTGCGCGGCAAAGCGCACGCTGACCGCGCCGTTGCGCAAATCGTCGCGTACATATTCCGGCCCCAACGCGAAGCCGCCATTCGCCGACATCCCACCGATTTTGATGCGCCAACCCCCGACGCCGCCCGTGATGCGTTCCAGCACCTTGTTGTCTTTGATGTAAATCAGGCGGTTTTCCAGCTTCGAGTTTTCTTCGGGCTTGATTTCCGCGGCTTTTTTCGCGCGCGCGGCTTGCACCTCCTCTGCGCGGGAAGCCGGGCTGGTGGTTTGTCCGCCAGTCGCGCCGACCAGCAGCAGCAACAAGGTGACACACGCGATGACGTTCTTGAGTTTGAAAAGATACAGCCATTTCATATTCGGGGTTCCTCAAGCTTCGTTGGGCCGGGTGTCCGCCCATTTCTTCCAACTGTTTTCCGTTTGCTTCGACATCGCCTCAAACTTGCGCCCGACAAATCGCACCACCAGCAACCATCCGACCAACGTAACCAGACTCACCAAGGAGAGCCAACGCAAGTCAATGATCGTACGAAATGGAACCAGAAGCAGATTGAGCAGGACGCCTAAGACTTTGGCGCAACGTTGCACCAGGACGTCGTTGCAGGTTTTGATGACGGCGCGCACGACCGGGCTGAGCGGCACATACAACGCCTCTTTCGCCGCCTGATTGATGGAGAAATTCATGCTGTTGTCGCTGACCGACAGCAGTGTCGCAAACAGCAGCGAAGGCAACGCCAGATAGCCGAGCGTGCCGATCAACATTGCCAGCGGCAAGACCAGCAGCGCGATGCGAAGGCCGAAGCGTTGCATCACAAAGCCCGTCAAAAACACCTGCACCAGAATCGCGGCCAGACTTTGCCACTGCCCCACCGCGCCAAAGTAGGCATCGCGGCGCAGCGGTTCGATTATCGTGCGTTCGACGGTCGCGCCGAATTGAAAGTCGGCAATGCTCGACACCACTTCGTAGCAGATCACCAGCACGGCCAGCGAGAGCAGATACTTGGAATTCTTGAATAACGTCCACGCCTCGCCCGTGCTGCAATCAACGGCGCAATCCTCGCGCTTCACCGCCGGACGTGTTCCCAATTCGGAGCGCCGCAGCAAATAGACGCCGAGGCAGGTCATCAAGCCCAGCGGAACCAGACACAACAGCACAATGGTTTCGCGCCCCAGCGCCAGCACGCCCCAACGCACAAACGACGAACCCGCCAATCCGCCCAACACGCCGCCCAAGCCGATCAATCCATAACGACGCAACGCCTGATCCGGCGTCGAGGAGTCATTGACGAAGGCCCAAAACAACACGAGCGCCGCCGTATTGAACATGTCGCCGAAATTATAAAATCCCCACGGAATCAGCACCGACGTGCTGTGCAGATTCAGCGCAAAGACGATCAACAACAGCGCCGAGAGGCCGGAGAGAAAGAGAATTACTTCCTGCCGCCGAAATCTGTAGCCGAGCCACGCCAGCAGCAGCAGCAACAAATAGGCTACGCCTACGTTCGAGATTTTGGCCAGTTGTTCGGTTTCGGCTCCGGTCAATTGCCAACCGAATAACGTCAACGGATGTGCTTTGTAGTAGCTCAAAAACAAACCGCGCTTGATGGGCTTCAGCACCCAAAAGATCGTCAGCGAGCAGAACAACGGCAAAGCCAGCAGCAATATGGTTTTGCCATCGCCGGGCTGCAACCCGTATGCCTTCCCCAGCTTTTGTCGCAGGGCTTGGATCATGTTCACGAGCCGTAAAAATCACGCGGAGAAACGCAAAAGCGGTACGAGTCTGTTTTCCCGAACAGATTCGTACCGCTTGCTGATAAAACACTACCGAAGCCCGGATGAAAAAGGCTCCGCTTTGCTTTTCGGTAGCGATGAGAACGATGCTTGTTCTCGTTCAGGCGATGGCCTCAACAGGGTACCCAGCCAGTTGCCACCCCTCCAATCCGCCCGTAAGTATGGCCACGTCTTCCCAGCCGTTCTCCAATAACACAAACGCCAAACTGGCGCTCGACGCTTCGCCCGGTCAGGTGCAATACGCAACGATGGGGAAATTGCGTGGAATTAAATGCAGGGACTGTGCCGCTTCCAAAGCAGGCACGTGCAGCGCCCCTGGTAAACGAACGTGGTAATCATCGAAGTCACGGCGACGCGCATCCACGAACACGATCTGCGCGCCGCGTGAGAGCCGCAGTTGAACTTGTGCAGGCGTTACGCTGACAGGTTCCATTGCGTTCCTTCTTTCTGCTCGTCGAACTATTCGCCCTTGCCCTTCGATTTCTTCTCTTCCATCAAGATTGCCTTGCGGCTCAGGCGAATCTTGTTACCTTCCAGCCCGATGCACTTGACCATAATTTGCTGGCCTTCGTGCAATTCATCGCGCACGTCACGGACACGATAATCGGCGATTTCCGACACGTGCAGCAAGCCGTCCGTGCCGGGGAAGATTTCGACGAACGCGCCGAAGTCCACGATGCGGTTGACCGTGCCGAGATAGGTTTTGCGAATCTCCGCTTCCGCCGTCAGATCACGAATGATTTGCAGCGCCATTTCGCCCGCCTCGCCATTCGCCGTCGCAATCGAAATCAAGCCGTTGTCAGCGACATCAATCTTCGCGCCCGTGCGTTCGACGATGGATTTGATGATCTTGCCACCTGGGCCAATGACGTCACGAATCTTGTCTACCGGAATTTGGATAGTCAGGATGCGTGGTGCGTATTTGCTGATGTCCTCGCGCGGTGCGGCGATGGCTTCTTCC